>NZ_JAFNNJ010000010.1:0-53227 GCF_026536825.1 Gilliamella sp. B3367
ATGCGATACAGGGTAGTGCACCTTATCTGACTTTCGACGGTGGTCGTACTCGTGCAGTTGATACTAATGGTCTGCTTGGGATTACACTATCTAACGGAGCTAATTACACGCCTTCTAATAATACTTCATCTACAACCCCAATCGTCTTGCCGGTTGCGGGTCAGAGTTTTGCTGATATTCGTATGTTCGTTCCTACTGATACAAATTCAGTCGCTTTGAGTTCTCTTATCGGTCCTCCTAATAATTATTGGGGTGATGATGATGGTGATGCTGACGTTACTGCTACAGGTACGTTAAGTTTATCTATCGTCGATAAAAGCGGTCAAACGGTATCACGTAGTACAGTGCCAGAGATTTGTAACGCACCTTATCGTGTTATGTTATCCAGTACTGACGGTACATTATCTACTCGTTATGGCGTTCCTAATCGTAGTACTTTCAATGCCAGTAATGTGACTTATTACGTCAATCCTAAGGCTGCGCCTGTGGTTTGTTTTGCCAGACCTAATTTGAATTTGGGTACTGGTCAATATGCAGGTCCAGCTTCAATGTGGGACCCTGCTAATGGTTTTATCCCTCAGTCAACTGAGCCATCACTTTACGGTAGAAACTTTCCTACAACTGGTGCTAATGGATTGTACTTTGATTTAGACATTGGTGGTGGAGGTTCGTTGTCTTGGTCTCCAGTGTCTCATGGTGGTATTACTGCTACCATGACAAATTCACCAGTTATTACAGGAGGGGTTCGTGTTACTTTAACTGGTCCTTACGCTACCGAATCCCAGCATAATTCAGACAGTCCTAGTCCTATTTCTAACCCTACTTTGCCTCAGACTTTCGAGTTGGTCGGTCGTGATAGTAATGGTACTCCAGTTGTCAAATATGGTTTTACTTTGAAGCAGTGGTTCGTGAACCGTGGTTCTAAGCGGGACACTTATTCTAATACATTATCTTGGTGTAATAGTATTGGTTATCGTCTTGTTAAGGTAAAGGATTTAACCAATGCATCTTGTCGTGGTATCGGTTCAGGCGATTCGTGTAGTGGTTCAGTCGGCGCCACTCCTTCTTCTCCTAATAATCTTTACATGCGTCATATAGGTTCTGGATTTTTCACGGAGTGGGGTCGTATGGACACTTACTCAGGCGTTGGCTTCCTCAGCCGTTGGTACTGGACTAGTGACCCGAATGGTAGGTACCAGTTTATCGTGGACACAGACAACGGTAACGTGAGTCAGAGCTACAACGACAGCTACGGACTTTGCTCCCATCCTTAGTTTTTATTTCTTCGTCCTTAATCCTTAGGGCGGGGGCGGGGGTGATAAAAAATAGTATTAGGTGATTAAAAGTAAGCTGACTCGAAGAGTCAACGTCGTTTAGCCATAAAAAAAGCGATTTTGCGGCTAAGCGACGTTTGAATTACCCGCCTCGGCGGGTTTATTTTTGAGGTGTTTTATCGCAAAAAAAGTTGAGGAGCGGGGTTTTTGATATAAAAAAACTCACTTATTGGTGAATAAGTGAGTTTGATTAACTTTGTCGAAACTATTTAACTGGACGCATTGTTGGGAATAAAATGACGTCCCGAATGGTATGGCTATTGGTAAATAGCATTACGGTTCGGTCAATCCCAATTCCTAGCCCTGCTGTTGGCGGTAAGCCATGTTCTAATGCGGTGATGTAATCTTCATCATAAAACATTGCTTCATCATCACCCGCGTCTTTTTGTGATACTTGGTCGGCAAAACGTTGTGCTTGGTCTTCGGCATCATTAAGTTCTGAGAAGCCGTTACCAATTTCACGTCCACCAATAAAGAATTCAAAGCGGTCTGTTACAAATGGGTTTTCATCGTTTCGACGAGCAAGTGGTGAGACTTCTGCCGGGTATTCGGTGATAAATGTTGGTTGAATGAGGTTTGCTTCAGCCACTTCTTCAAATATTTCAGTTACCACTCGACCAAGTCCCCAGCCTTTTTCAACTTTGATTCCCACTGCTTTTGCAATCGCACAGGCTTTGTCAAAATCATCTAAATCAGCATTATTGGTTTCTGGGCGATAATGGCAGATTGCTTCACGCATGGTCATTTTGATAAATGGTTTGCCGAAATCAAAAGTATGTTCGCCATATTGCACTACGGCATTCCCCGTCACGGCAATGGCTAAACGACGGAATAACGCTTCAGTTAATACGATCAAATCTTTATAATCGGCATAAGCCATATACATTTCCATCATGGTGAATTCAGGATTATGTCTTGGCGATACCCCTTCGTTTCGGAAATTGCGGTTGATTTCAAATACACGCTCAAATCCACCTACTACTAGACGTTTTAAGTAAAGTTCTGGCGCAATTCGTAAATACATGTCTAGATCAAGCGCATTATGGTGCGTAATAAATGGTTTGGCTGATGCACCACCTGGGATGACTTGCATCATTGGGGTTTCAACTTCCATAAAGTGGTTTTCTAACATAAAGTTACGAATTTCAGTTACCACTTTTGAGCGCGCAATAAAGGTGTCACGTGATTGTTGATTAGTAATTAAATCAAGGTAACGTTGACGATAGCGCATTTCTTGATCTGCTAAGCCATGGAATTTATCGGGTAATGGGCGTAATGCTTTTGTTAGTAGGCGGATTTCTTCACAGTGGATTGATAGTTCGCCTGTTTTGGTTTTGAATAAGTAGCCTTTAGCCCCAACGATGTCACCAAGATCCCATTTTTTGAATTGTTCGTTGTAGTAGTTTTCGGGTAGATCATCACGAGTGACATAGAGTTGGATTTGCCCTGCAACATCTTGTAATGATACAAATGAGGCTTTACCCATAATACGGCGCATCATCATTCGACCCGCAACGGTTACAGTAATTTTGTTTTCAATTAACTCTTCGTTAGTTTTTTCATCATACAATTTATGAAGATCGCTTGAAATTGCGTCACGACGGAAATCATTCGGGAAAGCAATGCCTTGTTCGCGAATTGCAGCTAGCTTTTCACGACGTATTGTAAGCTCGTTATTTAACTCTTCAATATGGTTTTGTTGCTCTTGCTGTGTTGACATAATTTTACCTTTTATTTATCACCAGTTATAAACCGGCTTTTAAGCTTTCTTCAATAAATTGATCTAAATCGCCGTCTAATACGGCTTGAGTATTGCGTGTTTCAACGCCGGTGCGTAAGTCTTTGATTCGTGAATCATCAAGTACATACGAACGAATTTGGCTGCCCCAACCAATGTCAGATTTGTTTTCTTCCATTTGTTGTTTTTCGGCATTCTTTTTGTGCATTTCAAGCTCATACAGTTTGGCTTTTAACTGTTTCATGGCCTGATCTTTATTGCTATGTTGCGAGCGGTTATTTTGACATTGTGTCACAATTCCCGTTGGTACGTGGGTAATACGTACAGCAGATTCGGTTTTATTAACATGCTGACCACCCGCGCCCGATGCCCGATAAACGTCAATGCGTAGATCGGCTGGATTGATGTCGATATCAATATTGTCATCAACTTCTGGATAGACAAATACCGATGCAAATGAGGTATGACGGCGGTTTCCTGAGTCAAATGGGCTTTTTCGTACTAAGCGGTGCACACCGGTTTCAGTGCGTAACCAACCATAAGCATAATCGCCGGTTACTTTGATTGTGGCTGATTTTATGCCAGCTACATCGCCGTCTGATACTTCCATCACTTCGGTTGTAAAACCTTTCGATTCAGCCCAGCGTAAGTACATTCGCAGTAACATCTCCGCCCAATCTTGGGCTTCAGTACCCCCTGAGCCTGATTGGATATCTAAGTAACAGTCAGCACTGTCATAATCACCCGAAAACATTCGGCGAAATTCAAGACCGGCTAGTTTTTTTTCGAGTTGTTCAACTTCTTGATTGGCTTCGTCAAAAGTGTCTTGATCTTCTGCTTCAATAGCAAGTTCAAGTAGACCTTCGACGTCGTCCAGACCTTGTTCTAAGGTATTGATGGTATTGATGATATCTTCTAGCGCGACGCGTTCTTTGCCTAATGCTTGTGCCTTTTCTGGATCGGCCCAAACTTCGGATTGTTCTAGTTCGGCATTGACTTCCTCTAGACGCTCTTTTTTGAGGTCATAGTCAAAGATACCCCCGAATGACATTCGTTCGTTCGGTTAATTCGGTTATTTTTGATTTGATAGGATTAATTTCAAACATGTTTTGCTATTTTTGCTGTTTTTAACTAATCGTACATTGTAACGGATTTAAGTATAACTTAGCAATGACTTTGCTTTAGCCATTTGAGTAAATGCGATCGTTTAACGCTATGCTAAAAAATAAAAATGACGCATAAAGCGTCATTTTTTAGGTTTATTTGAGATGATTATTTTTTGGCTGCTGCATATAATTGAGCGACTTTGTCCCAATTGATGACATTCCAAAATGCACCAATGTAATCCGCACGGCGGTTTTGGTATTTTAAGTAGTAAGCATGTTCCCAAACATCAAGCGCTAGAATTGGTGTGCCTGAAACGCCGGCAAATTTTTCGCCCATAATTGGGGTATCTTGATTCGCGGTTGACACGACTTCAAGTTTGTCATTTTTCAATACTAACCACGCCCAACCTGAACCAAAACGGGTTGCAGCCGCTGCTGAGAATTTTTCTTTAAACGCATCAACCGAACCAAAATCTTTTTCTATTGCCGCTTTAAGTTCGCCCTTAAGCTCGGTTCCAATTTTTAGCAGTTCCCAAAATAGGGTGTGATTAACGTGACCACCGACATTGTTTTTAATTCCAGTCAATTTGTCTGCTGGTACTTTGTCTAAATTTTTTAATAATGTTTCTGGACAAAAATCGTTTAATTCAGCAGGTAGGGTTTCTAATAATGCGTTGGCATTGTTTACGTAAGTTTGATGATGTTTATCATGGTGTAGATGCATTGTTTCAGTATCAATATAAGGTTCTAAAGCATCATAAGCATAAGGTAGAGGGGGTAGTGTGTAAGCCATGGAATCGCTCCTTTCATCTAATCGGAATTATTAACTACATTATTTTATGAGTATACGAACTATCAATATATCTCACAAACTATTACTTAGATAGCTGGTGGCTATCCTAATTTTTGTTTAATTTTCGTTACTTATGATTTTTTGATGATATAGCTTTGGATTGTTTCTATATCATCATCAAATTTATTATTTTTGGGTCTGTGATAAAAGGCTTAACTTGTCTAGAAATCCAAAAAGCTTTTGATTCATTTCAGAATAGTCATGTAAACGAAGTTGCTGGGGAGTATCAATAAAACGGTATTTCTCGGCTTGTTTTAGGTCGTTTTCAGAGTGAGCAATAAGTTGTTCAACCACGTCATGGGTTAGCTCCATATGACATTGGAAACCATACACGAATGGACCATAGGCAATGATTTGCCGTGGACAGCCTTCACTATAGGCAATGATTTTGGCATCTTGAGTTAAACCCGGCATATCATTGTGCCAGTGGCCGACCGCCAAACTATCACCGAAATGCGCAAAAAGCGGATTTTTTTTGCCTGCTTCAGTCAACGTAATTGGGAATTTGCCAATCTCTTTTTCCGGACTATGCTCGAAATGTGCACCTAAGGCTTCACCAATTAATTGCGAGCCAAGACAGACACCGATGACTATTTTTTGTGATTTGATTGCCGTAGATATGATGGCTTGCTCGGCTAATGAGTCAAAATGTGGACACTCTTTTTTAGTCGTTGCTGGTGATTGAGGACCACCCATAATAATCAACATATCAATCTTATCTATCTTATCGGGAAGCGGCTCACCAAGATAAACACGAGAATAACTAATGGTGTGTTGATGCATTTTTGCCCATTGCTCATATGCGCCAGGTGCTTCGAAATCTTCGTGGATGATAAAGTGCACATGCATTGGTCAATCTCCTTTAATCTTATCGATTCTATTTTATATCGAATATGGACAATTAAACGCGAAGTTTATTATGAATCTTTTATTATGAAATGTGAAGATTTGGCGTTTTGTGGGGGAGATATTTGGTATAAAAATCTGCTTTAGTCGGATTTAGAATTCGTAAAATTGGTTTTTGTGAGAGATTTTATGGTTTTACTACAAAAGTTAATCAAGTAGAAAAAAGACATATTGTAAAAAATAATTGGGTAGATATTGAATATCATTATATTATTGGAAGAAAAGAATAGGGAAAAATTAATATCTATGAAGCACATCCCCGAATTAAAGTCGAAATTCAATCAGTTCAATAAGATTATAAATGGATGACAATATGAAATTATTAAAGATCTTAATAATACTATTACTATTAATTAAAGGTTTTACCCAAATTCTTATTTGCAACGATGATCCTACTGTCTTTTTGGCGCTAAAATTGAATCCTCTTTCTGAAAATTATAATTATATTAATTATTTAAGTCACAATAGTTATTATGTTTTGTTTCCTGATGAAAATGAAATGATAGGACAAAATATCATTGATATGATTTATAAGATTCCTTTAATTCTTTATATTTCAGTTTTACTTATACTGTTTTTTTTAAAACGTAAAAATACAAAAGAGAAAACCCTATGAAGCAATTTTTACCACATATTACTTTTTTGATATTTTTTTGCTTTTTATAAAGCGGTTAATTAACCACAATTATTAAGTAACGAAATAAAGAAACAGTTACTCGAAAGAAGATTAGATAATTATGATATATCGTAACTTATAAACAAAGACATCAAAGAATTATATTTTATCTAACCCAATTAGATAATAAATGGTATTTAACCATTCTAGATTTTTATACTATGGATTGCAGTGCATAAAATGCGTGGTAATAAAAAAATATATCGGCAAAAATTAGACTAAATTCCTATAATACCAAAGATAAAGATGATGAAAATGAAAATAAACCGCACTAAAATTAAAAACTATTTGATTAGTTTATTTTTAGCAATTTTTTTACCATTCGGTTGTAATGCCTACGAAAATCAATATATAGATACAAAATTTGTCTATGAAGCACAATATGATCGAAATAATGATTATTTTAAATCAAAAGAGTTAGACAAGCTTTTTAAGCTTAATAATGAAGACTATATGCTTCCAGATACTTTTGGTCTTGATGCAGAGTTTTATTATGTTCGACCCATTGAAATTAAAGATAATCATAAAAATTATTATATTCTCTTATATGATAAAAATGACATTTTAAGAGATGTGCTCCCCGTTGCTAATAAATATGTATATTCTATTGATGTTCGATTAGAAAATAATAAAAATGGAATTTGTTTGGGGACATTTGATGAAGAAAATGTTTTTTTTGAGATTGAAAAAATTTATGAAGTCACTAAGGAAATAAAATTAAAACCTTTACCAATTGAGACCAAAATATTGGACTGCCCTATACCTGCTGATTATAATACTGAGGATAATATAGGTATGGAAGATTACTTCAAATATGGCGTATTAGGCAATAGAAAATTATAGTTTTAAAAAAGAATTAGTTTTAAATAGTTTTATAGAAAATCAACATAAAAATCCTGAATAATGATATACCAATTTATTGCGACTAAATGATATATAATTATTCAGGATTTTTTTACTATGGATTGCCGTGCATAATATGCGTGATAATAAAAAAGTATATTGGCAAAAATTGTTAATATTCATAGTAACTTATCAATTAAAAATCCACCTAAAATAAATTCACTATTATCTGAAATCAGGTATATACTCTCCATAAATTCTGAAAACCGCACTCATATACTGCACCCGTTATTCTATACAAGCATTTTTTAAAGTACGGGGGAGTAAAAAATGTACAAGGAATATTGGCAATGAGATTGATAATAGTATGTATAACCCTCTTATTTATGAGTAATCAAATGGCGAATAGCCAACCGATTAATAAAAATAAAAAAGACGATCTTATTACCCAAATTATGCAAGCTCCGCTTGCCAGCCCGCCAATTGGTGATAAACATGTTTTATATCCCTTTGCAACACATTGGCAACATGCAGAAACAGAAAGTGAACGTTCGGGGAATGAAAAGGCTTTTGATGAATTAGCCGGAAATTTAGATAAGCAGTCCCAATCAGAACAATCCTATAAGATTACTTTAACCCAAGAAAATTTAAAGCAGATTGTTCAGGATTCCTATGATATCCCATTTAATATCAACGATATTTTAAACCAGAAGATTACAGTTCATGTGGAAAAAATAGCCGGCTTTCCTCAGTTTGATCTGTTTCTACTCACCACCGAGAACCTTGAGTTAGAATGCAACCATTGCGAGTATGGAAGACACCTTATTTTTCAATCCATTATCTCTATCAGCTCTGATCAAATTGTGGATAAATTAGCAGCCACTTACGAATATGGAAATGATCTGGGTAGAAGCTATCGATTTTTCTATTATGATAATGGGAAAATAATTATTAGGGATTTTGGTAGTGATGAGACAGACAGTGCTGCTAATGAAAAAAGAACATACCAACTGACACCCCAAGGCAAATTCATCCGCTATTATGATACTAATGGTTCTTTTCAAAATACAGATCTTAATGATACAGAGGAAGGTTTAGTTCAAAACCATACTCGCGAGGGGGTATGGATAGAGATAACAGGCAGTAAATATGCGCCTTTAGGTATCGGTTATATTTATCTCGAATCGGAATACAAAAATGGCCTGCCTGCTGGTATTTGGAAATGTCATCAATTAGAACAACAATATAATGAACTGTATGAACCCATCTTATCCACTCGCAAAAAAGGCAAACTTTTGTACACAGAAACCTATAAAGACGGTGAGCTTGTCGAACGCAAATTTGTGGATAAAGAAATTGATGAATTGAATTAAAGATTGTGTAGTAAACAAACGATTATTATGCTTATCACCCTCATAAATATGAATGGTGGTAAGTAAACAATATTACCTCACGGCTATTGGCAGGAGGTAACAGAAGAGTAAGCTAAGTCATTATCTTGTTTAGTTAAATTTCTTTTACAACACTATAATTTAACAATTGATGATGTAAAATGTCACGAAGATTTATGTGCAAAAGATCCAAATGAAGGAAAAGATGTATATAAAAAAATGATGAATTATTGGCATTAATTATATAAAAAAATTTAACAGTTTAAGAGTAAAATAATGAATAAATTTTTAATACTGATAACAAGCTTATTAATAATTTTCTCTTGTAAAGCGCAAGATGAGATTACCAATATTTCTAAGTCATGTCATGATTTAAAATTTCGAAATCTAATTTATTATCAAATGTGTTTAGATTGGAATTTAAGTGCAGACAATATTCTCGAAATTACTCAAAATAAGCACGAAGAGTACTTACCTGATGATGTTAATTTTGAACATTTCTATGGTTTTACCCCTGATGGTATCTATATTAAAGCTGAATTAACGAAAAATAATAAACTTTATGATATCCTGTTAGGTTCGCAGTCATGGTTTTTACTTACCGATAAGCACACTGAACAATCACAACTATATTCTTATCGAGATCCTAAAAATTCTCGATACTTTCTAGGGGACTTTGTCACCGAAGCATTAGTCGAACAACATCCTGAGTTAGAAGAACGCTACAAACAACATTATCAAACAGCAATTAACACTATTTCGCAATATCAACCAACTACCTTAAAAGATTTTAATGGTCATTATTTTTCCACTAATTTAACTGTTACTATTAGTGATACTAAGATTAAACTCAATACGCTTGATTATGATTTACCATTATTCCTAAAAGACGATGACAATATTTGCGCCTATCAAAGATTAGCAAAAGAACAAACACAAGGCGATTTTATCTTTACCCTGTTTATTAAGGATAAAAAATATTATTTTCAATCACCAGACTTTATGGATAATAAAATGATTGAAGTTTATAAAAGAGATTAAAAATGAAGAAACATATCCTTCTTTTTCTGTTTTTTATGCTAATTATCATCGGTAGTTCAAATGGCAGTACGAAAAATACCGCCATTCAACATACTTTGCTTTTACATCTGATGGGTTAAAGAAATTTTATTCTTATGATGAAAATACGGGTACTTATAAAATAAATGCTCAATTTTTGGAAAAAAAGAATTTACCCAATTAGAAAAAAATATTAAGCCTAAAAATTTTCATGATTATTATTCAATATCAAAATATTATTACCCTGTGTTAGACGTTTCAATTGGTTTACAAAGAGTTACAGGGATTATATACGAAGGATGGGTTGAGTCAGAATATCCCTGTTTATTTTTTCAAATAAACAGTTATGATCATGCAGGAAATAGGATTGATGCTTTATTAATAGACAATAGATTCACATTTGAAGTCACCTACTGGAATGATTTTGCCATTGATAAAGATGGAAATATATTCATTCAAGAATTTTCTAAAAATGAGGTTTTAATTGATGATAGAGGAAATATTATCAAACACACCACAGTACCTAAAATAGAATCACATTTATTAAAATTTAAAATAAATAAAAATGGCAATTTTGAATCGATCCATTAAATAGTAAATACAATCATTTGGATGAAAAAAAACTAAAAAAATTTTAATTATGAGCAATTTTAAAAAGAATTTAAATTTACTATTTGCAATAGTATTCATTTCATGTTCATGCAATACAAGTTTTGCAGACGAAAATGAACATGATTTTAATAAAACTTTATCAACTGATAGTGCTTCATGTCAAAAACCTATAATAGAGTATTTTCCAAATGGAAAATTAAAATTATCAGGATGTCAAGGAAGTTATAATGGTACAGGAATCCAAGTTGGGTTATGGAAAAAATATAATGAAAAAGGGGAATTGATAGAAACTACATATTACCACCCCGACGAGTTCGGTAAAGACTACAAAATCATTACGCAATATGAAAGAAATAAAATAATATCTAAAAAAATATACAACTTTGATGATTTGTACGAAGTCGAGTTAAAGGAACTTTCAACTATACCTAAATAATAATTCAATCCTTGGATATTAGTCCAATCAATAGATTAATCTTAATATAAAAGCATGATAAAGAATAACAATGTAGATTGGAAATAATGAATAAATTTTTAATACTTTTAATTAGGTTTCGTAACTTCTCCAAAAGAACTAATGAAAGTTATTTATTCCATTTTTATACACCCGAAGGCTCTGACGCTTTAGAGGCGATAGATTAGTGATGAAAAAAAAGAGCATTTTTGCTGACCCGCATTTAAACCCGAAAAAATATTGAATTGATAGAAAAATTGATAGATGTATATGGATAAGAGGAATACTAAAAAAAATACAAGATATTGATTTATAATCAAATAGAGATGTATAGATATGAGATAAAGTGAAAAGTTGGCTCCTCCAACAGGACTTGAACCTGTGACATACGGATTAACAGTCCGCCGTTCTACCGACTGAACTATGGAGGAACCGAAATGTAGCGCGCATATTATAGATTTAATCGCCCCATGTCAACTGTTAAATTTTTTTAACTGTATTTTTAACGCATTTATGATGATTCACGATTGTTTTGAATAGGGCTTTTTGTCTAAGTAATTGCTGAGGGTGTGAGCCAAGTTCGCCTTGCGGGATGGGTTGTTTTTGGTAGTATTTGATCCAATAAGGAATAATTTGGCCAGTCGCAGAATCTTTGAAATTCATTGGATAGCGCTGAAAATAGTCTTCACCTGATGGGTATTTAAAGGCATAAGTAATTAATTCGCTACAGTAAAATCCTTCATCTTCAGCACGGAAACTATGGTTATAGGGCAATCCTAAACACGTTTTAACTCGGGTTATTGCATTTTTGATGACTGAATCATCATAAATGGTTGCGACCAGATTATATTTAGCCCTCGCTAAAAAGTCATTAAGGGGTTGTTGAATCACTCCATGCTGTTGAGTGGCTTCTATGACGATATTATTACCAATATATAATCCAACATGGTTTATCTGTTTGATTATTTCATCCGTGTCGGCACCAGAATGCGTCACTGCGGTATTGAATTCGCTTTCTTCATTCTGGGCTTGGAAAATAATATCGCCAATTTGCATGGTTATTTGCGTGCGTGGTGGCGCCATAATGAGAACATTACGCAAGTTGCAATAATAAATTTAGCTGCATCAACACCAACGAAAGGTAAGTAGCCGACTTTTAATGCTTCGATAAGTGAAATATGCAAATATCCCATTAGATAAACGACACCAAATACAAATAAGAGTTGATGTGCACAAGCAAAGGCAATTAATCCTAAAATAAAGTGACGATCGTACCCTTTTTCTGCAGCAAAACCGGCTAAATAAGCACTAAATATATAACCATACAAATAACCTGATGACGGTGAAGCTAATGCCATAATTCCACCGCTACCGTTAGCGAATAGTGGTAATCCCATTGCACCTAAAAAGAGATATTGAAGTATGGTTAATGCACCTAGTTTACGACCTAAAAAAGCGCCAATTAACAATACGGCTAACGATTGAAGTGTGAATGGTACTGGGTATGTGGGAATACTGATATTAGCTGCTAACCCTAGCAGTAGGGCCGCCCCTGTAGTTGCACACAGTTTGCGTTGCCAAGATGATAAGTTAAATAGTGTATTGATATAAGTTGGATAATATGTTGTGAGTTTCATTATTTTCTACCATTAAAAGATAAACAGTAGTGCAATAATAATACAAAAATTTATAATGTAAACTCTTTTGTTTCAAAAAAGTTTACATTATTCTTTAATCTATTTAAATAAATAGTGACGTTATACTAAGTAAGGGTTAGTCATTCGTTCATTACCAAAGCTCGACATCGGGCCATGACCAGGTACAAAGATAAAATCGTCGCCTAATGGAAAGAGTTTATGGGTAATTGATGAGATCAGATCTGCATGATTTCCGCGAGGAAAGTCGGTTCGTCCAATACTGCTTTTGAACAGCACATCACCCACAAACGCAATTTTATCTTGTTTGTTAATAAATACGATATGGCCCGGAGTATGACCTGGGCAGAATAAAACATCTAAAGTGACATTTCCTACTTTTATTTGTTCACCTTCGGTTAACCAGCGATCGGGTAAAAAGCTATCAATGTGAGGAAAACCAAATTGTATGCATTGTTGTGGTAAGCCTGACAGTAAAAATTCATCTTCTTGGCTAGGGCCAATAATTTTAACGTTATAGTGTTTAGCTAATTCCACCGCTGCACCAACATGATCTAAATGACCGTGGGTAAGCAGTATTTGTTTAATATCTACATTAAGCTTTTCAACTGCTTTTTTTAGTAGTTCTGGCTCACCACCTGGGTCGATAAATGCGGCTTGATTTGTTTCATCACACCAAATAATGCTACAGTTTTCTTGAAAAGCTGTAACGGGAATGATTTGATACTGAAACATATTGTTATCTCCTTGTTGTTTAGTGCCGAGCCGTTAAATTTTGACCATCTTCTTTTGTTAATTGAGCAAAGATTATGCTTGATAGCATAGTTACCACACCTAGTATAACAAAGGATAGCTGAAATGCGTGAATAGTCGTTGTTGAGTTGCTAAATAATCTAACCAATACCGCACCAAAGCCAGTACCAAAACTAATAGCTAATTGTTGATTGACCGCCATTAAACTATTGCCACTGCTAGTGTTTTCGCCTTGTAGGTTAGCTAAAGTTATACTATTCATTGAGGTAAATTGCATTGAGTTAACGCCACCAATACAAAATAGTAAAATACCTAATATGACTAGTGGTGTGGTTAGATTTAATAATGACAGTAAAAGAATCAATATTCCCGCCAAAATAGTATTAGCAACCAGCACAAAACGATAACCTAATCGAGCTAATAATTTGGTAATAAAAAAGCGTGTAAAAATTGAAGCGATCGCCATTGGTACTAACATCATTCCGGCAAACATGGCTGAATAGCCAAATCCAACCTGTAAAAATAACGGAATAAGAAAAGGTACACCTGAAATACCTAAGCGACAAACTAAATTCCCGATAATGCCAATTTTGAATGTACGGATATTGAATAATGAGAGTGGAAACAGCGGTGCTTGTCTCTTTTTGGCGTAGCTACGATAAATAAAGAGAAATACGATGCTAATAATAGCAAGCGATAGCGGTAAATAATATTGTTGGCCTTCATTTAAACATTCAATACTCAGCGTCGCGCTGATGAAGGTAATAACAATAAAAATAAATCCAAATGCGTCAAAAGGCATGTGTTCACCTTTTAGGTTCGGCATATATTTTAAGCTGACAAGTACGCCTAAAATACCAATGGGCAAATTAATCAAAAAGACCCAATGCCAACTTACCATATCAACCAAATAACCACCTAAAACAGGTCCGAGTACTGGTCCAATTAATCCGGGAATGGTGGCAGTATTTAATGCGGATAAAAACTCATTACGTTTAAATGCCTTAATTAAAACCAAACGGGAAACGGGGACCATCATTGAGCCACCAATGCCTTGAATTACTCTTGATATATCTAAGAATATTAACGAATTAGATAGCGCACAAAGCAATGATCCTAATGTAAAGAGTGCGACCGCCATGACAAACACGTTTTTGGTACCAAATTTGTCAGATAAAAACCCACTTACCGGAATAAATAGTGCCAAGGTTAATGCGTAACAAATTACCGCTGATTGCATATTTAATGGCGATTCATTGAGATCTTTAGCCATGGTTGGCAGCGCAGTATTTAAAATCGAGGTATCAAGCGATTGCATAAAAAAAGCAAAGGCTGCAATCCAAGGTAATATTCGATAGACAAAAGGAGGTAATTCGCGATTCATTTTATTCAGCCTAATGTTATTAAATTGCACGAATGATATGCTTAGCGCTAAGATTATGCTCTCTTACCTTTATGATTGGGTAAGAGAGCCCATGAATGCTATTTTATGATAATTAATTATTAGCTTTTTTCTTATCTTTAACCGGTTTGCCTTGCCAATAACCCGCCAAGAGTGAGCCAGAAATATTGTGCCAAACAGAAAATACCGCAGCTGGCAGTGCTGATAAAGCTGAAAAATAGGTGGTACCCAGTGTTGCAGCTAATGCTGAGTTTTGCATTCCCACTTCTAAAGACATGGTTCGGCAGGTCGATTCATCAAATCCAAATAAACGTCCTCCCCAATAACCACCTAACAAACCAATTCCATTATGGATGATTACGGCAAAAATGACCGTGATACCGACTTGACCAATGAGCGCATGACTACCCGCTACCACTATGCAAATAATTAATAAAATACATAACATTGAGAGTAATGGTAGGAAGCGCTCACATTTTTTTACTACTGAATATAAAAAGTGATGAACAATTAATCCCAATAATATTGGAACAAGTACGATTTGGACAATATGTACTAACATATCCCATACTGGTACTTCAACAGTGGTGCCGACTAATAGTAGTGTAAGTAGCGGGGTGACCACGACACCAACAAGTGTTGATACTGATGAGATGGTGACCGATAAAGCCACATCACCCTTAGCCAGATAAATCATTACATTCGAGGCGGTTCCACTCGCAACACTACCAACTAAAACCATGCCAACTAATAACTCAGGTCGCATGGTAAATAATTTAGATAAGATCAATGCGGTTAGTGGCATAACAATATAATGCAGTAGGGTGCAAATTATTACCGCTTTAGGTTTGGTAACGACGCGTTTAAAATCATCAATACTTAACGTTACGCCCATGGTAAACATGACAAACATTAATAGTTGTGATGTATGGGGGCGAATTGGAAGGAATGCGTTAGGTAAAAAATAGGCGATTATTGCGCAAAGCACTGCCCATAATGGAAATAATCGAGTAAGTGAAATAAGGGATTGCACAAATAACTGACTATAGCGTCGAGACATAAGCACCACCTTGTGGCTGAATAATTTTTTAATAATTATATGGTTAAGTTTGATTTAGTATTTCCATTTTATTGATTCTATTAAATAGCGTCAAGGTATTTGTTAGAATTGTGTCGCGTATTTCTATCGGATTTTCAGGACGTAATTGACAAAGAATCTTAAAAATATCGACAATATTTTCTGGTCGATTGATTTGTCCTTGCCGGCCACTTAACGGCATGTCAGGTGCATCGGTTTCTAACACTAAACTTTCGAGCGGTAATTTGGCGATGGTTTGACGAGTTTTATTGGCTCGCGCATAGCTTATTACGCCACCCACACCAATGTAATAGCCTAATTTAACAAATTGCATGGCTTGTTGATAACTTCCAGAAAAACCGTGGATCACGCCACGATAGGGTAAATTGGCTTGATGTAATTCATGATAGATAACATCGTGTGTTTTGCGGGAATGGATTAAAACCGGTAAATCAAAGCGCTTGGCTATACTCAATTGCGCTCGGAAAAAATTAAGTTGCTGTTGCCACGCAATCGAGTTGTCATAACGATCCAAACCGATTTCGCCAATAGCGACTATTTTTTTTAAGTGAGTACTAACTTTATCTACTAATATTTCAAGGTCAGTAGGGGAGTGTTGATATATAGGATGTAGGCCAAGTGCAGCATAAAGTTCATGATACTGTCCGCTGAGTTGCAAAATTTGGCTAAAATGATCAGCACATACGGCCGGAATAATTAAACCAGTAATCTGAGCTTGGCGAATGTGGTTGATTGAATTATCTAAATCGGTAACAAAAGCAGGAAAATTGAAATGGCAATGTGTATCAATAAACATAATGCCTCCTATTCTTCGACTTGATGTAATAATACCGGTAATAAAAATCGCTGAGCAAGATGGGTTATTTGCTCAATTAATTCATTGTTCAACTCAGGGTATAATCTTGCGTAATAACTATCACATTCAGCGGAGTGAAATTGTCCACCTTGCCATGCATTTAATAATTTACTGATGGCTTTTTCACTCGGCTCAATTTCTGCTGTTTTTGGATTATATGCGGTAATTAACCAACTCCATGCGCTTTGTAATGGTAACAACATCGGTTGATTAATACCTTGTATATAACCGTCAACCAAATCAGTTAATATTGCTAAAGCTTGGTTAGCATCAATGTGTGAAAAACGCCATTGGTTGTCTTCTCGCCCATATAATCGACTTTGGCTTTTATCTGTATTTAAAATACAATAAATTAAATGGTCAATCCATAATGATATACCATCACGGATAGAGAGATTAGTCGGTCGCCAAGTTAAAATGCCATCTTGTTGAACATGAGTTAACCATCCTTGTAATTGATAATGTTGTTTATCTATCGAAATGGTTAAATTCACCTCTGACGTTGAAAGATCGGTTCGCTCTTTAATGATTTTGTTGGCTAATGGCTGTAATAATTCACATTGTTCATCATAAATAATCTCACCAAAAGCTCCATCTGGTAATTCACCCGTCAATGTTAGGCGTTGATACAAATTATCAGTTGAGTCCTTAGTGATCATCTCATTTAGAATCTGTAAATTGAGTTGATAGCGTTTCAAGCTATCTAGGCTAAAGTTTTCGGCATCGGGTAATGTGTCATCTAAATAATTGATATAAAAATTAAAGCGTTTTTGTAAAAAAAATCGAATAGAGTGTTGATAAAATCGCTTTAGTTCATCCAAATTGATGTTATCAACAACCATATTGGTGATATCACTGATAAATGATTGGCTTTCCCCTGCTTTTAACGCTGCTGGTAACCACTCATCGGCATAACTTCTGGGCTCATTTAAGAAATTTAGCGGATTAAATGGGGTGCGGGTATGCAATGTTTTTAATTTATCTATTAGATGATTTTTTTTAGTGGAATTTTCATCCGTTGCATAATACTGCACAATATAATCCCAAAGTTCATCAACCAATACCGATGGATAACGTTCGCTATCATCTTTCATATCACGGCCAATATAACTGATATAGAGTTGATTTTGTGCCGATAAAATAGCTTCTAAAAATAGATAACGATCATCAATGCGTCGACTACGATCGCCGCGTCTTGGATTTTGTGCAATTAAATCAAAATCTAAAGGTAATGATGTTCTTGGGTAGTCACCATCGTTCATACCTAATAAGCAAACCAATTTAAACGGAATAGAACGCATTGGCATCATAGTACAAAAGTTTATTTTACCAACTAAGAATCGATGCGCTAAATGGCTTTGTTCCAATCGGGTTTGCATTGCATCATGTAAGACGGTTATCGAAATATTGTCGGTAAAATTGGCATTTAAACCACTGCTGATCAGTTTTTCCCACTCTTCTTGGATCATGAGTAAAATTGATTCACGCGAGGTATTGCTAACAAAGAAGTCATTGATAAGCTCAATACAGCAACTTTGCCATTCAGATAACGGTTTGTCTTCACTTAAAATATTTAGCCATTTACGTACAGATTTTATAAATTCTGCTAATTGGCCGATTAATTCGGCATCTAATCCTGTAGCCCCATCATAAGGTAATATCTGTTGCCAGCCACCTTGTTCACTATTCATGGTATAACCAAGTAGTAAGCGCTCAAGACCAAATAGCCAACTGTGAGCATTTTCGAGACCAAAACGAATACCAGACTCAATAATCCAAGTATGTAATAAAGTTAGTTGTGGCTCACTTATGGTAAATTTTTCAGCAATTGCTGGGATTTCTAGCAGGTTAAATAACTCTTCGGCAGTAAAGCGGCTTTCAGTAAAGTTTAAAATAGCAAAAAATCCTTGCACAATTGGATCGATGTTACGCGCTTTTTGATCGGAAATGGTAAATGGTAAATGACGTTGTCCTTCAGCATTTCCAAATACGGATCGAATATAAGGTACATACTTATCAATATCTGAAACCATGACAATACAATCACGTAATTCCAGTGTAGGATCGGCATCAAATGCCGATAATAGATAATCATAAAGTACTTCGACTTCCCGCTGTTCGCTATGACAAGCATGAAATGTTATCGATCTATCTTGGTTATCGATTTCATCTACTGGTGCTTCACGGTAGAGCTCTAAAATATCTTGCTGAATAGCATGTAATAGGCAATTACGTTCATTGTCGACAAAGAGATCAATATCCTGCTTATTTTGAAACTCTTGCAATAAAAATAGGTTATCTCGTCCCAATTTTCCCCACGATGTCAGTAGTGGGTTTTGTGTATCCGATATTTCAACAATATCTCCCCAATACCATTTACAAGGGTTGTTAAACATGAGGTGAACATCTATATGTTGTCCAAGTGCGGATAATAGTGATAGATAAATTGGGGGCAAAGAGGTGATGCCAAAAATATAAATCCGCTTAGGTAAATTGTTTAATCGGGCGCGATCAAAGTCACTATCTAACATAATCTCTAACATTTGTTGATAAATGTTAGCACGATGATAGGGTTGGCTAATCGAGATGAGTTGACGCCATAATTCCGCTTGCCACTTCTCATCCGGATGGTTGTTCAATTCAGTGACTGTTTGATTGGCTTCCCATTTGGCTAGCCAGTCTGGGCGATAAACTAAATACTGGTCAAATAATTTTGCTATGCGAGTTGCTAATTGGTACTGTTTTCGTTCTTCTTTATCAATATTAAGATAAAATTTTATTGTTTCAAATTCTGGCCGCTCAATAATTTTTGGCAATAGATAATATAAACGCCAAGTCATTGATTCGACATTATAACTATTTTCAATTGGTGCCTCAGGCAGAAGGGCTTGGTATAACTGCCAAATAAATTGACTCGGAAAGGGAAAATCAACATTAGCCACAATACCAAGATCGTTAGCCAATTCAATTTGTAACCACTGCGCCATCCCTTGGCTTTGCACAATGACCATATCAGGTGTAAATACTTGCTCTAATGGGTCTCTGCGCATTAATTCGCTGACTAATGATTTGAGTAAATCGACTTGATTAGAATGATAAATAGTAAACATGGTTACATTAGTTTTAATATTATTAAATTGATTATCGCCGATTGTTATTAATAAATCCAGTTACGTATAGGCGGTGTTTTTTATATCGTAATAATTCTTATAACATCCAACTCGCTTTTGTAAAAAAAGTTGAGGAGTGGGGTTTTTGGGGTCTAAATTCTGTTTTGAAATATTATCTCAAATAAATAATTCTGCTCTAACTATGGCGCTTTTTAGTAGCTGTATTTTTCCATTAAAAAAAGTTGAGGAGCGGGGTTTTTGAGGTTTTAAATTTTACTTAAAAAATTATTAAAATATCAAAATCACTGAATTTCTAATTCAAAGCTCTAAAATAAAATTTTTGAGGATCAATCGCTCTAATTTTAAAGATTTGTAATTGCAATATCTTTAATTAAAACATAAGTTAATCAAATACCGGTTAGATCCTTTTTAGATCCTATTTACAAAAGTTAACGTAAATGAGCGAAAAAAAGTGTTGCATCGTGTTTTTCCAATCACTATACTTTTTACACGGTTTTAGCTACTAGGCTAAAATTTGACAGAAAAGTATAAAATCGCAAATAAATCAAAAAATTACTTGACAAGGTAGTCTAAAATGCATTATAATTTTCAACAGGCAACAGGCAACCTGGCCAACCTATCTTTTAAATTCGTCTAAGTCTAGCACCCAGTTTAATTTTTTCACTGAAACTTATTTTTCCACGCAATCAAATGAAATTCTGCGAATTTTCGCGCAATCGCTTCCGCGATCCTTTTCTCGATCGTTTAGCGGATCCTCTTTTCGCACCTTCGATTTTTCTAAATTATCCCGGCAGATTGTTTTTTTCGTGGCGTTTTTCCTTCCTTTTTCGGGCCACGCATTAACTTCACAGACAACTAAGAATGCGATACAGGGTAGTGCACCGTATTTGACTTTCGATGGTGGTCGTACTCGTGTTGTTAATACAAACGGTCTGCTTGGGATTACACTATCTAACGGAGCTAATTACACGCCTTCTAACAATCCTTCATCTTCTTCAAGACCTATCGTCTTGCCGGCTGCGGGTCAGAGTTTTGCTGATATAGGTATGTTGGTTCCTACTGATACTAATTCAGTCGCTTTAAGTTCTCTTATCGGTCCTCCTTATAATTATTGGGGAGATGATGATGGAGATTCTGGCGTTACTGCTACAGGTTCTTTAAGTTTATCTATCGTCGATAGAAACAATCGGCCTGTATCACGTAATACTGTGTTAACGACATGTAATGGTTCTGCACCTTATAGGATTAAGTTATCTAGTACTAACGGTACATTATCTACTCGTTATGGTTTTCCTAATCGTAGTACTTTCCGTGAAAGTAATGTGACTTATTACGTCAATCCTAAGCCTGGTTCCTCAGTTTGTGTTAAATTTGCCAGACCTAATTTGACTTACGGTACAGGTAATTATGCTGGCCCAGCTTCAATGTGGGACCCCTCTAATGGTTTTATCCCTCAGTCAACTGACCCGTCACTTTACGGTAGAAACTTTCCTACAACTGGTGCTAATGGATTGTACTTTGATTTACTCATTACCGGTAGTAGTCAGCCATTGTCTTGGTCTCCTGTTTCTCAGGGAGGTATCACAGTCACAATGTCTAATTCTACTGCTACAAGCGTTCGTGTTACTTTAACTGGTCCTTACGCTACCACATCCCAGCATAGTTCAGACAATCCTGGTCTTATTTCTAAACCTACTTTGCCTCAGACATTCGAGTTGGTCGGTCGTGATAGTAATGGTGCTCCAGTCGTAAAATATGGTTTTACTTTGAAGCAGTGGTTCGTCAACCGAGGTACTATATCTGACACTTATTCTAATACATTATCTTGGTGTAATCGTATTGGTTATCGAGTACCTCGCGTAAAGGATTTAACCAATGCATCTTGTCGTGGTACTAATTCAAGTTCTTACTGTCAGGGTTCCGTCGGCGCCACTCCTTCTTCTCCTAATAATCTTTACATGCGTCATATAGGTTCTGGCTTTTTCACGGAGTGGGGCTCTATGGACGGTTACTCTGGCGTTGGCTCCTACAGTTGGTACTGGACTAGTGACCCGCATGGTAGTAACCAGTTTGTCGTGAACACCAGCAACGGGCGCGTGACTTGGTACTACAACGGCGACTACGGGCTTTGTGCCTATCCTTAGTTCTTATTCCTTCGTCCTTAATCCTTAGGGTGGGGGTGATAAAAAATAGTGTTGAGTCATTAAAAGTAAGCTGACTCAAGGAGTCAACGTCGTTTAGCCATAAAAAGCGATTTTGCGGCTAAGCGGCAAAAATGCTGGGCACCGAGTGTGGTGGTTAAAAATATAGATATTAAAGGAGTAATATAAAATGAATATTGAAGATAAAATCGCGTTAAGTAAAAGGCCGGTTCAGTTTATTGCTGAAGGTAATTTTTTAAAGCTTTATAATCAATCATTATATGTGGTTCAGCAATTATTGGGTTTTAACTTAAAGGTAACGGCAAAGTATATAAAAAAAATTGATGAAATTATTATTTGCGGTGGATTTCCTACCCGTTCTATTACTAAACGCTATCCCAATGCCAGCCCTAATTTAACGGGTTATGAGTTATTGGGTGATTATGATTTAAGTGGTTATGAATTATGGTACCAAAAGCATTGCCAAATACCGAAGCAGAAAACACCACAATCCCTTCTCACAACATCCCAAGAGATAAACGAACAGTTAAACGAATTTCGCGATATGAATAAACCCTTAACGGTTCAGCATCTATTATTTTTACAATCATGGCAGGCAAATAAATACCCTGCCATGGTAGATAGTGCGTTTATTCAGGAGTTGAAGAATTATTTTAGCGAATTGCATTAATAGCAGAGCACACTGTGCCTGATGGCGCTATCGGATAGGATTTATCAAATCCGCTGATAGAAAAAAGGCTATAAATAAGGTCTGTATATTTTACGTAGAGCTTGATGTCGAAGATAAATCATACACCCCAACTAGGGTGTTTTTTTATGTTTTTTATCTAAAAAAAAGTTGAGGAGTGGGGTTTTTGGGAGGCTAAATTCTGCTTTGCAATGTTGTCTCAAATAAATAATTCGGCTTTAAGCTATGGCGTTTTAGCCGTTTTTTACACCAAAAAAAGTTGAGGAGTGGGGTTTTTGGGTTCAAAATTCTACTTAGCAATGTTGTCTTAAATAAATAATTCTGCTTTAAACTGTGGCTTTTTTTAGTAGCCGTTTTTTTACATCAAAAAAAGTTGAGGAACGGGGTTTTTGAAGGGAAAGTTGTGTTTTTTAGTTATCAAATGATGTGATTAAGTCGCTAATAAAAAAGGCTACAATTTATTAATTTGTAACCTTTATTGCTTTGTTGAATGATCAACGTATATTTTATTGACCCATACGACGCGTTAATTCGATAACACGTATTTTTGCTAAGGCTTTTGACAGTTCAGCAGATGCTTGAGCAAAAGACATATCATCGCTTGGGTGATTAATGTGTTCTTGTGCTTGTCTTACTGCTTCTTGCGCCCTTGCTTCATCTAAGTCTTCACCACGAATAGCGGTATCAGCTAAGATTGTGACCAAAGTTGGTTGTACTTCTAAAATACCACCTGATAGATAGATAAACTCTTCTTCACCATTGGCTTTTACAATCCCGACCATTCCCGGCTTTATGGTGGTCAGTAACGGAGTGTGACCGGGATAAATTCCGAGTTCACCTTCTCGCCCTGTGACTCTGATTCGCTGAACATCACCTGAAAAAAGGTGAGATTCAGCACTAACAACTTCTAATTGATAGGAAGTTAGTGCCATAATGCTCTCTCCGTTCTATAAATCTCTTAGAGAGATTTTGCTTTCTCAATCGCTTCGTCGATTGAACCAACCATATAAAATGCCTGTTCAGGAATATGGTCATAATCACCGTTCATAATACCTTTAAATGCACTGATGGTGTCTTTTAATGGTACGTATTTACCTGGTGAACCTGTGAACACTTCCGCAACGAAGAATGGTTGAGATAAGAAACGTTGAATCTTACGTGCACGAGCAACAGTTAATTTATCATCTTCCGATAATTCATCCATACCAAGAATTGCAATGATATCTTTTAATTCTTGATAACGTTGAAGAATTGACTGTACGCCACGAGCACAATCGTAATGTTCTTGACCAACAACAAGTGGATCTAATTGACGACTTGTTGAGTCAAGTGGGTCAACCGCTGGGTAAATACCTAATGATGCGATTTGACGACTTAATACGATTGTTGCATCTAAGTGAGCAAAGGTTGTTGCCGGTGATGGGTCAGTTAAGTCATCGGCTGGTACGTATACTGCTTGGATTGAGGTAATTGAACCGGTTTTCGTTGAGGTGATACGTTCTTGTAATAACCCCATCTCTTCTGCTAATGTCGGTTGGTAACCTACCGCAGATGGCATACGACCTAATAGTGCAGATACTTCGGTACCGGCTAAGGTATAACGGTAAATATTATCGATAAATAATAGTACGTCTTTACCTTCGTCACGGAATTTTTCCGCCATGGTTAAGCCAGTTAACGCTACGCGTAAACGGTTCCCTGGTGGCTCATTCATCTGACCATAAACTAACGATACTTTATCAAGTACGTTTGATTCTTTCATTTCATGATAGAAGTCGTTACCTTCACGAGTACGTTCACCCACACCAGTAAATACTGAGTAACCTGAGTGCTCGATCGCGATGTTACGAATTAATTCCATCATGTTAACGGTTTTACCTACACCCGCACCACCAAATAGACCAACTTTACCACCTTTTGCAAATGGACAAATTAAGTCGATAACTTTGATACCGGTTTCAAGTAATTCTGTTGAGTTAGCCAACTCTTCGTATGTTGGTGCTGCACGGTGAATTGCCCAACGCTCTTCTTCACCAATAGGACCTGCTTTATCAACAGGATCACCAAGTACGTTCATAATTCGGCCAAGTGTTTTTGTTCCCACAGGAACTTCTATGCCGTGACCTGTATTTACTACTTTAAGTCCACGTCTTAAACCATCAGATGAGCCCATTGCAATACAACATACAACGCCACCACCTAATTGTTGCTGAACTTCCAGAACTAATTTTTCAGTGCCAGTTTCCACTTCTAATGCATCATATACCTTTGGTACTGCATCTTCTGGGAATTCGACATCAACCACCGCACCGATGATCTGGACAATCTTTCCAGTAGCCATTTTTATTCCTCTACGTCTTTTTCTTAACTATAAGCCAATATTTAGCACTAACCTGAAACAGCAGCTGCACCCGATACAATATCAATTAATTCGTTGGTAATCGCACCTTGACGTGCTTTGTTATACACAATTTGTAATTCATTAATTAAATTTGCACCGTTATCGGTTGCTGCTTTCATGGCCACCATTCTTGCTGCTTGTTCACTCGCTAAATTGTCAACCACCGCTTGATAGACTTGTGATTCAATATAACGACGTAAAATCACATCTAATAATGATTTTGCATCTGGCTCATAAATATAATCCCATGATGAAGCTTTTAGCTCTTTATCTTCTGAATGTGGTAATGGTAATAATTGCTGTATTGTCGGCTTTTGGGACATGGTATTAATAAATTTATTGGTTACTATATATAATTTATCAATTTTACCGTTGTCATATGCCTCAAGCATTGTTTTTACCGGACCAATTAAATCAGATAAAGTGGGTTCGTCACCTAAATTAGTTACTTGGGTTAAAATATTCGTTTTTACTGAAGAGAAAAACGATACCCCACGTGAACCAATTAAAGCCACATCTGCTTCAACACCTTTCTCTTGCCATGCTGACATATCAGCGATAACAGTTTTGAAAAGATTGATATTTAATCCACCACATAAACCACGATCGGTTGATATGATAAGATAGCCAACTCGCTTTACATCTCTTTCTTCTAAATAGGGATGTTTGGCGCCTATTTGAGCTAACGCTAAATGTCCAATTACTTCGCGAATCATTTCAGCATATGGACGACTAGCAGCCATTCTGTCCTGCGTTTTACGCATTTTAGAGTTGGCTACCATTTCCATCGCTTTGGTGATCTTTTGCGTACTTTGGATACTGGCAATTTTTGTTCTAATCTCTTTTGCATTAGCCATTTGTTACCTCACCCTTACCAAGTTTGAGTTGATTTAAAGCTTTCAAGCAATGCTTTTAACTTACTTTCAATCTCATCGTTGTAATTGCCTGTCTCGTCGATCTGTTTTACAAAATCGGCATATTGACTATGGGCATAAGATAGAAGTGCTGTTTCAAATGATAATACTTTAGCAAGTTCAACATCTTCTAGATAACCACGCTCAGCGGCATAAAGTACAATTGATTGCTCTGCAACAGTCATTGGTGAATATTGCTTTTGTTTGAGTAATTCAGTTACTTTTTCACCGTGGCTTAATTGGTTTCTTGTTGCTTCGTCTAAGTCAGATGCAAATTGTGAGAAAGCGGCTAATTCACGATATTGTGCAAGTGCTGTACGAATACCGCCTGATAATTTTTTCATTATCTTAGTTTGAGCAGCACCACCCACACGAGAAACCGAAATACCTGGGTTTACCGCAGGACGGATACCCGAGTTGAATAAGCTGGTTTCAAGGAAGATCTGACCATCTGTAATCGAAATTACGTTAGTTGGTACGAATGCAGAAACGTCACCCGCTTGAGTTTCGATAATTGGTAACGCAGTTAATGAACCGGTTTTACCTTTTACTTCGCCTTTAGTGAACTCTTCAACATAAGCTTCGTTAACACGAGCTGCACGTTCAAGTAAACGTGAGTGAAGATAGAACACGTCACCAGGATAAGCTTCACGCCCAGGTGGACGACGAAGTAGTAATGAAATTTGACGATAAGCAACGGCTTGTTTCGATAAATCATCATAAACAATTAGTGCATCTTGTCCGCGGTCACGGAAGTATTCTCCCATAGCACAACCCGCGTAAGGTGCTAAGTATTGTAATGCTGCTGATTCAGATGCTGATGCAACAACCACAATGGTATTTTTAAGTGCACCGTGCTCTTCAAGTTTACGCACTACGTTAGCAATAGTTGATTGTTTTTGACCGATTGCGACATAGATACATTTAACACCAGAATCACGTTGATTAATAATGGCGTCGATGGCTAATGCGGTTTTACCGGTTTGACGGTCACCGATGATAAGTTCACGTTGACCACGACCAATTGGAATCATTGAGTCAACTGCTTTATAACCAGTTTGTAACGCTTGGTCAACAGATTGACGATCGATAACGCCTGGCGCAACAACTTCTACAGGTGAGAAGCCGTCATGTTGAATCGAACCTTTACCATCAATTGGTTCACCAAGTGTGTTGATAACACGGCCTAATAAACCATCACCTACTGGTACCTGTAAAATACGGCCAGTACATTGTACTTTCATCCCTTCAGATAAGTCTTCGTATGGTCCCATGACCACCGCACCAACAGAATCTCTTTCAAGGTTTAATGCCATTGCATATCGGTTACCTGGCAATGCAATCATTTCGCCTTGCATGACATCAGTTAATCCGTGGATTCGAAGGATACCATCACTTACTGAGATGATCGTTCCTTCATTGTGAGCATCACTCACAATATTGAACTGAGCTATCCGCTCTTTAATTAGTTCACTTATTTCAGTTGAATTTAGCTGCATTATCAGTCCCCTTAAGACTGTAGAACGTCATTTAGTCGATTTAGACGTCCTCTGATACTACTATCAATAACCATATCGCCCGTACGAATAATAAAACCAGAAATGAGCGATTTATCAATATGACATTTTAGTTTTACTTTTCGTGATAAACGTTTTTCGACAGCGACAGAAATTTTATCAAGTTGTTCACTAGTAAGCTCATTGGCAGAAATTACATCAACGTCTGCTTGGGCTTCTCTTTCTAAACAGTATTGCTCAAACAATGTTAACACTTCAGGAAGAAGGGATAAGCGTTTGTTTTCAGCCATCACTTTAATAAAATTAGTGCTAAACTCATCAAGCACATCTTTACAGATGTTGATGAGTAAGTTAGCCACTGAATCGGTTTTCATGTCAGATGTTAAAATGCTTTTTATTTGAGCATCTTTGCTCACTTCAGCAGTTAACACTAACATTTTGTGCCATGATTCGATGCTATTTTTTTCAACAGCAAAGTCGAAAGCGGCTTTAGCATAAGGGCGAGCAATCGTAATTAAGTCAGCCATTGCTCTATTCTCCTTATAGTTCAGCTACGAGTTTATCAATGATGTCGCTGTTAGCGGCTTCATTAACAGAACGTTCAATAATTTTTTCTGCACCGGCAATAGCGAGTGTAGCGACTTGTTGTTTAAGCTCTTCACGAGCGCGTTTACGCTCAGCCTCAACTTCAGCAAGTCCTTGAGCAACAATCCTTTCTTTTTCACGAGTAGCTTCTTGTTTAGCTTCTTCTAGAATGGCTGCTTTGCGTTTATTCGCTTGCTCAATAATTGCATTAGCCTCAACCTTAGCCTGTTGCATTATGTCAGATGTATTTGCTTTGGCTAATTCCAAATCTTTTTTTGCTGTTTCTGCTGAAGCTAATCCTTCCGCTATCTCTTTTTGGCGTTTTTCAATCGCTCGGATAACCGGAGGCCAAACAAACTTCATACAGAACCAAACAAACAATACAAATGTAATTGCTTGGCCGAGGAGAGTTGCGTTCATATTCATGAGACAATTCCTCTTAAATTATTATTAACCAGCAACAGCAAAAATAACATATAGCGCAATACCCACACAAATCATAGGAATCGCATCAACTAAGCCCATAACGATAAAGAATTGTGTACGTAACATAGGCATTAATTCTGGTTGACGAGCAGCACCTTCTAAGAATTTACCACCTAATAGACCGATACCAACTGCACCACCGATTGCAGCTAATCCCATCATTATGCCAGCGGCTACAAATAACATACTCATACTATCCATTATATACTCCAGTTTATTATCTAAAAAAAGTTAAAATTAATGATCTTCTGTTGTTGAGGCCATCGCTAAATAGACGATAGTCAACACCATAAAAATAAATGCTTGTAAGGTGATTATCAAAATATGGAAGATAGCCCATGGTAGTGATAATACCCATTGTGACCACCAAGGTAATAATGCTGCTATTAAGATGAAGATAAGTTCACCAGCATACATGTTACCGAAGAGTCGTAATCCTAAAGAAACAGGTTTAGCTAATAAGCTAACAAGTTCAAGGACTAAATTGATTGGTGCAAATGCCCAATGATTAAATGGATGCAAGGTGTATTCTTTAATAAACCCTGAAATCCCTTTATATTTGATTGAATAAATGATGATAAGTGCAAAGACACCGAGTGACATTGACATTGTGATACTCACGTCAGCTGTCGGTACGACTCTTAAATGAGATAGACCTAAATATTGTCCCGCATAAGGTAGGAAATCAACAGGAATTAGATCCATTAAGTTCATTAAAAATACCCAGATAAACACAGTAAGTGCTAAAGGGGCAATGAGTTTATTTTGACCTGTGAACATGTCTTTGACCGTATTATTTACAAATTCAAAGATCATCTCTACCGCACATTGAAGTTTACCTGGTACGCCACTCGTCGCTTTCCTTGCTACACGATGGAAAATCCATAAGAAAAGCACACCAAGTACAATTGAGAAGAACAAGGAATCAAGATTAAAGGTCCAAAAACCAGAACCAACTTGTAAGTTCTCCAGATGGTGTTTTATATAAGCTTGCGGTGAAGCTGGAGAGGAAACTGCCATATAACCCTCTTACCTATTTTAAAAATAAAAACTACAGTTTGTTTTTGCCTTAAAAGGTATAAACAATCACTGCAATAACCGAAGCTATTATTTTAAACCTAATTCCCTATAATAAGTCAACAACTGATTAAAAAAATAAAGAATTTAGACACTTTTTACTAATTTTGTGTAAAGAATAACAGCTTTACCGCTCACTTTATTAGAAATATTGTTCATCAATAGCTTAATTAATGATGAAAAAACAGGCTAATTTGATGCTTTAACTGCATTGGCAATTTGTTCCGCTAGTTTTTGCACTTGAGAGTGATTACTACCTTCTACCATTACGCGGATAAGCGGCTCGGTGCCTGATTTGCGTATCAATACCCGACCTTCATTGCCAAGTTGCGTTTCTGCCTCTTCAATTGCAGATTTGACCGCAGCATTGGCTAATGGGTTTCCTGTATAACGAACGTTAATTAATATTTGTGGTAGCATGGTCATGCCTTGACATAATTCAGCGAGTGACATGTTATTTCTTATCATTGCTGCCAGAACTTGTAAGCCTGCAACAATACCATCGCCAGTTGTGGTTTTATCAAGTAAAAGGACATGGCCTGAATTTTCTGCGCCTAATCGCCAATTTTTTTCAACCAGCATTTCAAGCACATAACGGTCCCCCACTTTTGCTCGTACAAATGGGATGCCAAGATTTTTAAGGGCGATTTCAAGTCCCATGTTGCTCATCAAGGTTCCAACAACGCCACCTTTAAGTTGACCTTGCCTTAAGGCTTCACGAGCAATAATGTAAATAATTAAATCACCATCAATTCTATTGCCTTTATGATCGACCATAATGATGCGGTCACCATCACCATCAAGAGCAAAGCCCAAGTCAGCTTTTTCTTCAAGGACAGTTTTAGTTAATGCTTTTACATCAGTAGCACCACAGTTTTCATTAATATTGACTCCATCCGGTTCACAACCAATTTTTATTACTTTAGCACCAAGTTCTCGAAGTACTTTTGGGGCAATGTGGTAAGTGGCTCCATTGGCACAATCCACAACAACTTTTAGTCCTGATAGACTTAAGTCGTGATCAAAGGTGCTTTTACAAAATTCGATATATCGGCCAGCTGCATCGGTTATTCGGCTTGCTCGGCCAAGTTGTTTTGATTCAACACAGTCGATCTGTTTTTCAAGCTCGGCTTCGATTTCTAATTCAATGGCGTCATCGAGTTTTCGCCCTTCAGTTGAGAAAAATTTAATACCGTTATCATAAAATGGGTTATGGGAGGCCGATATGACTACACCCGCATCAGCCCGAAATGTGCGAGTTAGATAAGCAATGGCAGGTGTTGGCATTGGTCCAGTAAAAGCAGCAGCGACGCCCGCGGAGGCAAATCCTGCTTCTAAAGCCGATTCAAGCATATAACCTGAAATACGAGTATCTTTACCGATGAGGACTTTTTTAACACCATCTTTAGCCAGTACTCGTCCTGCTGCCCAGCCTAACTTGAGGGCGAAATCAGGCGTGATAGGATATTCTCCAACTTTTCCACGAATACCATCTGTCCCAAAATATTTCCGATTAGACATGTTATTTCCTCATACTAAAGTTTTTTATTTGACCAATTGCCTTTCTTATAAGTCGTTTTTTATCCTATAAAAGGAAGCGAAGTAAAATTATTCTCGATTGTCATTAGCAAATTTTAATAATACTTGGCTCTCTTTTATAAAACGTTCAGCATAACTGCCAAACCATTTAGTTACTTCATTAAAATTTTCAATGAATTTAGTTTTATCTCGTTGTTCAATTAATTTAACCATTTGCCCAAAACATTCATAATAGCGTTTGATTAACTCAATATTTTCATCTGACGCCATGATGATATCGGCATAAAGAACGGGATCTTGAGCAAATAAGCGACCAACCATCATTAACTCCAAGCGATAAATAGGTGATGATAAGGTAATTAATTGTTCTAAATCAGCGTGTTCTCGTTGTAAATTTACACCGTATGAGAACGAAGTAAAATGGCGTAATGCTTGAATAAACGACATACATTTGTCATGCTCTTTGGCATCAATCGCGCACAAATTGGCTCCCCAAATTCGCATCTGTTCAATTAACCATTGATATTGCTCAGGATATCGACCTTGGCAGTAGACAATGACTTGTTTGGCTAAATTTGGCACGTCAGGACCAAACATTGGATGCAATCCAACCACAGGCCCCGCGTGTTTGGCTAGCATGGCTTGTAAAGGTTTGACTTTGATTGATGTGAAATCGGTTAAAATGCAATCTTTAGGTAACGGTGGTAATTGTTCAATGATTTCGCATGTTTTGTTGATAGGTACTGTAACAATAACGGCAGCGGCATCAGCGACAACTTCGGCTGCTTGATGCATGGTTTTGGAACCTAAGGTTTTAACTTCATAACCTGATAGGGTAAATAGTTTGGCAAATAGTCTACCCATTTGTCCATTACCGCCAATGATGACAATCGAGCCTTTGCCGTTGTAAACTTTTTTAAAACCTTTGTCGTTTTCACTTATATAGGACTCACGCATTAATCGGCGTAAAATATCTTCAATTAAGGCGGGTGATATGCCTAAGTTTTCAGCTTCTTGTTTACGTTTAGCTAACATATCGGCTTCACGTTTAGGATCATAAATCGGAATTCCATGCTCGCTTTTTACCTCACCAACTTCAGCAACTAATGCTAGTCGTTGACTAATTAAAGCTAAAATTGATTTGTCGACTTCATCAATTTTATGACGCAATGAAAGTAATTCCTTAGACATATTGTTGATCCTTTAATCACTGGTTATAGCTTTCGCTGTAATTGCTTAACAGTATAACGTATTTTTGGTAGCATGGGTCAATTGCAAAATTAAATCAAATACAATAAATTTATGATTAAAGTTTTATCTTTTAATATTAATAGTATTCGTATTAGAATCCATCAATTAGCTGCGATTATTGAAAGACATCAGCCCGATATCATTGGTTTACAAGAGACTAAAGTTCATAATGACCAATTTCCAATCGAGGAACTTAAGCAATTTGGCTACCATTTATATTATCACGGTCAAAAAGGTTATTACGGTGTAGCTTTATTGACTAAGCAAAAACCGTTATCGGTCGAGTGTGGGTTTCCGACCGATGAAGATGGTGCACAATGTCGATTAATGGTAGCTGAGTTTCCTACTAGCAAAGGTAATTTAACCGTCATTAATGGTTATTTCCCGCAAGGTGAAAGTTTGCATAATGAAATTAAATATCCAGCTAAGCGTAAATTTTATCAAGATTTAATTGAATATATACAGGATCGACAGCTGAATAGCCAATTATCACTCATTATGGGTGATATGAATATTTGTCCAACTGATTTAGATATTGGGATTAATGAAAATAACCGCAAACGGTGGTTAAGTGCGGGTAAATGCTCTTTTTTACCTGAAGAGCGTGAATGGATAAATAATTTAATGGCAGCAGGTTATACTGATACTTACCGTCATGCCAATCCAGATACACAGAGATTTTCTTGGTTTGATTATCGTTCCAGAGGTTTTAGTGTAAAAACCGGATTAAGAATCGATCTTATTTTAGCCAGTGAAAAACTTATGCAGTATTGTGGTGAAACCGGTATTGATTACGATATTCGTGGTATGGAAAAACCTTCCGATCATGCGCCAATTTGGGCCGACTTTGATTTAGATTAAACTTGTTAGGATAATAGTATGCACAATAGTTCGATTTTATCGGTAAAAGATCTTAATCAAATAGTTAGAGATTTGCTTTCTGATGCTATTGGGCAAGTTTGGTTAGTTGGTGAAATTTCCAATTTTTCTCGCCCAGCTTCAGGTCATTGGTATTTCACATTGAAAGATGATATTGCGCAAGTGCGTTGTGCCATGTTTCGTAATAATAATTATCGTACGGGATTTACCCCTCAAAATGGTCAACAAGTTTTAGTTAATGCCTCGGTAACTCTTTATGAAGCACGTGGTGATTATCAATTGGTTATTAATCAATTGCAACCAGCTGGTGCTGGTTTGTTACAACAAAAGTTTGAGCAACTAAAGCAAAAACTGTCAGAAGAAGGATTGTTTGATCCGATTTATAAAAAGTCGTTACCTGATAATATTCGTACGGTTGGAATTATTACTTCGTCAACAGGTGCAGCTCTACATGATATTTGTCAGATATTAAACCGGCGCGATCCAAGTTTGAATTTGATTATTTACCCAACGTCGGTACAAGGTACTGAAGCAGCGGCACAAATTGCCAGAATGATTCAAATCGCGAATATTCGCCAAGAATGTGATGTTTTAATTGTTGGGCGAGGAGGGGGATCGCTTGAAGATCTTTGGTCATTTAATGAGGAGCTTTTAGCTAGAGCTATTTTTGCTAGTCAATTACCTATTATTAGTGCTGTTGGTCATGAAGTTGATTTCACCATTGCTGACTTTGTTGCTGATGTGCGCGCAGCTACCCCATCGGCAGCAGCTGAGTTGGTTAGCCGGGATAAGCTAGAGCAGATTAAAAGTTTACAAGTTCAAGAACAATACTTATGTATGGCGATTGATTACTATTTGGTACGTCGACGAGAATTATTAAATAAGCGTTATCAACGATTGCAATCACAGCATCCTCAAACTAAATTATCTAAGCAATTAAATCGTCTATTAACCAGTCGTCACGCTTTATTTGAAAATATGCAGCACTATTTATCTAAACAATCCTATCGTCATAATGTGTTGGATAAATATTTGTTACGTGTTTCACCACAACATAAAGTGCTCTATTATGGTCAAAACCTAGAGAGAAAACAGCAGCAACTGATTAATCTGGTTCAAAAAAGGTTAACGGATGCTAAGCATGAATTTGTATTAAAAACATCTCAGCTTAATAGTGTTAGTCCACTTGCTACTTTAGATCGTGGTTATTCAGTAACGACGAACCAGCAACAACAAGTGATAAGAACGGTTGAACAAGTGTCGATTGGTGACTTTATTTTAACCCAGCTTAAAACAGGTAAATTAATCAGCCAAATTGTTGAGATAGATAAAAAAAATCAGTAAAACTGCTCTTTTTTCAATAATGTTTAACTCAACACATTGGATAAAATTGTACCTCAAATAGTATTAAGGATATAATATCTGACATGTTGGAAAATACTAAGAGAATAAAGTGGTTATACATCCTCCAATCGGTATTGATTTAGGTACTACCAATAGTTTAATTTGTGTTTGGCAAAACGGTCAGCCGACACTCATTCCCAATTCAATAGGTGAAGTTGTTACTCCTTCAGCTGTCAGCATTGATGAAGATAATTCCATTTTGGTTGGTCATGCTGCTTTATCTCGTTTAACTACCCATCCTAGCCGTAGTGCAGCAGCATTCAAACGGTTTTTAGGTTCAAGTAAAGTTTTTCAGTTGGGTGATCAAAAATTTACCCCAACAGAACTTTCAGCATTAGTTTTAAAATCATTAAAAGCGGATGCTGAAGCTTTCTTGAAACATGAAATTCGTGATGTCGTGATTTCCGTTCCCGCTTATTTCAATGACGAACAGCGTAAACAAACTCGCTTTGCTGCTGAGCTTGCAGGATTAAACGCAGTCCGTCTAATCAATGAGCCCACCGCTGCTTCAATGGCGTATGGATTACATGAAGAACAATCAGGAAATACGCTGGTTTTTGACTTAGGTGGTGGCACATTTGATGTGACAGTATTGGAATATGCAATGCCTATCATTGAGGTTCATGCATCAGCAGGCGATAACTACTTAGGCGGTGAAGATTTTACCCATGAAATAGTTAAAGCATGTTTGAGTGAATGGGAACTTAAGCAAGAAGATATTCCTGTCGATGATTATGCGCGTTTATTGGATTTAGCTGAACAATTAAAATGTAAGCTAAGTGGTGAGCAAATGCATAATTTGACATGGTTTTGGCAAGATAAGCAATGGCAATTTTCATTAAATGAAGTAAGAGCTAAGTCAATTTGGTTGCCATTACTCAATCGATTACGAGCGCCAGTTGAACAAGCATTAAGTGATGCTCGCTTAAAGGCTAATGAACTCGAACATATTGTTTTAGTTGGTGGTTCATCGCAATTAGGTGTGGTTCGTGAATTAGTGACAAAGTTATTTGGTAAACTGCCTTATCGTCATATCAATCCAACTGCTATTGTTGCACAAGGTGCAGCTGTTCAGGCGGCATGTCGTTTGCGAAATGCCGATGTTGAAGAGGTTATTCTAACCGATGTTTGCCCATATACACTTGGTATTGAAATTTCTTCGGGTAATATTAAAGGGTTATTTTCGCCAATTATTGAGCGTAATACGATAGTTCCAACTTCAAAGGTAAAAACGTTTTACACTTCATACCCTCAACAAAAAAGTATTATGCTTTCTGTTTATCAAGGTGAGAATCCAAAGGTTGAAAATAACGTTTTAATTGATGAATTTGAAGTGCCAGTCACACCTATGGAAAAAATACAAGGTATTGATGTTCGCTTTAGTTATGATTTAAATGGTTTGCTTGAAGTCGATGTGGTATTACTTGAAACAGGGGCATTGCATGGTAAAGTGATTGATCACAGTCCGATTGGATTAACCGATAAACAAAAACAAGAAAGCCATGACCGATTAGCGGCACTTAAAATTCATCCTCGTGATGAAATGTTAAATCGTACTTTATTAGCAAGGTTAGAGCGAGCATGGGCACAATCATTGGGTGATGAACGACTACTCATTGGCTCTTATATCGAAGCTTTTATGGAAGTCTTAAATCAGCAAAATCTTGAAGAGATAGAACAGGTTCGAAGCGAAATTGAATCGAATCTTAACGATCTTAATCGATAATTAGATAGATTTAAAAAATCCCCTTTGGTCATAATTAAATATCTTTTCAAAGGGGATAGTATACAAAGGGGATAGTACACAACGGAAATAGTATAAGCCGTATCTTTGCTTAGCTATCTAATGGTGGTCCATAGCGATTAGTTTGATTAATTGAGGGAGAGAAAATAGATAGACGATATTTTCCGCTACTATATGCATCATTTGAACGTCGCCTAATTGCAAAAATAATATTAATTATAATTAATGCAAATAATATATAGTAAATCATATGATGAGATGATTTCACCCCACTTAACTTTATTATCAAAAAACTTAATATCGCGGTGACGCAACATATTTGATTATAAAAACCTTTGCCATTGGTTCGACCATTCCAACGCCATATTTGATTCGATTTATTTTTAGGTAGTGATTTTGCTTCAAGGTTCTTTTGATTTTCAATATTTTTTGCTAGAAGCAGTGTCGAGCATAAACGTAATATTAAATCATTATCCGTATCACCTTTAATATTCTCCAATTTATTAATTTTATCATCATTGAAAATCATATTATCGTCAGATAAATTTTCATTAAGGGCTTTCAATTGTTTTAATGATTCATAAATATCACGATTTTTTTTCCTAAATGAGGAGGAGATTGATAGTTTGTTCTCAAATGCTTTAGCTAATTGTTGCAATGCTTCATCATCACCAGCTAATTTTTGTAAGACCTGATGTAACTCCTCTTTTTGATTCAGTTTATTTAAGATTATTGTATGGAGTAGCATTAAATATGCTGGTGAGTGGTTAGCTAATTTAGCTTGCCATAATTGATCTATATTTTGTTTGATATCGGTAAAATTAACATCCTCAGGTATATCAATAAAATATTCAATGGCATTAGGGTAATTACATAACATACTACTAGTTACCTTGTTATTACAATCGATCAGATTATATAACTCAACTTCATTTTGCCATTCATTAGACTTAAAAGTATTTAATAGTGGTGTGAGTTGATCATCATCAGGCAAATGAAATAACTGATTATTTTTCCTAATGAAATTTGCAGCTTTAAACGGCGAATTACCAATAGTCACGACCAATAGACAATGACGATACCATTGCCAATATGCATCTTTATTATCAGTAATTAACTCGACTGGTAATTTGGGTAAATTATCTCGCCCTCTGAAATGAAAATATATTGGCCAGTCAAACATCTCCATATTGCGATAGCTAATATTTCTATATAAATTTAGTTTAGCTGTGTCTGGAATATCATCGAATCTATCTAGCCATAAACGACCAAATAAAACATATTCACCATTTTCGTCAGGGTCAAACTGAGTTGGAATAATAGTATCATCATAATATAACCAAGCTTTAAATTCTTGGACTGGTGAAAGTTTTGTTAGCCATTCAAGGTGCTGTTTAGCCTGGCGTTGTAGATTTTGTAAGATAAATTGTTCAAATTGATCTTCAAAGTGATCATTTAAGATTGCATGTAATAATGTTTCATTACCGTGTCGTAACATAATTGCATGACGATATAAGCGATAAAAGCTACTGGTTCCATCATCATGTAATAATGTATATAACACTTGGCGATAATTCCAATTAATATCCGTTGCCCATCTAATAACACTAGAAATTTCTTCTGGGTAATCTTCTATTTTTAATTTGAACAATCGTGAGTTTGTAGTTGTAGTGAGTTGGGGTATTGCATATAAATATTTATTATCAGTTTCAGCAGGTAAACAATATGATTGATTAAGTGCAAGGAGCAGTAAAGGTAAATAATTGTGATGGTTTTTGGTACACCACTTAATTAACCAAATAGCAGCTTGCTCTTGATATTGTGGTAAATGATATAACTCTACCCAGAATTGAAAGGCATTTTCTTCATCTTCAAGTAAAGAGTATTGTATTGCTGCAACAACTTTCCATTGATTAGCTTCATCTTGGTTGGAATTAGCGATGCGAGTTAAAGCATATTCTAATAAACTTTTATTTTTCATTTTAGCAAAGCTATGCCAATGAGCTAAATCTTCCATCAATTCCTGGTTATTGGGTAAGTAAATCACAGTATGAATAGAAAAATACTTATTTAATTCCTTATAAGGTTTATCCCAAAAAATCCATTGCGCATTACGCACATAATTGATAGTTTCATTTTGTACTGCTTTATTATTTTTAGGCAGGCAGTTATAGTCAAACAAATCACCCCGTTCAATGTGATCGAAAAAATTCTCGTACATTTCAATCTTATCAGGATAGTGATCCATCACTTGTTGGCGCCAACGTAAATTTTCTGCCAATATTTTTAAGCAAGTAAGTGATATGGTTAATGTATCATAACTGATATCTAACATTTTCCATTTAGCAATATCTAATACAGACATTGGGTAATCAAAAAAGGAGGCAATAAACTTTTGCCATTCATCAACATCATTGCAGCGAGCAGGATCATCGAGTAATGCTTGATAATTATCACAGATCTCTTTGACTTGGCGTTCTTCTTCGGTAATGCTTACTTCCTCTTGCTCTTGATTGGACTGTTCATCTGTTTCTTCTGGTGACTTTGCGTATTGCAACGCCAATTCATAAGCTTCCCGTAAAGCTTTAAAGCCTACTGGATCTGTTTCGGGGTGATATTGAGGAAGTTTTGCTCGATAAGCATTACGAATTTCTGTTATATCAATGGTTTTATCAATACCCAATAATTGCCAAAAATTATTATTCATGACCAAGCATACTCCATTAAAGATTGTGGTTTTTCTATTTCTTCAAGTTCGATATACCAAGGTAAGTGATGATAGGGGGAGTCTTCATTGGAATATAACTTGGACATAGTCCAATTACGCGATGAGCGACATAATTCGCAACGTAGCTGCTCTAAATCTTCTTTATTGGATAATGATTCCCAATATTGATACCCAATAAACCATCCTGAAAAATAACTTTGCCAAGATGAATAATAGTGTTGAGCACGTAGCGCTATTCTATAAAAAATCCATAGTGCTTCATCTTCGGTAATAAACATATTGCTGGTGCCATTGCGTAATAGATAGCCCATTCTTGCATAATCAAAGCTACGTATGCCACCAACACCACACTCGGAATAGGTTTTTTCTACATATTCAATTAAGACTTTATCGTAATCGCAGTGTTTTTCAATATATTTAAGCCAATGAGGAGCGGTTAATCTTGGGTACATAAAATAGTGTTTAGATAAAGCCGGCGCATGACCATCATCAACCATATCAAAAATCATTGATAATAGGCTTTCTCGAGAGTCAATGCCCCAATCTTTTTTCATATCAGTATAATTTCGTTCTGGATAAAAATAAGGTGAGGTATAACTTGCGCCTTCTTCTTTATTTAATGCAACCATTGGTGCAGATAATCCAAATAACCAATCGATACAATCTTGATGCATAGCTTAACTCTGTTAATGTTTATTATTAATCTGTGTAAAAAGATAGCAGATTTTATAGAAAAATAAATGTTTGTTTTAACAAGTAGAGTAATTGCTTTCTTGAGATATGTTAATTAAAAATAATCAAATAACTTTTACATTTCAGAATAATAAAATTATTTTGCAAATCATTATCTACAAGGCATAATAAAAAGAATTTATCAGTATTTGAATTTTACTGAGCTGTAAATAAAAGGAGTAATAATGAAAAAAATTGTCTTAGTTGCTGTATTAGTATCGGGTGCTTTAATGCTACAAGGTTGTGTAGCGGCTGTTATTGGTGTCGGCGCTGGCGCTACAGCAAAAGTTGCAACCGATCCACGTACTACTGGAACGCAAGTTGATGATACAACGCTCAATACCAGAATGAATAATAAGCTAAGCGAAAATGGTCCTTTCTTTATAGGCTCTCGTATTTCCTCAAGTACCTATGATGGCAATATTATTTTAACTGGCCAAGCGAATGCAGAACAAATTGAAAAGGCTGAACGTCTTGCATATCAAGTTGAAGGTGTGAAGAAAGTTTACAACCAAATTCGTTCAGGAGAGCCTGTCGGTGCTGGAACTATCAGTAATGATATGTGGATAACAACAAAAGTTAAATCGCAACTTGTCATAAATTCCAAAACAAAAGCACGTAATATCAAAGTGGTGACTGAAAATGGTGAAGTGTTTTTAATTGGCATTGTTACCAGTGAAGAAGGGCAAGAAGCCGCTAATGTTGCAAGTAAAGTTGCTGGCGTGAAGAAAGTTGTTACATTATTCACCCAACGCTAATCATAAATAGTTAAAAAAAGGAGAGTTTATTCTCCTTTTTTTACATCATTAGTTAACAATTTAATTCGTTCAATTATTTTATCTAGTCCTTGCTGCCTGGATTGACTCAATTCATCAATAATTTTTAACTGATTTAATATCGCGTGAAAATCAAGAGCCTTAATTTGTTCTGCATTTTTATTATTGGCAATCGTAATTAAAACGGCGAGTAATCCTTTAACAATTCGACCTTCGCTGTCACCTTGAAAAATAAATGAATCATCAGGTTGTTTTTTGACTGTTAACCATACTCGGTTTTCACAGCCATCAATCTGATTAGACTCAGTTTTTTGGTCATCAGGAAACGCTGGTAATTGCTTTGATAAAGCAATTAATTGCCGATAACGATCTTGCCAATTATGTTGCTTAGAAAATAGTTCAAATAGTGGTGATAACATAATAAAACCAGTTAGTAATTAGAGATAAAAGATAAGCGATTAGCTTAAAATCCTAAGTTAATACCTCAATAGCATTTTTCAGTGCTGTAACAAAACTATCAATGTCTTGCTGATTATTATATGGCATTATTGAAATGCGAATAACCCCATGACAGCCAAGTTTATCCATCAACGGCTTTGCACATAATCCACCTGTTCGAATTGCTATGTTTTGTTCACTTAATAAAATAGCGATATCATTATGATGAATGTTATGCATATTAAAGCTAATTATTGGACTATTCTTAACACTGTAGAATTGGATATGGTTCAATTCACTTAATTTTGATTCAGCGTAATTTGCCAATTGTGTTATATAACAATTTAATTGTGCTTCATCCCATTTTTTTAGCCAATCTAATGTTGCTTTAAAACCAAGTATTCCTGCAATATTTTGGGTACCAGCTTCGAATTTATAAGGCAAATCTTCGACTTCAAAATCTGAAAATGTTGTATTTTTCAACATTTTACCGCCACCTTGCCAAACGTCCATCTGTTCTAATAAATGTTGTTTTCCATATAGAACGCCAAGCCCTGTTGGGCCATATAACTTATGGGCAGAAAAAGCGTAAAAATCGATATCTAGCTTTTCAACATCAATTGGCTGATGAACAACACCTTGTGCACCATCTACCACTAAAATGGCATTATGCTGATGGACTAATTGACTAATTTTTACTAAATCTGGGCAAAAGCCAGTAACATTAGACATCTGGGTTATGGCCACAATTTTAGTTTTGGGTGATAGTAATGATGAAAGTTCATTAACATCGGCAGTCCACTTAATTACCTTTGCACCAGTTTGTTTGGCTACGATTAACCAAGGTAATAGGTTGCTATGGTGCTCTAATTCGCTGACAATTATTTCATCATCGGCCTGTAGTAAAGGTCTCGCATAACTTTGCGCAATTATATTTATAGATTCGGTGGTTCCACGAGTCCAAACAATTTGATGGCTTGATTGACTATGAATAAACTTAGCCACACTTTGCCGAGCTTCACTAATAGCTGTGGTAACTTTTAGTGCATCTTGGTGTAAACTGCGCTGTGCGGTTGCGGTATTATGTGCATAATATTCAACCGTTGTATCAATCATAGTTTGCGGTTTTAACGCAGTAGCAGCCGAATCAAGATAAACAGAGTTACTTAGAGCAGGGAAATCTGCTCTAAATTTTTCAGGTAGTTTATTGTGTAAGTTCAAGTCCAGCAATCCCATTCCAATAACCATTACAGTCTCGTTTATGTTCAATATGTAATGGGTTTGTGCCGTCTTCATTGGCTTTAAATTGTTTAACTATATCAAGCGTTTCAATACCAAGTGGTGAAATACGCACAATATCGACTAACCCTTTCATATCTTTAAGATTATTACCTAAATTGTAACAATAACCACTTTGAGTTTGAATGCCATTTAGTACAAACACCTTTTGTTGTTCTTGAGAAAAGACTTCTCGTCCTACAGGATATTTTATACAGCAAGTTTCACATTTATCTTTTGGTCTATCTTCTGATCTGGCTGTAAAACAACGAGCAGAATAAGCTAATGGCAAATAACCATAACTAAACACTTCAACCTCAAATTTACGATCAATTTTTAAAGAATCAAATTGGTTGAGAACATTATTTAACCAATCACGAGATAGTTCTACGGGCATACACCACCGTACCATACCTTGTTTTTGTAATAATTTTAGCGTAAATGCGTTGTAACAGTTAATCGCTGGGCCAGCGACGAAAGGTACTTTATTATCGTGGGCAATATTAATGGCAGCCAAATCATTAGCTTCAACTAAAAAGTCACCATTATTTACTAATTGTCTTAAATCGTTCAGTTCTGATGGCGCTTCCAGTAATGCAAGGGTAGAGAGTACTACTTGTTTACCAGACTTAGCAATTTCTTTGGCTAAATCTAACCAATTAGGTACTTTCATTTCACGGCGTTTGGTGCATACCGTTTCGCCCATATAAATAATATCAGCTTCACTATCTTTAGCGGCTTGATAAAAAGATTCAGTTTCAATTTTAGGCCAATAATAAAGCACTGGTCCTAATGCATATTTCATAGTTTTGCTCACTATATTTAAATTCTTGAATAGTCAATTGGCTAGCACATTAATATTGAAAACTACTAAGATTATTATATGTTTATTTTATTTTAAAATTTCAATATCAATGCTGACCAATTATTGCCATTTACGGTGATAAGCACCTAAAGTTGTTTGAGTCCCTTCTGAAACAGAGCCCAAGGTATCCATCCAATTCTTTTCAGCTTGGAATGCTTGTGGATTCGCTTTATAGCGATCAATAGCTTGTCTCCATACTTTTGTGACTTGTTCTACATAAGCTGGACTGCGTTGCCTTCCTTCAATTTTAACGGAAGCGATATTTGCAGCAAAAAGCTCCGGTAATAGTTCAATTGTATTTAAACTGGTTGGCTCTTCAATTGGATGATAAAGTGTATTTCCAACAAAATAACGTCCCTTACAAAGTGTAGGATACCCAGCATTTTCACCTTGTTTATGACAATCAATTAAAACATTGTTGAGTCTTGATTCAAGCCCTTTATCGGTCTCTTCCCAACGGACAAATTTTGCAGGAGAGCAAGCGCCAACAGTATTTGGCGATTCACCTGTTAGGTATGAAGATAAATAACAGCGACCTTCCGCCATAATACATAAACTACCAAACGCAAAAACCTCTAAAGGCACGGGTGATACTTGTGATAACTGTTTAACTTGATGCATAGATAACACACGAGGTAAAACAATACGATGCACCTGGAAGTTATTATAATAAAACTTAATTGACTCCTCATTAGTTGATGAGGCTTGCACTGAGACATGACGTTCAAGGTTCGGATACTTCTCAGCAGCATAATCAAGCATCGCTAAATCAGCAATGATTAAAGCATCAGCACCAATGTTAGCAGCAGTATCAACAGCATATTGCCATCTCTCAAAGTTTTCAGGATGAGCAAAGGTATTAATAGCTATATGTAATTTTTTACCGCGCTTGTGAACATAATCTGATGCTTCAACAAGTCGCTTTTCATTAAAATTTAAACCAGCAAAATGGCGAGCATTGGTATCATCTTTTAAACCAATATAGACAGCATCAGCTCCATTATCAATCGCCACTTTTAGGGATGGTAATGAGCCAGCGGGGCAAAGAAGTTCCATAATTATTCCTAACTTAAGTTCGGTATTTTATACGCCATATATTATGCAATAATTCCTAATTTAATGCGAATAATAAGCCGTAAAATGCTAAATTGTGGCAGGTCATAAATTCTTTTTAGAAAAAAGAAGCACACCTTAATTATATAACTTTTGATAGCAAAATAATCAAGGTGGTTATATCACTTAAGATGCAAATTATTGTAATTGGCAAGCATCTTCATCACCAATATTTTGGCAAGATAACTTAAAGTAATGTTTAGCCGTGTTTATATCTTTTTCTACCCCTAGCCCCTGTTGATATATAAGACCTAAATAATATTGTGCTTCACCACTATTTTGCTCTGCAGCAAGCTCAAACCACTTTTTTGCTTCTTGATAATCTTGTTTAACGCCATTACCGTTAAAATAGAGCCAACCTAAATTAAATTGCGAATAAACGTACCCTTGCTTAGCCGCATCTTCATCTAATTTTCTACCTTTTATATAATCTTGTTTTAAACCACCTTTTCCCAGATAATACAAATTAGCTAAATTATTTTTAGACACAATTGCATTTCCCTTTGCGCCTTGTTCATAATATTTTCTGGCTTTGACTTCGTCTGGTTTAACACCTTTTCCATCTTGATAGAAAACGCCCAAATTTCCGGCTGCTGCAGGCTCACCATGTTTCAAGGCTTTCTCATACCACTTTCGAGCCATAACATAATTCTTATTTATTTCGTCATTATTTAAATTTGCTTCTATGCCTTTTACTTGGGAATTTCGAGCCATTATTTCATAAAAAAGCCCCATATAAAACTCGCCACTGCTGTTACCGTTCAATGCACCTTTTTCAATCAGTTTTTTGGCTTTATTTAAATCTTGATCTACCCCTAAACCATTTAAATACAATGAACCTAAGTATACTGAGGCATTTTCATTATTTTGTTTTACGGCTTTTTCATACCATTGAACAGCTTTGGTATAACTTTGTTCAACTTCAATGCCTTTTTCATACATATAACCTATACGAAATTGCGCCTCTGCATCATTTTGGGTTGTTGCTTTTTTGTACTCTTTCTGATAATCCAACTCTTGATTTCCATAAGCGAAGAAAGGCATATTAACAAAAAGAAATAAGCACATAATCAATATTAATTTCTTCATCCGTTTTTCCTCCTAAAAAACATAAAGTAATTGCATTGTAGCAAATTTCACTAATAATTGAGCATAATCGTTAAAAGTAAGAGTCTTGCGGTTGGTGGCTTGAGCGGATAGGGTTTTATGGAAGTTAACTATGGTTAGGATTCCATTCTAAGCTAAAATCAACTAGAGACAAAGCACCTACTTCACAGTCTAACGAACGGTTTATACCGATGTGCCACAAGGAACAAAGCCCAAACCACAACTGACCATCAAGGGCAGGCGGCTGGAACTGGGCAAGTTGATAGTAGGACTTGCTTTGTAGGCTGAATCAATAAAAATAATGGCTCGATTTAAAGGATAAATTGAGGACAAAATAACTTGTTATCTTTTAACAAATAAACAACCTACATTCCGGATAACCTTTAGAATCAACCTATTTCATACTCTATTGAAGTATTAATTGGTTTTATGACTTCGTTAATCTTTTCCAAAAAACATATACATTCATCTGGTATTTGGTACTTAAAATATATTTTTATTAAAAAATTATCTCTTCCTTTAGCATCAGGGAAATATTTATATATATTTTTACTTTCAATAACATTGATATAAACATTTAGTTTTTCTTGTAATTGAAATAGATGAGATTCGTAAGGAGGATCCCAAGTTAAATAATCAGTTAATCCTAATTCAACTAAATTTTTATTATTTTTAGGAATTCCAACCATATCTAATTTATTTATTTCTTCTATAGACATACTATTAATTACCTTTTAGTTATCTGGTCTAACTAATTCTAATTTTGTCGGAGGTATTTTGGTCCCCCCTTCAAATCCAGGTTTACCAGCACCAATAATTGTACCGCCATTTTTCCAAGATAATTATTTTAACTAAGGTCTATTCTAAACCCCATATTAGTCACAAATACAAGTAAATTCAAAGCCCAAAACAGATCTATTAAAGATGAACCACACTATTACGCCATTTGCTATCGCCGTAACGTTGGTAAAGGTACACCCTCACTTTAGCTTACGATTAAAGGCAACAGGCTAAATGAACTCGGATTCACCTCTAGACAACTCGTCACCATTATCGCTAAAAAGGGTAAGTTAATTCGCAAACTTGCGAAGTAGATAGCATAACTAATAAATAATTTCCTTAGTTTTGCTATAGAGATCTCAGAATCGAGTAAAACAAAAAGATATAACTTTACTTGCCAAAGATCTTTATTCCGTATCGTCGACATTCAGCAAACCAGATGACAATCCCAGCCGGGATACCTAAGGGGATTAACTTAAATCCTGAATATAAATCATTTATATCAAATATAACATTACCATTTTTAATATAAAAAAATATATATACTATTAAAGCATATATAATAATAGTACAAAATAATATTAAAGGTGTTGCTATTACTAAAAATAATAATGCCATATATTTTCTATTTGCTTTCATTTTTATTTTTCTTCCGCATATTATCAAAGAAATCACTTGCAGATTTATTTAGTATTGAATCAGTGAGACTTCCACCCCAAGCTGGAGGCAAACTCTTAGAAACCGGTTTAGTAATCGTCAATTTTCCTATTGGGATCCATTCATATTGTTTGGATACAGGATTAAAGTATTTACCTAATGAACTTTGAACAAATTTTTCACAAAAATAACCTGGAACAGTCGTTATTGCAGAACTTAGGCACCATCTAATGGATCTTCACCTTCTACAGCGTTTGAGGCGACTCCACCGACTGAATTTCAAGCAATAGTTCCCAAAAGACCCGTTCCAGTTTGAATTGTGACCCTATTCCAATTAATACTTCCATCTAGGATTTTTATATATTGTGACCATGCATCGAAAGTTCCATTTATTAAGCCACTAATAACTGCTCCTTCAGGCACTAACCATCCGACTGTTAAACCACCACCAACAACAGCTGCCTGAACTTTTGCTCCCCTATCAATAATTTCATTATAACCTTTAATCATTTCATTAAAAGCTTTAGATTGACACTCCAAATTTTCTTTATCACATTGTGCTTCTGCAGCCTTACTAAAGGCTAAACCTAAATAATTATTCTCAAGCGAATTTTTACCACCGGCGACGGCGGAATTGATGTCATAGGTATCGTCATTACCGACAGCAAGAGCAATAGGGGCGAGGGCACTGATTTGTTGTTTTTCATCATTATTATGTAAAAAATATTGAGGAGTCTATGCTGTTTAACATTATGTGAGTTATTGAGATTTAGTGGTCTTTATATATCTACAACTAATTAATTAGAAGTTAACTATGGTTAGGACCTATTCTAAGCTAAAATTAACCTCAGACGCAGCACCAACACCGCAACCCAGAGAGTAATTTTATACCGACGTACCACAAGACACAAAACCTGAGCACAAGTGATTATTAAAGATAGGTGGTTAAAGCAACTCAAATTTTATGTTGGTTGATCTGTTATCATTAAAATCAAGGAGGGTAAGTTAGTAGTAGAAATTCTATTGTAAACTTGAACAAAGAAATAGCGCTTTATGTAAAATGTCAAAGTTGTGATAAAATAACTTATTAAAATTAAATTAGTTATTGAAATTTATTTTAGGCTAAATTGCTTTTAAAAATTTTCAATATTATGAATTATTCGATTGATTATTATTTCATTTGAAATAACCACTATTTCCGAAGATTTATTATCTTCATCTCCTAATAATATAAATACACATCCATGTTTGTTTACAACAAAGTCGATGTAATCAGAGTAATCATATTTTTTAATAATTTCTTCAAATTCGTCTAAAAAATTTTTTTGTATTATAAAAAAGAAACCTCTGTCAACATTATATGAAACACTTTTTATTAGTTCTTCTATTTCATTAGTATTTTTTAGATTTAAAAAAACAATGCCACTCATTTTCAATTTGTCCTGTTTTTCTAATAAGAACTCTTTTTTATGAGTCAAAAATGAATAACGTTTCCCCCATAAATTTGCGTATTTTTCATTTTGTGAATCTTTGACAAACCAATAACCTTTATATTTTAATATTTTGCTATTGTCCTGTAATGGTACAAATTCACTATAATATCCAAGATAATAATTTTTCATATCTAAATGACATGCATCAATTAATTTTAACAAAATATCAGTATAACCATGTTCGCGATCTTGATATTTTTTTTCTAAACTCATAGCTGGAAAATCTTTAGATAATTTTTTTACATAATCAAAATTTAAAACATCATTATCACATCTAATATTTTTCGTTTTTCTAATTTTAAAATCAATAATCATAATGATTTCCTTAAGAGATAGTTATCATGATTAACCCACATTCTATAGTAAAACTCTGCGAGAAGCTTCGCAACGTCATTGCACCTTTGGCTACATCAACGTACGCCACAAACTCGAATCCACACAGGCTCGCACCAACTACACCCTCACACTTAAAAGATAATTGGCTGGAGGCGATGGGATTTAAAACCGGACAAGCGATAACTATCACCGTTAAAACGGCAAATTAATTGTCCAACTTGACAAGTAGATTACCTAATAAAAAGGTAATTTATTGTGAACTCACTACCTAAGTCCATTCTAAAGAACCATCATCCAAAACCCAGACGGCTTCTGCCGGACAAGAATCATCAAAAAACCAATAATCATCCATTAATTTTTGTTTATCAAACATTCCATCCGCCGTTTTTGGAAAAGCGTCATAAAATAATTTTATTTGATCGTCTATTGAACCCGATAGAAGATGTCCATTTTTTGCTAAATTAAGACGACCTTCTTTTAGTAATCTATAAACAAAATAAAAAAATAACGCTTTTCTTTTTTGGAATGGAATCTCGTTTCCAGTAAACTCTGAAGATAAAACCAATTCTGGAGAAATACAATTCCATAACCCATTAAATGCTCTTAGTTCTGATCAATCAACAACCGTTCTAAAATCATTCTCGTTTATCATACTTTTTCCTATTTAAATTTAATTTCAGCCCCAGTTCTTAATCCCCTATGTAAATTTATCAAAGTTGGGTTATTTTTAATATCAATAGTCCAACAAACGCCCGTATTTGAATTCGGTACATGTTTTAATGTAATATGAGTTCCATCTTGAAGACGTGCGGTATAAATACCATCTTTAATCTTCGTCAAAGGTTGTCCAGCTAATTCCTCTGCATAATTATATATTAGTTTATCTGACAAATTTTGGCTTTCATAAATTCGAGTAGTGTAACGATTCCCACCATTTTGTATCTTTATTATAAATGTCTTTTAACTCATCAAATCCTTTTTGTTGCTTTTCATTTTGATATTTTTCGTTATCTTTTGTAAAAATTATTGAGGAGTCTATACTGTTTAATATTATATGAGTTATTGAGATTTAACAGTCTTCATTGTTGTTATTCATTGGTAATAAGGCTATGTCATTAGTCTTGATTTCTGTGCTATAGCTACCAACGCTGTGGTCTACTTTGGGATAACTTAAATTGATGTTTGAGGTGGTTAAGAAATTGGTTGATTAAAGAAATTGTAGTCTGCTATCTACAACTAATTAATTAGAAGTTAACTATGGCTAAGAGATATTCTACGCTAAAATCAACCACAGACAAAGCACCGGCATCTCAATCCAATGAGCAATTTTATACTGACGTATCACAAGGCATAAAACCCAATCCCAGACCTTAACTTACTATTAAAGGTCGGTGGCTTAAACAGATAGACTTTTATGTAGGCTGCCTTGTTATCATTAAGATTGAACAGGGCAAGTTGATTATTGAACTTGCGAAATAGATTGCAGATATAAAAATCCCAGTTTTTAGGCTGGGATTATTAATTTTAGCTAATATAAAGATCTATATCGATCGTAGCTTTAATATAATTAATAAATTCCAATGTATTTTCATCAAAATACATTGCTGGTGTTTCATTATTTCTTACCTTTACTAGAATTAAAAAAGAAATTTTTACATTGAAATTCTTTCTTATTATCAATAACTCAGATTTTTTATTATTAAGTAAATGGATCAGCGTACTTAGTTGTTCATTGATATCATATGATATTGTTTCTTCAATACCTATAGACCAACTTGTTTCAACACTGGCACGAGTTTTGTTTTCAGGAATATTACCTTTAATAGTTGTTTCTGTTGGATTTATCTCTAATACTTTTGTAACATAATTTAAATCAAAACTATCACCATAAATAGAAAAAAATACCGCTACCGTTGTTTTATCCATTATTCATGCCCTATTTTATAAAATAAATCGATCGGAGGTTTTTGTGTTTCTGTCCATTTCCCATTTGATAATAATTTATTGATATAAGAGGCATCTCCAGTTTTTTTATAAATTTCCATTGCAGCTGCCATTCTATGATGGCCTTCTGTAATATAATAGTTTTCTTTAGCATCAACATATCCGGCTATGATATTTTCAGGTTTTTTAAAATCATATTTTCCGTTAATCATATCATATTTCATTGAATCTATTTGTTCCGGGTTTCTTAATCCTACTTGTGTTCCTTTGATATTAGGAATATTTTCAGATACATTCTTTATATTCTTTAACTCATATAATTCGATTATCCTTTGTGATGAATTTGTAATAGAAACTCCCCAATATGCCCCTGCAAGACCATTTATTATTTCTTGTGTTTTAGCTAAAGGATTATTAATTGAATCATAAACACGTTTAGCCTTTTCATACAAAATTAATTCTGCATCTTCTCGAGACATATTAGGATTCTGATTTAATAAATTTTTAATTGCACGTTCATACTGAATGACTTCAGGCTCTCTCCCTACAAAAACGGAACTAATATTTTCATAATCATCTGGTAAATAATGGAGATATCTATAAAATCTATCTGAACCTCCTCGCCATTTCTCATACTCTATTTGCTCTTTTCTTGCTTCGTTAAGCAAATAAGAACAGTTATAGTTTGTTAAATCAGCGCAAGCTTGTGTAATCTCCTCATCTCTTGCTTTATCTATTTCATAAAGAGATTTTAATTCTAGTAATTCTTGTTCTGTTAAACTTTCATTTTTTAGTTTTAATAATAAATCTTTTTTTCTCCAGGCTTCCTTGACACTTAAATAATTATTCTCAACGGCATTTTTACCTCCAGCAACAGCGGTAGGGGCGAGGGCACTGATTTGGTGATTTTCATCATTATTTTTTGTAAAAATTATTGAGGAGTCTATACTGTTTAAAATTATGTCACTAGTCTTGATTTCTATATTACAGTTATCAAGATTGTGTTCTAATTTGGGATAACTTAAGTTGAAGTTTTAGGTGGTTAAGACGTTGTTTGGTTAAAACTGGTTAGATAAAAAAGAAAAGTAAAAATAGTCATTGATTAAAGAAATTGCAGTCTGATATCTACAACTAATTAATTAGAAGTTAACTATGGCTAAGATATATTCTACGCTAAAATCAACCACAGGCAAAACATCAGCTCCACAACTCAATTAGCGGTTTTATACCGACCTGCCACAAGGCACAAAGCCCAACTCCAAACTGCAACTTACCATTGAAGACAGGTGGCTGGAGCAGATAAAGTTTTATACAGGCAGCCTTGTTATTATTAAGATTGAACAGCATAAGTTGGAGAAAGAGATTTTTATACTATACTAAAAAATCAGCTCCTATCTTAAAATGAGAATTAATTTTATTTAAATGTCATCTAATTTACTTATACTGTAATTGTTCGTGGCAATTATAGTTAATAATGCTCTATCAGACCATGCACCATAAAAATTATAACAAAAATAATTAATTGAATTTTCATCAGAAAAATATTCTAAAGTATATGTTTTAAAATTATTTTCTTTAAGAATCTCCGCATGAGAAAGTTCTTCACATTCAACACTCATAGATTGAATTGATAGAACATCTTTAAAAGTGATCAACCATCTTTGTTCTTGCCAATCTTGTAATAAGATCTTAAGTTCAAGTAAACTTGAATTAAAATTTATTATCTTTCCATCTGATATATTTAGTTCATTTAATAACATATTTTATTGTCCTGGATGTTTTTCGCATGGAAGAAAACCTGTACCATAGCCCACTTGATAATCCTCAGGTTTAACTTTCTGAATCGCATTTTGTCTCTTAGCTTGATTCCAAGTTAAATTATCAGGCTTAATTTCTATATGATAATACTCTCCATGATGGCGAGGATTGAAAGTTCCACTATCACCAGGATGGCTTTCATAACGAATTCTTGTATTACTATTTGGTTCCCAAACCATTCGAGTGGTTCCATGTTGTGTAGTTGTAACTTTAGGCTCTACCCCTAATATTTTACTTAAATCATTTGGATTTTCAGGAAAATGAGTCAATGCTGAATGTCCACTCGCCCCCTTTCCAGCTTTTACTTCATTCTTATTTAGAGGGATCCATTTTTCTCCCGTCCATTGCATAAGTTTACCGCCAATATAAGCGGTACCCCATGTTATGCTGGAGTCAACTAAACTACCACCGACATCTTCTGGCGTCATCGTTACTATATTATGTAATGATTTTTCCAAGGATTGTGCGGGTATATCCTGAGAATACCAATCAACTGGTTTTTTTATAATACCTTCTGTGGTGTCTACTATACCATCCCAAAGATTTCCTGCAACCTCACCCAATGAATGGCTGTCAATATATTCTATTAATGATTTACCTGATTCTATAAGCTCATCTTTACGTTTATTTGCACCATACTTTATCAT
>NZ_JAFNNJ010000011.1:0-40011 GCF_026536825.1 Gilliamella sp. B3367
TTAAAGTTGTTTTACCATGGTCAACGTGGCCGATTGTACCAACGTTAACGTGGGGTTTTGTACGTTCAAATTTTTCTTTAGACATCTTAATGTTCCTTTATTAAATCACTTCCCTAATTTTGTAGGGAAGTGTTACTTTATTTATATAAATAATTATTTCGCTTTACGAGCTTCAATAATTGCTGTTACGATGTTTGAAGGTGCTTCGTTATACTTCAAGAACTCCATAGAGTAAGAAGCACGACCTTGTGTTTGTGAACGAAGGTCTGTCGCATAACCAAACATTTCAGAAAGTGGAACTTGTGCTTTAACTGTTTTACCAGTTGCAGTATCTTCCATACCTTCGATCATACCACGACGACGGTTTAAGTCACCGATAACGTCACCCATATAATCTTCAGGGGTTTCAACTTCTACTTTCATAATTGGTTCTAAAAGCACAGGTTTAGCTTTCATGAAGCCTTCTTTAAATGCCATTGATGCGGCAAGTTTAAAGGCAATTTCGGATGAGTCGACATCATGGTAAGAACCAAAATGTAAACGCACACCAAGATCCACTACCGGATAGCCAGCTAAAGGACCTGATTTCAATTGCTCTTGGATACCTTTATCAACAGCAGGAATAAATTCACCAGGAATTACCCCACCTTTGATTTCGTTAACAAATTCGTAACCAGCACCACCCGCTTCTAATGGATACAAGTCGATAACAACATGACCGTATTGACCACGACCACCAGATTGTTTTGCATGTTTACCTTCGATATCTTTAACTGTTGTACGAATTGTTTCACGGTAAGCAACTTGAGGTTTACCGACATTCGCTTCAACGTTAAATTCACGTTTCATACGGTCTACGATGATTTCAAGATGTAATTCACCCATACCAGCAATGATAGTTTGGTTTGATTCTTCATCAGTCCATACACGGAATGATGGATCTTCTTTTGCCAAACGACCTAAAGCAATACCCATTTTTTCTTGGTCAGCTTTAGTTTTAGGTTCTACTGCAACCGAGATAACTGGCTCAGGGAATTCCATTCTTTCAAGAATAATTGGTGAATTTTCAGCACAAAGCGTATCACCAGTTGTGACATCTTTAAGACCGATTGCTGCTGCAATGTCACCCGCACGAACTTCTTTGATTTCTTCACGTTTGTTCGCATGCATCTGTACGATACGACCAAAGCGTTCTTTACGATCTTTAACTGAGTTAAGCACTGAGTCACCAGAGTTAACTACACCAGAGTAAACGCGGAAGAAGGTTAAGTTACCAACAAATGGGTCAGTTGCAATTTTAAATGCAAGTGCAGCAAATGGTTCATCATCACTTGAATGACGTTCTGCTGGTTCACCATTTTGTAATTCACCTTTAATCGCAGGGACATCAGTTGGAGCAGGTAGATACTCAATAACTGCGTCAAGCATGAACTGAACGCCTTTATTTTTAAATGCACTACCACATGTTACCAAGATGATTTCGTTAGCAAGTACGCGTTCACGTAGTGCTTTTTTAACTTCTTCTTCAGTTAACTCATCACCACCTAGGTATTTTTCCATTAACTCTTCGTTAGCTTCTGCTGCAGCTTCGATTAAGTTTGCACGCCATTCTTCAACTTGCTCAACCATGTCAGCTGGCACATCTTCATAAGTAAAGGTTGTACCTTGGTCTGCATCATTCCAGTTAATTGCTTTACGTTTAAGTAAATCAACAACACCAGTAAAGCCTTCTTCAGCACCGATTGGTAATACTAATGGAACAGGCACTGCCGCTAAACGTGTTTTGATTTGTTCAACCACACGTAAGAAGTTAGCACCCATACGGTCCATTTTGTTTACAAATGCGATACGAGGAACTTTATATTTGTTAGCTTGGCGCCATACTGTTTCTGATTGAGGTTGAACACCACCAACCGCACAGTAAACCATTACTGCACCATCAAGAACACGCATAGAACGTTCAACTTCGATTGTGAAGTCAACGTGTCCCGGGGTGTCGATGATATTGATACGGTGTGGTTCAAATTGTTGTCCCATACCTGACCAGAATGCAGTTGTCGCTGCTGAAGTGATAGTAATACCACGTTCTTGTTCTTGTTCCATCCAGTCCATGGTAGCTGCGCCATCATGAACCTCACCAATTTTGTGACTTACACCAGTATAAAACAAAATACGTTCGGTAGTTGTTGTTTTACCTGCGTCAATATGTGCACTGATACCGATATTACGGTAGCGTGCTATAGGGGTTGTACGAGCCATATTAATCCTCTATTTAGAATCGTTTGCTTAATAAAATATCATTTAGGTTGACTGACAGTAGATATGTGCTGCCAGTCTAATTTCAAGCCACTTAATATCAGTGGAAAGATTACCAACGATAGTGTGCAAACGCTCTATTAGCTTCAGCCATACGATGAACATCTTCGCGTTTTTTCACAGCAGTGCCTTTGTTTTCAAAAGCATCCATAAGTTCATTCGCTAGGCGTAACGCCATTGATTTATCGCCACGTTTACGTGCAGCATCTACAATCCAACGCATTGCAAGTGCATTACGACGAACTGGACGCACTTCAACAGGAACTTGGTATGTAGAACCACCAACGCGACGAGACTTAACTTCTACAGTTGGTCTTACGTTATCTAATGCAACTTCAAAAGCTGCTAAGTGGTCTTTTCCACTACGCTCAGCTAATTTATCAAGAGCTGAATATACGATTGATTCTGCGATAGATTTTTTACCATCTATCATTAAAATATTTACAAATTTCGCCAGCAAATCTGAACCGAATTTCGGATCAGGTAAAATTTTTCTTTGACCGACAACATGACGACGTGGCATTGGAATACTCCGTTTATATGTTATAAATTTTCAGGTTTACCCAAAACTCAAATGAGTTAAATGGAATTATTATAGTTTGGCCTTACTTAACGGAGTTCCATTAAGCTTTAGGTCGTTTTACACCGTATTTAGAACGGCTTTGTTTGCGATCCTTAACACCTGCGCAGTCTAATGCACCACGAACAGTGTGATAACGAACACCAGGTAAATCTTTAACACGACCACCGCGGATTAAAATCACGCTATGTTCTTGCAAGTTATGACCTTCACCACCGATATAAGAAGTCACTTCAAAACCGTTGGTTAAACGTACACGGCATACTTTACGTAATGCTGAGTTTGGTTTTTTAGGTGTAGTGGTGTAAACACGTGTACAAACACCACGTTTTTGCGGGCATGCTTCAAGGGCAGGAACGTTACTTTTCGCTTCCTTTAGCGCTCTTGGTTTGCGTACCAGCTGATTAATTGTTGCCATTAATAAGCTCCTGATTAATTAAAATAAATTTAAAAATTGCTTTTTAGATACGTAATTAATAACTGTAGCCCAAAGCCTATGTATATAAGTTTTGGGTCGCAAGATTCTAGACCTCAACAGGCATAATGTCAAGTATTACCACAAGTTTATTATGTTATTTAATTAAACTATTTTAGATTGTTAAGCATCAGATAGTTAAACAAAGTTTATCTTTTTCATTCGTAAGTTGTTGGTGAGATTTTATGCATTATTTCTTATCACAATAACTATTTAATGTAACGTAAATATTTAATGGCAGTGTGGCATAGGTATATGGCCATTAAGATAGTAAAAGACAAACTGTATAAATTTAAGCTAAATTTTTGTCTAAAAAAACGGTAATATGATACTGAGTATTGAATAAATGTCGTGCGTAACAATGATGAATATAAACAATGAACCTTACAAAGTTGTATTACTATTTAATGCTAATAATATTTACGATCGTCAAATTTTAAAAGGTATTGGTGATTTTTTGAAGTCACATAATATTCACTGGAATATTTATATCTCTGAAACGCTGCGTTATGACACGACCAACTCTTTTCGTTTTGACTGCGATGGAATTATTGCTAATTTTGATGATCCTGATATTGCCGATTTGCTTAAACATGTTCAAATACCAATTATTGGTGTGGGTAGCTCGTATCATGGTAAGTCGAGCTATCCAAATGTGCCTTATGTTGCTGCTGATAATTTTTCCATTATTGAAAGTGCATTTAATCATTTGTGTGCTAAGGGAATTAGTCAATTTGCTTTTTATGGTTTACCGTCAAACCGATATTGCCGATGGGCAGGTGTGCGAGAAGAAATTTTTAAGCAAATCTTGGCGCAGAAAGGATATGAAGGGTTTATTTATCAAGGTTTGTCTACCTCGCTTGATAATTGGCAAGAAGGCTTAGATAAACTTTCTAAATGGTTGCTATCTTTGCCAATGAATACTGGCATTATTGCGGTTAATGATGCTAGGGCACACCATATTTTACAAGCGTGTGATAGAGCAGGCATAAAAATACCGGAAGAGTTATGCCTAATTGGTATTGATAATGAGGAAGTCATCAATGATTTGTCAATGGTATCGTTATCAACCGTTAAGCAAGGCACTGAAGAGATGGGATTTAATGCGGCAAACTTACTCCAAAAACACTTTATTAAAGGTAATGTGCCGGTATGTCCTTTACTTATAGCACCTAAAAAAGTTATTGCTAGACGTTCAACAGACTATCGCTCTATTCACGATCCCTATGTCATCCAAGCCATTCACTATATTCGTGATCACGCCTGTAAAGGAATTAAGGTTGAGCAAGTGATCTCTCAGATGCAGATATCACGCTCTAATTTGGAAATTCGATTTAAATCATCATTAGGTAAAACCATTCATGCGGTAATTCATGAAGAAAAATTTAATCAGGCTAAATATCTTCTGCTTGAGTCATCATTACCCATTCAAACCATTTCTCAGCAATGTGGTTATCCGTCAGTTCAGTATTTCTATTTCCTGTTTAAGAAGCGTTATGGCATGACCCCTAAAGATTTTAGGTGCCAATTTACCACACTAAATTCGGCGACGCTTTAATATCAATAGTAACCGTAATAATAAGGAAAAAGCTCAAATATTGCTGTTGCTTTTTCCTTTTTGATGGGTTTATTTGTCAACTGAACGAATTAAAAATATGGCAGTACCGCCAACAATAGCAAACACAAAAGAGACTATAAAAATAGCGGAAAAGCCAAATAACGTTATCACACAAGCGGCAATAATTGGTGCGAGCGCTTGGGTAATTGTATTACCAAGATTATAGATCCCTAAAAAAAAGGCTACTTGCTGCCGATCAGGTATGACTTGCAAATTTAGTAAATTGTCGAGTGAATTCCATATTCCCATGCCGATTCCCGCAAAAAATGCATAAATTAATACGCCTGTTTGATTTGGACATAGCGATAAACCCAATGCACCAATGCCTAAAAAGAGCGTAGATAAACCAACTGGTAGTTTAAGCACTTTTAATTTATCGCAGATCGGACCGGCAATAAATCCCATTAAAATGCCGAAAATTAACATAATTAAATTAATGAGTTGGATAGCATTTTGTGTATCGGAAGAATTGCTCTGCATAAAATCGGTCAAAATAAAAAGTAGGTAACCGGTAATAGTAAAGTTACTGATGCCTTGAAAAAGCTTACCAATTAACGCCAAATAGTAGTCTCGACCGATTGACCATTTGGGAAATATAGTCAATGCGTTTTTAAATGTTTTATCGCTTTTGAGTAATTTTTTTTCCTTCGTTTGGTTAAGGTTTGACGGCTCTTTTACAATCAATACCGCTAGGAATACGCCAATGAATGTAATGATACCAAAAACGATAAAGCCAAATCGAAAGCTGCCTAAAAACATCGCAGCAAGTATCGTAAAACCGTTGTTACCTAATGCCATACCTAAACCACCATAAGCGCTAGAGGCCGAGCCTTTTCTATCTTCAGCGGCAAAGTCTATCCAAGCTACCATAGGGGCAACAATAAAGTTTAAAGCAACTTGACCGAGTAACCAGCAACACAACAAAAAAGGGATACTGTTAGCTGTTGAGGCTAATATCATGGATAACATAAAGGCGATAGCCCCCACTACAATCCAAGGTGAGCGATTACCGAATTTTGAACGTGTTCGATCTGATAAATAACCTGCAAGCATATTCGATATTGCCGCAACCACCATACCACACGCAGAAAATAGCGCTAATAAGTGGATCTTATTTACTTCATCAATTTGTTGAATTAACGCTGGTAAAAAGAGACTTGATGCGGCAATGTATGGACCTAACCTTTTTTATTTTAGGCATTTTTATTTTCTCTTAATGTTAGATTATTGATAAAAATACTTATCAAAAAAATAAGTTTTAAGGTTGTTTTGCCCAATATAATTTATCTATGCCGATAATTTTATTATCAAATTTGGTTTCAAATTTATGAAATCTTATTAATGAGATATGTGTCACACTCTGAGTAATAAAATTTACCTATTCAATTAACATAATTAGAAAAAGATAGGGTTAACTTAGCAAGTAATATATTGGTTAATAAGCGTTATTTTTAGTTTGGTAAAGATAAATAGTGATAAATTATTCAATATCTTTAAGAAGCTAAAAAAGGCAGGATAACAGGTGCAGAATACCCTAACAGGGTATTCTGCAAGTCATAATTATGACATCAATGGTTTAAGTTGCTGATAAATATCTCTAAAAATAGTGCGCTGTTGCTGATAATATTGGTAGAGATTGCTATCGGGCTGATGCGTTTGAACAATTGGCAATGGCGCAAGTAGTTCGCTTATCGCCGTATTGGGATGACAAGCGATTTGCGCAAGTTTTGCTGCCCCTAATGCTGGACCCACTTCGCTACCTTCACAATATTCAATGCAATAACCAGAAACATCACTCAGCAATTGTCGCCAATAACGGCTGCGGGCTCCGCCACCAATTACCAAAATTTTATCGGGTGTGACGCCAGTTTGATGAACAGCATCGATGCCGTCGGCAAGGGCATAGCTAACGCCCAGTAATACCGCTTTTGCCAGATCGACTTTGTTGTGTTGATAAGTTAAGCCAAAAAATACACCTTTAGCTTCGGGATTATTGTGAGGTGTTCTTTCGCCGGATAAATAAGGTAAAAAATAGACCGAAGGTTTGTCATCGATCGGTTGCGCCTCAATTAGAGTTAGTAAGGTTGGGACATCTTCAATGTCCAGTAACTGACACGCCCAATCGAGGCAAGAAGCACAGCTCAACATTACCGACATTAGGTGCCAGCGGTTTGGTAAGGCATGGCAAAAACTGTGAATGGCTTGCTCGGGGTTGCTAATAAACTGATCGGTCACGGCAAAATAGACGCCGGAGGTACCCAGTGAGAGCATCGCTTGTCCCGATTGATGTAAACCCACCCCAACCGCGCCGGCTGCATTATCACCACCGCCAGCAATCACCGCAATCTGATTAATGCCCCAACGTTTAGCGATTTCATCGGTCACATAACCGGTGATCTGATTGCCTTCAAATAGCGTTGGCATATGGTGTCGTGTTAAGCCACAGGCTTTTAGTAGTTCATCATTCCAATCACGCTTTCTTACATCAAGCCACATTGTCCCGGCTGAATCGGACATATCTGAAGCAAATTGATTGGTTATTTTAAAACGCAAATAATCTTTGGGGAGCAATACTTTATCGATCTGAGCAAAGATTTCCGGTTCATGCTGTTGTACCCATTTAATTTTAGGAGCGGTAAAACCAGCCATCATTAGATTGCCAGTAATTTGACGGGAAGTGGGTACCTGTTGTTCTAGTTGGCGGCATTGAACATCACAGCGCCCGTCATTCCAAAGTATTGCTGGTCTTAATACTTGTGATTGTTGATTGAGTAATACCGCACCATGCATTTGGCCACTTAAACCTATGGCTTTTACCGATTGTAAATTATGTTGCTCACTAAGCTCACGCATTGCTGTATCGGTTGCTTGCCACCATTGCTCCGGATCTTGCTCTGACCATAATGGATGTGGGCGGGACACGGTGAGTGGTTTGGTTAATGTTGTGATAATATGTTGTTTTTCATCCATTAAAATCACTTTGACACCCGAAGTGCCTAAATCAATACCAATATACATACTCTTCTCCATTTCACAGCTTACTATCAGGGTAAACTATACCCTGATTAGTTTGCTTCGAACAATTAACTTAGCCAAAAATTAACTGATTAACTCGATTTTCTAACTTCTCTTGCTCACCACTGCAAGGTTTTGGTTGCAGATTATTGGCTAAACTATACTGGGCAATATCTTGCAGCGTCATTTTGCCGTGAAGGATTTGTTGACCTAATTCTTCGTCCCAAGCGGCATATCGTTGTGTAACTTTTTGCTCAAGAACGTTATCTTCAATTAGTTTGGCTGCGCACTTCAATGATAATGCCATGGTATCGATTGCGCCAATATGTCCGTAAAATACATCATATTTATCAACACTTTGACGGCGAATTTTGGCATCAAAGTTAAGTCCACCGGTTTTAAAACCACCACTTTTGAGAATTTCGTACATGACAAGGCTATTTTCTTCTACACTATTTGGAAATTGATCGGTATCCCAACCTAGTTGCGGATCGCCTCGGTTTGCATCAAGTGAGCCAAAGATATCAAGTGCGATAGCTGAGGCAACTTCATGTTGGAATGAGTGGCCGGCTAGTGTTGCATGGTTAGCTTCGATATTAACTTTAATTTCTTTTTCTAAGCCAAATTGTTTTAAAAAGCCATAAATAGTTGCGACATCATAATCATATTGATGTTTGGTTGGCTCTTGCGGTTTTGGTTCAATAAGTAAAGCGCCTTTAAAACCGATTTTATATTTGTTTTCAACCACCAATTGCATAAACTTGCCAAGCTGCTCACGCTCTTTTTTGAGATCAGTATTTAACAGTGTTTCGTATCCTTCACGTCCGCCCCAAAGGACATAATTTTGCCCACCTAATTTATGTGTTGCATTCATTGCATGGACAACTTGTGTGGCAGCACAGGCAAATACTTGCGGATCTGGATTCGTGGCGGCACCTGCAGCATATTTAGGATTGGTAAAGCAGTTGGCTGTGCCCCAAAGTAAGTTAACGCCTGTTTGTTGTTGTTTTTCCAACAAAATATCGCTCATTACTGCTAAATTATTGATGTATTCTTTGATTGAATTGCCTTCCGGTGCTACATCGACATCATGAAAAGCATAAAAAGGCACGTTCATTTTATAGAAAAACTCAAAGGCAACATCAGCTTTCGCTTTTGCATTAGCTAAAGGATCTGAGCCTGTTTGCCAAGGATATTGAAATGAGCTTGACCCAAACATATCTGTTCCTGCCCAACAAAAAGTGTGCCAATAACAGATCGATAAGCGTAGATGTTCCGCCATGGTTTTACCCAAAATGATTTGGCTAGGATTATAGTGCCTGAATGCAAAAGGGTTGTCAGTTTGAGTGCCTTCGTAGTTGATGCGTTCTATTTTGTCATAATATTGTTTCATAATATTCTCCTAAATTTGGTTATGAAATTAATGTTGTAATTATTTGTTCCAGAACTGTTCAAGTTCTTCTAAAGATTTTCCTTTCGTTTCAGGTAACCATTTCCATATGAAAATTGCAGCCACTACACTGATAACTCCATATAACCAATAGGCAAATCCATTGTTAAAATGTGAGACAAGGTAGGTATTTTTATCCATAATAGGAAAGGTCCAGGATACCAAGTAATTTGTAATCCATTGTGCTGCAACAGCGATAGAAAGTGCTTTACTTCGAATGGAGTTAGGGAATATTTCAGATAGTAATACCCAACATACAGGCCCCCATGAGATAGCAAAAGAAGCGATGTAAAACAGCATAGAAGTAAGCGCAATAATTGCTGGTAGTTGTAGAAAGAAAGTTGTTCCTAATGTGATCATGCCAATCGCCATGCCTATAGCACCGATGATCTGTAATGGTTTTCTCCCTAATTTATCAACAGTGAATATTGCAATAGTGGTAAACGAAAGGTTAATAACACCAACAATAATAGTTTGTAATAATGCTGAATCGGTGCTTGCTCCTAAGTTTTTAAATACTTCTGGTGCATAGTAAAGTACAACATTAATGCCCATTAATTGTTGGAATGCTGATAATAAAATTCCGATAACAATAACACCAATTCCATATTTTAAAAGTGGACTACTCTTTTTAGTCGAATTAGAAGATAATGAACTAATTATGCTATTAAGAGCTTCTTCAGTTCTTTGACTTCCCAATATACGGGATAGTATATTTTGAGCTTTACTTATTTTATTTTGTGCTGTTAACCAGCGAGGGCTTTCCGGGACGGTAAATAATAAGCCAAAGAAAAGTAAGGCTGGAATAGCTAGTGATAAGAACATATATCGCCAACCGACAATATTTAACCAATCTTGATCACCTGAACTTGCTATAGCATAATTGACACAATAGACTAGAAGCTGTCCAAAAATAATAGCAAATTGGTTAAAGGAGACGAGTTTACCTCTAATTTCAGCTGGGGCCACTTCGGCAATGTACATCGGAGATAACATAGAAGCTAAACCAACGCCGATACCACCAACGATGCGATAAAAAACAAATTCAGGAACATATCCTGCTAAATAGTAAGGAATTTCTTGAGATTCTACTGAACGAAATCCTAATTCAGGCCAAGCAGATCCAATTGCTGCGATAAAAAATAAAAATGCGGCAATTAATAATGAATTGCGACGACCAAAACGGTTACTTAAATATCCTCCCATTAAACCGCCGATGATACAACCAATTAAAGCACTTGCCACACAAAAGCCTAGTAAAGAGTTGGCTGCAGTTTCGCTTAGATGTTGAGGTTCAACAAAGACTTTTGAAATAGACCCGACTGTTCCTGAAATAACTGCTGTATCATAACCAAATAATAAACCACCTAAAGTTGCAACTAGAGTGATTCTGAAAACGTATAATGAATTGTAATGCGTACTCATATTTCATTCCTGCTTATCAAGTTAGGTTTAGATAAAAATAATCTAAACTTCTCATTCAATATGCATGAATTATTTAGCTAACAACAATTATTAAATTTCGTAAGCATTTTATGTTTTTTTATTTTTGTGAAGTAGATCAAACTCCATTTAATAAACTACTTGTATAAATTTTATTATTTAAAATATTTTTTTAATCAATTGATTTTTAATTAAAATAAGTTTTTGGCCTTATCACTGAAAGTGAATTCTCAGGTGATCGATTTTATTGCTGATAGTTATTATAAGATAAGCAGTAAGGCTTATTTTACTTTATTAGATGATGGCAATTGAGAGATGATCAACAAAATTAGAAAGTTATTTGTTGCTTGATTAGTGGTGAATTTTAACTCAATTTCTTGGATTATTTCTATCGCTTTTCAGCGATAGAAATTTGATGATCAAAATTAATGATGATCGATAAAGATAAATTTTAATGCAAATAGAAGGGCAAAAATAATGACGCAAAGATTTAATTCTTTAAATTTACCAGTTAATGTTTTTAACACAACGTAAGAGATAAAACCAAGTGCTACACCTTCGGTAATAGCAAAAGCGAAAGGCATCATTAATGCGGTAATAAATGCTGGTGTTGCATCAGTTAAATCAGACCAATTAACTTTCATTAAACTTGAAACCATTAAGATTCCAACAAATATTAAAGCACCAGATGTCGCATAAGGTGGAACTAAATGGGCTAAAGGCGATAAAAAGGTCATTAATAAAAATAATAATCCAACTACAACTGCAGTTAAACCTGTACGCCCACCAACTGAAATACCAGCAGAACTTTCAATATAAGTTAGTACTGATGAAGTTCCAAATAAACCACCAAGTGAAGAACTAAAACTATCGATTAATAAAGCTTGACGCATTTTAGGGAAACGCCCTTTTTCGTCAGAAATTCCTGCTTTGTCGGTTAAAGCTAAAATTGTACCGGAAGAATCAAATAGGCTTACAATCATAACTGAAAAAATAACACCCATAATACCCACATTAAGTGAACCAGCTAGATCGACATGACCAACAACACTGCTAACACTTGGTGGAACTGATGCAATTCCTTGATAACTAATATTAGGATCAAGCCAAAGTGCAAGTAAGGTAACAACAAGAATTGAAACTAGTACAGCCGCATGGAAATTACGAGTTGCTAGAATTATTATAATAAAAAATCCTAGTGAACCTAATAATACTTTAAGTGATAAGATATTGCCTAAGGTTAGTAATGTTTCTGGTGATGCGACCACAATTCCCATATTTTGAAATCCCATAAAAGCAATAAATAGTCCAATACCAGCACTTATTCCTGCTCGCAAACATTGCGGAATATGTTCAATTAACCAATGGCGAACTTTAAATAATGATAATGCAAAAAAGATTAATGAGCCCCAAAATATTGCCCCCATACCCACTTGCCAAGAATAGCCCATAGCACCACATATTCCATAGGCAAAGAAAACATTGAGTCCCATAGCTGGAGCTAAAGCAATCGGTAGATTGGCAAACAGCCCCATTAAAATAGTAGCAAAAGCTGTTACGACGCACGTTAGAACAAAAACTGCTGATTTGTCCATGCCAGTTACAGATAAGATAGAAGGGTTAACAAAGATAATATAAACCATGGTTAGAAAAGTTGTACAGCCTGCTATAACCTCTGTACTGATTGTGGTTTTCTTCTCTTTCAGTTGAAAAATTTTTTCGAATAGTGAATTCATAAGTTAAAGCCCAATTTAGTTTGATAGTAATCGATATAACCTTTATTTTTACCTAATTTATTTTGCAGTAAAAATAAAAAAGATACAAAGTTATCACTTCATATCTCAAAAAACGAAAAAACACAGCGCTATTATTGCCTGTAATTTATTTTGGTCAAGCGTTATTCATATTAAGAATATCGTTTAGTAATTGATAGATAATTTTTATAACTTACCTCTAAAATAGTTGTTTAGCTCATCTGAGATGAGCTAAACAATGGGTAGAATATCACTAACCTAGTTCTTTAATATATCTAATTTATTCTTAGTGATTTTCACTTTTAAAATACGGTGACTTTCAATTTCGGCAACTTCAAATAAATAATCGCCAATTTGTATTGTTTCACCGACATTAAGTAAATGTTGGGCTTTTTCCATCAACAATCCAGCAAGAGTATGGTATTCTCGCTTATCATCTATTGGTATAGGAACATACCTTACTAATTCTTCTACAGGGATGTAACCATTAGCAATCCAACTGTTATCATCAATACATTGAATATCGTGTTTGGCATCAATTTCCTCTTCTTCAGTTGGGAAATCACCAGCAATGGTTTCAATAATGTCAGTAACAGACACAACTCCTTGCATTGAACCAAATTCATCAACCACAAACGCAAAATGGGTTTTCGCTTTTTTGAATTGTTCCAGTGCGACAAGTAAAGATACCGTTTCAGGGAAAATTAATGGCTGCTTTATTAAAGAGTTAATATCAATATGCTGTTTATCTTGTAAAACATCTTTCAATAGATCATTAACTTGAATAATGCCTAATGGTTCATCAATTGAAGCATTATCCGTTACGACTAAACGTGAATGAGGATTATCAAATATCTCTTTTAATATCACCTCACGATCATCATTTATATTGACCATATCAACATTTAATCGTGAGGTCATGATGCTACTAACTGAACGTTGAGCCAATCCTAACACTCGCTCGACCATGTTTAATTCTTGATGATTAAATACTGATGTTTTCTTATTATTATCAGAAACAACATCAATATTGTGAGTTTCGGGATCTTCTTCTGCATCGCCTTTGAGTAAATGTAAAATCGCTTCAGCGGTGCGTTCACGTAATGGTTTTTTGTTTAATGCTTTTCGGCGATTGAATATAGCTAATTGATTAAAAAACTCAATCATAATTGAGAAACCAATAGCGGCATATAGGTAGCCTTTTGGAATAATAAACCCAAAACCTTCGGCAACCAAACTAAAACCAATCATAAGTAAAAAACTTAAACATAAAATAACAATCGTTGGATGGGAGTTAACAAAATAGGCCAATGGTTTACTTGCTACCATCATGATACAAATAGCAATACAAACAGCAATAATCATTACTGGAATATGTTCAACCATACCCACTGCAGTAATTACTGAGTCGAGTGAAAATACGGCATCAAGTACAACGATTTGAGCGACAACAGTCCAAAAATGTGAAGTCTTTTTGGGTTTACCATCTTCATGTGAAGCGCCTTCTAAGCGTTCATTGAGTTCCATTGTGGCTTTGAAAAGCAAAAATATACCACCAAGCAACATTATCAATTGCCTAGCATTGAAACTGATTCCGGATATAGAAAATAGAGGGGTAGTGAGTGTAACTAACCAACCAGTAAACATTAATAACAATATTCGTGTAATTAATGCAAAAGCAAGACCAGTAATGCGTGCTTTATCTCGTTCTTGTGGCGGAAGTTTCTCGGCAAGAATGGCAATAAAAACAATGTTATCAATGCCAAGGACGATTTCAAGTACAACTAGAGTGGATAAACCAATCCAAATTGTAGGATCCATGATCCATTCCATATGTCAGGTGATTACCTCTAATGAACACAGCACATGCTGCTTAGTAATTCTGTCTGCAATTGACTAAATAATCAATAAAATATTTATATTTTTAGCCATTTTTCTAAAAAATCCAGGTTTAACACTAAATTGTTAAGTGAAAATTAGCTTCGCCAGAAGGTTGGTGTAAATAAAACCAATAAGGTAAATATTTCAAGTCGTCCAAATAACATGTCCACAACCATTACCCATTTAACCATATCACTTACATGCGCAAAATTATCACTCACACTGCCAAGACCAACCCCCAAATTGTTCAATGATGAGGCAACAATATAAAATGAGTCAGTTGCATCAATTCCAGACGCCATAATGATAAATAGACTAATTAAAAAAACTAATGCATAGGCAGAAAAGAATCCCCATACTGCCTCAATAATTCGTTCCGGTACAACTCGATTATTCAATTTTAAGGTATATATTGCATTCGGGTGTATAAGACGTTTTAATTCACGTGAACCTTGCATAAATAATAGTAGAACGCGAACAACTTTTAACCCTCCTCCAGTAGAACCAGCACAGCCCCCAATAAATGAAGCACATAATAAAAAGATTGGTAATGAGGATGGCCAAGTATTAATATCATCGACGGTAAAACCGACAGTTGCAGAAACCGACACGACTTGTAACACGATTTTATCAATACCAAGATTTCGTTGTGGTTGATAAAAATAGATAACAAACGCACAAATAACAATTAAAATAAGAAGGATAAAGATAAACGTTCTGAACTCTTGATCGCGCCAATAAACTTTAAGTGAAATACCATTTAATGCGGCAAAATGGAGTGCAAAATTACAACCAGATAAAATTAGGAAAATAGTAACAATATAGTTAATTGCTGGACTATTAAAATAAGCTAAATTGCTGTCATGAGTTGAGAATCCTCCCATCGATATCGTCGAAAAACTATGCGAAATAGCATCGAAGATATTCATTCCAGCAAACCACAAACTTATTGCGCATAACGTGGTAAGCAAAATATAAATAGACCACAATGTTTTTGCTGTTTCAGCAATGCGGGGACGCATTTTACTATCTTTTTGAGGACCTGGGATTTCAGCTCGATAGAGCTGCATTCCACCAACACCTAATAATGGTAAAATAGCAACTGCAAGTACGATAATTCCCATTCCCCCAAGCCATTGTAGCAATTGACGATAAAATAAAAGGGCCTTAGGTAAATGATCTAAATTAACAATAGTTGTAGCGCCTGTTGTTGTTAACCCAGAAAAAGATTCAAAAAAAGCAGTGGTTAAATTAAGATTGATATGATTATCAAAAAGAAATGGAAATGCACCAATAGTACCTAAAACTACCCAGAATAATACAACAATGAAAAAACCTTCCCGAGTACTCAACTCATGACGCTGATTTCGATTAGGGAACCACAACAATACTCCTAAAATTAATGCAGCGAAGAAAGAACGGACAAAAATTGCGCCAGCACCATCACGGTATATTAATGCGACTAGTGCCGGTATTAACATAAATATCGACAATAATGATATTAATAAACCGATAATTCTTATAATTGAGCGCCAATGCATCATAGTAATAATCTCTATTTGAATCCACGAGATGCTTTTATAAGATCGTAAGCAGCTTGAATTTCTTGTGCTCGCTTTTTGGTTGCCTCTAACATCTCTTTTGGTAAGCCTTTTGATGCTAATTTATCTGGATGATGTTCATTCATTAACCTGCGATAAGCTTTTTTGATTTCAGGAATATCAGCAGATGAATCTATCCCTAAAATTCTATAAGCATTTTGCAAATCTGATTGGTGAGAACTGTTTTGATAATTGCCATAATTATTGCTTTGTTGATATTGACTATTTTGTTGATTATTATAATATTCTTGACGGAAATGAAAGCTTCCCATCATCATCTGAATATATATAACCATTTGTTGGCGAGGAATATGGAATTCTTCAGCAACAATAAACAAAATTTGTGACTCTTTTTCATCTAAATTACCATCAACTAAAGCCGCTTGAATTAATTGTTCACAAAATATATTTAAAACATTTCTTCTAAAACGATATTGAAAGTAGAGTTCTCGTAAACGCGATCGAAGTGGGTAATCACTTGCTTTACCACGATTAAATGACTCTTGGGCTAATTGGCGACCGGCTGCATCAAGTTGTAGCCGATCCATAAATTGCCGAGCAAGATTAATATCATCTTGGGTAACAACACCTTTAGCTTTACTCAGATGCCCCAATACTTCAAAAGCAACAATTAAGTACAAAGTTGGGTTTGATTGTGTCCTTTTTTCATTTAATCTATTGCCAAATGCTTGATACAACATTGGACCTATTAATAGACCAAGTATAAATCCCCATCCGGATTTGAAAACTGAGCTCAGTATTAACCCGAGAATAATGGACCAGATAAAAGACATATTATTCGTTTACCTCAATTCGATCGATTTTTTGTAATCCACGCGGTAGTGATGTTCCTTTACGAGCACGCTCTGCTCTAAATTTTTGTAAATCAGTAGAAGAAAGCGTAAGTTTGCGTTTACCAACATACAACGTCAGTGAGGTTTCAGGCGTTATCAGCATCATATAAGCTAGGCTATCATCGCTGGCAGATAATGAGATAATTTTATTTCCTTTACCTTTAGATAACTCTGGTAAATCTTTCACCGGGAAGATAAGCATTCTACCCGCTTGACTAATTGATAAAAGCAAGCTTTCCTCTGATACTATCTCAATCGGTGCAAGTACATTTGAATTATTAGATAGATTAATTACTGCTTTACCGTTACGATTACGCGCAATTAAATCGCTAAATTGACAAATAAAACCGTATCCGGCACTAGAAGCAAGTAAGAATTTTTGTTCTTCATCGTTTGACATTAAAACATGTTCAATAGTTGCACCTGCTGGTAATGCTAATTTACCGGTAATTGGCTCGCCTTGTCCTCGAGCTGATGGTAAAGTATTTGGCTCAATAGCATAACTTCGCCCAGTTGAATCGATAAAGACAACTGGCTGGTTACTTTTACCTTTTGCAGCAGCTTTAAAGCTATCGCCTGCTTTATAACTTAATCCGACAGGGTCAATGTCATGACCTTTAGCCGCTCTTACCCATCCCATTTCAGATAATACAATTGTGACGGGTTCAGAAGGTGTTAATTCTTGTTCAGTGATCGCTTTAGCTTCACTTCGCTCAACGATTGGCGAACGGCGTTCATCGCCATACTTTTCAGCGTCTTCTTGCAATTCTTTTTTGATTAAATTACTGAGTTTTCTTGGTGAAGCAAGTAGAGCTTGTAGTTGATCCCGTTCTTTAGCAAGATCAGCTTGTTCGCCTTTAATACGCATCTCTTCCAATTTAGCTAAATGACGAAGTTTTAACTCTAAAATAGCTTCTGCTTGTATTTCACTTAAGGCAAATCGCTTAATTAATTCTTCTTTTGGTTCATCTTCATGACGAATTATTTCAATAACTTCATCAATATTTAGAAACGCAATTAATAAGCCATCTAAAATATGTAATCTTTTTAGGATTTTATCTAAACGATAATTTAATCGACGTGTTACCGTCAAACGTCGATATTCTAACCATTCAGTTAATATTTCAACTAATCCTTTAACTGATGGACGATTATCAAGTCCAATCATATTCATATTGACGCGATAGCTTTTTTCAAGATCCGTGGTAGCAAATAGATGATTCATAACTTGCTCTAAATCCACTCTATTAGATCTTGGGACAATTACTAAACGGGTTGGATTTTCATGGTCTGACTCATCGCGTAAATCTTCAATTAATGGTAATTTTTTCGCCCGCATTTGCGAAGCAATTTGCTCTAAGATTTTAGCCCCTGAAACTTGATGAGGAAGATCAGTAATAACAATATCACCCTCTTCTTTTTTCCAAACTGCACGCATGCGGATTGATCCTCGTCCAGTTTGATAAATTTTAGCAATATCTTCTGGCGCAGTAATAATCTCGGCTTCTGTTGGAAAGTCAGGGCCTTGTATGTGAGCCATCACTTCACTAAGTGTTGCTTTTGGGTTATCTGCTAACATAATAGCAGCATTTGCTACTTCACGAATATTATGTGGTGGAATATCAGTTGCCATACCAACAGCAATGCCGGTTGTACCATTCAATAAAATATTGGGTAATCTAGCTGGCAATATTTTAGGTTCTTGTAAGGTACCATCGAAGTTTGGCGTATAGTCAACAGTGCCTTGCCCTAATTCGCCTAATAATAATTCTGCATATTTTGATAGACGAGATTCGGTATAACGCATAGCCGCAAATGATTTAGGATCATCTGGAGCTCCCCAGTTTCCTTGACCATCTACTAATGGGTAACGGTAAGAGAATGGTTGTGCCATTAACACCATTGCTTCATAACAGGCACTATCACCATGAGGATGGTATTTACCTAACACGTCACCTACAGTACGAGCTGATTTTTTAAATTTAGCCTGAGCATTAAGCCCTAATTCTGACATGGCATAAACAATACGGCGTTGCACAGGTTTTAAACCGTCACCAATAAACGGTAGCGCACGATCCATAATGACATACATTGAGTAGTTTAAATATGCGCTCTCTGTAAAAGTACGTAGCGACTGAACTTCTACTCCGTCATGAGTTATCTCACTCATTATTGTTCCTCTAAATTATTCTGTATATTAGACATCAAGTTCAACTTGGTCACCTTTTTCTTGTAACCATTCTCGGCGATCTTCTGCTCGTTTCTTAGCCAGCAGCATATCCATTAATGCCATGGTTTCCTCTGCATTATCTAGTGATAACTGAACTAATCTACGAGTATTAGGATCCATCGTTGTTTCACGGAGTTGTAATGGATTCATTTCGCCTAAACCTTTAAAACGTTGTACATTCGGTTTACCCTTTTTACGTTTAAGCTGATCTAAAATCCCTTCTTTTTCTTCTTCATCAAGGGCATAATGCACTTCTTTACCCAAATCAATACGATAAAGCGGAGGCATAGCAACAAAGATATGCCCATGTTCAACCATCGCCCGAAAATGACGAACAAATAACGCACAAAGCAAAGTGGCAATATGTAATCCATCTGAGTCTGCATCAGCTAAAATACAGATTTTACCGTAGCGCAATTGACTTAAATCATCACTATCAGGGTCAATACCTATGGCAACCGAGATATCGTGGATTTCTTGTGAGCCTAATACCTCGTCTGATGATACTTCCCAAGTATTTAAAATTTTACCTTTTAATGGCATTATGGCTTGATATTCTCTATCTCGTGCCTGTTTGGCTGAACCACCTGCAGAATCACCTTCTACCAAAAATAGTTCAGTACGACTTAAATCCTGTGAAGAACAATCGGCCAATTTACCAGGTAAAGCAGGACCACTTGTGAGCTTTTTACGAATAACTTTTTTAGATGCTCGTAGGCGTTTTTGCGCACTTGAAATGACCATTTCAGCCAATAATTCTGCAATTTGCACATTTTGATTTAACCAAAGACTGAATGCATCTTTAACAATTGCCGAAACGAATGCAGCGCTTTGTCTTGATGAAAGGCGTTCTTTGGTTTGACCAGCAAATTGAGGTTCCTGCATTTTTACGGATAACACATATGCGCAGCGTTCCCAAATATCATCGGCGGTCAGCTTTAGGCCTCGAGGAAGTAAATTACGGAACTCGCAAAATTCGCGCATAGCATCAAGTAAACCTTGACGTAAACCATTAACATGAGTACCACCTTGTACAGTTGGAATCAAGTTAACGTAACTTTCAGTTAAAAGTTCCCCACCTTCTGGTAACCAGAGTAAGGCCCATTCGACTGCTTCTGTTTCGCCGGTATGACTACCAGTAAATGGCTCTTCAGGTAATAGTGTGTAACCACTAACAGATTCCATTAAATAATCTTTTAGACCGTCCTGATAACACCAGCGTTGTTCAGTATTGTTAATTTTATCTTTGAAAATGATTTCTAACCCTGGGCAGAGTACCGCTTTTGCTTTAAGTAAATGAGTTAAGCGGGGTACAGAAAATCGTGGTGAATCAAAATACTTTTCATCAGGCCAAAAACGTACTTTTGTACCGGTATTTCGACGACCACATGTACCTATTACATGTAAATCCTCAACTTTATCACCATTTTCAAAAGCGATTTGATAAACTTGCCCATCACGATTTACAGTAACTTCTACACGCTTTGATAATGCATTAACAACGGAGATACCAACACCATGCAAACCGCCTGAAAATTGATAATTTTTGTTGGAAAACTTACCTCCAGCATGTAAACGGCAAAGTAAAAGTTCAATAGCTGGTACACCTTCATCAGGATGAATATCAACCGGCATACCTCGCCCGTCATCAATAACCTCAAGTGAATTATCTTCATAGAGTGTAACTTTAACTTGGCGGGCATGTCCTGCTATAGCTTCATCTACACTATTATCAATAACCTCTTGTCCCAAATGATTTGGGCGAGCAGTATCAGTATACATGCCTGGTCGATGGCGGACAGGATCGAGTCCTTTTAGGACTTCAATATCAACAGCATTATAAGTGGATTGTGACATAAGTTTTCTATTTATTCGAATAAATGGGCATATTATACCAATCTTTCTTTAAGATGCATGAAATTAAATTGATAATGAAAATCAAATTAAATTTTTAATTGATAATAATTCTTATTTTATTAATTTATTTTAAGTTAATTTCGATTTTAGCCTTTTTTCTGTTTTATAATCCTAACTATAGTATTATGATAAATACATCCCAAATAAAAAATAAGGGAATAGGATGAGCAAGTCAGAAAACAAAATAACTCGGCGTGATTTTTTGCAAAAATCACTAGCAATTGGTGGTGTGGCAGCAGTAGCAAATAATTTGCAATTACCTTTTGCTTATGCAACATCTGAAACAAATCACGATAAAGCATTGATACCTAATCCCACTAATGATGAAAAGATTTTCTACAGCGCCTGTTTAGTGAATTGCGGTAGTCGCTGCCCACTAAAAGTCCATGTTAAAAACGATATTATTACTAAAATCTCATCCGAAGACGGTATTAATGACCCTATCTTCGGTCAACATCAAATTCGCCCATGTTTGCGGGGACGAGCGGTACGCTGGCGAACTTACGATCCGGAGCGTTTAAAATACCCTATGGTGCGAATAGGTAAGCGTGGTGAAGGTAAATTTAAACGTATTAGCTGGGATGAAGCAATAACTTTATTGGCAGATAAACTTAAATACACCATTAATCGTTATGGCAATGAAGCTATTTATTGTCAATATGGAACAGGTACCACCGGCGCAAATATCGCCGGACGCAGTGCTTGTAGACGGTTTTTAAGTACTATCGGTGGTTATCTAAATTATCATGGCGATTACTCAAGTGGACAGATAACTGCTATTAAGCCTTATATTTATGGCAATGCTAAAGAGTCGCTCATTGATCAAATTAAACATTCAGATTTGGTTGTTATGTTTGGACATAATGTTGCAGAAACGCGAATGTCAGGCGGTGGGCAAGTAACGGAACTGTTTCATGCTTTAGCACAAAGTAAAGCCAGAGTGATTATTATCGATCCTAGGCGTAGCGAAAGTGTGGTTGGCTATAATGCCGAGTGGATCCCGATTATTCCCGGTACCGATGCGGCGTTAGTTGCTGCAATTGGCTATGCTTTACTGGAAGAAGATAAAATTGATGAGGCAATGCTTAATCAATATTGTGTGGGTTGGAATGCTGACTCATTGCCGGATAGCGCACCCCCTTTTAGTGATTATAAATCTTATATTTTAGGTTTAGGTGATGATAGAACACCGAAAACGCCGGAGTGGGCAGCAAAAAAAACCGGTATTCCCGCTAAACAAATTCGTAAACTTGCCTTAGATATTGTTAACGCTAAAGCAGCATGGATTTCGCAAGGCTGGGGAGCACAACGTTGGCAAAATGGTGAACATACTACAAGAGCGATTATGATATTGCCTATTATCACTGGTCAATTTGGTAAACCGGGCACCAATATTGGTACTTGGGGCGGAAGCGTGACTTATCCGGTTCCGGGTCTGAATTTATTAAATCCGATTAAAACCAGTATTCCATTTTTTTTATGGACTAAAGCGATCGAATCACCGCAGAGCATGACCGCGAAGAATGCTTATATACTCGGTAAAGATAAATTGGATGTCGGTATCAAGTTTATCTGGAGTTATGCCAGTAATGTAATTGGTAATCAGCATGCCGATCTCAATCGAACACACCAAATTTTACAAGATGAATCTCAATGCGAATTTATCTTAGTGTGGGATACTCATATGACCGCATCAGCACGCTATGCCGATCTGTTATTGCCGGATGTGTCATCAGTGGAAAGTAACGATTTAATTAATAATTCTTATGCATCCGGTGCTTACCATTATGTTATTCGTATGCAACGGGCTATTAAGCCGCTTTGGGAAAATCGATCGTCTTATGATGTGTTAACTGAGTTATCAGAAAAAATGGGCGTTAAAGATAAATTTACTGAAGGGCGAACGCAAGATGAGTGGATAGCGTATAGCTATGAAAGAATGCGCAAGCAAAATCCTGATTTACCGCCTTTTGCTGACACTGACGGTAAGGGTATTGTCGATCGTAAGTTAGCGGATAGTGATGCACAAATTGCCTTAAAAGCATTCCGGGATGATCCGATTAATCAGCCATTAAATACCCCGTCTGGCAAAATTGAAATTTATTCAGAAGCGCTGGCAAAAATAGCGAGTGAATGGGAGATTGAGCCGGACGATAAACTCTACCCAATTCCTGCTTATTTGCCTGCTATTGAAGGGAGTGAGGATCAACAAAAACGCAATAAATATCCGCTGCAAATGATTGGATTTCATATTAAAGGGCATTGTCACTCCTCTTATAGTAATCTTCCCCAACTACGAGAAGCTGTAGCCAGTAGCGTTTGGATTAACCCGATTGATGCTGAGCAAAGACAAATTAAGCATGGGCAATTAGTTGAAGTATTTAACGATCGTGGTCGGCTTTATATTCCGGCTAAAGTCACGCCTCGTATATTACCGGGCGTGATCGCTATACCTCAAGGGCTATGGGCAAAAACTAATGCTGCTGGCGTGGATATTGGTGGTTGTATTAATCGTTTAACCTCATTGCGCCCGTCAGTGTTAGCGAAGTCAAATTCGCAGCATACTAATTTGGTTGAAATCAAACCATTATCAACTATGCCAGCGGCATCATAATTAAAAAGGGAGATGATTAAAATGCAATATGGATTCTTTATTGATTCTTCCAAATGTACCGGGTGTAAAACCTGTCAGTTGAGCTGTAAAGACGAAAAAGATAATGCGCTGGGCGTGCATTTTCGCCGAGTTTATGAGTATGGTGGTGGATCGTGGCAACAAGTGGACGGGATTTGGCAAAATGATACTTTTACTTACTATTTGTCAATCTCATGTAATCATTGTGAGCAACCAACTTGCGTGCAAGGTTGTCCAACTGGTGCGATGCATAAACGCCAACAAGATGGCTTAGTGGTTGTTAATCAAGATGTGTGTATTGGTTGCCGCTATTGTGAAATGCGTTGTCCATATGGTGCGCCACAGTTTGATCATCAAAAGCGGGTTATGTCAAAATGCGATGGTTGTTATGAGCGTGTAGCCGAAGGCTTAAAGCCTGTGTGCGTCGAATCTTGTCCGCAACGTGCTTTAGATTTTGACGAGATAGGGAAATTACGTGAGCGTCATGGTGATGAACGTAATATTGCCCCTTTGCCTAATGCAGAGTTGACTAAACCGAATATTGTTATCAAACCACATGCTTTGGCTAAAAGCTCAGGCGATACACAAGGAAAAGTGCTCAATCCGGAGGAGGTATAATATGCATGAATTACCATTGGTTTTTTTTACGGTATTTGGGCAATTATCTGCCGGAATGGTGCTGTTAAGCAGCTTATCTTGCTTAATGAATTGTTCACAAGCTAATCCCATTATTCGTCAAAAAATTAATCTGTTAGCACTGGTTTTTATGGCTATTGGTATGCTGCTTGCCTCATTCCATTTAGGGCATCCTTTGCGGGCGTTAAATGTGATCTATGGGATTGGACGTTCGCCGATGAGTAATGAGATTTTCACTTTTGGTGTGGTATTTGGCGTTACATTCGCCTCAGTATTAATCCACTACTTTTCTCTCAATCCGGATAGCCAAAAACTGAAATTGATTAAACCGCTTTGTTTAAAGATTAATCGCTTTCCCTATATCAACCAGCTGATAGCCATCATCTTAATCCTACTGAGTTTAGTTTTTGTGTTGACGATTGTTTTAACTTACATGCTACCAACAGTGAAAACATGGGATACCAACTATACTGCAATTCAAATGTATACAGCGATGCTGGCGTTGGGTGGAATTACTAGCGCAATGCTTGGGTTATATCGTTTAGGCAACGCAGCTTTTCTCATTGGTAGTGTATTGATTATATTATTAAAAATTCCCTATTATAATTTAATGACGACCATAAGCCCGGAGCTGGCTTGTGCGCAAGCAAGTTGGATGATTGCTGAGTGCATTTTAATCATAGTGGCACTACTATTGGTTGCTTTTAACATTTACCGCGCCAAACATAATGCAATAATTTATCTTACTGCTTTTGCTTGTGTGTTTATTGCTGAAGTTTGTGGCCGTATTGCCTTTTATAATTTATGGATGATACCGCTATAATTAACAATATAACTGACCGACAACAAGTAACGTCAATGAATAAAGAGAAAAGATTCGATAATCTCACTTGTGCTACCCTAGCAAAAGTACTGGGTGCTTTTTTTTATTATCCGCCTAATAGTCAAACCGTTGAACCGTTGCTTGAGGCTCTATTGCATATTGACCAACTGGCGGATTGGCAAAATCCAGAGCTCATTAGCCAGCAATGCCAGATATTGGCAACGCAAATCAGCCATGCCGATCTGGATTATCAATTCTCGTTATTGTTTGAAGGGCAAGGCAAAATGCCGGCCCCGCCTTGGGGATCTGTCTATTTGGATCAAGAAAAACTATTAATGGGGGAATCGCAAGAGCGCTATCGTCAATTTTTACAGCAGCATGGTTTAACGCTTAATACCGGTATGAATGAGCCGGAAGATCAGTTTGGTTTAATGTTAATGGCTTATGCGATATTGCTGGAAAAACAAAAAACGCAAGCGGCGAATCAACTGATTGATGAACACTTAATGACTTGGTCATCAGCTTATCTAGATCAATTAAAACATAATCAAGTTAGCCAATTTTATCGGGCATTAGCCGTGATGGCAGAGCAGTATTTGCTTTTGTTGTAACCCTTTATTACCACAATTAATCAATTTAGTTAGATTAACCGTTTTGGATATGACACGATATTAGGTAAATTGACTTGATTGATTACACATGTAGCAGCATCAAATAAAAACGGTATTTATCCGCATTGCAGCTTTAACAAGATCAGGTATAATCCGCCCATTATAATTGAGGATAGATATATGTTAGCTTATATAAAACTGATGCGGTTAGATAAACCAATCGGCATTTTACTGCTACTTTGGCCGACTTTGTCAGCAATATGGCTTGCTGATCCCTATCCAACTGAAAAACTGGTTTTGATATTTACGCTAGGTGTCATTGTTATGCGATCCGCCGGTTGTGTTGTGAATGATTATGCTGATCGCCATTTTGATGCGCATGTAGAGCGAACTCAAAGTCGTCCGTTAGTGCAGGGTGAATTAACAGCAAAGAATGCTAAATGGACATTATTGATATTATTATTAATGGCCGCTTGTCTATTATTATTTTTAAACGCTTTGTCGTGGTTGATTGCTGGCTTTGCATTGTTAACTGCGATGATTTATCCGTTTATGAAACGTTATACTTATTTTCCACAAATAGTGTTGGGAATTGCATTTAGTTGGAGCATTCCAATGGTCTATGCGGCCACAATTGAACAGTTTCCGTTAACCTGTTGGTTATTGTGTTTGGCAAATATTTGTTGGACAGTTGCTTATGATACCGAATATGCCATGGTTGATCGAAATGATGATATCAAAATTGGCATTAAATCGACGGCTGTTTTGTTTGGTTACTATGATAAATTGTGGATAGGCATTCTACAGATAATAACATTGATTTGCTTGATAATTATTGGTCTCAATAATCATTTATCTTTTATTTATTATTGTGGATTATTGGTTGTGTCGTTACTGTTTATTTATCAACAATGGTTAATCAATGATCGTGATAGAACTCGATGCTTTAAAGCTTTTCAAAATAATAATTATGTTGGTTTTATGATGTTTCTAAGTATTTTTATTGTTTAAAAATTATTTGAAACAGTGATGCCAAAAATTGAAAATTCTCAAGCATAAAACAAAAAGGGATTTTTATAGTATTTGTCTAAAAATTCCCTTTTTAATAAAATAATGGCTTATTTTGTTAAAGTTAAACCGCGTTTATTCCTGTTCAGCTAAAGTGGCTTGCACAATTCGCAGTGCATCAAAGGTTTCTTTTACGTCATGAACTCGAATAATCTGCGCACCTTTCATGGCTGCAATTACTGCACAAGAAACGCTACCTAACATACGTTCTTTAGGCGAAACATTTAATACTTGTCCAATCATGGATTTGCGAGACATGCCAACTAATAGCGGTAAATGAAAGTGATGAAATTTTTCAAGTGTTGCTAGTAATCGATAATTGTGTGCCAATGTTTTACCAAACCCAAAACCCGGATCAAGAATAATTTTTTCTCGTTCAATTCCTGCGTTTATGCAACGATTGATATGTTGAGCAAAAAATTGATCAACTTCTTGATAGATGTCTTGTTGATAATGCGGAGCATTTTGCATAGTTTGGGGATCGCCTTGCATATGCATAATGCAAACCGGTAATCCTGTTTGAGCTGCAGCTTCGACTGCACCTGATTCAGTTAATGCTCGGATATCATTAATTAAATGTGCTCCTGCTTTTGCTGATTCAGTCATAACTTGAGGCTTAGAGGTATCAACGGAAATCCAAACATCAAAATAGCGAGCCACTTTTTCAACTAAAGGCACAACTCTATCTAATTCTTCTTCAACTGAGACGAAGGCTGCTCCAGGGCGAGTTGATTCGCCCCCTATATCAATAAATGTTGCGCCTGCTTGTATCATATTATCAACTCGACGCATGGCATCATCAAGATTGTTATAATTACCGCCATCAGAAAAAGAATCTGGCGTCATGTTTACGATACCCATTACCTGTGGAAAAGAGAGATCCATAATTTGATTGTTGAAACGAATTTCCATGATTATGCCTTATTTGAGTCATCTGCTTTTTGTTATCGCTAAGCTTTGTTATAAGCTAAACGATAGCAAAATCATTCAAGTTTATTACCTGTTTTGAAAATCACTTTTATTTTAGATTTATTTAAATTATCCGATAAAAAACGCGCCGTAGCGCGTTATAAAAATTAAAACAGATTAATCATCAGATTCAGGTGGTTTACCTTCATTCGGAACTTCTTGAGCTGCTATTTCATCACTGGCTGTCCAGCCTTCTGGTGGTGTGACTGGTTGGCGATTCATCAGTTCATCAATCTGTTGTTTATCAATTGTTTCATATTTCAGTAAAGCATCTTTCATTGCATGAAGAATATCAATATTTTCAGTTAGTGTTGTTTTAGCTCGTTGATAGTTTCGTTGAAGGATTGCATCAACTTCTTCATCAATAATTTTTGCTGTACCATCAGATATTTTTTTCATGATTCCATAAGAAGATTCTTCATATTCAAACAATGCAGGTGGTAAACGATCTGAGAACCCCCACTGTGTAACCATTGCTCTGGCTATGTTAGAAGCGTATCGTATATCACTAGATGCACCTGAGGTAATTTTATCTTCACCATAAATTAGGCCTTCGGCAATTCTTCCCGCATAAGCTGTAGATATTTTAGACTCTAACTGAGTACGACTTTGACTGATTTGATCTCCTTCTGGTAAGAAGAAGGCTACACCTAATGCCCCTCCTCGAGGAATAATAGTTACTTTATGAAGCGGATCATGATCTGGCATTAAATAACCTACGATTGCATGTCCCGCTTCATGATAAGCCGTATTGGTTAATTGCTCTTTTGTCATGGATAACGAACGACGTTGAGTACCCATATCGATTTTATCTTTGGCTTCTTCAAACTCATCCATCGTGACTAAACGTTTATTACGACGCGCGGCAAATAGCGCAGCTTCATTAACTAAATTAGCTAATTGAGCACCAGAATAATTTGGTGTTCCGCGAGCTAATACTGCTAGATTAACATCAGAACCTAAAGGCACTTTACGTACATGTACTGCCAGAATTTGTTCACGGCTTTTTAAGTCCGGTAAATCAATTTGAACTTGACGGTCAAAACGACCCGGACGAAGTAATGCAGGATCGAGAATGTCCGCACGGTTTGTTGCTGCAATAATGATAATACCACTGTTAGCTTCAAAGCCATCCATTTCAACTAACATTTGGTTTAGAGTTTGTTCTCGTTCATCATGTCCGCCCATTGAGCCGGCACCACGTTTTCGACCAACAGCATCAATTTCATCAATAAAGATAATACATGGTGAATGTTTACGGGCTTGTTCAAAGAGGTCACGTACACGTGATGCGCCAACACCGACAAACATTTCAACAAAATCTGAACCTGAAATACTAAAGAAAGGCACGTTTGCTTCACCCGCAATGGCTCTAGCTAATAATGTTTTACCCGTACCCGGAGGTCCTACCATTAAAATCCCCTTAGGAATACGACCGCCTAATTTTTGGTATTTGCCAGGATCACGTAAAAAATCGACGACTTCTGTTACTTCTTGTTTAGCTTCTTCACTGCCTGCTACATCTGTAAATTTAGTCTTAACTTGGTCAGGTGTTAACATTTTGGCTTTACTTTTGCCTACCGACATTGGGCCACCTTTACCCCCGCCTTGCATTTGGCGCATAACAAAGAACCAAAAACCAAGTAATAAGATAATTGGAAACCAAGAAATCAAGATACTAACCAATAAGCTTGGTTTTTCATCTGGACTGCCGTAAACAGCAATATCATTAAGCACCAAGTTATCGACTAGTTTTTCATCAAGGTAAGGGATATAAGTAACATAATTACTACTACTTTTAGTTGTAGCAACAATTTCGCGACCATTAATATGTACTTCTTTGAGTTTGCCGCTCGTTACATCCGAATTAAATTTGGTATAATCGACTTGAGGACCGCTATTGGATAACGCGCTGAATTGGTTGAATACAGCAAACAATACTACCGCGATAACGCCCCAGATCAGTAAATTCTTTACCATGTCGTTCAAAAGAAAAACCTCTCATAAAATTAACAGTTACGACTAAAATTAACCAAGTATGGTACTACAAAATTGTACGGCTGGCTACTTCATCCCCATTGCTACAATATATACTTCTCGAGATCGTGCGCGCGAAGCTTCAGGCTTTCGAATTTTGACTGTTTTAAACAGCGATCTAACTGTTTTTAGATATTCTTCAAAGCCTTCGCCCTGGAATACTTTTACAATAAAACTTCCATTAGGTGCAAGAACGTCTTTACACATATCTAATGCAAGTTCAACTAAATACATAGCTCTTGGTATATCAACTGCAGGCTGTCCACTCATATTCGGAGCCATATCTGACATAACAACTTGTACTTTCTCTTCACCAACGCGCTCAAGTAAGGTATTTAATACGGCTTCATCCCTAAAGTCACCTTGCAAGAAATCAACGCCAACTATTGGATCCATCGGTAATAAATCACAAGCAATAATTCGTCCCTTATTACCGATGAGTGATGCAACATATTGTGACCATCCGCCCGGTGCTGCCCCTAAATCCACGACAGTAATTCCTGGTTTGAATAGTTTGTCACTTTTTTGTATTTCTTCTAATTTAAACCATGCTCTAGAACGTAGGCCTTTTTTTTGTGCTTGTTGTACAAAGCGATCTTTAAAATGTTCATTTAGCCAACGAGTAGAACTTGCTGAGCGTTTTTTGTTACTCACAGCGAATAAATCCTTAGTGTATAGAGGTTACTTCAATTGATTACAAATATATATAAGGGTAGAATAGCAAAATTGCAACTTAATGTGATAAAAAATTAATGAATTTATCGAATAAACAAAAACAGTACTTAAAAAGTGAAGCTCATCATTTAAAACCGATAGTGATGATTGGTGCTAATGGATTTACCGAAGGCGTTCTTGCCGAAATCGAAAATGCACTAAATTTCCATGAGTTAATTAAAATTAAAATCGCTGCCGAAGATCGTGAAACGAAAAAATTAATTTGTGAAGCTATTATCCGCGAAACAAATGCATTACCCGTTCAACAAGTCGGATCTATTTTTACGGTATTTAGACCTAGCGAAGATAAGAAAATTACTTTACCCAAATAAAAAAACAGGGCAATAGCCCTGTTTTTTTATTGCAGTTGAGTTTTATTAGATATACTCAACTTTAACAATATCAAATTCAACATTACCGCCTGGTGTTTTGATTTGGACGGTATCACCATCTTCTTTACCAATAAGACCTCGAGCGATAGGTGAGTTAACCGAAATTAAATTTTGTTTATAATCTGCTTCATCATCGCCAACAATTCGATAAGTTGTTTCTTCATCGGTATCGATATTAATTACAGTCACTGTGGCACCAAAAATTATGCGTCCAGTATTTTTTACTTTGGTAATATCAATAATTTGCGCTTGAGATAATTTGCCTTCGATTTCTTGAATACGACCTTCACAAAAACCTTGTTGTTCTCTTGCTGCATGATATTCCGCGTTTTCTTTTAAATCTCCGTGCGCTCTGGCTTCTGCAATAGCAGCAGTAATTTGAGGTCTTTTTATATTTTTAAGTTCTTCAAGTTCTGCTCGTAATAATTCGGCTCCCCTTACTGTCATTGGGATCTGTTTCATCTCGATTTTTTCCTGTTTATATGGTCAATAAAAAAGAATTTTTCACCTTAATCAAAGGATGAAGATTAATTCCGTGAATTTGTTATTCTAAAGTCATAATTGGCTATATATTAACGTTAAAACTAGTTTAACAACAAATCATTTATATTAAAATCAAGTGCTATTTTACCCAAAATCAGGTATTGTTATATAAATTTTAATCCATTTTTATTACTATACTGCTTATTTATGAGACGGTTACGATCTTGTTTAATTTTGCTCTTTTCGATTATCTGGTTGTTAATTGTAGTTAGTTATTTTGCCTTGCAAACCAATTATGGAGCAAAAGTACTGAGTCAACAATTATCAAAGCTTGGACCATACACTATTTCAATTGGTAAGATAAATCATTCATTAGCTAATTTTTATGAGTTAAGTATTGATAATTTATTGGTAATAAATGATAAGCAAGAAGTGACTAAAATTGGAAAGTTAACTATTGGTTTTGATAAGAAAAATTTATGGCAACTTCATCATTTTAATTATATTAATGTGATTGATGGTGAATTTAATGGTGTTGATATTACTAATTTTTCGGCTAATGTATTAAAGTTTTATAATTCTACAATAAATTTTTCGTTTAATGATGAGCAAGATTCTCTTTCTTTAAAAGGCGTTGATGGCCGTATTAAACCCTTTGATTTAAGTAGTAAAGAGCCATATCAATTTGATTTCACTTCACAAAAAGCATCATTTAATCAAATACCGATAAATAAAATATTGTTACAAGGATATTATCGTGATGGGGTTACAGCAATCACCAATTTAGGCGGTAATATGGATAATGGTTTTTTTGTTAGTAAATTAAAAGTATTAGCCGATGGTAGCTTAGATATAGCCCAATTAAGATTAAATAATATCCGTTTTCAACCAGATGATTATACTGAATTAAATAAGTATTTGCCTAAATTTCCAAAGTTTAGGTTAGAAGAACTTTTAATTTTAGACAGTAATATTCAATTACCTAATTTAATTATTGCTAAGGGAAATTTTGAAATAACCAATATTAGCTATGATAATCAGTGGAATCTGAATGAAACTTCCTTTATTTTTAATGCAGATAATGTGGTTTGGTTTGATCAAATATATTCTTCTTTATTGCTTCAATTGTCTTTTAAAGATAATGAAATTGATATCAAAAAAGCGGTTGCTCGATGGCATAACGGTGATGTTCATTTAGATGGTAGTTGGAAAAATAATTCATTACATTTGAATAAGTTATTGTTGACAGGCATCAGTTATGAATTATCTGATGAAGCAAAACAACCGTTATTACCAGATATATTTAATCGTGTTGACGTTGATCAGTTAATCATATTGCAAAGTATGTTAACCAGTATTAAATCTGATTATCCTTTTAACATTGCAAACTTTGATGTTTCGGGGAAAAATGTGAGCTTAGTTGAAGACAACAAATTGGGGTTATATTCAGGCTCACTATTTCTTAAAGCTAATAATGCTTCAGTTAATAAAGTAAGTATTAAATATCCTAGTGTGTCGGTAGATATTGATCTTCAGCATCGCACATTATTAAGTTTTAATGCATTAGTTAATGGCGGAATAATTGACTCAACTGCAATAATTAATCCTTTGCATTCTGAATTTGAATCATTCCACCTCATTAGCAAAGGTACCACAAGTGAGCTGCTTAATCGATGGAAGTTAGTACAGAATCCTCCAGAGTCGTTAAATTATCGAGCTGATTTGCGCGGTAAGATAGCTCCATTTAGTTTATCTGGAGTTTTTTCGACAGGTGGCAATGATTATTCAATTCATTCACAACATTGATTTTAATAAAACGATACTTATATTAGTTGTAAATGTATTAAGTCTTAAACGAGGAAACAATGCATCTCGTCAGATTAGATAAATGGTTATGGGCCGCGAGGTTTTATAAAACGCGTTCCATTGCTCGTGAAATGATTGAAGGTGGAAAAGTTCATTATAATGGCCAACGAGCAAAGCCAAGCAAAATAGTTGAAGTTGGGGCGATGATAGTGCTTAGGCAAGGTAATGAGCAAAAGACAATTCGAGTTTTAGCCATTAATGACCAGCGTAGAACCGCAAGAGAAGCTGAATATCTTTACCAAGAAACCCCAGAGAGCATTGAAAAACGTGAAAATATTGCTCAGGCAAGAAAACTTAATGCATTAGCCATGCCGCATCCGGACCGGCGACCTGATAAAAAAGAGCGGCGTACATTAATTAAATTTAAATATGAAAGACAACAAGGCAATTAATATGGATACTTTAAATCGGTTTTTATTTGATAATCATCCTGTTCGAGGGGAAATCACGCGACTTGAAAAAACATACCAATCTATTTTAGAAAACCATAATTATCCTATTCCAGTACAGAATTTATTAGGTGAATTATTAGTAGCCACCAGTTTATTAACCGCTACATTGAAATTCGATGGTGATATTGCTGTGCAATTACAGGGGGATGGGCCATTAACATTAGCAGTGGTAAATGGCAATAATCTACAAGAATTACGTGGTGTTGCGCGAGTAAATGGTGAAATTGCCGATAATGCTACTCTTAGGGAGATGGTTGGCAACGGTTACATTGTAATTACCATCACGCCTAAAAAAGGCGAACGTTATCAAGGCATCGTTGGATTAGAAAAAGAAACGCTAACTGGCTGTATTGAAAATTATTTTATGCAGTCTGAACAACTGCCAACTCGTTTATTCGTTAAAACTGGAGTGCATAATAACACACCGATGGCTGCAGGGATTTTATTGCAAGTGTTACCTGCAAATGAAAATACTCAAGAGTCATTTGAGCTTCTAAGCACATTAACTGAAACCATCACTAGCCAAGAGTTGTTTCAACTTCCTACTGATGAAATTTTATATCGTCTTTATAATCAAGAAGAAGTTCGCTTATTTGAAACTCAACAAATTGTATTTAAATGTGGTTGTTCACGACAACGTTGTGAAGATAGTTTAATGACATTACCAGCCAAGGAAATTGATGAGATTCTTAATGAAGACGATGGCAAAATTGACATTCATTGTGATTATTGTGGAAAACATTATCTGTTTGATGCGATAGATATTGCTGAATTGAGAAATAAGAAAAATAACAATTATCATTGATGCAAATAAAAGGTGCCACTAAAATTATTAAAACTTTAGTGGCAAAGTGAAATATAGGGAATTAAACCCTCATTTAATTTAGCAGAATTAAGCTTCCTTACCAACCTATATTATCGGTATTATGTAACTCTTTTGTAAAGGATTTTTACAAAAAAAATATTTAATTACATATCTCATTGTTTTGTAAATTTATCATTTAAATAAATTAACATTACCGTTCAATAATATGTATATTTTCAATAACGGCTAAGCAGCCTATCACCTTCCATTTAATATTAAAATGATATAGTGAGATTGCATAAGTTTGCTCATGGTTGTTTTTTTGTTTATAAGCTGGTCTTGGATCTTGAGATATTACTTGTTCAATTAATTCGGTTAGTTGTGGATAATCTTGTTGGGATTCAATAAATAATTTAGCGTTAGCTGAGAATGAAACTTCAAGTTTCTGTTCAGGGAGCATTTGAGCGTAACCCGCTTTCGCATCAGGATGGCTATCACAGTAAGGTAAGTAGGGTTTTATATCAATTATAGGTGTGCCATCTACGAGATCTAATCCCCCTAACTTCAAAATCACCTGATTTTTTTCAACAATAATATCTATTAATTCAACAACTGAAAGACCAATATTATTAGGTCTATATGGAGATCTTGTTGCAAATACGCCTAAACTTTTGTTTCCTCCTAAACGAGGTGGACGTACCGTTAATCTCCTCTTGGTTGGCTCAATATGGTGGAAATGAAATAAAAGCCATAGATGAGAAAACTGTTCTAATCCTTTGACACTGATAGGATTGTTATATGGTGTAAGTAAATGTAGTTCACCTTGAGCAGCTTTGACCAGATTGGGTTGACGAGGCACTGCAAATTTTTCAACATAAGGTGACTGGATGATACCAATTGGTTCAAATTGATATGTCATTGTTGATTCTTTATTTAATTATTTTAATGATTTCCGTCGACGAATGCCGACGGAATATAATAAATTATAGCTTGCTAATTTACCAACCACGAATTGCGCCACCATTAAAAATTTGGTCAGCTTTTTGCGCTACTGCATCAGTTTGGTAAGCTTTAACAAAGTTTTTTACATTTTCATTATCTTTATCCGCTTCACGCGATACGATAATGTTAACATATGGAGACTCTTTATCTTCAACAAAAATACCATCTTTGCTTGGTGTTAAATTTGCTTGTCCAGCAAATGCATTGTTAATAATAGCAAGATCGACTTGCGAATCATCTAGCGAACGAGGTAGCATCGAAGCTTCTAGTTCGATAATTTTATATTCATATGGGTTACTTGTGATATCAAGTACAGTTGGCAATAAACCTTTTGTCTTATCAACAGTAATTAAACCTTCATGTTGTAATAAAAGTAATGCACGACCTAAATTTGTAGGGTCATTAGGAATGGCAATTTTTGATTTAGCTGGAATAAAGAACGTTTCGCCTCGAGGTGAGGTTACTTTTACACCTTCCCCAGTTTCACTGTTATTCTCAATCGGTTTTAATTTGTGTGAGTAACTTGCAATAGGGTAAACAAATGAGTTACCAACAACAGTTAATTTATAACCTCTTTCTTTGATTTGTTCATCTAAATATGGCTTATGTTGAAAAGCGTTAATATCAATTAATCCATCATTTAATGCTTGATTTGGAGTAACGTAATCATTAAAAATCACAAGCTCAACATCAAGATTATAAAGGCTTTTAGCTTGTTGTTTGGCTACTTCTGCTACTTCTTGTTCAGGACCTGAAATTACACCAACTTTGATAGTACTTACTTTTGCTGGTTCTGCTGGTTTGTTATCAGTTACAGATGATTGTTTATTATCACAACCTGTTAAAAAAAATGCACTTACCAAAGTAGTGGCTAGTGCTAGCTGTTTAATTGACATAATTTTCTCCAAAATTAATGATGAGTAACATACCTTACAATCCTATTGCCAATAGCTTGGATTAGGAATACTAATATAACTAATAAAATAACAACTGTATTCATTATAGCGGGTTTGTAACTATTATAGCCATATTGAATAGCCAATTGCCCTAAGCCTCCAGCTCCAACAGCTCCACTGAGTGCAATATAGCCTGTTAATGTTATCAGTGTTATTGTCATGCTATTAATAATAATAGGTAGAGATTCGGGAATAAGAACTTTATATATAATCTGTAATGGTGTGGCTCCCATTGAACGAGCAGCTTCAATTAAACCTTTAGGAATATCCAGTAAAGCATTTTCAATCATTTTTGCAATTAAAGGCGCAACACCTACACTAAGCGGAACAATAACACCTTGTCTACCTAAAAAGGTGGCTTGGCCGGTTATAATGTCCATTACTTCTACTGTGAAAGGTTTTATCCATAAAATTAATATAATAAAAGGAATTGCTCGAAATATATTTGTGAGAAAAGAGAATGTAAAATTTACAATGTCATTTTCAAGTATGTTACCTTTTCGGGTGACATACAACAATATACCTAATGGTAATCCAATTAACGTTCCATAAAAACCTGATAACAACACCATATAAATAGTATCATCGGTTGCTTGTGCCATTTTGAATAGCATTGCTTCACTAAAACCATTAAATGAAGAACAAAATGTAACAAAATCTTCCCAGAAACCATGTTGAGCTAAATAGCGAAAAATCGATTCAAATGGTTTAAATGAAGGAATAAAATCAAACATAGCCTAAAACCTCAACTTTAGTATTATTTTTTTCTAGAAACGCAATTGCTGATGCAGTACTTTTCTGTTTTCCTTTCATTTCAGTTAACATCAAACCAAATTTAACGCCACCCGCATAATCCATCTGAGCGCTGATAATATTACTATCAACTTCGAATTCTTTAGCTATTTGAGACAGTAAAGGTAAATCTACCGATACACCAGAAAATTCCAAACGAACAAGTGGATTAAGTCCTTCTTTATGTACTGGTGTTAGTCTAGCTAAATAATCATCTGGAATAGTAAGGTGTAATGTTGATTGAATGAATTGCCTTGCAATATCTGTTTTAGCATGCGAAAACATTTCACCGACTGAAGATTGTTCAACTAATTCTCCGTTACTAATAACTGCTACTTGGTCGCAAATCTGTTTAACAACATCCATTTCATGAGTGATTAATAAAATGGTTAAACCTAGTTTTTGGTTGATATCTTTTAATAATGCTAAAATAGAACGTGTTGTTTCAGGGTCAAGGGCACTGGTTGCTTCATCACATAATAATACTTTAGGATCACTTGCTAACGCTCTAGCAATAGCGACGCGTTGTTTTTGTCCACCCGATAAATTAGCTGGATAGACATCAGCCTTTTCACTTAAACCTACAAGTTCAATAAGCTCATTTACTTTTTGCTTGATTACCTTTTTAGGTGTTTTATTTAGTTCAAGTGGAAAAGCAATGTTATCGAATACAGTTCTAGATGATAACAAATTAAAATGCTGAAAAATCATGCTAATCTTTCGGCGTACTTCAATTAATTTTCGATTAGATAAATGGGTGATATCTTGGTTGTCAAAAAATATTTTTCCACTGGTTGGTTTTTCTAATAGATTGACACAACGTATTAATGTGCTTTTACCTGCGCCTGACTTGCCAATAACACCATAAATTTTACCTTGAGGAACATTTAATGAAATGTCCTTTAAAGCATGGATAGTGGTTTTATTGTGCTCAAAATTTTTTGAGATGTGTTCAAGTTTTATCATGATATATACTAATAAAAAGGGATGGATAAATATTAAGACGTCTAGACATCTATGTCAATCGATAATATCCTATATAAAGCTAGATAGACACCTCTATAAAAGGAAGATGATTAAACATGAAGCCTGCTATATTTTTAGATCGAGATGGTACAATTAATATAGATTACAATTATGTACACACTATTGATAAATTCCACTTTATTGATGGTGTAATTGATGCAATGCGAGAACTCAAAGAAATGGGTTTTTTACTTGTCATTACAACTAACCAATCTGGTATTGCGAGAAACATATTTACTGACGAGCAATTCAATACCTTAACAGAATGGATGGATTGGTCATTACAAGACCGAGGTGTTGACATTGATGGTGTTTATTATTGCCCACATGATCCTCTGGTTGATGACTGTGAATGCCGAAAACCAAATCCCGGTATGATACAAACAGCAGCGAAAGAGTTAAAAATTGATATTGCCAACTCTTATATGGTCGGTGACCGAGTGTCTGATTTATTGTCGGGGAAAAAGGCCGGAGTTAAAAAAACGGTTTTGGTGAAAACCGGTGATGCCATTACTGAAGAAGCATTAGCGCAAGCTGATTGGGTAATTGATAGCTTGGCGGATTTACCCAATAAAATAAAAGCAGAGTCATAATTTTCTAAAAATACTATTGTTATACGGCATTTAAAATTAGTGCCGTATAATTTTCACGATAAGAGGTGATAATATTAACCCCAAAAATAGTGCATTAATAAAGTTCACCACACTTTGACCAAAGGTATGAATAGTATTGGCGAAAAAAAGAGAAAAACAACTTAAAAAAATCAAAAACACTGTCCCCCAATATAGAAAGCTAATTTTATTTGTCTTATCAACCAAGATCGGTAATCTGAAAATAAAGAGACATATTAAACTAAATCCTATCAAAGTACTTCCATGTTGGAATAATTGGTAGATAGGAATATTAGTATTTTTTAATGAAATTGTCTGTTGTAAAAAAGGTAGGTGCTGTACAAAAAAGCCTGTTAAGTGGGTAAAACTATCCCAACCTAAATGAGATAGTGCGCCAATTAATGCAGAAGTTATGACAATAAACCAGTGATGGTAGCAATATTCACTCCAATTAAAATTTAGATAATGAGCAAATCGTTTATAAAGAAAATGGGGCAAATTCTTGATCAATTCATTACGAATAATAAAGTGAAAGATAAAAGCAACCATTAATGTTATTGGTAGATCAAAATAAAAGATACCTAATAAAGTATGGCTCATATCACTTTTTATTTTCATTCTAAGAAAATATTCAAAGTCAGGTGACATACTACCTATAATTAAGGTTGTCATGGAAAAAAATTTAGGCTTTTTGTAAAAAGGTAAAACAATTGCTGGATGTGCAAAAGTGAAAGGCATAAAAAATCCACTTAAAAAGTTAGACTGAAATAGAAAAAAAGCAATTATATAATCAATAGTAAATTAAAGAAAGTTTGTAAAATTTGTATAGAATTAGTTTATTTTCACGGCGCTATGTGTAAAAAAAACACAAACGGAAATAAATTTGCAATAATCGCTTGCATGATTTTTCTAAGGCTCTATAATGCGCATCCACTGACACGGCGTCAGCGAAAGCAGGCGATAATGAAGTTGGTGAACAAGATCAAATTTTTTAAAAAAAGA
>NZ_JAFNNJ010000012.1:0-30573 GCF_026536825.1 Gilliamella sp. B3367
TTGCTGATATTCGTATGTTCGTTCCTACTGATACTAATTCAGTCGCTTTGAGTTCACTTATCGGTCCTCCTAATAATTATTGGGGGGATGATGATGGAGATTCTGGCGTTAGTGCTACTGGTTCTTTGAGTTTATCTATCGTTGATAAAAGAGGTCAATCTGTATCACGTAATTCCGTGTTAACGACTTGTAATTCACCTTATAAGGTTACGTTATCTAGTACTAACGGTACATTATCTACTCGTTACGGCGTTCCTAATCGTAGCACTTTCAGTGCCCGTAATGAGACTTATTACGTCAATCCTAAGGCTGGGGCGGTTGTTTGTTTTGCTCGGCCTAACTTAAAGTTAGGAAAGAGAGGTGATTTACCTCATCTACCATCTTATGATTTAGCTGGCCCAGCTTCGATGTGGGACCCTGCTAAGGGTTTTCTCACTCAAGAAACAGACCCGTCACTTTACGGTAGAAACTTTCCTACAACTGGTGCTAACAAACTGTACTTTGATTTACTCATTAGTGGTGTAAGTCAGCCATTGTCTTGGTCTCCTGTTTCTCATGGAGGTATCACTGCTACTATGTCTAATCCTACTGCTACAAGCGTTCGTGTTACTTTAACGGGTCCTTACGCTACTTCATCCCAACAATGGTCAGACCATCCTAGTCCTATTTCTAAACCTACTTTGCCTCAGACTTTCGAATTGGTCGGTCGTGATGGTAATGGTACTCCAGTCGTCAAATATGGTTTTACTTTGAAGCAGTGGTTCGTCAACCGTGGTAGTGAGGAGAGAACTCATTCTAATACATTATCTTGGTGTAATAGTATTGGTTATCGAATGCCTCGCGTAAGGGATTTAACCAACTCATCTTGTCCTAACAACGATTCTAGGTGTTCTGGTTCAGTCGGCGCCACCCCTTCCTCGCCGGGGTATTATTACATGCGTCATATAGGTTCTGGTTTTTTAGCTGAGTGGGGCAAAATGGATGATTATTCAGGCGTTGGCTTCTACTACAATAGGTACTGGACTAGTGACCCGAGTGGTAGTAACCAGTTTGTCGTGCACACATTCTCCGGTTGGGTGGATTGGACATCCACCACCAGCACCTACTACGGCCTATGCTCCCATCCTTAGTTTTTATTTCTTCGTCCTTAATCCTTAGGGCGGGGGTGGGGGGTGATAAAAAATAGTGTTAAGTCATTAAAAGTAAGCTGACTCAAGGAGTCAACGTCGTTTAGCTATAAAAAGCGATTTTGCGGCTAAGCGGCAAAAATGCTGGGCACCGAGGTGGTGGTTAAAAATATTGATATTAAAGGAGTAATATAAAATGAATATTGAAGAAAAAATAGCGTTAAGCAAAAGGCCGGTTCAGTTTATAGCCGAAGGTAATTTTTTAAAGCTTTATAATCAATCATTATATGTGGTTGAGCAATTATAGGGTTTTAACTTAAAGGTAACGGCAAAGTATATAAAAAAAATTGATGAAATTATTATTTGCGGTGGATTTCCTACCAGTTCTATTACTAAACGCTACCCCAATGCCAGCCCTAATTTGACGGGGTATGAGTTATTGGGTGATTATGATTTAAGTGGCTATGAGCTATGGTATCAAAAGCATTGCCAAATACCGAAGCAAAAAACACCACATCCCCCTCACACAGTGACTACAACCCAAGAGGTAAACGAACAGTTAAACGAATTTCGCGATATGAATAAACCTTTAACGGTTCAGCATCTATTATTTTTACAATCATGGCAGGCAAATAAATACCCTGCCATGGTAGATAGTGCGTTTATTCAGGAATTAAAGAATTATTTTAGTGAATTGCATTAATAGCAGAGCACACTGTGCCTGATGGCACTATCGGATACGATTTATCAAATCCGCTGATAGAAAAAAGGTTATAAATAAGGTCAGCATTTTTTACGCAGAGCTTGATGTCGAAGATAAACCATCCGCCCCAACTGGGGCGGATTTTTTTAGGCGTAAGGATTCTTTTGCCTTGCTATATCGCTAGAATTTCATACTGGCGCTAATGATAGCGTGGAATTTAGCAGCTGGTATCGATTCGTAAGCTGTGGTGTAGTTTCTGTTTAAGATATTATTGAGGTCTAACCCAATATGGTACTGGCGATTAGCGCCAAATGAGGTTGTGGTTGATAAGTTTAATGTTGACCATCCGCTGTAGTGATAAACAGATGAATCACCGCGTTTTGTTGCGTTGGTGGCAAATCGCATAAATAGGTCTGAATCAATATCAAATTTATCAAAATAAGCTGTATGTTTTATCCCTGCACTCCCTGTAAAGCGTGGGTTGCCGGTGTCACGAGTGCTGTAGGTATCTGTTTCGATTTTACGGCTTAGGTAATTCCCTTTTAGATAAGGATTCACCGGAAGGTCTAGGTATTCAACACTTAATTCTAAGCCATGGGTTTTGGCTTTGTTGGCATTGATATAGTAAGCATTAGTACTTCCCAATGCGCCATTACATATCGACGAACCATTACAGTTCATTTGGGTGATGTAATCTTTAGCATCTGAGAAGTAGATAGCTCCATCAACTAGTAATTTGTTATTGTTATAGCGTAAACCAATTTCGTAGTTGTTGGATTTTTCAGCTTTTAGATTAGAGTTTCCATAACTAGTTTGTCCACCCGCTGAAGTAACCGCATAAAGATGAGAAAGGGTAGGGTAAACATATCCTTGAGCAAAAGAGGCTCTTAATTGAGTATTTTTAATTCCAGAGTAGGTTAATCCTGACGATACGACAAAATTGTTATCATGAGTTTTCTTTTTTCTATCGATACTGTGGCTAGATGTTGTTGGACCCCTAACTGGAATTATGTTAATGGTCGTATTACCTTTTTTTAGTTTTGATTCGACCCAATATTGGCGGGCACCAAGATTCCAAGAGATATCATCGGTTATTGCCCAATCATTTTGTCCAAATAGCGCAATACTAGATTGTTGCCATTTGTTAGTTGAGTCTTTGTGTTGTGTATTTCTTCTTACTCTTGATATCATGACATTGTGTGAATCTTGGTCTACATTGTCTTGTTGATACTGTATACCAGTAATCAGTTGCATATCTTTATGTGGCTGCATATCTGATTGGAATGTCATACCATAGGTTTTTTGTTCGTCATTGGTTGCAGTGTTGTTCGTTAATGGCACCATAACAATATGGTTTCTAAATTGACGATTTATTTTTTGGGCGTAAGCATCATAATGAAGTTTCTTTAAGAAATCGCCTTCAACATCATAATCATAGAAAAATCCAACTTTTTCTCGTTTCAGTTCCGGTATTTTTACCCAAAATTCTTTAAGTGCTGGTTGTTTTTTATTTTCGTCCGTATAGGTTTTGGTATTCAGTTTATAACGATCTAATGATATACCAAATTTGTGTTTATCAAGGTTGAGTCCAAACCATGAGCTTATGCTGTTATTATCAAAGTCGGTATCATGCAGTTTGCCTTGATACGCTTTGCGATCATTGTTTTCAGAGTAGGTTCCACTGATTCGGTAATCAAATATTTCATCAATCGTGCCGTTTACCGTGCCCATTTCGGTAAAGCCATTGGTCGATTGGTTATAGATTAATTTGGCATCTCCGGCTAGTGGTTTTCCATCTTTACTTCCTTTACGGGTTATAAAGTTAACGACGCCACCAATCGCTTGCGAGCCATATAATACTGAGTGAGGCCCTTTAATCACTTCGATGCGTTCAACTGATTCCATGTCGATTAATACACCCGCACTTGAACCGTGTCCGGAACGGTGATAAGTCACTTCTTGACCATCAATTAACATTAAAATACGCGAAGGAGCTTCACCACGAATCATGATTTGTTTGCGTCCTGCTAGTGCGTTATCGGTAATTTCAACGCCTGGAATATCACGCAGTGCTTCAACCACAGAATCGCCATTGAGTTTTTCAATCTCGTCACGGTTGACTGCATTAACAGATACTGAGCTATCCCATACTGTCTTTTCATTCCGATCAGCGGTAACGATAATGGTATCTTGTGGATTGCCTTTTTTTTCTTCTGCATAACTATCTGCACAAAAACAGATGGTTAATATTGCAACATAATGTAATTTTGGGGTCATAAAACTTCTCTTTGTCTCTTTTGTATAACGTTGTATTGATATAAAATTGCAAATGATAATCATTATTATTATGGATGTAAATAATTAAATTAATTCGAATTGTATTAATTGTGAGGATAAGTGTGGATTTTTTAACTTTGTCACATTTTTAATAACAAAATCACGCAAATTGCCGATTTTTTATTTGTGATTATCGATAACAAATTTTACAATAACCACTCAATATATAAGTTAGGTTATGCAAAATGTCTATTGCTGTTGTAGAAGTTAATCGTAAATCAATTTTACACAATGTTGAATTTTTTAAACAAAAATCTCCAAACTGTACTTTAATGGCAGTGGTTAAAGCGAATGCTTATGGCCATGGCATGGAAGGGGTTGCTCAGTTGTTGGATGGTAAAGTTGATTGTTTTGGTGTTGCACGAGTTTCAGAAGCAATAGCTTTGCGTCAAGTTGGTATTCGTGGTCCTATCGTGCTTTTGGAAGGTTTTTTTCCGCATGATGATATTAACGATTTGCTTGATTTTAATTTGCAACCAGTTATCCATTCAAGTTGGCAAATCGATGTTTTAAATACGATCCCTTTTGCAAATGAGATCACAGTTTGGTTTAAGATTGACACTGGTATGCACCGTTTAGGTTTTCATATTGATGAAGCAATAAACGAGTTTAATCGTTTAGCTAGCTGTAAAGCTGTTCGCCAGCCGATCAATATTATTAGCCATTTTAGTAGTGCAGATGAGTTAGGTTCTTCACAAACCAATACGCAAATAGCACGTTTTAATGAATTTGCTCGTTTGGTTAATGGCTGTCAACAATCGATTGCAGCATCAGGTGGTTTACTTGCTTGGCCTGATTCTTATCTTGATATGATTCGAGTTGGTATTGCGTTATATGGGGTTTCGCCATTTTCTGATGCGGTCGCTGATTTACAACCCGCTATGACGCTCAAATCTGAATTAATCGCAGTACGTAAGCATGAAAAAGGACAATCAGTTGGTTATGGTCAAACTTGGACAAGTGAAAGTGACACTGTACTAGGGGTTGTGGCGATGGGATATGGTGATGGTTATCCGCGCGATATTCCAGAAAATACACCCGTGAGTATTAATGGTCGCTTGGTACCGATTGTTGGTCGTGTTTCTATGGATATGATTGTGGTCAATTTAGGACAACACTGCCAGGATAAACCCGGCGACGAAGTCATTTTTTGGGGCAAGGAGTTGCCGGTTGAACAAATCGCTAAGCACACGGGAATGAGTGCTTATGAGTTATTAACGCGCTTAACTTCACGCGCAAAAATTCGTTATAAAGACTAGGTTATGATTAAAAAATTTATTTTGTATACGTTACTGACGGTAGTTTTACTCGTCGGTGGTTCATTAGCTATTGGTTATTATTATTTACAACAATTTTCTAAGCAACATATGAATGTCACGGCTGATAATCAGATGTTTGTGTTGAAAAAAGGCACTTCTTTGCATCAATTAGTTGAGCAAGTTAAGGAGAGTGATTTAATGCAACAAGCGTATTTGTTGCCTTATTTGTATAAACTCAATCCCTCTTTAAGTTCGATTAAAGCGGGAACTTATCAATTACATCCTCATATGACTGTTGATGAGTTTTTAAAATTGTTGGTGTCGGGTAAAGAGAGCAGTTTTTTTGTGCAGTTTGTTGAAGGTAAGCGTGCTAAGGATTGGTTAAATGTGCTTAGTAATACGCCTTATATTAAGCAAACATTAACCGGTAAGTCACATGATGAGATTGCGAAGATATTGGGCATTGATGATGGAAAATTGGAAGGTTGGTTATCACCAGATACATATCAATACACCGCAGATAGTTTAGATATTAATATTCTTAAGCGTGCCCATTTGACGATGAAAAACAATCTACAAAAAGTGTGGGATAATCGCGATAAAGATCTGCCTTATAAAACACCTTATGAGTTGCTGATTATTGCCTCGATTATTGAGAAAGAAACAGGCATAAGCTCTGAACGTGCTAATGTTGCTTCGGTTTTTGTTAATCGTTTAAAAGCAAATATGAAGTTGCAAACCGATCCAACCATTATTTATGGGTTAGGGGATAATTATACGGGTACGATTAGGCGTGTTGATTTGACTGATACCAATAATCCTTATAATACTTATGTGATTGAGGGGCTACCACCAACACCAATTGCTATGCCAAGTTTAGCATCACTTGAAGCAGCAGCACATCCAGCTAAAACGAATTATCTATTCTTTGTTGCTAATGGTACTGGTGGTCATACATTTAGTAGCAATTATAGCAATCATCAACAAGCGGTTAATGAATACCGCAGAATGAACAATTAATTTTTCAATTTTACAGCCACGGTTGTGGCTGTCTTTCTTTTCGATTATTCATCTGTTGACTGAGTGGTGGTTAATTCATCAAGTTGTTTAATTAGCGCTAATAAATCATCTACCTCTATTTCTTGTTGTTTGTATGACTCTTCAAAATAAGGATGGAGAGCAAATTTAGGTATTTCGCTTTTAGCATCGATTAACGCCTGTATGCGCGGAATAAAGATCCACTGTAACCATTCATGCGGTTGCATGGTGTCGAGTGCAAATGGCTGCTCACTTAAAAAAGCTTCTGCCTCAGGGGGTGAGGGTTGCCATAAGTTAAGGTTTTGCAGTTCATCTTTAATTAGGTTCAGTTGTATTGAAATTGTTTTCATATTAATCAGTGTTTGATAATAATTCCAATCAAAGTAAGGACCAGGATCGGTTTTGCGATCTGGGGCTATGTCACTATGTCCAGTTATATTTTCGATTGGGTAGGTTTGTTGTAATAGTATGGTAACGTTGGCAAGTTGCTGGTATTGTGCCTCGGTAAAGTTGTCGGTATCACATCCTTCCATTTCTATGCCAATTGAGAAGTCGTTGCAGTTTTCTTTACCTTCAAATACTGACTTACCTGCGTGCCAAGCACGTTTATTAAATGGCACAAATTGAATAATTTCACCATCGCGTCTTATAAATAGGTGACTTGATACTTGTAGTTTATAGATATCGGCAAAATAAGGGTGCTGATTTGGATCGAGCTTACCGGTAAAAAGTTGTTCAACATAAGGCCCGCCATATTGGTTGGGTGGCAGGCTGATATTATGAATAACTAATAATGTGATGGGGTCAGTGCGATCATTATAATACGGCGATTTGACCTGTTTGATATTGCTTATCCAACCATCAACTATTTTTAACACTTTTAAGGTCATTATGGCTCCAATAGTGTGTATTGCGATCTTGTTCACAACTTTGATTAATACAATGTTGATTGTGGTAATCAATTTGTATTTTAACTTCCAAATCTTTTATCTGGTTATTATTTCATTTTTTCAGTTTGCTATAAAGTCATTCTATCTATCATTTGATTAATCTTTAGAGGAATTTATGTACAAGCAGTCTGGATTTACTTTATTTGAGTTAATGATCGCCATTGTGGTAGTCGCCATTTTAACAGCTATCGGTTTGCCAGCCTATCAAAGTTATGTCAAAAAGGCCGCTTTAACCGATATGCTTCAATCAATGACAGCCTATAAAACAGCGATTGAAATTTGTGCTATTGAGCAGGGCGCATTAAATAAATGTAATGCTGGAGCAAATGGTGTGCCCACGACAAGATCGACTAACTATGTTACTTCGATCAATGTTACTAATGGCGTGATTACTATTGTCGGTAAGAGCGCGTTATCTAGCTTAACCACAACTTTAACACCTAAGTTGAACTCATCGTTAGGCAATTTAGATTGGTCACGTACCTGTGTCACCAATCCTGTTGATAACAGTTTAAAAACGGCTTGTGAAGATATTTTTAAATTTCAATAAATTATGATGCAAGAAAATCAATTGGTTGAAAGTCTCGATAAGCTATTATTATCAGCACTGGATAAGCGAGCATCTGATATTCATTTCGAGCCTTATCAAAATTATTATCGAATACGCATGAGAATTGATGGCGTTTTGCAAAATAGGCTAATGCCACCACTTAGCCTTGCTAAGCAGATCACCGCCCGATTAAAAATTATGGCTAATTTAAATATTGCTGAACACCGCTTACCGCAAGATGGTCAATTGGTAATTAATAACTATGCAATGCGAATTGCCACCTTGCCGGTGATCAACGGTGAAAAGATTGTATTGCGGGTTATGGATAATCATGAATCTGAGCTAACCATTAATGATTTAGGATTAACCGAACAAGATCTTCTCACACTTAAACAGATTTTAGATTATCCGCAAGGGTTGATTTTGGTTACTGGCCCAACCGGCAGTGGTAAAACTATGACTTTATATAGTACGTTAAAGCATCTAAATAAAGCTGAATGTAATATTTGTAGTGTTGAAGATCCGATCGAAATACCTTTAGAAGGTATTAATCAAACCGCGATTAATCATAAAGCCGGTCTAACTTTTTCGGTGATATTACGCGCTTTATTGCGCCAAGATCCAGACGTGATGATGATTGGCGAAATTCGTGACCATGAAACTGCCGAAATTGCCATTCAAGCAGCTCAAACAGGCCATTTAGTATTATCCACTTTGCATACTAATTCGAGTGTTGAAGCAATAGTTCGGTTAAATCAAATGGGCATCAAAAATTATCTTTTATCGTCCAGTTTGAAATTGGTTATCGCTCAACGGTTGGTGAGAAAGCTTTGCCAACATTGCAAAGTCGTTGCTAGTGAACTAACCCTAATTGATAATCAACCTTCACCACACTTTATCGCCATGGGGTGTGACAAGTGTGTAGGTGGTTATTTAGGACGAGTAGGTGTATATGAACTATTAATGGTGACCCCAGAAGTGCAACAACAGATTATAACTAATCAACCAATCTCACCCCAAAATAGAGTCACATTACTACAAGCTGGCTTTAAATTAGTACAACAAGGTATCACTACTTTGGCTGAATTAAATCGGGTTTTAGGTGAAGTAGTCATTGGGTGATAGTGTATGAAGCGGATCTATTTTTGGTATGACATTAATTTTCATCAAAATAAGATTATTGCCACATCAAAGCAAGATGTGAAAAGACAGCTTTTATTGCAAGGGCAAATCGCGATTAAAATTCGTGCCGGAAATATTATTACTAAAAAAAGTTTTCATCCGAGCGATCTGCTAATTATCACAAAACAGTTAGCCACCATGTTAAAGGCTGGATTATCGATTGTTGATAGTTTGAGATTACTTCTTGATGATCAGCCTAAACCTCAATGGCAGTATTTGTTATCAGACATTAGTCAGCAAATCGCCAAAGGTGAATCACTGTCATCTGTTTTAAAACAATATCATTCGGTATTTCCTGCGCTTTATTGTGAAATTATTGCTATTGGTGAATTAACCGGACAACTCGATCACAGTTTTGAACAACTAACCGCGCATCTTGAAAAATCATTGCAATTACAAAGACAGATTAGAAAGGCAATGCGTTATCCGCTTTTTTTATTGTCAGTGTCAGTAGTGGTTATTATCGTGATGATGTTTATTGTATTACCAAAATTCGCCGATATTTATCAAAGTTTTGATGCTCAATTACCTTATTTTACCCAGCTAGTGATTGATATTGCGAATAAGGTTCAGCAAAATGGTATACTCATATTATTAGTGCCATCGCTGGGTTACTTTTTATTCCAGCGTTTTTTTAAAGTCCGCTATCAACTCACGATTGATCGGCAAAAATTAGCATTGCCGTTATTGGGGCAAGTGATTCAATCACAATGCTTAATGCAGATTTTCCACACATTAGCGATCACTCAACAAGCAGGTATTCCATTACTAACAGGACTTAGTGCTTCGGCAAATACTACAGGAAATAGTTATTATCGTGACATTATTAATAAAATAATTAACGGTATTGAACAAGGTAATGCCTTTAGTCAAATGCTATCGTCCTATTTTCCTAAACTTTGTGTACAGCTAGTTCATGCTGGCGAAGAGTCAGGATCATTAGATGTTATGCTTAATAACTTGTCCCTCTATTATCAACAACAAAATCAAACCTTAACCGATAATTTAGTCAAAGCATTTGAGCCGATTTTGATGCTATTTTTAGCATTGATAATTGGAGGATTAGTGATTTCGATGTATTTACCCGTATTTCAAATGGGAGATGTGATTCATTAATGGCTGTCTTGGTTTTTTGTGTTGGGCTTGCGGTCGGTAGTTTTTTGCAAGTTGCTTATTGGCGATATTCGCCTTCACAATCTTTGTTTGATTATTTAGTTGCTATCACGTTTCCTCGTTCTTCGTGCCCACATTGTCAACACTCACTTTCTGCTTGGCAGTTAATTCCAGTGCTATCATGGTTAATATTAAAAAGGCGATGTTATTTTTGTCGGCAAAAGATCGCTTTTTGCTATCCAATTTTTGAGTTGGCTGTAGCGGGATTATTTTTACTAATATATTTGAACAAAGATCTCAATTTTCAAAGTATGTTATTAATGCTACTTGCGAGCTATTTTTTGCTTTTAGCACTGATTGATTTTCGCTATTTTTTATTGCCTGATTTTTTTACACAACCTTTGATGTGGGCTGGGTTGATGATGGCTTATTTTGATCTAAATTCGTTAACCATCAGCGACGCCTTAACGGGGGTTTTTTGTGGTTATTTAATGCTTAAATTACCTGCTGTCTGTTATTTTTGCCTAACAAAACGAGCCGGTTTAGGTGGTGGGGATATTAAGCTTGTCGCGGCTCTGGGTGCTTGGCTACCTTATCAATTAATTCCATTATTGTTAATTATGGCATCATTGTCAGGCATACTTTTTTTCATTTTGGCAAAATATAAGCAAACTATGCATGACATGATCGCCTTTGGTCCTTTTCTGTTGCTATCTGGTTATTTAATCATTTTCAGTTTGTGATCTTGATTGTTTTTTAATTACATCTCTTTTGGTATTCACATAAAATTCTTGCACTCCTTGGCTTATAACTAAAAAAGATAACGATAAAAGAATTAGTTATTTTTACTTTATTCAAATTAAGATTATAGTGCGAATAAAGTCTTTTCAGATTTATAGCTAAATGTAAGGAATAATCAATGACTAGTACTACCGCGAAAAGCATTGCTGCATTAAAAGATGAGATGATTGAATGGCGTCATCATATTCATTCTCACCCTGAAACTGCATTCGAAGAGAAGCAAACAACCCAGTTTATTATCGAAAAGCTAAAATCGTTTGGAATCAATGAACTGTATACCGATTTTGCGCCAACTGGTGTAGTAGGGGTTATTCATGGTAAGAATAAAGGTCGTACTATTGCTTTACGTGCAGATATTGATGCGTTGGATATCGTTGAAGAAAACAAAATTGGCTACTGTTCAAAAATCCCCGGTAAAATGCATGCTTGTGGGCATGATGGTCATACTGCAACATTGTTAGGCGCAGCAAAATATTTAAGTGCCAATCGTGATTTTTCTGGTACGGTGGTGGTGGTCTTCCAACCCGCTGAAGAAAACGAAGGCGGTGGTCGAGTGATGGTGGAAAATGGTCTATTTGAAAAATTTCCTATCGAAGCTGTTTATGGTATGCATAATCAACCTAATTTAGCGTTAAACCATTTTTTAATTAATCATGGTCCGGTGATGGCATCTTATGATGTTTTTGAAATTAAAATTACTGGTGTTGGTTCACATGCTGCTGCACCACATTTAGGTAGAGATACCATTTTAACCGCTACTAATATTGTCAATAGCTTGCAAACAATTGTCAGCCGTAATTTAAATCCAACTGATTCGTTGGTTATTAGTGTGACACAGATTCATAGTGGCGATACTTGGAATGTGCTTCCACAACATGCGGTGATTCGTGGAACAGTTAGGGCATTGAGTGCTGAAGATCAAGATTTGGCAGAAGAAAGAATCAAACATATTTCAACTGGAACCGCTTTAACGTTTTGTACTAAAGCCGAAGTTGATTATCAGCGCCGTTACCCAGCAACTATCAATCATGCTAAACAAGCGGATATAGCAATTAAAGTTGCCCAAAAACTTGTGGGTAACGATAAAATTGTGATTGATTCACCACCAACAATGGGGTCAGAAGATTTTGCTTTTATGTTGCAAAAAGTGCCGGGCGTTTATATCAAAATTGGTGCGGGAGAGGGCGCGAATCTTCATAATCCGTCGTATAATTTCAATGATGAGCTGTTAACAACTGGTGCACAATATTTTGTTGAAATTGTTCATCAAGAGTTAGGAAATTAAGATATTAAAAAGCAGGAATAATTATAAAACTATTCCTGCTTGATCGATATTAAATTATAAATTTAATTCACTATCAGGTTGGCCTTTGACTCTGAATTTTGTTTCACTATCAAGACCATTTGCTAACACTACTTGAACATAAATTTCATCATTTTGCCCAACTTTTAATGCCGCCAAGACCTGACCACCTTCACGCCAGTTTCCTTCAAGTTCATATTCAAGTTTATCACCGATTTCCGGTAATGCTTTACTATGACCTTTTAATAGATAAAGCCCTCGATTATTTGCACCGCGGAATTGCGCTCTAGCTACCATCTCTTGCCCACAATAACAACCTTTATCAAAGCTTATCGCTTTAAAATGTTGTAAATTACAAGCTTGAGGAAGCAGACTTTCAATATTAGGAGCATCAATAATAGCGTGACCTGCTTCTAATTCAAGTTGTAACCAGCGATCAGATGGTTGTAAATCACATGGTTCAGACGATACTTTTATCACCCGCAACTTAGGCGAAGTGAGTTTAAGATACGTAACACCATCAATAGTGACACAATTGTGATCGCCCAATGCTGAGATCACAGAAGGATCTATTGCATCATCTTCCAATCCGACTAGATTTAAATCCAGAACGGGCTCTATAGTTACTTTAGAAAAAACTGCTGTTTTTTTCAATTCACTAATTTGTCTTTCGGCAACACTTTTACGTAAGATATAGAATATATCTTCACCTCGTTGGAATAATATAAAATTACTCCACATACGTCCTTTTGCATCACAATGTGCTGCAAATGATGCTGAGTTTTCGTTAATACGATTAAGGTCAGCGGTTACTTGTCCCTGTAAAAATGTACGGTTATCCATACCTGATACTTTGACTAATTGCCAATCAGATAGGGAGGTTTGTTTGTAATAAGAATTGGCCATTAAACACACCTTTCAATTATAATGAGCCCTAATATACATATATAAAAGAGCGTAAACAAAAGCGAAAACGCCTTTAATAATTCAAAATTAATCAATTAGTCGATCGATTAATTTCTCACTATTATTGCATTAAAATAGATAAAATAAACTTTTACAAGTTATTTCTTTCAAAAATGAGTACTAGTACCCAAAATTGAGAATAAGTTAACTTATATTGTTGACTTTATTGATTTTCTGTATTAGTTCATGCAAAATGGGGAAAAATGACAAAATAGTTATAAATGGAGGCAACAACCATGGCAAAATTGTCAGGCGCAGAAATGGTCATTCAATCCTTGATTGATCAGGGAGTTAAGCAAATTTTTGGTTACCCAGGAGGCAGTGTTCTAGATATTTATGATGCCATTCATACCCTAGGTGGAATTGAGCATATTTTAGTCCGTCATGAACAAGCTGCTGTGCATATGGCTGATGGTTATGCCAGATCAACTGGAGATGTCGGTGTCGTTTTGGTTACCTCTGGTCCTGGTGCAACGAATACTATTACCGGTATTGCTACTGCTTATATGGATTCTGTGCCTTTAGTTATCTTATCTGGTCAAGTCGCCAGTAATTTAATTGGTAATGATGCTTTCCAAGAGTGTGATATGGTTGGGATCTCTCGCCCGATTGTTAAACATAGCTTTTTAATAAAAGATAGCAAAGATATTCCAGAAACGATAAAAAAAGCATTTTATATTGCCTCAACAGGGAGGCCCGGTCCAGTTGTGATTGATTTGCCAAAAGATATTGTTAATCCGGCAAATAAATATAACTATAGCTATCCACAATCAGTCTCAATGCGCTCTTACAATCCAACCATTCAAGGGCATAAAGGACAAATCAAAAAAGCATTAACTACATTATTATCAGCTAAAAAACCCGTTCTATATATTGGTGGCGGTGTAATTAGTGCCAATGCTAGCGAAGCGGTTAAATCTTTAGCTGATAAATTAAATCTTCCTGTTGCCTCAACCTTAATGGGAATTAGTGCTTTTCCAGGAACTGATAAAAAATATTTAGGTATGATTGGTATGCATGGTGTCTATGAAGCAAACATGGCCATGCATAACGCCGATGTGATTTTTGCTGTCGGTGCTCGCTTTGATGATAGAACGACTAATAATGTTGAAAAATATTGTCCTAAAGCAAAAATTATTCATATTGATATTGATCCAACGTCAATATCTAAAACAGTATCCGCTGCAATTCCGGTAGTTGGCGATGCTAAAAAAGTACTTGAAACAATGTTAACTCAACTCAATGAAATTAATGTTGATCGTGATTTAGATGCGCTAATCGATTGGTGGAAGCAAATTGATCATTGGCGTGCGCGCAAATGTTTAGCATACAGCCACAAAGGTAAAAGCATTAAGCCGCAAGAAGCCATTGAAGTTTTATATAAATTAACCAAAGGTGACGCATATATTGCTACCGATGTTGGTCAACATCAAATGTTTACGGCACTTTATTATCCATTTGACAAACCGCGTCACTTTATTACTTCTGGTGGACTGGGTACTATGGGATTTGGTTTGCCAGCGGCATTAGGTGTTAAACTTGCGTTTCCTAAAAAGCATGTAGTTTGTGTGACTGGTGATGGAAGTATTCAGATGAATATTCAAGAGCTTTCAACCGCATTGCAATATGGTTTGCCAGTGATTGTATTAAATCTTAACAATCGCTTTTTAGGGATGGTTAAACAGTGGCAAGATATGATTTATGCTGGTCGTCACTCTTCATCTTATATGGAGTCACTCCCCGATTTTGCAAAAATCGCCGAAGCTTATGGTCATGTAGGTATGAGGATTGATAAACGTGAAGATCTGGAACCGAAACTTAAAGAAGCACTTTCGATAAAAAATCGTTTAGTCTTTATTGATGTCATGACGGATGCGACAGAACATGTTTACCCAATGCAAATTCGTGGTGGAGCAATGAATGAAATGTGGCTAAGTAAAACGGAGAGAACCTAATGCGTTATATACTATCAATTTTAACAGAAAACGAACCGGGTGCTTTGTCACGAATCATTGGTTTATTTTCACAACGTGGATTCAACATTGAATCGATTACTACCGCACAGACCGAAGATCCAACCATGAGTCGTATGACGATTCAAACAACGGGGGATGAGCATGTAATTGAGCAGATCCAAAAACAACTGCATAAGCTGGTCAATGTTTATCGAGTGAATGATTTAACCGAAGGTCCTCACGTTGAGCGTGAAATCATGATGGTTAAAGTAGCGGCGAAAGGTTCTGATGCGCGTGATGAAGTAAAACGCTGTGCTGATATTTTTCGAGGCTCGATAGTCGATGTAACTGCTACTCATTACATCGTACAGTTATCAGGGACGAGCGAAAAGTTAGACTCGTTTTTAGCCTCAATTCGTGAAACGTGTAATATTGTTGAAATTGTGCGTTCTGGAATTATCGGTCTATCTCGGAGTGAAAAAACAGTCAATCATTAATTTTATAATTAAAAGTTAAATTTTTACTTTATTATAAAATAAGACTTATGGGGAATAAGTTTTAATGCATTTTTTTGCTTTTTTGACCGTAATTCACATAATTATTTCATTTATTTATTCTATTATTTCTTATCCAATAAAAAAATTTAGAATAAATAAATATAAAAATAAGCTAATAGCCGGTAGTTTTACTGACCTCAAACCTTTTAGAATGTTAACTAAACAGGAAAGAGATGGTTTAGAAACCTATTTATCGATGAACCAATCTTCTGGGAAAAAGAAGTCATCATTAGTTTCTCGAGAAGTGATGTTAATATCCGGTAGTTGTGTCAAACAAACTAAATTTTCGCATACTGAAAACACTTGTTCCTATAAAATCCAAAATATTGATGTTGTATTTCCTTTCAATATGGATCGTTACCTTACTGATTATAACGAAGTTGAAATTGCGCTTACGCAAAATTTCGCTATTGCTGTTGATTTAGATGTTGACAGTAAAAAAATTGTCCGTTATGGCTACGATATGTCGATTAGTAAAGAGGTTGAACAATTTGGGCCACCAAAATTTTGGGGACGTAATCTATGGCTTTTTTTAGCTGGCATGTTCTACCTTTATGCTATCAATAATCAAGCAAAGGTGAGTGACAATTTATTATTTTTTTATCATCAATACAATCACGATTCTAAAAGTTGGTTTTTTGATGAGCCATCAAAATTAGTTACTAGCGACATCAAGTCGGGTGATGTAGTGAAATTAAATTTTTTAGATGTGTCATGTGAAGTACCTGTTAAAAATAAAGCCGATAGATGTATTGAAGCATTAATTCAAAGTGTCGATACCTCTTTTCATTTAGCCAGTTCCTCAAGCTATTTTCTTCTACATGGTTTAAAAGAAAATACAACTTCTTAATCGGGTGAGAGTGAAGATCCACAATCTATCGTTCATGCAGATCATGTCACGGTGTCCGGATTTGTTTCGAATGTTGATTATGACGCTAATCATAACATTTCAACATTAACCATAAATACGCAAGAGTTATACCAAAAAGATATAAGCGAAAATCTATTACCAATTTGTGTAAACCTGCTGTTATTTTTGCTTTTCGCTTCAGCCACCATTTTTAACGGTATTATGTTGTTATTGAAACCCATTGTGAATCGAATTCGTAACTTTAAAATTAAAAATATCTATACTTATCGTCTACTTTAAGTTGATTTTTACCATTATTGAGATTTTTTAATAAAAAAAACAGGCAGATTAAAGATTTAATCAGCTTAAAGACGAGAAAATTTAAATCTAACGGCGTATCAAGCGCTTTTTTTATCAATAGTCATTTATTTCCAAATTAATTTCTAAAAATGTGGCATAGAACATTGGCTTCGGACTTATGTCCTAGTTAACTGAAAAATTTCCTTATTATAATTAATTCAAATCACTAATTATTTAGGAAATATTATGACCGCACATATCAATGCTAATCCCAACGACTTTGCACAAACCGTTATCATGCCAGGTGATCCTTTACGGGCGAAATTTATTGCAGAAAATTACCTAACCGACGCCAAAGAGATTTGTAATGTACGTAATATGCTTGGATATACTGGTTTATATCAAGGAAAAGCCGTGTCAGTAATGGGGCACGGAATGGGTATTCCATCAATAACCCTTTATGCACATGAACTAATTAATGACTTTAATGTTAAACGGATTATTCGAGTAGGTTCTTTAGGTGCCACACAGCAAAGCGTTAAAATGCGTGATGTGATTTTAGCTGTAGCAGCAGGAACCGATTCGATGACAAATCAAAAAAGAGCAAATGGTTATAACATTGCTACATCAGCGACATTTTCCTTATTACATCGAGCTTATGAAATGGCTAATAACATGAATTTACCGGTTAAAGTAGGGAATGTATTTAGCGGTGATCTTTATTATGATCCTGACGAAACATTAATAAGTACACTGGAAAAATCAGGGGTGTTAGGTATCGATATGGAAGTGGCTGGTCTATATGGAATTGCTCAACAATTCAATGTCGAATCGTTAGCGATTTTAACCGTTTCAGATCACTGCTTAACTGGTGAAGAAACAACTGCGGAAGAGAGGCAAATGACATTTAATAATATGATCAAACTTGCTTTAAACGTGGCTGTTAACTCTTAATTTATTGCGTTTCTCGGATGGAAATATGAAAAATAAATTATCGCTCACACTTATTAGTTTTTTAGCTAATTTTATTATGGCTGGCTTTGCCAGTCAGTTTGGTATGCTAATAGAACCCATAGCACAGAGTTTTAATGCAGATGTAAACAGTGTCGCATTCATTTTTTCTTTATTAAATGGTGGGGCGTTAATAGGCACTATTTTGGCATTCTTTTTAATCGATATTATTGGGATTAAACGCATCACCTTGCTTAGTTATTCGATTATAATTGCCTGTTCGCTCATTTTATATATCACAAACTCGCTTTTGATACTTCAAGTTTGTATGACTTTGATTGGTTTGTGTGGTGGAATAGGGCTCTGCATTGCGGGGACGATTGTGGTATCAACTTGGCAAGATAAGATACAAAGTACAATGTTAGTTGTACAAGATGCGACATTTAACATTGCTGGTGTCATCTTCCCACTGATTACTACCTACGCTTTAACGCATGACTTATCTTGGGCAAGTAGCTATTTAATGGTTGGGCTGGTAACAGTCTTAATGTTATTCATCATTATATTGACTAATTTCGATTTAATTAGTCATCCAACAGTCAAACAGTCTCAGCCATCAGAGTGGAATTTTGGGATATTATCTGCTGGTATTGGATTATTTTTGGCAATGTTAGCATTATATACCTTCTTAACGTGGGCCCCGTTATTTGTTAGCCAAAAATTTTCTATATCGTTTGAATTGGCTGGCAATATTATTACCCAATATTGGGCAGCAGCTTTAATTGGGGCATTAGTTTCAACGGTGATCGTGACGCGAGTTAAAATTGAACACTTTTTTATCTCAATTATTTTATTAGCTTTTATTATGACATTGATGATCGTCAACACCGAATACAGTGATAACGATAGCCTTGATCGCATTGGCTACTTAACTTATGGATATGGATTCGTCTGCTCTGCTTTATATAATGCCTTTGTCGCTTATGGTGTAACCTTTGTAAAAAATGCATCAAGCAAAAATGTTTCATTTATTTTAATCAGTGGCAGTGCAGGGGCGATGTTTAGCCCAGCTATTAGCTCAATACTGCATAACTATTTAGACATTCAAGTTATTATGAATACCATACCAATATATTATGCCGTTATTATCGTTATGTTGGCTATATCAATGTTCTTAAAGAAAAGAGCTCTAAAAAAGTAATCAATGAAATTAACTTAGGATATCGCTTTTATTACAATGGTTGACTATAATGATGCCTCTTCAGAATGAGATAACGCGATAGATAATTAACTATCAATATGTTATCGATTCTGATGGGGTATATATTTTGTGGTTAAAAACTTCGGTGATATGCAATTAAAATCATTAAATAAAGGTCGATTTAGCCGTTATTGGCAGGAAAATAATAAATTACTCGAATCAATTATAGAACAATGCATTGTAGAAAAGAAAATTGTCGATGAAAAAACCACGCTTTTTCATCAAGGATGTAAAGTCGATAATTTAGTTGTTGTTTATAATGGTACGATTTCGATACGCTATCAGGCAAATAATGGTCGTCGATTCCATCTTGGTACAGTAGATTGTGATGAGCATATATTTGGTGAAATGGAGTTTTTTACCGACTATTTATGTCAATTTGATATCATTGCCGAAGAAGCCCTAACTGTCGCTATCGTCAGCATTGATAAATTATATCAATCATTACTCAAATATCCTAAATTAGCACTGTTTTTTGCTAGTGCTATTGCTTTTGATTATCAAGAAACATTAGATATCTTCTTAAAAAGAACTTTATATTCAATCTGTTATAACATTGCTTATGATATATATCAGCATCATCTAAATATTCATCCCGTTAATAATTTTCAAAAAAACTACTTAGAAGCAGAGCGTTTTGGCACTACCGATCGTGTCTATCGTCGGGCCGTTAATGAATTAATTCATTTAGATATTATTCATAAAGTTGCTGGTAAATTGGAAATTAAGGATATTGATAATTTAAAAGATTTTATCGAATTCAGAGGAAAATTCGCTAAATAGAGTAGGAGTAGATTAAAAATAAACTCGTTTTTTAAAAACGCAGTTTTTTAATAAAAGAATTATTGGATTAAGGAATGACTATGGATTGGTTTACGCTTGTAAAAATTGGCATTTTAATTTTTGGAATGGTTAGCTTTATTCTTTTTAAAGGCGAGCGCAGTATAAATAAGGATAATTTAGACGACCACTTAAGCCTACGTGAACCAATAAGAGATCTAACGGATGAAGAGCTAGACCTATTACAACCGTTTTTAACCAGTAAAATGGCGGTTTATCCCTATAAATTTCAATCCTCATTAGTTGATAACAAAGTATCACAACTTCAAGGGATTTGTTGTCGTCATAGTCTTAACAAAAATACTGATGAAATTGACTATTATTATGAAATAGACGATATAGAGCTGTTCTTTCCATATAATATGGATAAGCATATTGATCAATTTAATATCATAGAAGTTGTATTTACCAAACGGTATGGGATTGTCGTTAACATTAATGATCACGATATCAAAACCGCACAGGAAAACTATGATCCAAACGAGGAATATGAATTCAACGATTTTGGGCACTTAAAAGACCATACTGACAAATTTTATCAAAAACGCAACGATAATATAGATGCTTTTGATATTGAGTCACTCACTCTTTATGGTGATGATTTGAAAAGCACCGATGAGGTAAATTCAGACGAGTCAGTGAATAAAACCCTCTACCAACGAGAAGAAACACCATTCGAAGCCACAATTCGAAGTAAATTTAGCAATTATTTACCCATTTCGATGTGTTTATTATTAGCCACCTTTTTATTCACATTATCATGGCTTAATAGTGATGATCATACATCCATTATAATCCTGCTTTGCATTGGTGGTGCTGCTTTTTTTGCTTGGCGTAAACCTAAATTTGATCTAACCCCACAGCAAGTGAACGTCATTGAAGCTAGAATTCATGATAACTATTTTAACAAAGTGGGGATAGACGAAAATACGGTATTAAAATACCCTAAGCATTGGTCAAACTTTATCCCTAAAAGTTCAGATTCTGCTACCGAAATGGTGATTAGTGAGGATGGAAAAAAATTACTTCGCTATGGTCACACGTTATCAATCAATGACGAAGTCGAACAATTTGGAGCGCCTAAATCAGTCAGGCAAAATATCATTTTATTGGTGGTTGGGATAATCTTATCTATTGCGCTCATATATTATACTGATCCAATTAATAATGGATATTTTGCATATCGATATTACACGCAACAATCTAAAAACCTAAAAATTAACGATCTCACCACGTTAAGTAGTAGTGATATCCAGCATGGTGATATTGTGAATATCTCCATCAAAAACACATCATGTGATGTTAATGATTTAACTGAAAATTATAAATGTCATAACTTCTTTATCAATAGCCAGCCAATTGATGTTAAAGAAAATGATTTTATGAGCATCGAAAAGTCATTAAAACATATATTTTCTCCCAATTTTATTGAATATATCTATGATGAAGAATTAAAACGTTTTAAAAATTCGCAAGAAGTAGCCGTTGCGAGAGTTAATTATGAGTTAGGGTATGAGGCTTTTGAGAAAAATCCTTTCTCTAAAATAAAAGATTTTGGGCAAATGGTAATTGACATCGACAATAGCTGTAATATTTTGCCTGTAGCACAGTGTGATGAAGTTAAACTCCGAATGAGTAATTTATTTTATAAGGGTGATATTTTTTTTAGATATGATGAATGGGAAGATTTACTCGCTAAAACCAAAGGAAATCCTGATTTAGCTATCATAGCTGAAAATAGAAGAATATATGCTCTTTCAAGAGAATTAGGTTTATTTAAATCAGCATTGCAAAAAGAGATAAAAAAAATTGTTTCTCAATATCAGTCTGAAATAGAAATTACATTAACCAATCGAAGCTATATTGACATGACACCATTAATCAAAATTGACATGGCATCGCGATTTAAATCGATGAAACTCTACGAATATGAAATGGTGAATTATTATTTTGATATTTTAAATAGCACTATCTCGCCTAATGTTAATATTATTGGTGTGGTAAGTGATATTCGTTATGGTAAGGATCAAAATGCTAAAACGATTTCTGCTTTAAAAGTTAATGCAAATCCTCGTTATAATTTTGGTGAAAATCAAACAATATCCTATATTTCTTTAATTATTGTTAATCTTATCATATTTATCGCTATGGCATTTACCACAATAATTAACGGCGTTAAACTTGTTAAAAACACAAAATTTAACCAACACAGAATTAAAGAAATTAAAAAATATTATGAAAATAGATTAGGTACTATCATTAATCTTAAATAAACCGTTTTAATATAAAGTTTAAATAAAAAGATCTTAAAAGTATGTTAGTTATTATACTGTTTGTTATTATTTTTTTCGCTATTGCGTATTTTGAATTATCTGGTCCCGATTTTACAGAAGTCAAAGAGCCTCTAATTAACGAAAAAAGCCTGCCTGAGAAGTATGAGTTTATCCGTAAACATGCAATACGACAGCTAACAGAAGAAGAAACCCTTGTTCTTCAATCTTATCTTGATAATGAAAACAATTTTACCACTCCTTATCATTGGGAAAACGTATTAATCAGTTCTGATGTTGTGAAACTAAAAGGTTATATTGAAAAAGATTTTACTGATGAAACCCTAAATAAATATTATTATCAGATGAATAATATCCGGTTATTTTTTCCTTACAATATGGATATCGGTATTAGAGGGTTTAAAGAGCGAGATCCAGATCTACAAGAAACTATCACTTATGATATTAATACGGTTGAAATTGTCTTTACGTATAGTTATGCCGTTGTAGTTAAAATAAACAGCTATGATTTAGTGCAAGCTAGTTTGAGACTGCAAGCTCGTAAACAGGAACAACTTTATGATTTTTGGCAGACGGGAATATTTAGACCTATTCGTTTAAATAACATAGAAAAATCTAATGAGACCTTAACACAACTAGTCACAGAAACATCTGAAAAAAAACCGTTTTTTGAGATTCTTAGCAAACGAGAAAAAAATCAATTTGAAATCGCGAACCAAGACCGAAGCAATTCTGGCAAATTAATGACAGTTTTTTTTGTTTTAGGCGTAATGCTTTTGTTAGCTTTAGAACATTTTCAGTCAATTGCCTTGGTTATTTTTTCAATCATCTGTTTTATTTTTGCCCTAATTGCATCGAGTATAAAACGAAAATTGCCGACCAAATATGTTAATCATATTAAAGCACCAATTAGGCGTAGTTGGTCAGCCTATCTTAATTTAACTATTGATTCAAGCTATGATATTTTCTTTCCCACATACTGGGAACCGTTTCTCCCCAATAATAATATACCTATTGACATGCAGATCGAAGTTGATACAGCACGAGTACTTAGTTGTGGTGAACACTTATCAATAAGTGAGGAGGTAAGAAATTATGGTGCGCCAAAATTTGTTCATCATAATGTTATGTTATCTATTACGGGATTGATACTGGCTGTCTTAATTTTCTTTTTTACTAATGCGGGTGAAAAATTAGATTTTACCTATCGACAATTAACCGCGCCACTCACTACTTGGAATATTGATGATAAAGTCACGTTAAAGCAATCCGCCATCCAATCTATGGATCGGGTTAATTTGAATTTATCTAGTGTTTCATGTGATATTCATAATATACAAAATATAAAAAAACATTATTTTCAATGTAATAAAATATTTGTTAATCTCAATCCAATAGACAGCAATAAACTTAGTCTTTTCCCTTCTTGGCCTCAATATTTACAAACAATTTATTCTGAAAATCTTATTAAGATGAAAAAAGACGATGAAGTTCACGAAATAACTCTCGCAAAGCGTTTAAATAAGCTTATAGGTAATTATCGTTACTCTCATCGCTATAATCCACAATACAAGCCAAATAGCCAAGATACATCAGAGTTGATAAAAATTTACGATATTAACAAGGCTATTTTAATCATTAATGATGGTTGTAATCATTCAAACCTTGAACCTTGCGAAGAAATTAAAAATAGCTTAGCAAGTTTACTACCAAATGGTAATCTAACCGATAATTGGTCAGAGGTGGTGGCTTATGCCAAATTGCATCCTGATATGGAAAAAATTGTAACATTATCCTCAGCTAAAAAGCTCGACCGACTCGTTGCTAAATATCGAACATGGTTACTAAAACAATTAGCCGATAAAGCAAAACAACAAGTGGTCATGCTACAAAATGATGCAAATAACCTTAGTATACAATTAACCAATTTAATTCCACTGTATGATCAAAACTATATATACTCAAATGGGAATTTCAAAGAGCAACTTGATTACTACAATAATATTTTATTAGGTAATAGTGCCAACTTAAAAATTACAGGTATTGTTACCAAAGTTAGCTATCATAATGGAAAAATTTCGAAACTAACACTTTCAACTGATTATGGAAATGATATCGATAAAAATCAGTTATTTTCATCGCCAATTTTGATCAACAATTTTGTCTTTTTGTTTGTTATCTTCATCGCCTTAATTAATACTATTATTTATATATGGAAAAAAGCCGCCAATCAATTTAGGCTCGAAAAAATTATTAGTCATTATCAAGATAAAATTCTTGAATACAACGATTAACTGTTCGGGGTTAATAGCAGTAATTAAATAATAGACACCAAGTTAGTAAACAAACTAAGTAATTAAACTCAATTATTCAATTGTGAGAGAAACCATATTCTGTTATACTAATTTCCCGTCTGATTCATCATATATTGCATTTATCATTTAAACTAATGTGATATTGTTCAATTAAATTAATAATGGTCTGGTATTAATGGTCACGAATTATATTTTTGTTACAGGCGGTGTCGTTTCTTCTTTAGGTAAAGGCATTGCCGCAGCCTCATTAGCTGCAATTTTAGAAGCCCGCAATTTAAAAGTCACCATGCTAAAACTCGATCCCTACATCAACGTCGATCCGGGAACAATGAGCCCAATTCAACATGGTGAAGTTTTTGTGACTGAAGACGGTGCCGAAACCGATCTCGATTTGGGTCATTATGAGCGTTTTATTCGCACCAAAATGAGCCGAAAAAACAATTTTACAACTGGACGTATTTATTCTGACGTTTTACGAAAAGAGCGTCGTGGAGACTATTTAGGCGCGACAGTCCAAGTTATCCCTCATATTACCAATGCGATTAAAGATCGTGTTATTGATGGTGCCAAAGGTTACGATGTTGCTATCGTTGAAGTGGGTGGCACAGTGGGTGATATCGAATCACTACCATTCTTAGAAGCAATTCGCCAATTAGCGGTTGATGTTGGTCGTGAACATACCTTATTTATGCACTTAACATTAGTGCCTTATCTTGCATCATCAGGTGAAGTTAAAACCAAACCGACACAACACTCAGTTAAAGAGTTATTATCAATTGGTATTCAACCTGACATACTCATTTGTCGTTCAGATCGTGCAATTCCGGCTAACGAAAGAGCGAAAATTGCACTATTTTGTAATGTGCCTGAACGAGCGGTGATTTCACTTAAAGATGTTGATTCAATTTATAAAATTCCAGCATTATTGAAATCACAAAATTTAGATACCTACGTGTGCAATCGTTTCCATCTCGAATGTAAGGAAGCCGATCTATCTGAATGGGAGCAAGTCATCTATGAAGAAGCTAATCCAGTAGGTGAAGTCACAATTGGCATGGTAGGTAAATACATCGAATTACCTGATGCATATAAATCAGTGAATGAAGCGTTAAAACACGGTGGATTAAAAAACCGTTTAACTGTTCATATTCGTTATATTGATTCAGAAGACCTCGAATCACGCGGTACCGATTTACTTGCAGGCTTAGATGCGATTTTAATACCGGGTGGATTTGGTTATCGTGGCGTTGAAGGTAAAATTATTGCTGCGCGCTATGCACGTGAAAACAAAATACCTTATTTAGGAATTTGCCTCGGAATGCAAGTTGCTATGATAGAGTATGCACGTAATGTAGCGGGTATTAAAGATGCCAACTCTACAGAGTTTGTAAAAGATTGTGCAAGCCCTGTTATTGGATTAATCACTGAATGGAGTGATGAGTCTGGTAATGTGGTTCAACGTAATGAAAATAGCGACTTAGGTGGCACCATGCGTTTAGGTTCGCAAATCTGTCATTTAGAGCCAAATTCATTAGTCGCTCAAATGTATAAAAAAGAGTCGATAACCGAACGTCACCGTCACCGTTACGAAGTCAATAACAACTTATTACCAGAAGTTGTCAAGGCTGGCTTAAAAGTGACAGGGTTATCAACTGATAAAAAATTAGTGGAAATTATTGAAATTCCAGACCATCCTTGGTTTGTTGCGTGTCAGTTCCATCCAGAATTTACATCAACACCACGTGATGGACATCCATTATTTAGTAGTTTTGTTAAAGCTGCCAAAGATTATCAAGATCAGCAGCAAAAATAATTTATGTTTACATTAGGTATATATCTGTCATATAGAGGAAAATAACATGGCAAAAATCGTTAAAGTACATGGTCGTGAAGTCATCGACTCTCGTGGTAACCCAACTGTTGAAGCTGAAGTTCATTTAGAAGGTGGTTTCGTTGGTCTTGCAATCGTTCCATCTGGTGCATCAACAGGTTCACGTGAAGCGTTAGAACTTCGCGATGGTGACAAATCTCGCTTTTTAGGTAAAGGCGTACTTAAAGCTGTTGAAAACGTAAATGGACCAATCGCTAAAGCAGTTATTGGTAAAGATGCGTTAGATCAAGCTGCAATCGACCAAATCATGCTTGATTTAGACGGTACTGATTTCAAATCTAACTTAGGTGCTAACTCAATCCTAGCAGTATCTTTAGCAACAGCTAAAGCAGCAGCTGCAGCGAAAGGTGTACCACTTTATCAACACATCGCTGACCTAAATGGTACTCCAGGTCAATACTCTATGCCATTACCAATGATGAACATCATCAACGGTGGTGAACACGCTGATAACAACATCGACCTTCAAGAATTCATGATTCAACCAGTTGGTGCTAAAACAGTTCGTGAAGCAATCCGTATGGGTTCTGAAGTATTCCACAACTTAGCAAAAGTACTTCACGCTAAAGGCATGAATACTGCTGTTGGTGACGAAGGTGGTTTTGCACCTAACTTAGGTTCAAACGCTGAAGCATTAGCATGTATCAAAGAAGCTGTAGAAAAAGCAGGTTACGTACTAGGTAAAGACATCACTTTAGCGATGGACTGTGCTGCATCTGAATTCTACAACAAAGAAACTGGTAAATACGTATTAAAAGGTGAAGGAAACAAAGAATTCACTGCTGAAGAATTTACTCACTATTTAGAAGGTTTAACTAATCAGTATCCAATCGTATCAATCGAAGATGGTTTAGATGAAAGCGATTGGGAAGGTTGGGCATACCAAACTAAAGCATTAGGTCACAAAATCCAATTAGTTGGTGACGATCTATTTGTAACTAACACCAAAATCTTCAAACAAGGTATTGAAAAAGGCATCGCTAACTCAATCCTAGTTAAAGTTAACCAAATCGGTACATTAACTGAATCTATCGCAGCAGTTAAAATGGCGAAAGATGCTGGTTATACAGCAGTAATTTCACACCGTAGTGGTGAAACTGAAGATTCAACAATTGCTGATTTAGCTGTTGGTTTAGCTGCTGGTCAAATCAAAACTGGTTCTATGAGCCGTTCTGACCGTGTTGCTAAATACAACCAATTAATCCGTATTGAAGAAGCGCTTGGTTCAAAAGCACCATTCAACGGTTTAAAAGAAGTTAAAGGTCAATAATTCGTTTTTTTAAACGATCATAAAAACGGTGACACAGTTCACCGTTTTTTTATTCATCACACCGCAAGGGTTGCGTTGACTAAGGTTGTGTTGTACTCTTATCAGCTTACTTAAAACATTTAAATTTAACGTTAATATTAAATTGATATTTAATAATTTAGCCACATATAATTTTCTTACAAACTTACGAACACATTTTTCTGCTTATGAACAATATTACGAATATGTCCCAGCCTAAAAGTAAATGGCAACTTTTTAACTGGCTTTGTACAGGTAAACTACCGCTTAATGAACTATGGCTTAAACCGACTTATCGTTATAAATTTTTTTTCAGGACCCTATTTTTAAGCCCAATAACGCTTAAATTATTAGATAAATTAAGACAATACCCATTACTTGGATACTATCTATCATGCCAAACCAATTTACCCTGTAAATTACAACGACCTTATTTAGCATCTTGTTTAAGTCAACAAGAGCGCTATGAAGCCTTAGCCTATCATTATGACTTTTTAGCAAATCATCCTGATAGCATGACTAAAGCTTTTTACAATCCAGATTCATCATTTGAACTAGCCAGTGTTATGGCTAAGAACGAAGCTAACATAAAAATCGCCATCCAAGCACGTAACAAGTTTGCTCGTGAAGGTGAGCTAAGCTTATATTTTTATGACAATGATGGCATTGATTTAGCCACGTTAACCTTCACCATTAACCAATACCAACAAAAACCAACACTGTTTATAGCAGGATTACAAGGAACAGGGCATCAAGACGCTCGCACCAGAGTTCAGCAAGCAACAAAACAGTGTTATGGACTATTTCCTAAACGTGTGGTGGTGGAAGCCGCATTAATTATTGCTCGTTATTTCCAGCTTGAACAAATTATTGCTGTGGGCAATAAAACCCATGTTTACAACAACTGGCGCTACAACAGCCGACAAGAAAGAATCTTATCTGATTATGATGATTTTTGGTTAACTATTGACGGTAAACAAGACGAAAGATCGTTATTTATTTTACCCACCCAAATCAACCGAAAAGCCATTGAAGATATTGCCAGTAAAAAACGTTCTGAGTATCGCAATCGTTATGCATTATTAGATGAACTGCAAAATAAAATTGAAACTCAATTAGCAGCATTAACATAATAGTATGGATTAACGACAAAAAAATCGCTTGTTCAAATTAGCAAGCGATATAAAAAATTTGACTTTTAAAAATGAAAATAAAGGAATAAAACATGTATTTTGGTATTCTTATTGCTTTAGTGCCGTTATGTCTAGGTTATTTGATTAAATTCAAAGAGCAAAAATGGATCACCAAAATAAACCTAATCTTAAGTTGGATGGTCTATTTTATTTTATTTATCATGGGAACCGAGTTGGCTCATTTAGATAATCTAGCTTCTAACATAAAAGTTATCCTATTTTACACCGCGATCATTTTTGTTTGTACCTTTGGTGGCAATTTCATCTTTTTAGCGCTAATTGACCTATTTTTACCGTGGCGCACCACCCATAGTAAACAAAATTATGAATCACGATTCAAAATGATCTTAGAATCACTGCGAGTGTGCATTGCGCTAATCGCCGGCTTTATTGCCGGACTCTTTCCACTCTTTATTTGGCAATATAGTGAAGACATCACCAAAGTGGTACTCGTCTTTTTATTGCTACTTATTGGTATACAATTACGAAGTAACAACATCTCACTAAAACAGATTCTACTCAACAAAGTTGGCATAGTTACCACTATTATTGTGGTACTAAGTACCTTCTTAGGCGGGATTATTGCAGCACTCATATTGTCACAACCCGTACGAGTAGGGCTGGCAATGTCATCAGGCTTTGGCTGGTATTCACTATCAGGAATACTCATGACCGAAGCTCATGGCCCAATTATAGGCAGTGCCACTTTCCTAAATGACATCCTACGCGAATTATGCGCCATCATTCTAATCCCAACCCTAATCAAACGTTACAAATTCACAGCGTTAGGTTTATGTGGTGCTACATCGATGGACTTTACGCTACCTATGCTACAAAAAGGCGCCGGAATCAGCATCGTACCACCCGCAATCGTCCAAGGCTTTCTATTAACCTTAATCATGCCGATTTTTATGACCTTGTTTAATTATGGTTAAGAATTGATATTAGAGTAAAAAAGTTGAGGAGCGGGGTTTTCTAACCCCTAAAAAATAGTATTTTTATAACCTTTTTTTTAATCAAAAAATAAAATAATTAAAAATCATGATATTAAAAAGATACTGAAAAAAAGAGTTTTTAAAACGCCAAATGCCCTTTGCCTTTTTGCAAACAACGATTATAGTATGTCTTGTTCTAGGTTTATGCCGTGTAGGCAGTTAATAAATGACCACTTGGAAGAAGCAGCCATATTAAATCGGTTTATGCCGTGTAGGCAGTTAATAAAATATAATTTTCGAATCAATCAACACTAGTCAGTTTATTCAGTGCAGATAATATCCCGTTTCTTAAAAAGTTGAGGAGCGGGGTTTTTGAGGTTTTAAATTTTACTAAAAAAATTATTAAAATATCAAAACCACTAAATTTCTAATTCAAAGCCCTAAAATAAAATTTTTGAGGATCAATCGCTCTAATTTTAAAGATTTGCAATTGCGATATATTCAATTAAAACAATAGATAACCAATTATAACTTAGATCCTTTTTAGATCCTATTTACAAAAGTTAACGTAAATGAGTGAAAAAAAGTGTTGCATCGTGTTTTTCCAATCACTATAC
>NZ_JAFNNJ010000013.1:0-25620 GCF_026536825.1 Gilliamella sp. B3367
CACACAGATTGTCTGTTTCTTCTTTTTAAAGAGCTGACAGCTTTAAGTTAACTTCACAATTTCTTGCTTCAGTTTGCTGTCTCAAGGGCTGCGTATACTACGCTACACCTTTTTATTCGTCAAGATCTTTTTTCAAAATTTTTGATCTTGTTCACCAACTTCATTATCGTCTGCTTTCGCTGACGCCGTGTCAGTGGATGCGCATTATAGGCACTTCTTTTTTTTTGGCAAGTGAAAAACAGCAATTTATTAATCGTTCGAATAAGCTTTAATCATCTAATACACTAATTCTCTGATATTTATCAAGATTATATTTAGATAATTTTTCCATCAATTTTTCAACTTGTTGGTTACATAATGTGCTTAAGACAATATTGTCTGTTGAAGATTGTGCTGTAACACTTTTTAGATCAAATCGCTCATTAAGTAATGAATAAACTCGAGAAGCGATCGCATTTCCCGAATCAATAAAAGTCGTATTAGGGAAAAGTAGTTTAAGTTCATCTTTAATAAATGGATAATGAGTACAACCAAGCACAATTGTATCAGGAATGACTGGTAGATTGAGCCATGGCTGCATTAGCATCTCAAGTTGCTGCATATCAACATCAATGCCTTGTAATTTATTCTCTGCTATATAAGCTAATTCAGATAAACCAAGTAATTTAACATTACAATCAGGAGCAAACTCTTTAATTAAATTACTTGTATATGCTCTTTGAATTGTAGCTTTCGTCGCTAATAACCCAATACATTTATTTTTAGTAATTATGCTTGCGGGTTTAATTGCAGGTACAACACCGACAATAGGAAAAGAAAACTTTGAGCGTAAACTAGGTAAACAAATAGTACTTGCGGTATTACATGCAATGACGGCTAAATCAATTGAATATGATTCTATAATTGTATCTATTATATGACTTACTCGTTTAATTAAAAATTCAGAGGATTTGTCACCATAAGGAAACATCTCATTATCAAAGGCATAGATATACCGTAAATAGGGTATTTTATTGTAAATTTCATTATAAATAGATAACCCACCGATACCCGAATCAAAAACTAATACTGTTGGAGTTTTTTTTACAATATTCATATGCAGTTAACGAAGGTTAAAAAATTAATCGAGCCATATCCTAAATTGATTAAAATTTTATGCAAGCAATTTTGTTTAAGGTAGTACTGGCTTTTTACAGAATAAATCATTAAAATAGACGTCTAGATGGTAAAACTGCCAAGCATAAGTATTTCATACGATTATATTTAGAGCATTGCTCTAAATAAGTTAAAGAAGGTAACACATGTCAGAATTTTTATTTACTTCAGAATCTGTATCAGAAGGTCATCCTGATAAAATAGCCGATCAAATATCTGATGCAGTTTTAGATGCTATCTTAGAGCAAGATCCTAAAGCTCGAGTGGCTTGTGAAACTTACGTAAAGACTGGTATGGCATTAGTTGGCGGAGAAATTACAACTTCTGCTTGGGTAGATATTGAAGAATTAACTAGAAAAACGATTAATGATATTGGTTATACCAGCTCAGAAATGGGGTTTGATGCTAATTCTTGTGCTGTTTTAAATGCTATTGGTAAACAATCACCAGATATTAATCAAGGTGTTGATAGGCAGAATCCATTGGAACAAGGTGCTGGTGACCAAGGTATCATGTTTGGTTATGCTACAAACGAAATGCCTAATTTAATGCCTGCAGCAATTAGTTATGCCCATGACCTTATGCAACGCCAAGCTGAAGTGAGAAAAAATGGCACCCTCCCTTGGTTAAGACCTGATGCAAAAAGCCAAGTTACTTTAATTTATCAAAACGGAAAAATCCAAGGTGTTGATACTGTGGTTTTATCAACCCAGCATTCAGAAGGTATTGAACAAAAAGCTCTACATGAAGCCGTCATGGAAGAAATCATTAAACCAACGTTACCGGCGGAATGGCTAACTTCTAGAACGAAATATTTTATCAATCCTACAGGACGTTTTGTAATTGGTGGGCCTATGGGAGATTGTGGTTTAACCGGCCGAAAAATTATTGTTGATACCTATGGCGGTGCAGCACGTCATGGTGGTGGTGCGTTTTCTGGAAAAGATCCTTCAAAAGTAGACCGTTCCGCTGCCTACGCAGCAAGATATGTTGCTAAAAATATTGTTGCAGCGGGACTTGCTGATAAATGCGAGCTACAAGTTTCTTATGCAATTGGTGTTGCTAACCCAACATCGATTTATGTCAATACTTTCGGTACTGAAAAAATTGAGCATAATAAAATTATATCTTTAATTAAAGAATTTTTTGATTTAAGACCTTACGGATTAATTCAAATGCTAGATCTCATCCAACCAATCTATCAAAAAACTGCAACTTACGGCCATTTTGGTCGAGATATATTCCCTTGGGAAAAAACAGATAAAGCAGCCATTCTTAGAGATGCAGCAGGATTATAAACGAATTCCAATTTATCTCCATAATCAAGTATTGGCTTGTTTAAGAACTCACTTAACTCAAGCCAATAATATATTAAATACTAATTATAAAGAACCCAAAGTCAGTTATAAACCTAAAGGTAGTGTTGCTGGATGCGCTTTTTTAACTCGCTGGGAAATTCAACTCAATAGCATAATGCTTAATGAGAATGGAGAAAAATTTATTAATGAAGTTGTTCCTCATGAATTAGCACATCTCATTACCTTTCAAAAATTTGGAAAAGTAAAACCACATGGACAAGAATGGCAATATATCATGTCTGAAATAATGAAAAAGGAACCTAAAGTTACTCATAATTTTAATATTAAACGTAACGAATATGTCTATATTTGTAATTGCCAAGAACATTATTTATCACCAATACGACATAACAAAATTCGAAAGAATAAAACTAGTTATCAATGCCGTAAATGCGGTACTATACTAAAACTTAAAATATCTATTTAATTTTGAAGTAAAACATGCCTAATTTTGATACACATTTTTACAAAAGTTCCACAATTATTGTGATTTTAAGCTTTTGTTTATATATAGCAGGTAACTTTTTCATTCCATTGTATGGAAAATTGACAGTTAGCTTGGTCGAACATTTACAGTCTCTTTTCTTATTATTTATGTGCTGTTACACATATTTATATGCTAAAAAGGTCAAGAATCATGTAAATCTTTACAAATTTTGGGTTTGGACAATTTTCTGGTGGTTTATGCTTTTTGGCAGAGGAATCAGCTGGGGGCGTGACTTTTTCCCTGAGGTACCCCGTTTCTACTATAAAATAATTGCTGGTATCTTAATTGGAATACCTTTTTTAACAATACTTTTACCGACAATCCGTCAAGAGATAGTTCGCCGTTATAAATTTGAAAAAATTCCTGTCTGGCACATCTTTTTTGCTTTCCTCTTTCTAGGAATTGCTGATATTGCTGAACATCATCGTATTGGTCATCAATTTTTAGTCCTAAACAACGAAAGAAAAGATCTTATTGAAGAGTTAATGGAAATACCTTGTCTTTTAAGTCTTGCATTAATAACTATTTATATGCAAAAAAATGAACAAGAGAGGTTAAACAAGCCATGTTAAGCTATCGTCATAGCTATCACGCGGGAAATCATGCAGATGTGTTAAAACACATTGTATTGACGTTATGTATTAATGCATTGAAAGAAAAAGAAAAGCCTTTTTTATATTTAGATACACATTCTGGCGCTGGTCGCTATTTACTACAAAGTGAACATGCTGAAAAGACTGGAGAGTTTTTATCAGGAATCAATTTAATTTGGCAACAATCTGATACGCCAGAACTACTTAACACCTATTTATCTGTTCTGAAGCGTTATAATCCTTTCGATAATTTAAAATATTATCTAGGCTCACCTTTAATTGCTAAACAATTACTAAGAGAGCAAGACAAACTTAATCTTACTGAACTTCACCCAACTGACTTTTCCTTATTAAGACAAGAATTTAGCAAAGATAAGCGAGCTAAAGTATTTAAAGAAGATGGATTTGCACAACTCAAATCAAAATTACCCCCTGAATCACGACGTGGTATTATTTTGATAGATCCATCATATGAGATAAAAGATGATTATCAAAAAATCCCAAAAGCATTAATTGAAGCATATAAACGTTTTGCAACCGGGGTTTATTTAATTTGGTATCCAGTTGTCTCTAGAACTCAAACACAAAAGATGATTGAGCAAATTATTAATTCAGGTATTAAAAGAATTTCACAATTCGAATTGGCAGTAAAACCCGATAATAATCAGAAGGGAATGACAGCTTCAGGTATGATTGTGATTAATCCACCTTGGAAGTTAAACGAGCAAATGCAAACAATTATGCCTTGGCTAAAAAACATTCTTGATACAGAGAAAACAGGAAATTATCTTATCAAAGAACTTGTTAGTGAATAATTTAAGCTATTTTTAAGTTAAAAATGCGAGATTTTCTCGCATTTTTTTATTAAAATTTTAAAAATTTCTATTAAGGGAAGAAATGGCAAGCAAAGAGATAAATCCATAAAATTAAAGTCAAAAGTAATGAAAGAAAAACAGCCGCGGAGCCATAATCTTTTGCTCGACCAGATAATTCATGTCGCTCACTTCCAATTCTATCAACCACACATTCAATGGCACTATTAATCAGTTCAACTATCATCACAAAGCCTATTGAACCAACTAATAAAATTCGCTCATAAATAGAAAAATCAATAAGCATTACAATTATATAAGCAAGAATTAACAAAATTAATTCTTGTCGGAACGCTGCTTCATTTATAATAGCTGATTTAAATCCCTTTAATGAGTACTTCGTCGCATTGATAATACGTTGTAGTCCTGTTGCTTTTTTCACAATAACTTCCCAAATTTAAAATTATCTTACATAACCATAATTCATCAGACGCTGGAATCTTCTTTCAAGAAGCACAGGCAACTCCAAACTACCTAATTCATCAAGATCAGATAGTAATTGCTTTTTAAGTGAGGCTGCAACAGCACTATAATCCCGATGAGCGCCACCTAAAGGTTCAGGGATAACTGCATCAATAAGTTTTAGTTTTATCAATTTATCTGCAGTCATATTCATTGCTTCAGCTGCCACTGGCGCTTTATCTGCACTCTTCCAAAGAATAGACGCACAACCTTCAGGAGAAATAACAGAATAAGTGCTATATTGGAGCATATTAACTTTATCGGCCACACCTATTGCAAGTGCTCCGCCAGAACCACCTTCACCAATAACAGTACAAATTGTTGGTACATTTAAACGAGACATTTCACGTAAATTACGAGCAATCGCTTCAGCTTGTCCCCTTTCCTCTGCGCCAATACCAGGATAAGCACCTGGTGTATCAATAAAGGTAATGATAGGTAATTTAAATCGCTCAGCCATTTGCATTAATCTCAATGCTTTACGATAACCTTCAGGAGCAGGCATACCAAAATTACGATAAATTTTTTGTTTAGTTTCACGACCTTTTTGGTGACCAATAACCATAACAGGTCGGTCATCAATACGAGCTATTCCACCAACAATTGCTTTGTCATCTGCGTAAGCTCTATCACCGGCCAGCTCATCAAAGTCGGTAAAAATTTCATTAATATAGTCAAATGTATAAGGGCGATTAGGATGTCGGGCTAATTGAGCTACATCCCAAGGTGATAAATTTGAAAATATCTTCTTAGTCAACTCACGACTTTTTTGATTCAACTGTTTAATTTCTTTATCTAAATTGATATCCAATTCAACTTGTTGCGAATCAATATTCTTTAAGGAATTAATTTTTGCTTCTAATTCCGCTATCGGCTTTTCAAATTCCAAAAAATTATTCATAACGCTTATGATTGCCTCTTGTATTAATTGTATTTAGTTAAAATACATTACTAAATTTAGTATACTGACTATTTATTAAAATAAAATTAAGTCAATTTTACTATGTAATAATCATTGAAGTCACCAATATTTATTATTAATGAACATCAACATTCCAAATGGCACAGCTAGCTTTTAATAGGTTAACTGCAACCATTAAATAAAAAATCTGTTTTTTAATTAATCAAATTCAAAGTCCACTCGCTCATTTCCTAATAAAGTTTTCAACTCTATTATTAGCGCATCTTCAGGCACAATCCGCCAAGTTGTACCAAATTGAAGACGTACCACAGAATCTTCTCTATGATAATAGAGATTAATCGGGACGCTACCATGTCGATAAGGTTCTATAATTTGTTGTAATCGCTGTAAAATTGGACGGTTAACTTCAGCGTCAGATAAGGTTAAAGATAATCCTTTAACATACTTAGCCCTAGCATCTTTTAAGTCGACAATATCGCGAACCGACATCTTAAATCCGCCATTAAAATCATCATGACTAACTTGACCTGAAACGATTAAAATTTTATCTTTCACTAACAAATGACCAAACTTTTCCAATGCGTCAGAAAAAAGCAAGCCATCAATTCGTCCAGATCTATCGTCTAAAGTGAATAATCCAATTTTATTACCTTTTTTAGTTATTCGAACTCTGGCATCAACAACAATACCGGCAAATGTTGCCATTTTTCCCCATCCAGTTGGAGCCGCTTCACTTATTCTAACTCCACCAGAATATCGATTAAGTTCTTTTAAATATTGCGTAACTGGATGGCCGGTTAAATATAAACCTAAGGCTTCTCGTTCACCTTCAAGTAATACTTGTTCGGGTAATTCAGGAACAGCAGCATAAGCATTTTCAACTTGTTCTGGCTCCTCAGCTAATACACCAAACATATCTTCTTGCCCAATGGTTTGAGCTCTAGCATACTGATCTGCTGCTTGCATGGCATCATTGATACTATGCAAAATAGCCGCTCTATGAGGACCTAATTTATCAAAAGCTCCAGCCATAGTTAATTTCTCTAACACGCGCCGATTGATTTTCTTCATATCTGTTCGAGCACAAAGCTCAAAGATATTTTTAAAATAACCACCACTATTACGTGCTTCGACAATAGCCTCAATTGGGCCCTCACCAACGCCTTTTATTGCACCAATACCATATACAATTTCGCCTTTATCATTTACATGGAAATGATAAAGACCACTGTTAATATCAGGAGGATTTACTTGCAGCCCCATTCTTAAACACTCATCAACAAGACCCACAATTTTATCTGTATTATCCATATCAGCAGTCATTACGGCTGCCATAAATTCGGCTGGGTAATGCGTTTTCAACCATAATGTTTGATATGAAACGAGTGCATAAGCAGCTGAGTGAGATTTATTAAAACCATATCCGGCAAACTTCTCAACCAAATCAAAGATACGCATGGAAAGTTCACCATCAACACCTTGTTTCTCAGCGCCTTCTTTGAAGACCGAACGCTGTTTGGCCATCTCTTCTGGTTTTTTCTTACCCATTGCTCTTCGAAGCAAATCGGCGCCACCAAGTGTATAACCAGATAACGTCTGAGCAATCTGCATGACTTGTTCTTGATATAGGATGATACCATAGGTCGGTTCTAAAATTGGTTTAAGTGATTCATGCTGATGATTTATATCAGGATATGATACTTCCTCCCGACCATGTTTACGGTCAATAAAATTATCTACCATGCCTGATTGCAACGGACCCGGTCGAAATAGCGCAACTAAAGCGATCATATCTTCAAAACAGTCAGGTTTTAAACGTCTGATCAAGTCTTTCATTCCACGCGATTCCAGTTGGAATACAGCTGTTGTCTCAGCTTTTAATAATAATTGGAACGATTCTTCATCATCAAGTGGTATACGAGTAATATCAACTGGTGGTTTTCCATCTTTTAATCGGCGCTCATTAATCATTTTAATAGCCCAATCAATAATGGTTAAGGTCCGTAACCCTAAAAAGTCAAATTTGACAAGTCCAGCGTATTCAACATCATTTTTATCAAACTGTGTGACAGGATGATGACCTTCGGGATCGCAATAAATAGGAGAAAAATCGGTAATCTTTGTCGGAGATATTACTACACCACCGGCATGTTTACCTGCATTTCGAGTTACCCCTTCTAATTGTCTGGCGATATCAATGAGAGACTTAACTTCTTCGTTGTTATCATAAAGCTCTTGAAGTTGAGGCTCAACTTCAAATGCTTTAGCTAATGTCATACCCGGATCAAGTGGAATTAATTTTGAAATACGATCAACAAATCCATAAGGATGACCAAGAACTCGTCCTACATCGCGAATAACTGCTTTAGCAGCCATTGTACCAAATGTAATAATTTGAGATACTGCATCGCGACCATACATATCAGCAACGTGATCAATAACCATATCACGCTTTTCCATACAAAAATCAACATCGAAATCCGGCATTGAAACCCGTTCTGGATTTAGAAAACGTTCAAAAAGTAGGTCAAATGCTAATGGATCTAAATCAGTTATCTTTAGAGCATAAGCAACTAAAGAACCGGCTCCTGAACCACGTCCTGGGCCAACAGGAATATCATTATCTTTTGACCATTGAATAAACTCCATGACGATCAAAAAGTACCCAGGAAAGCCCATTTGGTTTATTACGTTTAATTCAGTTTCTAACCGCTCATCATACTCAGGACGTCGCTGTTTTCGAACTTCTGGATCAGGAAAAAGAAACTCAAGCCGCTCTTCTAAACCTTCACGTGATTTATGCACCAAAAAATCTTCGGTTGACATATCACCCGTAGGAAACTGTGGTAAAAAATATTCGCCGAGTCGAATAGTCACATTACATCGTTTAGCTATTTCAACACTATTTTCCAATGCCTCTGGAATATCGGAAAACAATTTGCACATTTCTTGTTCCGATCGTAAGTATTGCTCGGATGAATAGTTTTTCGGTCTACTTGGATCTTCAAGTGTATTACCATCGTGGATAGCTACTCGAATTTCATGCGCTTCAAAATCAGAAGATGATAAGAAGCGCACATCATTAGTCGCCACAACCGGTAAGGAATATTGTTCAGCGAGTTTAATTGCGCTATGAATAAATAACTCTTCATTGGCGCGATTTGTACGGACTAATTCAAAATAGAAATGTTGATTAAAATTTTCTAAATAGTAAGTGATCGCCTCATCAATAATCGCTTGATTATCGCGAATAACACCAATACCAATATCACTTTCACGACCAGCTAATATGATTAAACCTTCTCGATGGATAGTTAGCCATTCTTGATCAACAACAGGCATATCACCAATATAGCCTCGTTGATAAGCTTTTGAAATTAATAAGGTAAGATTTTGATAGCCTGTATTATTAGCGGCTAATATTGTTAATCGATAAATATCATCACTTAGTTGTGAACTTTTAATTGCTAAGTCAGCACCAATAATGGGTTTAATGCCTTTTCCCATGGCTGATCCATAGAACTTAACTAGTCCACAGAGATTGGTAAAATCAGTAATTGCAAAAGCAGGCATTTGCAATTTACTTACTTCATTGACTAAAGCACCTACTTTAGCGATACCATCAACCATTGAAAAATCGCTATGCAAATGAAGATGAATAAACTTAGGTTCGGTCATATTTACCAAAAGTAATTACACAAAAAATTAGCCACAATTATAGCACAAACCAGACGAATATTCTTATTGCTTTATTTATCAAAAAATCGACTAATAAAACAATAAATAAAACTTCCGTTATAAAGAACGGAAGTTAATCAAATTAGTCTTAAAAATTATAAAAAGTTATTTGCGCCGTAAACCTTCAGCATTAGCTGCTTTTATCGCAGCAAATACTGTTTCTGGAGAAATTTCTGCAGGAGAATTATGAATTGATTCACCTTCAGCACAAGCTAAAATTGCCACTTGCATCAAATCATCATCGCTAACATTAGCTAATCCAATTTCTGCTAGCGTAGTTGGCAATCCAACTGACTCACAAAAATGATAAACAGTCTCGATCATTTCAGGATCGCTATCGATTAGCATTAACATAGCAAGCGTACCAAATGCTACTTTTTCACCATGCCAATAATTATGCGTTGCTTCTAATGCTGTAAATCCATTATGAATGGCATGGGCAGCTGAAAGCCCACCACTTTCAAACCCCAGTCCGGAAAGAAGTGTATTAGCTTCAATTACATGTTCTAGGGCTGGAGTTACGACTTTTTGTTCACAAGAATTTTTAGCCTGAACACCATAGTTAAGTAATATTTCAAAACAAAATTTTGCTAACGCAAATGCAGTCATTGGACCTGGTCTTCCAGTCATATTCCCAGCTTTTGATTGTCTACAATCTTCGGCCTCAAACCATGTTGCTAAAGCATCTCCCATACCAGCAACTAAAAATCTTACAGGAGCATTAGCGATAACTTTTGAATCAACTAATACTACATCAGGATTTCTGGGTAACACAAAATATCTTTTAAATTCACCAGTTGGCGTATAAATTACAGATAAAGCACTACAAGGCGCATCTGTAGAGGCAAGCGTAGGGACCACAACACAAGGGTAGTTAATAGTTGCGGCAACCGCTTTCGCTGTATCAATAACCTTCCCCCCACCTATACCTACAATCACATCAATATTTTGAGATTTAGCTAACTCAATTATCCTTGCAATCTCTTCATCGCTACATTCTCGATTAAAAATATCGACGATACTTTCAATATTACCTGATAGTGATTTTTCGATAGTTTTAGATAAATTTTTATGTGCAGATGGACTTTCAAGTAATAATGCTTTTTTTCCAAGCCTTGCTAACTCTTGGCCTAGGCTATTTTCAATTGCATTGAAACCTTGAATGTAACGATTTGGAAAAAGTGCAGTAGTAATCATAATAACAGCTCCTAAAAAATAAAAAATCCTGCATAGATAAATCTTATTATTTTAAGAAATATTTCTATCTATATTATTTGATTAAAACATACACTTTTATTATTAATATACTACTAAATATTTTAAAAAATGAGGTGTATGCCACATTTTTTATTGTGAAATGTATTATTGAAAATGAAAAAAGGAAATAGTTGCTTCCCATCACCAAATCGTGATGGGAAAAATGGAGATTAAATCTTCTTGAATAAGACTGAACCGTTAGTACCACCAAAACCAAATGAATTACAAAGAGCATATTCTAAGTTTTTCACTTGACGAGCTGTGTGTGGAACATAATCAAGATCACATCCCTCATCAGGATTATCTAAATTAATTGTTGGAGGAACAGCCTGATCGCGTAATGCAAGTACAGTAAAAATAGACTCAACCGCACCAGCTGCACCTAATAAGTGCCCAATCATTGATTTAGTTGAACTTACCATTACTTTGTTGGCATTTTCTTTAAAAATGCTTTTAACTGCTTGAGTCTCAGCTTTGTCACCAGCAGGAGTTGATGTACCATGAGCATTAATATAACCAATATGTTCAGGTGTTATTCCTGCATCACGAATCGCACATTTCATAGCTAATGCCGCTCCGCTTCCATCCGCTGGAGGTGAAGTCATATGATAAGCATCACCACTCATACCAAAACCAACTACTTCAGCATAAATCTTAGCACCACGCTTTTTAGCATGTTCATATTCTTCTAGGAACATGATACCTGCACCGTCACCAAGCACAAAACCATCACGATCTTTATCCCATGGTCGACTTGCAGCTTTTGGGTTGTCATTATTCGTTGACAAGGCACGAGCAGCCCCGAAACCACCGATACCAAGAGGAGTACTCGCTTTTTCACCACCACCGGCTAACATCGCATCGGCATCACCATATGCAATCATACGCGCTGCATGACCAATATTATGTACGCCAGAAGAACAAGCGGTAGCAATAGTAATACTTGGACCTTTTAATCCGTAAATAATTGATAAGTGACCAGCGATCATATTTACTATAGTTGATGGTACAAAGAAAGGACTAATTTTACGTGGTCCACCATTAACTAATGCACTATGATTTTCTTCAATTAATCCTAGTCCACCAATACCTGAACCGATAGCACAACCGATTCGCTCTGCATTTTCTTCCGTAATTTCAATACCCGCATCTTGCATTGCTTGCATACCTGCTGCAATACCGTATTGGATGAAATAATCCATTTTACGAGCATCTTTACGTGAAATATTATAATCTTCGCCATCAAAGTTTTTAACCATCGCTGCGAAGCGCGTTGCAAAAGGGGCTGTATCAAAGTGTTCTATAAGTTCTACACCACTTTGACCGGCTAATAAAGCTTGCCAAGTAGAATCAACTGTATTACCTACTGGAGATATCATGCCCATTCCAGTAACAACAACTCTGCGTTTAGACACATTGTCCTCCAGAAAAGGATTGAAATGAAATTTGAATCATTGAAAATTTTTTATGAGTTTTCAAAATTAAATTGGAATCCACTCTATAAAAATAGAGATATAAATACAAACTAGGCGATCATTTGACCGCCTATTATGAAAACTCTGCTAACCTTATTGATTTGCAGTAATATAATCAATTGCTGATTGTACAGTTGTAATTTTTTCAGCTTCTTCATCAGGAATTTCAGTATCAAATTCTTCTTCTAAAGCCATAACTAATTCAACTGTATCAAGAGAGTCAGCGCCAAGATCTTCAACGAAAGAAGATTCATTTTTAACTTCATCCTCTTTAACACCAAGTTGCTCAACAATAATTTTCTTAACTCGCTCTTCAATAGTGCTCATACTCTTTTTTTTCCTATAAATATCGCCGAAAGTGGCGGTGAATGTAAGTTTATAAAATGTTGAAAAAGATGCCAATCATTTTTCAACCCAATTGCTTATTTTTTGTTCAAAACGTGAAATTATTGACTCATTTTACACTATTCTGATCAATTACACCATATACATGCCGCCATTGACATGTAAAGTTTCACCCGTAATATAAGATGCCTCATCAGAAGCAAGAAACGCGACTGCATTAGCAATTTCAGCGGGTTCACCCAAACGCCCTGCTGGCACTTGTGCTAATGTTAACGCCTTTTGTTCATCAGTCAATGCTTCTGTCATATCAGTTGCAATGAACCCTGGTGCTACCACATTAACCGTAATACCTCGAGATGCAACTTCACGAGCTAATGATTTACTAAACCCAATCAATCCAGCTTTTGCAGCCGCATAGTTAGCTTGGCCTGCATTACCCATAGTACCAACAACAGATCCTATAGTAATAATTCTACCATAACGTTTTTTCATCATAGTACGCATTAATGCTTTTGATAAGCGGAATACAGACGTTAAATTAGTATCTAAAATATCTTGCCACTCATCTTCTTTCATTCTCATTAATAAATTATCACGAGTGATACCTGCATTATTAACGAGAATATCAATATCACCAAATTCCGTTTTAATTGTATTAATAACTGATTCAATAGATCCTTCATCGGTCACATTTAGTGCTAAACCTTTACCTTTAGTGCCTAAATATTCACTTATGGCTTGAGCACCTTTTTCGGTTGTTGCAGTTCCAATAACGGTTGCGCCACAAGCAACTAATTTTTCTGCAATTGCCTTCCCGATCCCACGGCTTGCGCCAGTAACTAAAGCAATCTTTCCTGATAGGTTCATAACTACCCCTTTTACCTTCTATTTAGTATTTTCTATCGCAACATCTAATGATGCTTTATCATTAACAGCATAAGCCGATAATGAATCAACGATTCGTTTAGTTAAACCAGTTAAAACTTTGCCTGGTCCGATTTCAACTAACATTGTTACACCTTGTTTTGCCATATCCTCTACTGTTTCAGTCCAACGAACAGGGCTATATAGCTGAGCGATTAATGCTGTTTTGATTTTGTCTGCTGATGTTTCAACTTTAACATCAACATTATTAATTACTGCAAATTTAGGGGCATTGAATGTAATATTATTTAATGCTACCGCTAATTTATCAGCGGCTGGTTTCATCAAAGCACAATGTGAAGGCACGCTAACTGCCAGTGGTAATGCTCGTTTAGCACCAGCCTCTTTACACAGAGCACCTGCTCGTTCAACCGCTTCTTTATTACCCGCAATAACAACTTGACCTGGTGAATTAAAATTAACTGGTGCAACGACTTGGCCTTGAGCCGCTTCGTCACAAGCTTTACGGATCGAATCGTTATCTAAACCAATGATAGCAAACATTGCCCCTGTACCACTTGGTACAGCTTCTTGCATTAGTTTTCCACGTAGCTCAACTAATTTAATTGCATCTTTAAAATCAATTACGCCAGCACATACCAATGCTGAGTATTCGCCTAAACTATGGCCTGCCATAAATTCTGGTTGAGCGCCATTAATACTTTGCCAAACACGGTAAATAGCAACAGATGAAGCAAGTAATGCTGGTTGAGTTTGCCAAGTTTTATTTAATTCCTCAGCAGGACCATCTTGCACTAAAGCCCATAAATCATAACCTAACACTTGTGAAGCTTCATCAAAAGTTGACTTCACAATTGGATAGTTTTCAGCAAGATCTTTTAACATACCTACAGCTTGTGAGCCTTGTCCTGGAAATACCATTGCAAATTTGGTCATTTTGAAATCCTTGATTACTTAAAATAAGTTATAAATTAAAATTTAACGAGTGCAGAGCCCCAAACGAAACCACCGCCGAAAGCTTCTAACAATATTAACTGCCCTCGTTTAATACGGCCATCTCGCACACCTGCATCTAAAGCGCAAGGTACCGATGCAGCAGAAGTATTACCTTGTTTATCAAGCGTCACAATAACCTTACTCATATCCATATCAAGACGTTTAGCCGTAGCTGAAATAATTCGTAAATTAGCTTGATGAGGAACTAACCAATCTAAATCTGATTTATTAAATGCATTCTCGGATAATAGCTCATCGACTAAATTTGAAAGTTCTTTGACTGCAATTTTAAATACTTCATTGCCATGCATTGTCATATAAACTGGATCATTAAGTGAACGACGATCGACATATGGATATTTTAACAATTCACCATAACGACCATCAGCATGAAGATGAGAAGCAATAATTCCTGGTTCTTGTGAAGCACCCACTACAACAGCTCCTGCACCATCACCAAAAATAATAATTGTCCCGCGATCACTTGGATCAACACCACGAGTTAACATATCTGAGCCAACCACTAAGGCATATTTAATTGCACCACTCTTCACATATTTATCCGCAATATCAAGCGCATAAATAAACCCTGAACAAGCAGCTGATACATCAAATGCAATTACATCACCCAGATCCAATTTGGCCTGTAATTCAGTAGCTGAACTTGGAAAAGCATTAACCGATGTTGCTGTTGCAACAATAATCAAACCAATCTCTTGTTTATCGATTTTCGCCATTTCAATCGCATTAATCGCCGCTTCATAAGCCATACTAGTAACGGTTTCATCGGGTGCAGCAATGCGTCTTTCTTTAATACCAGTACGGGTAGTTATCCATTCATCACTAGTATCGACCATCTTTTCAAGATCGGCATTGGTTCTTATTTGTTTTGGAAGATAGCTTCCTGTTCCTAATATCTTTGTATACATCTAATTATTCGCTCTTAGGTAGTGCAGAAGAAAGACTATTGGCAATCTTCTCAGGTATATTCGTTTCGATAGCTAAAATAGCTTGCTCAATTGCTGCAAAAAATGATTTTTGATTGGCACTACCGTGACTTTTAATCACAATACTTTGAAGTCCAAGTAAACAGGCACCATTATATCGTCCAGGATCTAAATAACCAAAATTTTTTACTATTTTTCGTTGAAGCCATTTACTCAAAAATTTCATAATTAATGAGTTTTGCCCTAATAGCATTTTAAATGATGACATGAAAATTTTGATTAATCCTTCTACTGTTTTGAGCGTCACATTACCAACAAAACCATCACAAACAAGCACATCAGTTTTACCGGTCAACAGCTCATTGCCTTCTAAATAACCGATATAATTAATTTGATCATTGGCTTTCAAAATAGACGCCGCGGCACGAATTTTATCTAGCCCCTTAATATCTTCTTCACCAATATTAAGCAGAGCAACGCGCGGATTTTTAATATGAAGGACTGATTTTGCTAGTATTTCGCCCATTATGGCAAACTGCACTAGCATATCACTATCGCATTCTGCATTAGCACCTAAATCAAGCACAACAGTATTTTGGTTATTTAACGCAGGAATGGTGGCAACTAATGCCGGGCGATCGATACCAGTTAAAGAATGCAACAACAGCTTAGATAGCCCCATCAACGCACCAGTATTACCGGAACTGACGCAAGCCTGAGCCTTACTACTTTTCACTAACTCTAATGCAATCCTCATTGAGGAACCTTGGCTATGCCTAATTGCATATGATGGTTTCATATCGTTAGCGATGATCGCAGTAGATTCAGTTAACATCAAACGACCATTTTCTTGATATTGAGTAACCAGCTTTGCATTTTCTTTAGACAAAAAAAAGCCAACTTCCTTTAAATCACCGACAAGAAAGATAGAAAGGTTTGGATAATGGTATAATGCTTGAATTGCAGCAGGAACAACAATACGAGGACCGAAGTCCCCGCTCATAGCATCTAACGCAATGGTTAGATTATCCAAAATGTCACCTGAAGATTTCTAGTTACTAAATAATTATTTAGAAATCACTTTACGACCGCGATAATAACCATCAGCGGTTACGTGATGACGTAAATGTGTTTTACCTGATTCATCAACTGAGATATTAGCAACAGTTAATGCATCATGAGAACGACGCATACCACGTTTTGCACGAGTTTTACGATTCTGTTGAACAGCCATGGATTTACCCCTTATTCTTTAAACTAACTAAAATTGCAAATGGATTTGGTTTTTCACTCTCCGCTGGAATTTCACCAAATACCATATCTGCCTCTGACACTTCGCAGTGTTTACTATCATGCACCGGCGCAATTGGTAATGAGAGAATAATTTCGTCCTCAATTAACGCTAATATATCTACTTCACCAAACTCGTTAACTAAAACGGGTTCATAATGTTCCGGTAATGCCTCTGCTTGAGCATCGCTCTTAACAGGGCTGAATTTATTCATCACATGGACTTCAGTGATAAAAGGTTTAAAACAACGCTGACAAATCAACTCAAGCGTCATTTTTGCATCAATGGTGATAACGCAAAGTTTTTGTTCATCATAATCAAAAGATAGATGACATTCGATATCACTTTTTGGACTTTCAATCCTCGTTGCACTTTTTGCTGGATAATATCCAACATAATCAAGTCTTTTTTGTGCTGCTTTAATTGGGTCAATTGTTAATGGTAATTTATTTTGCATAAGATATGCATGTCTACCTTAAAAATTATTAAGTGCAGCTAAAAACCACACAAAGCCATAAGGCGCGCATATTACCTTTAAATCACTGTTTCGTCAATGGGTAAGCACAAGATAATTTGTTTTCATTATTAATTATTCCTTTAATATTTATCATTTTTATTTCCTGACATTAGTATTAGAAAAAAAAGTTGAGGAGCGGGGTTTTTTAATATCCAAAATCGTTATTTATTTGATCATTGAAATTCTATTCACTTAATAGAAATCGCTTTCTCAATTTCAAATTTAAAGCAAATTAATTATGATAGCCGCCCAAAACTGTCTTTTACTATGGCTTGAAAATCATCGAAATTTCGACTATTTAGTAACCGCTTAGTTGATCTTTCTTTAACAAAATTAACCACTAAATTATAGATTCGCATTGCATCTTCATATTCATCTTTACTGATTGCTAATAAGAAAATGACATGCGCAATCTCATTTTTATTCCATTCAATACCTTGAGGAGCCAAAATAGTTGTTACCACTGTCTTTTTAGCCAACAACCCTACTGAATGGGGAATAGCAATATTTTCACCAATTAAGGTTGATACAATATTCTCTCGCTCCACTACCGATGGATGAAAATCTGGTCCAACATATCCTGATTTCTCAAGGCGCTGACAAATTATCTGAAACAGTTCATTTTGTGTCATCGGTTTATCAATAATTAGGAAAAACTTTTCATTAAAAAAGCGCTCAATAATATATGGCATTGTGCGATCTACCATAGACAATCGCCCTAATTGTTCAAGTTGATAAGGTGTTGGAAATGGCGCTATTTTTACTATTTGCTTATCTTTTTCGGTCAAGCGAACGGTAGAGACAACAAAATCTTCCTCAATATGAGTTAACTGTTCATATTCTCGATAAGAAAGCGTTCGTTTAATTAAAATATGAGGGAAATCTCGTTTAATCTTTGATTCAATCATACGCAAGGTGGCATTACCTAATTCACTAACGAGTAAAATTTGCACTAATCTTTCATATCCAGCACTATAGTTACGCTCTAATGCGACGCCTATATGAATTGCTAAATAACTAATTTCATCTTCAGTCATTTTAACATCAGTAAATTTATGAATATTCGCTAATGCTGATAAAGTAATATCATAGGCAAAAGGGTAATATTGCTTAATTTCATGTAGTAATGGATTGGAAGTATGAATTTTATACTTGATCCGAGATAGCATCGATGAAATATGGATTAACATATCTTGGCGAAGTTTCATGTCATCTTTCAAATTATAGTGATAAGAATCATTGATATAAGACAAGATATGTTCAAATAACTCTAGACTTTTAGCTTGATTAGGTGATTGCATAATAGTGCGCGACATAATCTGCACACATAAATAATTAAATTCAGCATCTGAAAGTGCACTGCCTAAAAAATAAGAAAAGCCTTCAGAGACCTCTCGTGCAGCTCCAATTACTGTAGAATCAATATGATCCACTTGATAGTCCAATAATTCATGACCTTGCGTAATTCTAGTTATCGAGACTGCACAACAATAGAGCAAATACCCTTGCCCTTCCGAAGTTAATTTCAATTCAAAACGTTCAAACTGGTCTTGTAATAGGCTTTCAAGATACTCTAAATCAATATCAGGCAATATTGCCTGTATTAAACGATTAACATTGATAGTATCGCCCGTTATATGGTGTTGCCATAAAATATCAGTTAAACAAGCTCGGATAGCTGATTCCTCTCCGACTAATCGCATACCAGAATAAGGACGATTATCGAGCGATAAATGGTATTTGTCTAAATACTGCTTAACTTCAATAACATCATTTTGCAATGTATTACGGCTTAAAAACCATTCACCAGCAATATCATCCAATTTTACAGATTTAGATTGTGTTAAAAATGCAATAAGTAAGGCGGAAACACGTTCTTTATTAGTGCGAGGAACCCGTTCCATTTGCTGAACGATGGGGATTGTTGCATAAAGGTTAGAATCAACTATTACAAGGCGATAACCAATATTTTTAATATAATCAACCTGCGCACCATAAGTTTGTAACACATCATTTAAAGCAGAAATATCCGAACGAATAGTTCTTATCGATACTGAAAAACGATTTGCTAGCTCTTTTTGAGGTAGCAATTCATTTTTTATCGTATCAAAAATATAAGCTAATCGTTGATAAGGGAATAGCAATTTAGATGCCATTACTCATCCTGCTAATTTTTGCGTAATAGCTAAAAGTTGTTTAACATCTTCAGTTCTTGTCGCACCAGTTTCTTTATCAATAATTGACGTATAAATATGTGGAATCACTTTTTTTACACCTGCATCTAAAGCAATTTTCAAAATGGCTTCATAATTGTCTAAATCTATTCCCCCTGTAGGTTCTAAATAAAAATCAAATTCAGCACAGCATTTAGCTACATATTCATATTCATTTACATGTTTTAAACCACCCATAGGAAAATATTTTATAGAGCTCCCTCCCATATCTTTTAATAACGCAATAGCGGTTTCAACAGGTACGATTGCAGCGGGTGATTTTGAACTTAATGGTCCGGTTGCGATATTAACTAAGCCCACTTTACCTGTTGGTGATACAAGTCCATTGATTACGGTTTCTTTTTGCCCTAACAAAGCGCGACTTGTTCCTACTCCAGTAAAAACTTGATTAACATGTTGAGGCTGAAGAACGGCTGATATTTCCGACACCATGTTAGATTGATTTGGATCACCCGCGCCAAGGCCAACTGAAATTGCATTATCAATGGCTAAAGCATATTTTTTCATATCAGTGATTGCTTGATCATTATCTGGATAGTTTTTTGATAAGACGCCAACAACAACATAAGTTTGAGCAGCTTCATAAATAGCACGCGCATTATCAATTGAATTGGCTAGTACATTCAAACAGACACGGTCATTAAAATAATTTGGTGTTAATTGCATTATTTTACTCCTTGGATAATTTTTTTAATTTTGTTATAGATAATATCAAGCTGTTCGGCAGTTACACTGCGAACATCTGCATCTACTTTGCCTTCATTGGCCTTATATTCCCTAAAATAGACTGCAACTTCACCTTGCTTCATCAGCTCAATCATTTCAATTGCGGTTTTACCAATAACTTTTGAATCAAATGATATTTCTGCTCGAGCAATATCGCGCCCTGCACCATCCCAAACAACTTTTGCCGATATGCCATCAATTGAATTTAATTTTTCAATAAATGGTGTCATTTTAGAAACCATTTCTTGTCCAGTTTCTTGTTTTGGATCATTAATATATAATTCAATAGCCTTTGTTAAACCTAAAATACCTTCTTTCCCCACTTTCATTGGTCTTCCAATACCTTGAGACTGAAGTTTAAGCCACTCAATTGCTTGATGACGACCAATGACTAATCCACTAGTCGGCCCTTCAATAGCTTTTGCACCACTATAGATAACTAAATCCGCACCTTGTTGATAATAGGCTTGTAAATCTTCTTCTGCAGCGGCATCAACAATTAATGGAATATTATATTTTTTGGCAATCGTGGCGGTTTGAGCTACGGATAACATACTTTTTTGCACGCAATGGTGTGATTTAACATATAAAATAGCTGCAGTATCAGGATTAATTAGTGATTCAATATGCTCTGGTTTACACTCATTCGCATACCCCGCCTCAACGACAATCCCACCACCTAAAGACACCATCGTACCGATAGGAGCACCAAAATTAACGTTATGTCCTTTGGGAACGATAATTTCACGAGGTACATATTTATCTGAACTATGGAGATTAAATAGCAGATCACGATCATCTTTAACAATTAAACCCGCGACAGCTTGCGCAATTCCAGCAGAAGCACAGGACACAACTACAGCATTTTCTACATTAAGTAATTTAGCAATGTATTGACCTGTTTTATCAACAAGATCTTTTATTTCAAAATATTCATTCAAACCATGAGATACGGTATCTACCACTTCTGCTCTAGGGGTTGATACACCTAAAATAGTCATTCGCCCGGAAGCATTAATCACTCTTTTCAAATGGTATTTACTGTATATTTCTTTTTCAGTTTGAGATTCTGAGCTCATTTTCACTACCTTCTTGTATTATTTCAATAATATTATTAACGATAGAAGCCAAAGGAACAAACTGCTCATGACATTCACGCACATCACCTTCTGAATCAGTAAACAAAACAGTCTGCTTTCTTACATCAAAAATAGTCAAATCAGCATCATAGCCAATTGCTATTTCTCCTTTGTTTTTTAAATGCAATATTTGTGCCGCATTTTTCGTCACACTATCTATAATTCTAGTTTTGCTATAACCTAAACAAATAAATTTACTCATGACATTAGCCAAGCTAAATACTGGGCCTTGTAAGCGATTTTTAGAATAAATATCAGAACTGATAGTGTTAGGATAAACATCTAAACATTTAGCGCGCTCGGCAACAGCAAAACTAAAACTTTCACCGCCATGACCAATATCTAAAATGACGCCACGCTCAATAGCGCGTTTAATTGAATCTCGCAGATTATTTTGTTTATCGAATATTTGATTTGGTTTACCATTAAAACAGTGAGTAATAATGTCGCCTTTAGTTAATAAATCTGCAATTTCATCAAGTTCAGGAGGATTATTACCAACATGAATCATCAGTGGTAAACCAGTCTTTTTCTGCATCTCTTTCGCTTTGATTAATGGTAAAATACCATTGTCACCAACAACGCTACGGCTCATCCTAACTTTTATTCCAATAATAAAATGAGGATATTTAGCGAGTGATTTTTCAAATAACGCAACATCAACATCTTGCATATCAGCAAGCTCATTTTGCCTTATTAAGCCAATTTTTGAGATATTTAAAAAAGAATAAACATGAGTCTTAGCTTGCATAGCTAAATCATAAAACTCATCAATATCTAGGGCACCAACACTGCCGGCGTCAACAACTGTCGTCACCCCAGCCTTAACACCAATTAGATCGGGTTCATCATGATATATAGGTGAGCGCGCAAAGCAGTGAGTGTGAGAATCGATCCAACCAGCACTGATATAGTGTTGACTTTTTAGATCCAACACCTGTTCAGATGGGGCTGTTATATCCTTGCCAATTTCAACAATTTTGCCATGGTTAATAGCGATATCAGTTACTGAATCATTAATAAGTTTGGCATTTTTTATAATTAAGTCATACATAATTTAATCCAACCCCTCCACCATGTTATAAATAGAGGGGAACATGACGTTATATAATTGGGAAGATACCACCAAAGATCATGGCACCCAAGATTGCACCACCCGTAATAGGCTTTTTCCACACATAAAATAGTAGTGCACCAAGCAGTGAACCTATACCGATTGGAATAGAAGCAACCATAGCTGATAAAATAATCATTGGACCAAGAAATCTACCTGAAGCATTCCCCGCGCCCATCATGACATCAGCCCCAAAGGTTGAGCCACCGCCACTGTTAACGGTAAATTTACGTATCAGGATGATAATTAAGCCTATTGCTAAACCGAGAATTAAACCTGTTACTAATGCCACAAAAAAATTCTCAATTGGCAATGTATAGCCACCAGCTAATAACAGCGCAGGTACCCCTAAACCAATACCGGTTTGTAGTGCACCGCCGATATCAAGGATACCAACTAGCGATCCTTCAATAACACGTGCAAATAAAAAGCTCGCCCCAAAAGCTGCTACAGCGCCATAGTCGCCCGTTGTCATTCCTGATTTAAGCATTGCAACAAAGGCAATTTCATTAAAAGCGCCAATACCATATACATAGAAAGTATGCGTCCCAGCAAAAATACCAGCAGATAGTAATCCACAAAGAATAGGGAAAGACCAATCTGCATACCAAAAACTTTTATTAATGGTTGTTTGAGTATTCATAATGTGTTGTTCCCTATATTATTTAAACCAATAAGACAAACCATCTCGAAATGAATTTATCATCTTCATATCAAAACCACGGAAATATCCGCTCATGACAAATAAGATGATTACTGCAACAAGCATGATTTTCATTACTCGATTCCAACCACTGTCATCTACACCTTTGCCAATCAAGATTCCCAGAACTAATCCTGGCACTGCATTACCCATAATTAATTGGGCAAGGCCACCAAACAATGTCCCCCAAAAACCACTTCTTCGACCAGCATCTAAGGCAGCTAACCAGAAAATAACTGGCATCACTGTAGCCACAAGCAAATTCGCAGCTGGAACTAGGACTTTTGTTGCAGTAATTTTTAATGAATCAGGAATAACTGATGTCGTTGTATTTAAAAATAACACAACAATCACACCGATAAATGCGCAAGCAAACGCCATTTTCTTAGGATCATGTAGCGTTTGAGCTAAATTTCGGTTCTTTATCATCAATAATGCAGCGCCCCAGTTTGGGATAATACGATGATCAACATCTTGCGTGAATGAACCCGCAGCAACTGATGAAGCCCATGCATTAAAAAAGAATCCTAAACCAAATGAAAAGTGAGCAGCTGGATCACCCTCACATGAATTGAGCTCACCTAGGGTACGAAATGCCCCCATACCTTGATAGGTTGGAGCATGAAACATTCGAGCGGCACCCGCTCCTACTCCAAATCCACACAGTCCACCAATTACAATAGACTTTAACGCTATAATTAGAATTTCCATGACTTTCCTTTTACGTTATTTAGAGATAAATTTAATATCGCTTAGATCGATAAACGTAACATTTACTGATACATCAAGAGTGATGTCATAAAATGCTTTTTTTCTAGGTAAAAAGATAAATAAAAAACGTTCTGTAGTTATCTTTTCTGTAGCAGAAACAACACTAATATCTAGGGGTTCAATTCGTAACATTACATTATTCGTATTTTTAAGCACCTGTTTCTGCACTTGGCTTAAGGCTATGGCAAATGCACGCTGCTTTGAATCCCCTTGCCCGGTTACTCTTACTTGTATCTGCTCAGTTTTTTTCATATTTCAAACCTATTTAAGAACGAGGGTATTTTTTTAAAAATGCTTGGGCGATACGCTGACCAAGCTCTACCGTATCCATGAAACCAAAACCAAGCACTTTACAACCATCATTAATGGCAGTTTCACCTTCTTCAATCGAACGCATACCATGTCGTTGTGAATAACCATACTTATTTTGGGCTGTTATCGCACCCGCGCCACCACTTCCACAAAACGAAAGCCCTAAATCCGCATTTTCTTGATTCATCACATCACCTAATTTCATATCGGCGGCCATACCTGGTATAACAATTGCGCGACATCCATCAATAGAATTGATTCCTTCTGCAATTTTTTGTCCTTTTCCCATTCTATCGCCGATTACGATGACTACTTCAGCCATAATTGTTCTCCTATTAATTATCGTTTTTTATATCTAGTAACTTGTTTAGTTGGCCATGGCTACCTCATAATGAACAGCCAATAAATAAACCTCTTCCATTGGAAGATTATTGAATAGTTCTACTGTTTTACGCGAAAGAGCTAAAGCTTGCTCTGATAATTCATCAAATATAGTGGGATCGACTTCGGGGAGTTTTTCTAAAGTTTTTGCTCTTTCTACCATCGCTTTAACATGTGATAACAGCATCGCTTTTTGCACATCATTTTGAGTGATTTGATGCTCAGCTAACCAATGATTAATGATTTTTATCGTTTGCTCAGTAACAACTTCGGGATCTAAATCATCTTCGACCATTCGGAATTGTGGCATAGTCATTATTATTCTCTTGTTTATTTATAAGATGACTTAGCCTAAATGAAATAACAATCAATGTGGAGAGAGACTTTTTCCTATTGCAAAAGGAAATTTATTGTCATGATGAGTGAGTTCTGTAACTAACAAGGATTGTCGTGTTGGATAAGTAATTGAGTAAATTGATTTCAAACTTAATCATTAAAAACGATTAAAAACGTCATTAACGCCCTAAATTAATATTAAAAAACCCCGTTCCTCAACTTTTTTTTGATGATCGGGGTTTTAATGTTAAAGCTGATTATTGTGGAGAAGATATATAACCAAGATCGTTTTATTAAAAATTACCAGCTACCGGAAGCGCCACCGCCACCGCTAGAACCTCCACCGCCGCCGCTAAAGTCGCCGCTATCGCTAAAACCACCGCTAGAATCACCAAAATCGTCACTTCCTCCGTGACTATTTCCTCCTCCGCCAGCTCCGGGAGTTAAAAAGTTGCTAACTAGGAGACTGAAACAAAATACGACAAACATTATAAAAAACAGAAAAAAGGCTATCTCAAATATATATTCCACATGCCAAAGAGTGTATCCAGCAACAGATAATGCGTTAAATAAACCAGTACGTAAACATTGTTTGGTTTTATCT
>NZ_JAFNNJ010000014.1:0-25416 GCF_026536825.1 Gilliamella sp. B3367
TTTCGGGTCACGCATTGACATCACAGACAACTAGGAATGCGATACAGGGTAGTGCACCTTATCTGACTTTCGACGGTGGTCGTACGCGTGTTGTTGATACTAACGGTTTGCTTGGGATTACTTTATCTGACGGAACTAGGTACACGCCTTCAACAAATTTTTCATATATAACGCTGCCAGTTGCTGGTCAGAGTTTTTCTGATATTGATATGTTGGTTCCTACTGATACTAATTCAGTCGATTTAAGTGCTCTTATCGGTCCTCCTTATAATTATTGGGGAGATGATGATGGTGATTCTCGTGTTACCGCTACAGGTACGTTAAGTTTATCTATCTTCGATAAAAGCGGTCAAACGGTATCACGTAGTACCGTGCTAGAGATTTGTAAGGCACCTTATAGGGTTACGTTATCCAGTACTGACGGTACATTATCTACTCGTTACGGTTTTCCTAATCGTAGTACTTTCAGTGCCCGTAGAGTGACTTATTACGTAAAACCTAAGGCTGGACTAGCTGTTTGTTTTGCTAGACCAAATATACATCACTCTTATCCTGATGGCCAACCAGGTCCGTCTTGGATGTGGAGCACTGCTAATGGTTTTTTCACTCAGTCAACTGCCTCATCCTCTTACGGTTTAAACTTTCCTACTACTGGCGCTAATGGACTTTACTTTGATTTACTCATTACTGGTAGTAGTCAACCTTTATCTTGGTCCTCTGTTTCTCAGGGAGGGATCACTGCTACTATGTCTAATTCTACTACTACTAGCGTACGCGTTACTTTAACTGGTCCTTACGCTACCACATCCCAGCATAATTCAGCTAATCCTGGTCGTATTTCCAAACCTACATTGCCTCAGACATTCGAGTTGGTCGGTCGTGATGGTCAAGGTAATCCTGTAGTTAAATATGGTTTTACTTTGAAGCAGTGGTTCGTCAACCGTGGTCTTAACAAATATACTTATTCGAATGCTTTAGCTTGGTGTAATAGTTTGGGTTATCATATGCCTGAAATAAAGGATTTAACCAATGCATCTTGTCGTGGTCATAATTCAGGGTCTTGGTGTGATGGTTTAGTCGGCGCCTCTCCTCCCTCATCTGGTAATCATCACCAGCGTCATATTGGTGCTGGATTCTTCTCGGAATGGGGTGTTATGAGCTATTACTCTGCTGGCTTTGGCGACGGTTACCGTGATGGCACCATAAGGAGCTACTTCGCTTTGTTTGGTACTTCTTTGGCTTCTGTAGACTCAAATTACGGTGCTATGCTTGACGAGGGTAGGCTAGACAACAGTGTGCAAATCAACAGGTATCCCGAATTCGTGCTTTGCATCTATCCTTAGTTCTTATTTCTTCGTCCTTAATCTTTAGACCGGGGGGGTGATAAAAAATAGTATTAAGCAATTAAAAGTAAGCTAAAAGTCAACGTCGTTTAGCCATAAAAAGCGATTTTGCGGCTAAGCCACGCTTCAATTACCCGCCTCGGCGGGTTTATTTTTGAGGTATTTTATCTCAAAAAAAAGTTGAGGAGTGGGGTTTTTGGGTTCTAAATTCTACTTTGCAATGTTGTCTCAGATAAGTAATTCCGCTCTAACTATGGTGCTTTAGAAACTCTTTTTTCCGTCAAAAAAAGTTGAGGAGTGGGGTTTTTGGGTTCTAAATTATGCTTTGCAATATTGTCTCAGATAAGTAATTCCGCTCTAACTATGGTGCTTTTTAGAAACTCTTTTTTTCCATCAAAAAAAGTTGAGGAGCGGGGTTTTTGGGATTCAAAATTTCACTTAAAAAGTTTTAAATGATCAAACTTACTAAATTTCAAATTCTAAGCCCTAAAATAAAATTTCCGATGATCTTTAATCATATTTTCAAAGATTTGTAATGATAATATATCCAATTAAAACAATAGCTAATCAATTATAATTTAGATCCATTTTAGATCCTATTTACAAAGGTTAACGTAAATGAGCGAAAAAAAGTGTTGCATCGTGTTTTTCCAATCACTATACTTTTTACACGGTTTTAGCTACTAGGCTAAAATTTGACATAAAAGTATAAAATTGTAAATTAATCAAAAAATTACTTGACAGGGTAGTCTAAAATGCATTATAATTTTCAACAGGCAACAGGCAACAGGCAACCTGGCCAACCTATCTTTTAAATTCGTCTAAGTCCAGCACTCAGTTTAAATTTTTCACTGAAACTTATTTTTCCACGCAATCAAGTGAAATTCTGCGAATTTTCGCGCGATCGCTTCCGCGATCCTCTTTTCGAACGTTTTTCCGATCGTTTTCCGGATGCTTTTTCAAATCCTTTTCTCGATCCTTTTTCGGATCCGGTTTTCGATCCCTTCCCAAACTATCCCAGCAGATTGTTTTTTTCGTGGCTTTTTTTCTTCCTTTTTCTGGTCATGCATTAACATCACAGACAACTAGGAATGCGATACAGGGTAGTGCACCGTATCTGACTTTCGACGGTGGTCGTACTCGTGCTGTCGATGCTAACGGTCTGCTTGGGATTACGCTATCTAACGGAACTAATTACACGCCTTCTACCAATTTATCATCTACAACTCCAATCGTCTTGCCGGTTGAGGGTCAGAGTTTTGCTGATATTCGTATGTTCGTCCCAACTAATACTAATTCAGTCGCTTTGAGTTCTCTTATCGGTCCTCCTAATAATTATTGGGGTGATGATGATGGAGATTCTGGCGTTACTGCTACAGGTTCTTTAAGTTTATCTATCGTCGATAAAAACAATCAGTCTGTATCACGTAATTCCGTGTTAACAATTTGTAACGCACCTTATAGGATTAAGTTATCTAGTACTGACGGTACATTATCAACTCGTTACGGATTTCCTAATCGTAGTACTTTCAGTGCTCGTAGTGAGACTTATTACGTCAATCCTAAGGCTGGGCCGGTGGTTTGTTTTGCTCGGCCTAATTTGACTTACGGTACAGGTGATTTGGCTGGCCCTGCTTCAATGTGGGACCCTGCTAAGGGTTTTATTCCTCAGTCAACTGGCCCATCCTCTTACGGTAGAAACTTTCCTACAACTGGTGCTAACAAACTGTACTTTGATTTACTCATTAGTGGTGTCAGTCAGCCATTGTCTTGGTCTCCTGTTTCTCGTGGAGGTATCACAGCTACAATGACTAATCCTACTGCTACAAGAGTACGCGTTACTTTAACGGGTCCTTACGCTACCACATCCCAGCATAATTCAGACAATCCTGGTCGTATTTCTACTCCATCTTTGCCTCAGACCTTCGAGTTGGTCGGTCGTGATAGTAATGGTACTCCAGTCGTCAAATATGGTTTTACTTTGAAGCAGTGGTTCGTGAACACTGGTTCTGTGGAGAAAAATTATCCTGATACATTATCTTGGTGTAGTCGTATTGGTTATCGTCTTGTTGAGGTAAAGGATTTAACCAATGCATCTTGTCCGACAGGCTCCCGTAACGAATTTGACTGTCGTGGTTCAGTCGGCGCCACCCCTTCCTCGTCTGGTAATCATTATATGCGTCATATAGGTTCAGGTTTTTTCACGGAGTGGGGCAAAATGGCCGATTACTCTGGCGCTGGCTTCGTCGACACTTGGTACTGGACTAGTGACCCGCGTGGTAGTAACCGGTTTGCCGTGTACCCAAACAGCGGTTACGTGGATTGGAACCACTTCTGCTACAGCCTATGCTCCTATCCTTAGTTTTTATTCCTTCGTCCTTAATCCTTAGGCCGGGGGTGGGGGTGATAAAAAATAGTATTAGGTGATTAAAAGTAAGCTGACTCAAGGAGTCAACGTCGTTTAGCCATAAAAAAGCGATTTTGCGGCTAAGCGATGCTTCAATTACCCGCCTCGGCGGGTTTATTTTTGAGGCGATTTTATCGCAAAAAAAGTTGAGGAGCGGGGTTTTTGAGGTTTTAAATGATCCAAATCACTAAATTTCTAATCCAAAGCCCTAAAATAAAATTTTTGAGGATCAACCGCTCTAATTTTAAAGATTTGTAACTGCGAATATTCAATTAAAACAATAGTTAAACAATTATAGCTTAGATCGTTTTTAGATCTTATTTACAAAAGTTAACATAAATGAGCGAAAAAAAGTGTTGCATCGTGTTTTTCCAATCACTATACTTTTTATACGGTTTTAGCTAATAGGCTAAAATTTAACAGAAACGTATAAAATTGCAAATTAATCAAAAAATTACTTGACAGGGTAGTCTAAAATGCATTATAATTTTCAACAGGCAACAGGCAACAGGCAACCTGGCCAACCTATCTTTTAAATTCGTCTAAGTCCAGCACCCAGTTTAAATTTTTCACTGAAACTTATTTTTCCACGCAATCAAGTGAAATTCTGCGAATTTTCGTGCGATCGCTTCCGCGATCCTCTTCTCGATCTTTTTTCCGATCGTTTTCCGGATCCTCTTTCAGATCCTGTTTTCGATCCTTTTCCCAATTATCCCGGCAGATTGTTTTTTTCGTGGCTTTTTTTCTTCCTTTTTCGGGTCACGCATTGACATCACAGACAACTAGGAATGCGATACAGGGTAGTGCACCGTATCTGACTTTCGATGGCGGTCGTACGCGTGTTGTTGATGCTAACGGTCTGCTTGGGATTACGCTATCTAACGGAACTAAATATACACCTTCAACCAATTCTTCATCTTCTTCAAGACCTATCGTCTTGCCGGTTGCGGGTCAGAGTTTTGCTGATATTCGTATGTTCGTTCCTACTGATACTAATTCAGTCGATTTAAGTTCTCTTATCGGTCCTCCTTATAATTATTGGGGGGATGATGATGGTGATTCTGGTGTTACTGCTACTGGTCGTTTAACTTTATCTATCGTCGATAAAAACAATCAACCAGTGTCACGTGATACAATGTTAACGACATGTACTGATTCTGCACCTTATCGTGTTACGTTATCCAGTACAAATGGCACATTATCCACTCGTTATGGCGTTCCTAATCGTAGTACTTTCAGTGCCAGTAATGTGACTTATTATGTCAATCCAAAGCCTGGTCCCTCAGTTTGTGTTAGATTTGCCAGACCTAATTTGGATTACGGTACAGGTAATTTGGCTGGCCCCTCTTCGATGTGGGACCCTGCTAAGGGTTTTCTCACTCAAGAAACAGACCCGTCACGTTACGGTAGAAACTTTCCTACTACTGGTGCTAATGGACTGTACTTTGATTTACTCATTACCGGTAGTAATCAGCCATTGTCTTGGTCTTCTGTTTCTCAGGGTGGTATCACTGTTACAATGTCTAATTCTACTGCTGCAAGCGTACGCGTTACTTTAACTGGTCCTTATGCTACCACATCCCAGCAAAGTTCAGACAATCCTAGTCCTATTTCTACTCCATTTTTGCCTCAGACCTTCGAGTTGGTCGGTCGTGACAATAATGGTAATCCAGTTGTTAAATATGGTTTTACTTTGAAGCAGTGGTTCGTCAACCGAGATTCTGAAAGAAAAACTTATTCTAATGCTTTATCTTGGTGTAATAGTATTGGTTATCAAATACCTCGCGTAAGGGATTTAACCAATGCATCTTGTCATGGTTACCCTTCAGGCACTTACTGTCAGGATTCAGTTGGCGGCACCCCTTCCTCACCTATTAATTGGTACATGCGCCATATAGGTTCTGGCTTTTCCTCGGAGTGGGGTGTTATGTCTGATTATTCAGGCATTGACTTCAACAACCTAAATTTGGTTTGGACTAGTGAAAATAATTATTACGGCAAGTTTGTCGTGGACACACGCTACGGTCACGTGGAAATGAGCGGCACCAGCCACAGCCTTTGCGTCTATCCTTAGTATTTAGTCCTTAATCCTTAGGCCGGAGGTGGGAGTAATAAAAAATAGTATTAAGTCATTAAAAGTAAGCTAAGAGTCAACGTTTATCGAGTGATAGAAAGCGATATTGTTGTTTTAAAGCGGTAAGCTATCCGCCTCATTTGAGGCGGATTTTTTAAGATGTTAAAAAAAAGTTGAGGAGCGGTTTTTTTTTGACTTTTTGGGCTAAAAAATATTTATCTTTAAATAGCGGTTCCTTTTTTGGGGACAAAAAAATCTTTTATATCAACTTGTTCATGCTCTAGCAACCACACCTTTTTATCAATTCCACCTGCATAACCTGTTAAGTTGCCATTTGTACCTACTACGCGGTGGCAAGGGATAATGATGGAAAGGGGGTTGTGGCCGACGGCACCGCCGACTGCTTGGCTGGACATGTTGGCGCTGATTTGTTTAGCAATATCACCATAGGTAATCACTTTACCATAAGGGATTTGTACCAATATATCCCACACTTTATGTCTAAATTCGCTACCTTGTGGTGCTAAAGCCAATTTTGTGATAGCCGGTTTTTTGCCGGCAAAGTAGTCATCCAACCATTTTTTGGTTTGATTAAATATGGCTAAATTTGGCGCCTCTTCTTTTTGGGCGCTTAGCATTTGGCCAAAATATTTTTGTCCTTCAATCCAAACACCCACTAATTTATTGTGCTGACTTGCTAGGGTGATTTGCCCCAGTGGTGATGAATAATGACTGATGTAATACATATAAAATCCTTTTTAGTCGGTTATATTATTATAGCGAGTTCTTATATTGAGAATAGGGATATTACTTTTTTTATTTATGATGGTAAATGGATTGTTAACAACTATAATATTTGCACTTATTTAAAAATAAAATAATTTTGGAATGAATGATGAATACTAAACCAGCCAATTCAATGTCGAACGTAGCGTTAGCTAGTTTTATCGGCACTGCAATTGAATTTTATGATTTTTATATTTACGCCACCGCTGCTGCGCTAGTGATTGGGCCGGTATTTTTTCCTGATAGTTCGCCATCGGCTCAAGCGTTGCAATCATTTGCAACGTTCGGTATAGCTTTTGTTGCAAGGCCTATTGGGGCGATTTTGTTTGGTCATTTTGGTGATCGCATTGGTCGAAAGTCCACCCTAGTTGTATCGCTTATTTTGATGGGCGTGGCTACGGCGTTAATTGGTTTGTTACCTGGGTATAGTGTGATTGGCTTTTGGGCGCCATTTTTGTTGTGTATTTTACGTTTGGCACAAGGCTTAGGTCTTGGTGGTGAGTGGGGTGGTGCAGCATTATTGGCAACGGAAAATGCGCCAAAAAATAAACGCGCTCTGTTTGGGATGTTTCCTCAGTTAGGCCCTTCGATTGGGTTTTTATTATCTAATGGGGTATTTTTATGTGTTACGCTTTCGCTGAGTAATGAGCAGTTTTTAGATTGGGGTTGGCGTATTCCTTTTGTTCTTAGTGCGGTTCTTGTGGTTATTGGTTTGTATGTCCGATTAAAATTAGTTGAAAGCCCCATTTTCACTCAAGCTTTAGCCAATAAAAAACAAGTTAAAATGCCAGTAATGAATATGTTTGTTCACCATTGGAAAGCGTTGACGTTAGGCTCCTTTTCGATGGTAGGTTGTTATACGCTTTTTTATATAACCACAGCCTTTTTATTGCAATATGGCACTAAATACTTGGGCATTGAAAAAGGTCATTTTTTAGGATTTTTGTGTGTAGCGATTGTGTTTATGGCGATCGCTACCCCGATTTCTGCCCGACTTAGCGATAAATACGGGCGTAAGCCGGTCTTAATTGTTGGCTTAATGCTTGTTGCGCTATCTGGTCTGTTGATGACTCAATTTATGGCTAGTGGTAGTGAATTATTGGTGATGACCTATTTATGCTTATCACTATTTTTGATGGGGATTATTTTTGCGCCTATGGGGGCATTTTTACCCGAGATTTTTCCGACTAATATTCGTTATACCGGGTCGTCAGCAGCGTATAGTATTGGTGGGATTTTAGGGGCATCAATTGCGCCAATTATTGCTAATTATTTAGTGGCACATGGTAGTTTGACGTGGGTGGGCTATTATGTGGCGGTGGCGTCAATCATTAGTATCATCGCAACATGGTTGATTAAAGAGACATTAAATAGTGATTTTTCAAAGTAAAAAGTTAAAAGGCTCACTTCGGTGAGCCTTTTTTATCGATTATTTTACTGCTTTGCCTTTTTCGACATAGCTCATGTCACCTAATGATTCAACAATGAATTTGCCATCATCAGTGTAACGAATTTTAGTGACGCTCGCGTTACCTAGTCCACTTGTGATTGGTTTATCTAACATTTCTTCAACCATAGCCATAATTGCCATGCCGTGAGAAACAACAAGAACATTACCGCCACCTTGTTCTTGAGCTGATTTTGCAATTGCTCTTAATGATGCTTGCATACGTGTTTTAACGGCATTGTAGTCTTCTGCTTCGCCTGATTTTTCAACGGCTTTAATCGCATCCATCATTTTTTTAAGGGTGACTTTACCTTTAGCTAAATCAGCCATTAATGCTTTGTCAGACTCATAACCTAGGTGCTGTGCTGCGGGGTTCCACATGTTGGGATCAAGATCGCCTTCAAAATCACCAAAACACGTTTCTCGTAATCCTTCCATTTCGTTGATGCTTAATTTTGTATCACCTTTAGATTCAAGAACAATGCGCGCAGTTTGTCTTGCTCGGCCTGAATCGCTTGAATAGACCGAAATAAAGTCGATACCTTTTAAGCCACGACCAAGTTGCTGTGCCACTTCAATTCCCGGTTTTGTTAGTGGCGTGTCTGACCATCCTTGAGCACGATGGACGTTGTTGAACATGGTTTTACCATGACGGGTAAAATAGATATTCACTTCGGCAGCAAATGATTGTGCAATTGATGCGGTAAGGATAGCGGTTAATCCAATAAGTTTAATGAGTTTTTTCATAGTTTCTTCCTTTTCTATAATAAGTTGAATCGATAATCAATAACGGTTTCGGCTGACAGTGTTGGTGAACGTTGAGCTTTACCGTCTCTTAATTTTGGCGTAATGTCTTTACTGCTTAAGGTTTTATAAGACCAACCATAACCAAATTTTGACAAAATAGATAGATTTTTAAATGTACCACTTGTTGGTTTAAAGATATTAAACACGTTGATTTCGCCATTTTTTAAGGTTTCATGTTTGTAGTTAAATTCACCGTAGTTGAGATATAAACCTGTGGTATTGTCTTTAAAGAAGTCGTAAGTCAATATGCTTGAAAATACCAGTTCGCCATCACGCATATAGTCGGCTGCCGCTGCTGCCATACCGTTAAAACGTCCACGATTGTTTTTACCAATATGACGGCCATAGTAACCGATAGCACCTTTGCGGTTAGCGTCAGTATAGGCGATACCGAATTTAGCACTCCAGTCGGCTTCTTTCCATTCAATGTCAGTTGCGTAATGCCATGCTGAATCATCAAAATCACGGACATTAGCTTTCATTTTGTCATGGTTTTTAAGTGCGGTACTACCGTAAATTTGTGAACCAAGAATAAGTTTATCCATCGGTTTATAAGAGAACTCGATAGCATGACGTTTGATGTAGTCTTTAGCGACGCCATAGGAGTAATCAAGTTTTACTATTTTGTCATTATACGCGATACCGGCTGTTTTGATATTATCAATGACGTGTTTTCTATCTAAGCTATAAAAATGCACTTTTTTCGATGATTCACGCGGGAAGGCGCTGTCGATGTAAGCAAGTTGTAGCGCTAAGTTTGAGTATTTTAATATGCCACTGTATCCCAAATAACTATAACGAGTTAAATGTTGTGATGAACTCATTACCCCCGTATCTTTTAAGCTATGCCATCCGACTTTACCATTAAAGTTGATATTTTTATCACCGAGTTTGACTTTGGCATAACGTTGAGTAAATTTGTTAAAACCATGCGCATTGTGTTTGTTTGGTTTTTTGCCTGAGTTATAGAGTAGGTTACGAGTTGCAAAGTAGTCACTAGCACCAAGTTTTATAACGTTATCATAGGTGAAATCAAAACCGAGGGTATCGAATAAATAACCTGATTTATAATTGAGCGTAAATGCTTGCCCCCATGCACTATGGACTTCTTTAGGTTGGGATGCGTTTTCTTTTAAATACTTCCAATGGTTACGTGTTGAAAATTCAAATTTAGTATCTTTGAAAAAGGCATTATTCAAAAAGCCATTTTCACTATTGATTGAATTTGACTCAGCGGCAATAGCTGAAAAACACATGATGTTAAGTAATGCTAAGGAGACGTACTTTATTTTCATTATTATTTCCTATTTTTATAAATTTTTTTTCCAAAAAAAAACCTAAACACAACCCAAGCTATCAAGCTTGAGTCATATTTAGGTTTTGCCTGCAAAAGCAGTAACAATCCTATTCGACTAAATTTTACTAATTGTTTCTAATTTTGACGATTTTCACCGATATTTAATGATGATTTACCCTCATTAACATAGTCCATACTGCCAATTTCAACGACCTTATATTTACCATTTTGGTAAACAATTTTGACGACAGTTGCATTCGCAAATGGTCTGTTTTTAACAGGATTATCAGTTAAGTCATAAATCATTGCTTGAATCGACATGCCTGATGAGATCACCAATATATTTTTTTGATGCTTAGCCAGTGCGGTCTCTACAATAGTGTGGAGTGCGTTTTGAGTGCGCTCTTTAACTTGGGTAAAGTTTTCCGCTTCATGCTTAGGATCACTTTTGGCAATCGCTTCGGTTAACGTTGTTACTGGGATTTGCCCTTGTACATAACTTTTATAAAAGGCATCAACCGACTTGTAACCCAGTGATTTCATAGCTGCGGATACCATTTTCGCATTAGTACCGCCTTCAAATCCGCCGTAAAAAACTTCGCGTAGGCCTTTTAACTCTTGTATTTTGTAATGTTTAACCCCTTTTTGAGCTAACAACACTTGCATGGTTTCGCGTTGACGACCTGAATCGCTGGTGTAATAAGCATCAAATCTGATGTATTTCTTTTTAAAGCCTTCACCTAAATAACGCGCTGTTTCTATTCCTTTGTCGGTTAAGGGCGAATCGGCCCAGCCTTGTACTAGGTCATAGGTATTGAATAACGTTTTACCATGCCTTGCAAAATAGATGGTAACCACATCATCACGATTAGCATTAAACCTACTGCTTGGTTGATTACTACATCCAGTCGAGAGTAGTGCGGTCAACAACAGTAAACTGGTGGTGATTTTAATTATTTTATTTATCATCTTTATCCTCGTAATCTGCTCAGTACATTTGCAGGTAATGCCGAGCAGACATTACCAGCATGATCATTATTTTAAAGTTGCACCTTTGGATGAAATCACAGACTGATACCAATAAAAGCTTTTCTTTTTATAGCGTTTTAATGAGCCTGAGCCATCTTGGTTTAGATCAACATAGATAAAACCATAACGTTTGGTGACTTCTGCTTTTGATGCACTAATGAGGTCAATTGGTCCCCAACTGGTGTATCCCATTACTTCAACACCGTCGTTAATAGCTTCGCGAATTTGCACTAAGTGATCGTTCATATAGTTTATACGATAATCATCATTAACCGTGCCATCTGCTTCAAGTTTGTCTTTGGCGCCTAAACCATTTTCAACAATAAACAGAGGTTTTTGAAAACGCTCATAAAGTAGGTTTAATAAGTAACGAATACCAATCGGATCAATCTGCCAGCCCCATTCAGATGCTTTAAGGTGAGGATTTGGGACCATATCAAGAATATTACCTTTTTGTCGGAGTGAATCGTCCGCTGTGCCACAACAACTCATATAGTAACTAAATGAGATAAAGTCGATGGTTTCTTTTAAATCTTCACGATCTTGATCGGTAATGGTTAGCTCAATATTGTTCTCTTTAAAGTAACGATTCATATAAGTTGGGTAGTAACCACGAGCCTGAACATCCCCAAAGAATAACCAGCCATGATTTTCTACATGTGTCGCCCATACATCTTCTGGTTTTGGCGTAAGCGGGTAGGCGATAGCGCCAAGTAGCATATTACCGATTTTGGCATCAGGAATGATCTGATGACACAATTTTACCGCACGACCACTGGCAACTAATTGATGATGAATCGCTTGATAGATTTCGGCTTTAGTGCTGTTACGATCTAAACCAACGCCAGTAAAAGGTTCGTGGAGTGACATATTAATTTCATTGAAAGTTAACCAATATTTCACTTTATTTTTATAGCGTTCAAAAACTGTTTTGGCATAACGAGTAAAAAATTCGATGACTTTACGATTTCCCCATCCACCATATTGTGTGACAAGGTAGTAGGGCATTTCATAATGCGATAAGGTGACAAGTGGCGTAATGTTGTGTTTTAACATTTCGTCAAATAGTTTGTCATAAAACGCCAGGCCTTTTTCATTTGGTTGCTCTTCATCACCCTTTGGAAAGATTCGGGTCCAAGCGATAGATGTTCTTAAACAGGTGAATCCCATCTCAGCAAACAGGGCAACATCTTCTGGATAGCGATGATAAAAGTCGATTGCCCGATCTTTAATACTGGTAATATCGACTTTATTGCGATCGACAATATCACCAAATAGACCATTAGGCGTGCAGTCAGATGTTGATAGCCCTTTGCCATCTTCACGATATGCACCTTCAACTTGATTGGCAGCAATAGCGCCGCCCCATAAAAAATCACTAGGAAATGTATTTGCCATGTTTTACTCCTTTTTTGCACTTAACGCTAATAACGCGTCACCTTGTTGAACGTCATCTTGTTTGAATATGCACTGCACATCGATATAGTCATCACTATTGGTAATAATAATTGGTGTGGTGACTTCAAAGCCGGCTTGTTTAATCGCTTCGATATCAAAGCTAACAAGTCTATCACCTTTTTTCACCTTTTGGCCGGCTTCAACATGCGCTTCAAAATGTTGCCCATCTAATTTAACCGTATCGATACCAATGTGAATAAGGATTTCCGCCCCTGATTGAGTTTGAAATCCGATAGCGTGTTTAGTTCTAAATAGCGAAACAACTTCACCATCTTCAGGCGCGACAGTTTCGCCAATGGTTGGAATAATTGCGGCACCTTTACCCATCAATCCGCTGGCAAAAGTTGGATCATTGACTTGATTTAAATCAATAAGTTTGCCGGTCATTGGACTTGAGATAGTATCGATCTGCGTTTGACTGTTTATTGGCGATTGTTCTGCATTATCCGCTTTTTTATCTTTAGGAAGACCAAATAGATAAGTTACCACCAATGCAATTATAAATGAGACTATCGAACCGATTATGGCAGCAAAGAATTTATCATCCAAACCATCACTTGGAATCATTTGTAAAAATGCAAAGATACTGGTGAAGCTAAATGAGAAGATAACCGATTTGAAATAACCAATAATCGCACCGCCAGCCATGGCTGAGAGACAACCGATCACAAATGGGCGTTTTAATGGTAAGTTAACGCCATAAATTGCTGGTTCTGTTACCCCAAATACACCGGATAATGCGGACGAACTTGCCAACGCTTTAACTTGCGGATCTTTACTGCGCATCATCACCGCCAATACCGCACCGACTTGGGCAAATACCGCTGGGAATAAGATTGGCAACATAAAGTCTTGTTGATATACGGTAATATTATTTATCGCAAAAGGTACCAAGCCCCAATGGATACCAAACACAACCATTATTTGCCAAAGTCCTGCTAAAATCATACTGGCAATAACAGAATTAAGTTCATAAACATAAATAATGCCACTAGCAACAATGTTACATAAAAATGCAACGACTGGACCAATAAGCGCAAACGTTAATGGCACAGTAATGATAATACCGAGTAGGGGCGAAATGAATTTTTTAAATGAGTCATGCATGATTTTGTTGAAGTTACGTTCAAGCAATGAATAAAACCATGCCGCTAAAATTACCGGGAAGACTGAAGATTTATAAGGAATTAATTTAATAGGGATATTGAAAAATTCGGTTTGTAATTCAATTGCTTTTCCTAGCATCTCGGTAATATCCGGATAGACTAACGCGCCACCTATCGCCATTCCAACATAAGGATTACCACCAAATTTTTTAACCGCTGAAAAACCTAAAATGATCGGTAAATAATAAAATGGCGCATCAGCAATAGCGTTTAAAAAAGTAAATGTTGGCGTTTTTTCCTGAACAATGTCACATACTTGTAATAGAGACACAATCCCTTTTAAAATACCGCCGGCAACCAGTACCACTAAAACTGGAATAAAAATACTTGATACTAAATCAATCAGTCGTGACACAATCCCTTTTTTAGGTCCCGCTTCTTGAGGAGCAGGGGTATTATTAAGGCTAGTGATATCCATAATTGCATTAAATACGTCAGCAACATTATTGCCGATAACGACTTGGAATTGTCCACCACTTTGAACGACAGTAATGACGCCAGTTTGTTTTTTAATTATTTCGGCATCTGCTTTTGATTCATCTTTCAATACAAAGCGAAGTCTGGTAGCACAGTGTACTAGACTGACGATGTTTTCCTGACCACCTACGTTCTCAATAATTGATTCAGCAAGTTGTTTATTTTTCATAGCTTATCCTTATTTAAGCGCAAAAAAAAACCTAAACCCCAATAAATACGGGATTTAGGTTTTGCTTGCATCGATAAAATTAACCAATGCAATAACAATCCAAAAAAAGATTCCTTATTAAATTAACATAAAATAAATTAGCTTGTTGACAATTCATTCGTTAATTTGTGATGTATATCACATAATTATTTTTTTAATTCCGACCTCAATCGTTCAATATGAATAGTGAGATATAAACTTTCATCATCAGATAGCGGGTGTTGATATTGTTGGATTAAATGGAGATCTATCTGTTTAGTGCAAAGATAGGCTTGTTCATATTTTTCACGGATAATCTCATACAACGAGGTATCTTGCTGTGCGGATTTACCTTTACTCAAAATGCGGTGCGCAAAAAACTTTAAATGGGTAACAAATCGTTGATAAGAAAGGCTGTTTTCGTCATATTCGAACCGAAAATGATATTTTACGATATTTAAAATTTCACGCATGATTTTGGTCATATTAACAATATTGGGCATGGTATCGTTAAGCTCAGCATTGACAATATGAAACGTAATAAATCCTGCTTCATCTTCATGAAGCTCAACACCCAACCGTTTTTTAATGACATCTAAAGCGTACACACCGATTTCATACTCTTTAGGGTAGAATTTTTTTATCTCCCAGATAAAGTTATTCGGAATATCAAATCCTTGCTTATGCCGTTCAATGGCAAAATAGATATGGTCAGTTAATGAAATATAGATACTATCTTGTAATTTACTGCCTAAAAATTGTTTGGCATGATTGATAATAATATCGGATGTGGTGTGAACTTCGATTGGAATTTCAGAAAGCAGTTCAGCAAATTTGGGTAATATTTCTTGGTTATTTAAAGAAAACTGTTTTTCGATAAGTTTTGGGTCGATATCATCACCTTCCCGTTTTTTAAATCCTACTCCTCGACCCGTAACAATCAATTCATTCCCTTTGGAATCCAAAGTCACTACAACATTATTATTTAATATTTTATGAACTTTCATCTGACTCTGTCTAAATTTTAAGATTAATTTATTATCTATCGCAAAACGAAAATGGAAAGGAGGAATATAAAAAAGTGTGACTGACTTCATAATTTTGAGAAAAATAAATTGATTTTTCTCAAAAAAATAAACCCGATAGGCGAGCCATATCGGGTTTGGGTGAATAAATTAATTATTGTGCAAGTAGTTTATTCATTGTTTGAATAAATTTGCTTGGATCATTTAATGATCCTTTTTCAGCTAGTAACGCTTGATCTAATAGCAATTCAATCCAATCACTAAATGCGGTTTCGTCTTGCGTATCAGCAACACGTTTAACCAATTGATGATCAGGATTGATCTCAAAAGTATATTTTATCTCTGGTGCTTTTTGTCCTGCTGCTGCAAAGAGTTTTGCCATTTGCGTAGACATCTCGTCGGCAGCGGTAGTGACAATTGCTGGCGTATCAGTTAAACGATGTGTTAATTTAACTTCTTTAACTTTATCGCCTAATACTTTTTTAACACGTTCGATAAATGGCTCAAGTTCTTTTTCGACTTGTTTTTGCTCATCACTATTTTGATCAGCTAACTTCTCGATTGACTCGTCAGATTTACTGATTGATTGGAACTGTTTACCATCAAATTCAGTTAAATTGCTCATCATCCACTCGTCAATACGATCAGATAATAATAAGACTTCAATGCCTTTTTTGCGGAATAGCTCAAGGTGAGGACTATTTTTTGCTGCGCCATAACTATCAGCAGTAATGTAATAGATCTTCTCTTGGCCTTCTTGCATACGGCTGATGTAATCGTCTAATGATACAGTTTGCGCCTCGCTATCACTTTGTGTTGTTGTAAAGCGTAATAATTTCATAATCGCTTCACGGTTAGCATAGTCTTCACCAGTACCTTCTTTTAAGACTAAACCAAATTCACTCCAAAATTGTTGATATTGTTCTTTATCATCTTTGGCAAGTTTATCTAGCATTTGTAAAACACGTTTAGTACATGCATTACGAAGGTTTTGTGTCACTTTATTATCTTGTAATATTTCGCGTGATACATTTAATGGCAAATCATTTGAATCAATTAAGCCTTTTACAAAACGTAAATAATTAGGCATAAATTGTTCAGCATCATCCATAATAAACACACGTTGTACATAGAGTTTTAAACCGTGTTTATTGTCACGATTCCACATATCCCAAGGTGCTTTAGATGGAATATAGAGCAAACTAGTGTACTCTTGTTTACCTTCAACACGGTTGTGGCTCCAGCTTAGTGGATCGGCAAAATCATGTGAAATATGTTTATAAAATTCTTTATACTCTTCATCACTCACTTCTGATTTGCTTCGTGTCCAAAGTGCTTGGGCTTTGTTGACTTTTTCCCACTTAACTTCATTTTCTTCAGTAGTTTGGACTTCAACCGGTAATGAGATGTGATCTGAATATTTGCTAATAATTGAACGTAGACGCCAATCATCTAAAAACTCTTTTTCATCTTCTTTTAAATGTAAAATGATTTCAGTACCGCGACTCTCTTTTTCTGTATCAGAAATCGTGTATTCACCTTCACCAGCTGATTCCCACATCACTGCTTCATCGGCTTTAGCTGTTGCAGCGCGGGTTTTTACTGTCACTTTATCGGCAACAATAAAGGCAGAATAAAATCCAACACCAAATTGACCAATTAATTGGCTGTCTTTCGCTTGATCACTACCAATGGATTCTAAAAAGGCTTTGGTTCCTGATTTGGCAATCGTACCTAAGTTTTCAATGACTTCATCACGAGTCATCCCAATACCATTATCTGCAATGGTTAATGTGCCAGCTTCTTTATTTGTTGAAATGCGAACACCAAGCTCAGCATCACCCGCATATAAATCTGCATTTTCAAGTGCTTTAAAACGGAGCTTGTCGGCTGCGTCAGATGCATTTGAAATAAGTTCTCTTAAAAAAATCTCTTTGTTTGAATACAAAGAGTGAATCATTAAATGCAGAATTTGTTTAACTTCGGATTGAAATCCACGCGTTTCTGTTCCTTGCTTACTCATTGACTAATACCTCAACTATTTTTAGCAATTAAAAGTGATCGATACATTTTAATTGATTAACTTTGACATAATGTTTTGATTAATTGTTGTATTGCTATATGGGAATTAAAAAAAGAATTTCAAGAGGAGAGGTTATGATAAACCGTTGATTGGTGATTTTTTAATTGATTAAAAAAAAGCCCTGATAATGTATCAGGGCTATTGATGATAATTTAATTATCGTGTTTCTGGTAAAAAGCCACAAACTAAAATAAGAACAACGGCAACTGGAATAATTACGCGAGTTAAAATCGTCCAAACGCCAAACCAGAAGCTATTTAAGTTAAGCTCTTTACGAATGACTTTTTGGTTCATCATCCAAGCACCAAAGATAACAGTACCTAATCCTGTCACAGGTAACATAATCTTACTTGTGAGGTAATCAAGCAGATCGAAAATATTTTTATCAAATAGTTTCAGGTCTGCCCATTCATTGAATGATAAAATACAAGCGATACCTAATGCCCAAATTAATACACTACTAACCACTGTTGCGGTTTTACGACCCATGTGCGTTTTTTCTTCTAATAACTCTACAGTAGGCTCAAGTAATGATATTGATGAGGTTAACGCAGCAAAAGTTAGGAAGATAAAGAATAAACAACCTAAAATTGAACCTGCTGCCATATTACCAAAAGCAATAGGTAACGTTACAAAGATCAGACCAGGACCAGAACCCGCTTCTAAACCATTAGCAAATACTAATGGGAAGATCGCCATACCTGACAACATCGCAACGATAACATCTAAGATAACAACGGTGCGAGCAGTAGAGATTAAGTTCACATCTTTACCAAGATATGAACCGTAAGCCATCATAATCCCCATACCTAATGATAAGCTGAAGAATGCATGACCTAAAGCCGCTAAAATGGCAGTACCATTTAATGCCGACCAGTTTGGTGTGAATAAAAAGTCAAACGCTTGACCAAATGATGATCCACTAACGATGGCTGCATAAGCAACTAAGACCAATAATAAAATGCCAAGGCCAGGCATCATTACCTTACAAGCACGCTCTAAACCAGCGCCAACTCCCATCGCAACAATAATGGTATTGGCTGCCATAAACACCGTATGCCAAATCAACAAGCTAGAGGTATTACCAAGAAAACCTTTGAAGATTTGCGCCGTTACGGCACCATTCGCACCATTAAATGTACCATTGATAGCTAAAAAGATATAATCGGTAGCCCAACCGCCAATTACACTATAAAACGAGAGAATTAAAAATGAGCCAAGTACGCCGATAATCCCAACCCAGCGCCACAATTTTGAGCGACCTTCTGAAACAGCAACATCTTCCATGGTATGAATTGGATTTTTTTGCCCGCGACGGCCAATTAACCACTCTAAAACTAGAATAGGCAGACCAATAACAAACATAAATAGCAAATAGGTAAGCACGAATGCTGAACCACCCATTTCTCCAGCCATGTATGGAAATTTCCAAATGTTACCTAAACCCACAGCAGAACCCGCAGCTGCAAGCATGAATCCCATGCGAGAGCTCCACTGTGAATGACTTTTCTTCATAGTACCTGTACTCATGAATATATTTTCCCTTGAGTTTTGATTAAATATTTAATTTCTAGCATCAGCCTAGGCTGAACTATTTTTTTATTAGATAAATTAAGCGCTAAATCATGCCATGAATTAAGCCCATAGACAAGAAAACATTACCATTTATAGTTATAGCCAATGAAAAAATTAAACCTATATCGCTAAGTAAAACAGAGTTTTTAAGTGGTTTAGTATAGAAATTATGAGTAATAAAAAAAGTTGAGGAGCGGGGTTTTTAAAACGGTTTGATATTGCTAATCATCAACTCATCGCATATATTACATCAATTCCCATTTTTAATAAGAATACCCATGACACAAAACATCGATTTAAACGAAATAGATAAGTTTGCCAAGTTGGCTGCACAATGGTGGGATCCAAATGGTCAATGCAAACCATTGCATATCATCAATCCATTGCGAGTTGATTACATTAAATCAAACGATTTGAATCAAAAAAATGTATTAGATGTTGGTTGTGGTGGGGGAATATTGTCTGAAAGTTTAGCCAAGTTAGGTGCAAATGTAACCGCTATCGATCTGGCTGATGAATCATTAGCAGTAGCGAAATTACATGCCGAGCAAAATGGTCTTTCTATCAACTACCAAAAACAAACCGTTGAAGAGCACGCCACACAGTATCCATCACACTATGATGTGATAACTTGTATGGAGATGTTAGAGCATGTGCCTGACCCATTTTCTATTATCAATGCCTGCGCAAAACTGCTCAAACCGAACGGAAAACTCTACTTATCGACCATCAACCGTAACCATAAAGCAAAACTTATGTTGATTTATGGCGCTGAATATATAGCGCGCTTAGTGCCAAAAGGGACTCATGATTTTAATCGTTTTATCCGTCCTTCTGAATTAATGACTTGGGTTGAACAAGCGCATTTAACGGTTAAAGATATTATTGGAATGGAATATCACTTACTCAGCAATCAATTCCGATTAGGTCGTAATGTTGATGTTAACTATATCTTGATGGCACAAAAAGACGAGCTCAATTAAAAGTGGGCGATTGATTATCGCCTAAAAATAAATATCAAATTCTACTAGTCTTTTATATCGAATGTGAGTAGAATACATCGGCAATATTTTATCAACAATCCAACTCAATGGTGAATATTGTCATGTCTCGTATAGTTAAAGAAGCCCTCACGTTCGATGATGTTTTATTAGTTCCAGCCCATTCAACTGTTTTACCTAATACTGCTGATATTACAACTCAACTAACGCAAACCATCAAATTAAACATTCCAATGCTATCTGCTGCCATGGATACGGTAACCGAAGCTGAACTGGCTATTGCCCTTGCTCAAGAAGGTGGCATTGGTTTTATCCATAAAAATATGCCAATTGAAGTTCAAGCTGAGCATGTAAAGCGTGTTAAAAAACATGAAAGCGGAATTGTTCAAGATCCCGTAACAGTACTACCAACAGCAACTATTCAACAAGTAATCGATCTTGCTAAAGAATATGGTTTTGCAGGGTTTCCGGTTGTGACAGAATCACAAGAATTAGTCGGTATTATCACTGCTCGAGATGTTCGATTTGCAACTGACTTATCACTATCTGTAACTGCGGTAATGACACCTAAAGAGCGCTTAGTCACCGTTAAAGAGGGCGAATCTAGAGAAAGTGTACTGCAAAAAATGCATGAACATCGTGTTGAAAAAGTTTTAGTGGTTGATGATAGATTCCACTTAAAAGGCATGATAACCGTTAAAGATTACAATAAAGCAGAACAAAAACCTAATGCATGTAAAGACGAAAAAGGTCGCTTACGTGTTGGCGCAGCAGTGGGTGCGGGTGCGGGTAACGAAGAGCGTATTGCTGCTTTGGTTGAAGCCGGCGTTGATGTTTTACTTATCGACTCATCACATGGCCATTCAGAAGGGGTACTTGAACGCATTCGCCAAGCAAGACAAGCCTATCCAAATTTACAAATTATAGGTGGTAACGTTGCTACGGGTGAAGGCGCAAAAGCACTAATTGATGCAGGCGTGAGTGCGGTAAAAGTGGGTATTGGACCGGGTTCAATTTGTACCACGCGTATCGTCACTGGGGTAGGGGTACCGCAAATTAGTGCCATTATGGACGCTGTTGAAGTAGCTAAACAACACAATATTCCAGTTATTGCTGATGGTGGCATTCGTTTTTCAGGTGATATTGCTAAAGCTATTGCCGCTGGTGCATCTTGCGTTATGGTTGGTTCAATGTTTGCCGGAACTGAAGAAGCACCTGGCGAAATCGAACTATTCCAAGGTCGTGCTTATAAATCTTATCGCGGTATGGGTTCACTCGGTGCGATGGCAAAAGGATCATCGGATCGCTACTTCCAATCAGATAATGCTGCCGATAAGCTAGTGCCAGAAGGTATTGAAGGACGAATTGCTTACAAAGGTTTATTAAAAGAAATCATCCACCAACAAATGGGTGGCTTACGCTCATGTATGGGGCTAACGGGTTGTGGAACTATCGATGAGTTACGCACAAAATCGAAGTTCTACCGCATTACTGGCGCAGGTATGAAAGAGAGTCATGTTCATGACGTTCTAATCACTAAAGAGCCACCTAATTATCGAGCGGGTTAATCAATAAATATCAATAAAAAAAGGATTCAGTGTAATCCTTTTTTTATGAGTAAAATTTGCTTTCAAAAAAAGTTGAGGAGCGGGGTTTTCTAAGCCTCAAAAAATAATATTTTAATAACCCTTTTTTTAATCAAAAAATAAAATAATTAAAAATCATAACCTTAAAAAGATATTAAAAAAAAGGGTTTTTAAAACGCCAAATGCCCTTTGCCTTTTTGCAAACAACGATTATAGTATGTCTTGTTCTAAGTTTATGCCGTGTAGGCAGTTTAGAAAACCCTAACGCACCGCAATTAGTTGTTGTTGGAAGTTTATGCCGTGTAGGCAGTTTAGAAATGTAACGCTTAGCCATTTGTCACGAATTTCTTAGTTTATGCCGTGTAGGCAGTTTAGAAAACTCAGCATGATGCGCCAGCAATTTCAGCAGTGGTTTATGCCGTGTAGGCAGTTTAGAAAATTTATCTCATAATTCTGTTATTATTTATCATGGTTTATGCCGTGTAGGCAGTTTAGAAAAACTCAGCAAATATGCCGTTTCCGTTGCAAGTTGGTTTATGCCGTGTAGGCAGTTTAGAAAGTGATAATGCGAGAAACTACTCATGAATATATGGTTTATGCCGTGTAGGCAGTTAATAAAATATAATTTTCGAATCAATCAACATCAGTCAGTTTATTCAGTGCAGATAATATCCCGTTTCTTAAAAAGTTGAGGAGCCGGGTTTTTGGGGGTTCAAATTTCATTTAAAAAATTATTAAAATATCAAAATCACTAAATTTCTAATTCAAAGCCCTAAAATAAAATTTTGAGGATCAATCACCCTAATTTTAAAGATTTGTAATTACAATATATTTAATTAAAACAACAGTTAAATGATCATTCTTTAGATCCTTTTTAGATCCTATTTACAAAAGTTAACGTAAATGAGTGAAAAAAAGTGTTGCATCGTGTTTTTCCAATCACTATACTTTTTACACGGTTTTAGCTACTAGGCTAAAATTTGATAAAAAAGTATAAAATTGTAAATAAATCAAAAAATTACTTGACAAGGTAGTCTAAAATGCATTATAATTTTCAACAGGCAACAGGCAACAGGCAACCTGGCCAACCTATCTTTTAAATTCGCCTAAATCCATCTCCCAGTTTAATTTTTTCACTAACGCTTATTTTTCCACTCAATCAAGTGAAATTCTGCGAATTTTCGCGCGATCGCTTGCGCGATCCTCTTTTCGCTCGTTTTTCCGATCGTTTTCCGGATCCATTTTCAGATCCTTTTCGCGATCCTTTTTCGGATCCTGTTTTCGATCCTTCCGTTTTTTCAAATTATCCCGGCAGATTGTTTTTTTCGTGGTCTTTTTCCTTCCTTTTTCGGGTCACGCATTGACATCACAGACAACAGCAAATCAGATACAGGGTACTCCACCTTATCTGACTTTCGACGGTGGTCGTACACGTGCGGTTGATGCTAACGGTCTGCTTGGGATTACTCTATCTGACGGAGCTAAATATACACCTTCAACTAATACTTCATCATCTACAACCCCAATCTCCTTGCCCGTTGAGGGTCAGAGTTTTGCTGATATTCGTATGTTCGTCCCAACTAATACTAATTCAGTCGATTTAAGTACTCTTATCGGTCCTCCTAATAATTATTGGGGGGATGATGATGGAGATAGTGACGTTACTGCTACTGGTCGTTTAAGTTTATCTATCGTCGATAAAAACAATCAATCTGTATCACGTAATTCCGTGTTAACGACTTGTAATTCACCTTATAAGGTTACGTTATCCAGTTCTAACGGTACATTATCAACTCGTTACGGATTTCCTAATCGTAGTACTTTCAGTGCCCGTAGTGAAACTTATTACGTCAATCCTAAGGCTGGGGCGGTGGTTTGTTTTGCTAGGCCTGATATGACTTACGCTTCAGGTCAATATGCAGGCCCAGCTTCGATGTGGGACCCTGCTAAGGGTTTTCTCACACAAAAAACAGACCCTCGCTATTACGGTCAAAACTTTCCAACTACAGGTCTTAATGGATTGTACTTTGATTTAGATATTAGTGGTAGTAGTCAGCCATTGTATTGGTCTCCTGTTTCTCGGGGTGGTATCACAGTTACAATGTCTAATTCTACTGCTACAAGCGTACGTGTTACTTTAACTGGTCCTTACGCTACCGAATCCCAGATTAGTTCATCCAATCCTGGTCGTATTTCTACTCCATCTTTGCCTCAGACATTCGAGTTGGTCGGTCGTGATACTAATGGTACTCCTGTTGTTAAATATGGTTTTACTTTGAAGCAGTGGTTCGTCAACCGAGGTTCTAAATTGAACTGGTATCCTCAAGCCTTATCTTGGTGTAATAGTCTTGGTTATCAAGTACCTAAGGTAAAGGATTTAACCAATGCAGTTCGTACAGGTGTGTATCCTATCTCTGGCGCCACCCCTTCCTCTCCTGGTAATCATTACATGCGTCATATAGGTTCAGGTTTTTTAGCTGAGTGGGGGCGTCTGTATGATTATTCAAGCGCCTTCGGCAGCAGTTGGTACTGGACTAGTGACCCGCATGGTAGTGACCAGTTTATCGTGAAGACAGACGACGGTACCGTGCATTGGAGCTACAGCTACCCCAACAACTACATCCTTTGCTCCCATCCTTAGTTTTTATTTCTTCGTCCTTAATCCTTAGGGCGGGGGTGGGGGTAATAAAAAATAATATTAGGTGATTAAAAGTAAGCTGACTCAAGGAGTCAACGTCGTTTAGCCATAAAAAGCGATTTTGCGGCTAAGCGGCAAAAATGCTGGGCACCGAGGTGGTGGTTAAAAATATAGATATTAAAGGAGTAATATAAAATGAATATTGAAGAAAAAATAGCGTTAAGTAAAAGTCCGGTTCAGTTTATTGCCGAGGGTAATTTTTTAAAGCTTTATAATCAATCATTATATGTGGTTGAGCAGTTATTGGGTTTTAACTTAAAGGTAACGGCAAAGTATATAAAAAAAATTGATGAAATTATTATTTGCGGTGGATTTCCTACCCGTTCTATTACTAAACGCTACCCCAATGCCAGCCCTAATTTAACGGGTTATGAGTTATTAGGTGATTATGATTTAAGTGGTTATCAATTATGGTACCAAAAGCATTGCCAAATACCAAAGCAAAAAACACCACAATCCCTTCTCACAACATCCCAAGAGATAAACGAACAGTTAAACGAATTCCACGATATGAATAAATCCTTAACGGTTCAGCATCTATTATTTTTACAATCATGGCAGGCAAATAAATACCCTGCTATGGTAGATAGTGCGTTTATTCAGGCGTTGAAGAATTATTTTAGCGAATTGCATTAATAGCAGAGTGATGTTGAAAATAAATCATCCGTTTCAACTAGGGTGATTTTTTTAGTTTTTTATCAAAAAAAGTTGAGGAGCGGGGTTTTTGCGGTTTTAAATTTCACTTAAAAATTATTAAATGATCCAAATCACTAAATTTCTAATCCAAAGCCCTAAAATAAAATTTTCGAGGATCAATAAGCTTAATTTTAAAGATTTGTAATTGAAATATATTTAATTAAAACAAAAATTAACAGGTTAACTTTCAGATCATTTTTAGATCCTATTTACAAAAGTTAACGTAAATGAGCGAAAAAAAGTGTTGCATCGTGTTTTTCCAATCACTATACTT
>NZ_JAFNNJ010000015.1:0-19036 GCF_026536825.1 Gilliamella sp. B3367
CCTGTTTTCGATCCTTTTCCCAATTATCCCGGCAGATTGTTTTTTTCGTGGCTTTTTTTCTTCCTTTTTCGGGTCACGCATTGACTTCACAGACAACTAGGAATGCGATACAGGGTAGTGCACCTTATCTGACTTTTGACGGTGGTCGTACACGTGTTGTTGATACTAGCGGTTTGCTTGGGATTACACTATCTGATGGTACACAATATACTCCTTCAACCAATCCTTCATATTCTTCAAGACCAATCGTCTTGCCAGGTGAGGGGCAGAGTTTTGCTGATATTGGTATGTTGGTTCCTACTGATACTAATTCAGTCGATTTAAGTTCTCTTATTGGTCCTCCTAATAATTATTGGGGTGATGATGATGGTGATTCTGGTGTTACTGCTACAGGTTCTTTGAGTTTATCTATCGTCGATAAAAGCGGTCAGTCTGTATCACGTAGTACTGTGCTAGAGATTTGTAAGGCACCTTATAAGGTTACGTTGTCCAGTACTGACGGTACATTATCCACACGTTATGGGGTTCCTAATAGTCGAGCTTTCCATAATGGCTATACGACTTATTACATAAATCCTAAGGCTGCGCCCATCGTTTGTTTTGCAGTATCTTATTCTTCTTCTAATAATGGTACTAGGCCGTCTTCGATGTGGGACCCTCGTAATGGTTTTATCCCTCAGTCAACAGACCCATCATCTTACGGTAGAAACTTTCCTACTACAGGTCTTAATGGATTGTACTTTGATTTACTCATTAGTGGTAGTAGTCAACCATTGTCTTGGTCTCCTGTTTCTCAGGGAGGTATCACAGTCACAATGTCTAATTCTACTGCTACAAGTGTACGCGTTACTTTAACGGGTCCTTACGCTACCAAATCCCAACAGAATTCATCCAGTCCTGATGGTCTTCCCTCTCTTTCTTTGCCTCAGACCTTCGAGTTGGTCGGTCGTGATACTAATGGTACTCCAGTTGTTAAATATGGTTTTACTTTGAAGCAGTGGTTCGTCAACCGTGGTAATAAGCAGGACACTTATCCTAATACATTATCTTGGTGTAATAGTATTGGTTATCGAGTACCTAAGGTAAAGGATTTAACCAATGCATCTTGTCAGCCAGGCTATCAGGAAGATTGGTGTCGTGGTTCAGTCGGCGCCACACCTTCCTCAGATGGTAATTTTTTCCAGCGTTACATAGGTGCTGGTTTTTCTTCGGAGTGGGGCTCTATGCACGTATATTCAGGCGCTGGCTTCGAATACAATCAATATTACAGGACTAGTGACCCCTACTCGGATGATGGTAGGTACATGTATCTCGTGGGTCCAAGCTTGGGCGATGTGCTTCGGAACTACGCCACCAGCACCTCCTACGGGATTTGCGTCTATCCTTAGTATTGATTTCTTCGTCCTTAATCCTTAGGAGTGGGGGTGATTAAAAAATAGTATCAGGTAATTAAAAGTAAGCTTAAAGTGAATGTCGTTGAGTTATAAAAAAGTGATTTTGTGGCTTAGCGATGCTTGCATCACCCGTTCTTAGGCGGGTTTATTTTTGAGGTGTTTTATCGCAAAAAAGTTGAGGAGCGGGGTTTTCTAAGCCCCCAAAAATATTATTTTTATAACCCTTTTTTTAATCAAAAAATAAAATAATTAAAAATCATAACTTTAAAAAGATAATAAAAAAAAGGGTTTTTAAAACTCCAAATGCCCTTTGCCTTTTTGCAAACAATGATTATAGTATGTCTTGTTCTAGGTTTATGCCGAGTAGGCAGTTTATAAAATAAAATTTTCGAATCAATCAATACCAGTCCGTTTATTCAGTGCAGATAATATCCCGTTTCTTAAAAAGTTGAGGAGCGGGGTTTTTGAATTATCATTTTTATTAAAAATCCCCCTCAATCTGAAATATCTAATTTATCTATTAGAGTGAAAGCTGAAATCTATATAACCTAGTTAACTTTCTACGTTAAAATAACTAACTTTATTTTTTATCGCAAATTAAAGGACAAACCTAATGACAACCGAATTGACAACGCTTGATAAGATTAAACGCCAAATTGCCGAAAATCCGATTATTCTTTATATGAAAGGTTCGCCAAAATTGCCAAGTTGTGGTTTTTCAGCTCAAGCTGTGCAGGTGTTATCGCAATGTGGTGTGCCGTTTGCGTATGTTGATATTTTACAAAATCCAGATATTCGTGCTGAATTGCCAAAATTTGCTAACTGGCCGACCTTTCCACAACTTTGGGTTGAAGGGGAGTTGATTGGTGGTTGTGATATTATGTTAGAGATGTTTCAAACCGGTGAACTGCAAACCTTGATCAAAGAGACGGCAGAAAATCATAAAAACGATTAATAATGTTGAGAAAGAGAGCGCTAAGCTCTCTTTTTTTATATTTTGACTATTCTTCTGTTTTCGGCTCGACTAAAGGCCAGCCACCTAATCGTTTAAAACGGTTAACGATTTCACAAAATAAAATAGCAGTCTTTTCGGTATCATAAAGAGCTGAATGTGCTTGTTTATGATCGAACGGGATATTTGCCGTTTCGCAGGCTTTAGCCAGAACTGTTTGCCCAAAGACTAAACCACAAAGTGATGCCGTATCAAAAGTCGCAAAAGGGTGGAAAGGGTTGCGTTTAATACCCACTCTTTCAGCGGCAGTCATCAAAAAACTGTGATCAAAATGCGCATTATGTGCCACTATTACAGCACGGGTACAGTCATTGGCTTTGATTCCGGTGCGAACTAATTTAAAGATTGCCTCAATTGCCTCTTTCTCATCAACCGCGCCTCGTAACGGATTATTGGGATCAATGCCGTTAAAAGCTAACGCTGTTGGCTCTAAAATAGCATCGGCAAAGGGATTGACATTAAATTGCAATGTTTTATCAGGCTCGAGCCAGCCGTCATCTGTCATTTTAAGCGTAATGGCTGCGATTTCTAAAATAGCATTGAGTTTTGGATCAAATCCGGAGGTTTCTATATCGATAACCACGGGATAAAATCCTCGAAAGCGTTCACAAAGTTTTGGCACAATAGTTAGTCTTATCTATCTAAAATGAGAGGTATTATGCCAGTTTTTACTTTTTTCGCCTAGTTTTACCTACTTAAATCAATTAAGTTTTTAACTTAGTATGACCAGTTAATCCTCTTAAGTTTTATTCTTTATAGGCGTTATTAGCATCTTACTTATCCTATTTTGCTTTGCTATCAAATTTTACTACTGTGCGTTAAATCTATATTAAGCATGTTGTCCCGAAATCTAAACTAGCCAAGTGAGTGATTAAATTTGAGACTTAATCTTGAGTAAGCAGGATGGTAAAAAACTTAAAATAATTGTTTAATTAATCATAATATCGGGTGAGATATTACGAGAAAGCGACTATAATTAGCGCCAAACAAAAGGGCGAAAAGTTTTTATCTTAAGCATTTTGTTAAGACTGTTTTAGTTTAATTCTAAGGTTTGCGAGGGCATTGTGCATAATTTCGAACTTCAACACATCATTGATACACATCTGCAAGTGACACGATATCGTGACTATGCGCCAAATGGTTTGCAAGTTCAAGGTCGACCGGAGATTAGCAAAATTGTGACAGGGGTAACGGCTTGTCAGTTATTGTTAGATAAAGCGGTTGAGCTAAATGCTGATGCGATTCTTGTTCATCATGGCTATTTTTGGAAAAATGAGCCAGAGACAATTACTGGCATAAAGTATCATCGAATGAAGACGTTACTTAGCCATGATATCAATTTATATAGTTATCATCTTCCATTAGATGGTCATCCAGTATTGGGTAATAATGTGTTGCTTGGGCAAATGTTTGATATTACGGTTGATGCGCGTGATGATATTACCGATTTGCTTTTTAAAGGCACGTTAGCGAATCCGTTAACCGCAATTGAATTTAAACAGCTACTTGAACAGAAGCTACATAATGGTCGCCATTCAGTTTTATTTTGTGGTGATAATGCCCCAGCAGTGATTAAGCGAGTTGCATGGTGTAGTGGTGGTGGTCAGGATTATATTGAAACGGCTGCTCAGCAAGGCTTTGATGCTTTTTTTACTGGAGAAGTATCGGAACGAACCATTCACATTGCCCGTGAATACGGTATCAATTTTTATGCTTGCGGACATCATGCCACAGAGCGATATGGTATAAAAACATTAGGAGAATGGTTATCGACTAACCATGGCTTAGAAACTATTTTTATCGATATTGATAATCCTGCATAACAAAAGTTGAATTTAAATAAGAAATATCGCATACTTATTCGCAGTTTTTTTAATCTTTAAGTTGTTTTATAAACACAGAATATGAGAGGTCGCTTTATGTTTACAGGAAGTCTGGTCGCACTTGTTACTCCAATGGATACGAAAGGAAATGTGGACCATGTAAGCCTAAAAAAAATGGTCGAATATCATATTGAAAATGGCACATCTGCTATTGTATCAGTAGGAACTACTGGCGAATCAGCAACGCTTGATCATCATGAGCACATTGATGTTATTAAACGCACTATTGATTATGCAGATGGTCGAATTGATATTATTGCTGGCACAGGTTCAAATGCCACCAAAGAAGCGATCGAATTAACTCGTCAAGTTGAAAATATCGGTGTAGTAGGTTGCTTAACGGTAGCGCCTTACTACAATAAACCAACGCAAGAAGGTTTATACCAACACTTCAAAGCGATTGCAGAAAGTTCTCCATTACCTCAAATTATTTATAATGTTCCTGGTCGTACTTGCAGTGACATTAAACCAGAAACTGTCGGTCGATTAGCTAAAATTAAAAACATTGTTGCGTTAAAAGATGCAACGGGTGATCTGTCTCGCGTTTACAAAACTCGTAAATTAGTTGGCGAAGATTTTAAGCTATTAAGTGGTGATGATGCGACTTTCTTAGACTTTATCATTTTAGGTGGTGATGGTGTTATCTCGGTAACCGCTAACGTAGCAGCGAAACAAGTTGCAACCGTTTGTGAATTGGCATTTAATAACCAAATCCAACAAGCACGCACGTTAAACGATACTTTAATGGGTCTTCATACTCATCTATTTATTGAACCAAACCCAACGCCAGCAAAATGGGCGTGTACTCGTTTAGGTTTAATGGCAAACGGTACTATACGTTTACCATTAGTGCCATTGAGTGATGCTTCTATTCCTGTAGTTGAACAAGCATTAAAAGATGCTAAATTAATTTAAAATTGACTATAACCTTACTTAAAAGCAGAAATCTATGTTGAATAAAACTGAATTGAAAAGCAATGCCTTTAAAAAACTAGCTGTTTTATCGGTTATTACATCGATGTTTATGGTTGGATGTAGTAGCGATCAAAGTTATAAACGAGAGGTTGATGGCAATGAAGATTACCTCAATTCGCCCGCTTTAAAAGCGTTAATTATTCCTGAAGGTGTTTCTGTTCCAGTTGAATCTGGTGATTTTTATGTGGACAACAACAAAATTGATGGTGCCGTTGGTAAACAACTTGATATTCGTCCACCAACATTAGCTATTGCAACTATCCCAGAATCTTTTGTACATCATGAACAAAACACTGTTACCTTTAACGTGCCAGTTAGTTATGGTGTATGGAATAATATTCCAAATACGTTGAATAAACAAAATATACTGGTTAGTTCAAGCGATAGTAAAACCATTAAAACAAATAATGCAATTATTTCCCGCCAAGATGAACAACAACCGGTTGAGGCTTCTTTTGTCTTTACCCGCCATAATTTAGGCGCAACAGAAACTATCACTATCGTATTAAGTTCATTAACACGTAGTGGTGAAAATCTTATGTCACAGCCGATCGAAGTTCAGCGTTATGTAGTTGGATTATTTAATCAAATAATGGATGATGTCGCACCTGAATCGCTACGAACTGTGCCAGTTAAAACAGATGAAAAAGAGTCAGATACAAATAAAGAGCTGAAAGAAGATCTTAAAGACAGTGTCAGAGATAGCATCAGAAATGATCGCTAATTTAACGATTAGATAATCTTTCATCTAAATGAGTTAAAACCGCGTAAAGCCGATTTTAACCCAATAGCGGAGTAACTTACCTTTGCTATATAAATGAATGTTTATAACTACAGTTTATAACTACAATTTATAACTACGGTTTATAGCGAACACTTATAACAGCAAGGTACTTGATTTGAAATTAAGGGGCGAATAGCTCCTTAATTATTTATTGGCAATTTGATATAAGGTTATAAACATGAAAAAGTTGGCTGAGCTTTATCGTGGTAAAGCAAAAACGGTTTACACCACTGACAACCCAGATCTATTAATCCTTGAATTTCGTAACGATACCTCGGCATTTGATGGACTGCGCATTGAGCAGTTAGATCGAAAGGGGATGGTTAATAATAAATTTAACTATTTTATTATGACCAAGTTACGTGAAGCAGGTATTCCAACTCAAGTTGAAGCCCTATTATCAGATAATGAAGTTTTAGTTAAAAAACTTGATATGGTGCCAGTTGAATGTGTCGTTCGTAATCGAGCTGCTGGTTCATTAGTAAAACGTTTAGGCGTTGAAGAAGGCAAAATCCTTAATCCCCCAACATTTGAACTTTTCTTAAAAAATGATGCCCTGCATGACCCTATGGTCAATGAGTCACACTGTAAAGCATTTGGCTGGGCAACGGATGAGCAGTTAGCAACGATGAAGGAACTTAGCTTTAAAATAAATACCGTGCTAACAGAGCTTTTTGATAAAGCCGGATTGATTTTAGTTGATTATAAATTAGAGTTTGGTCTATTTCATGGCGAAATCACATTAGGCGATGAGTTTTCACCAGATGGTTGCCGTTTATGGGAAAAAGAGACCTTGAAAAAAATGGATAAAGATCGCTTCCGTCAAGGTTTAGGTGGTGTGATTGAGGCCTACGAAGAGGTAGCCAAACGTATTGGTGTTCTACTTTAATGTTTGCCCAATTTGATATCTCCTTTTTTTTATTATTAGGTTTAGCTGCACTGTGTTATATCACGCATAATAACACAGTGACCTTTGCAGTATTGCTACTGTTGTTATTCAAATTAACACCGCTAGCAACCTATTTTCCGTTCTTAAATCAATATGGATTAACCATTGGCATTGTCATTTTAACGGCGGCTATGATGGTGCCTTTAGCGGATGGCTCGTTAAAAATTACCGATATTGTAAAATCATTCACCACCTGGCAATCGTTACTGGCTATTTTAGTTGGCATATTAGTCTCATGGTTAGGCACGCGTGGTATATCCTTAATTGGTGCTCATCCAACTATAATTAATGGCTTAATTATTGGTACACTTATTGGTGTTGCCTTTTTCAAAGGGATACCGGTTGGTCCATTGATTGCAGCAGGAATTTTATCCTTATTGATTGGAAAAAGTTAATCAATGATTAATAGCACCAGAAAGCTATGGGTGTTAAACGGTTCGCATCCCCAATTATTTAATCAAGTCAGCGCTATTATTCAACAGCACCCGGGCGATTGGCTTACAGTTACCACAAAAACAGATTTGCCCGAAGCGATTAGCCATCATATTCATCCCAATCAAACCAAATCATTACTTGGCAAAGAGTTTAAACATGCTATTTTCGATGCCACAGAAGGTTTTAATTTAGATGCTTTTGCGATGCTAGCTGGCACTTTAATCAAAGGTAGTGTGCTAATTTTATTACTGCCCGATGATTTGACCAATTGGATAGACCAAGATAGTTTGCGTTGGAATGAATCTACAAAGCCGATTCGTGTGCCCAATTTTGTTCAACATTTACAACAAACCTTATCAAAATTTGCCACAGAAAAGCCACCAGAGTTTACGCAGCAGGATGATGGGCAAAAGGATTTAACCGAGCAACAGGATTTAACCGAGCAACAGTTAGTGCTGAACCAACTCCTACAAAGCAATAGTCGTTTAAATATCTTAATGGCTAAACGAGGGCGCGGTAAATCAGCATTAGCTGGGCAATTTACTCATTATCATGAATGCTGGGTAACAGCACCGAATAAAAGTGCGCTAACGACTTTTTTTCAGTTTGCTAAACCAGGAACACCGTTTTATGCGCCAGATCAACTAATTGAAATGGTCGATCATCCATTTCCTGAGTGGTTGATTATTGATGAAGCGGCGATGATCCCATTGCCAATGTTGGAGCAACTGCTAAAGCTGTCACCATCGACTAAAATCCTATTGATCACAACGGTAGAAGGTTACGAAGGAACAGGGCAGGGGTTTTTATTAAAATTACTGGACAGGCAAATTTGCCAGCGATTTTATCTTAATTCGCCTATTCGTTGGCAAGATAACGATCAACTCGAACAACTTTGCGATAACTTATTGCTTAATGGCGTCATAAAATCGCAAACCAATGAGCAAGCTACCGTCTATTCTCTTAACGAAAGAACAGATATCGACCTACTTAAGTCTATCTACAATTTATTAAAAACGGCTCATTATCAAACAACCTTGGTTGATTTAAGACGACTATTTGATGCACAAAACTTAGCTGTTTGGCAGGTCCAAAAAGGTGATCAACTTATTGCTGGCGCAATTACGATTGATGAAGGTAATTTGACTGATGACTTAATCGATGCCGTTTGGAAAGGCACACGCCGACCAAAAGGCAATCTTGTCGCGCAATCATTGGTTGCACATGCTGGTGATAAACTAGCGGCAAAACTAAAATCGGTCAGAATTAACCGTATTGCGGTTATAGAGCCTTATCGACGTCAACATATCGCCCTGAAGTTGGTCGAAAAGATCTATCAACAAGCAATGAAAAATCACAACGATTTTGTCTCTGTCAGTTTTGCTTACAGCGCCGTTAATTATCAATTTTGGCATAATTGTGGCTTTACCTTAGTCCATATTGCCAGCCATAAACAAGCCAATTCTGGTAGTTATTCAATGATGGCAATCAAACCCATCACTCAGCAAGGTTATGAACTAAGCCAACGTTTAGCGGAAAATTTAAGGCGTAATAGCTATTGGCTTAATGCTATTATCGATTTACCTTTCAGCCAACTTATCACCATTGATGATCAGCAGGCGTTAACTCATCAAGATCTTCAGGATCTGCAAGGATTTTGTAATTATCATCGACCGTTTGAAGCAACTTATCCGGCACTGTGTCGTCTAAAACAGGCAACAAATGGTAAAATACCTTCACTATTATTACAAAATAGTGAATCGATAAATAAACTACCAAGTCGAAATGAGATGATCCAAGCTATCAAACAAGAAGTAAAAACATGGCTTGAAAAATTATCAAACTGACCAAATAAAGATCAGCTAATTTACGATCAAAAAATGAAAAGTCAGTTGCCGTCAGATGAAAACTACGTTTAAAATGACGCCGATTTTAAATAAAAGGATCCTATTGTGTTAGAAAATAAATCACAACATTCCAATTCTAAATCAGGTATAGAATACTTTTTCCAAGGCTGGTCTTTAGCATTTAGTCCTGGTTTAAAACGCTTTGTATTTTTACCGTTGCTGGCTAATATCGTTATTATGTCAGCGCTATTTTATTGGTTTTTTGTTTCAATCACTGGCATGGTGGATTGGGGCTTATCGTTTATGCCAAGTTGGTTGCACTGGTTGGGCTACATCATTAGTGCTATTGTCATTTTAACTTTAACAATTTTATTTTGTTATTTTTTCAGTACGATAACCAACGTTATAGCTGCGCCTTTCAATGGTCTGCTGGCCGAACAGGTAGAAGCACAGCTCACCGGTGTACCTGCGCCTGATACCTCTTGGTTGAGTTTAATAAAAGACTTACCTCGCATCTTAAAGCGCGAGTTACAAAAATTTGGCTATTATTTATTATGGGCGATTCCGATATTGCTAACCTACTTGATTCCCATCATCGGGCAATCGGTTACTCCGATAGTGTGGTTTTTATTTACTGCTTGGCAGATTAACATCCAATATGCGGATTATGCCTTTGATAACCACAAAATCTCTTTTGAGCGTATGCGCCAATTATTAAGACAAGATCGCGCTGACAATCTGCTATTTGGTATGTTAATCAGCTTCTTTACCATGGTGCCATTATTGAATTTAATTATTATGCCAATTGCGGTTTGTGGCGCGACAGCGATGTGGGTTGATCGCTATCGTCACCAAGCTATTTTTGCAAGTAAAAGTCAGGACTTTCGATAATTTATTTTTGCTTAGGACGACTTGGCCAATCGTCGTCCTCATCATCAGAATAAGGGATAGGTTTTATCCCTTTCTTTTTTTCTAAATAGTGCTTATAGCTTAGTTTATTCAGTGCTTTAATTGTATTAATAAAGATCCCCACCAAAATAATAAGAATCACCCACCAATAATCTTTAAGCCACTCCATTTAAATCCCCTTGAGTTTTTAGCACAAAGCATGATCTCATATTAAAATCTATAGTAACTTTTCTAAAATATCGATATAGATAGCTTGTAATGTAATGACATCTTGGCAATTTACATTTTCATTCACTTTATGAATAGTTTTATTTAACACACCAAGCTCAATCACCTGACAACCTAACTTAGCAATAAAACGCCCGTCGGATGTTCCGCCACTGGTTGATAATTTGGTATCAATTTGTGTAAAGGCCTTAATTGCACTTGCTGCTGCATCAGTTAGCTCGCCTTGTGGTGTTAAAAATGGATGGCCGGACAAACGCCAATTTAACGTATAGTTTAAATGATGTTTTTGCAAAATCGCCTCGACTTTTGCTTTAATCATCTCATCGGTTAACTCACTACTATAACGAAAATTAAATTGCACTGACAAATCACCAGGAACCACATTTTCAGCGCCGGTACCACCATTAATATTGGCTATTTGCATTGTCGTTTGTGGAAAATATTCATTACCATTATCCCAAACCGTCGTTACCAGTTCATTTAAAGCAGGCGCAAATTTATGCACCGGATTATCAGCAAGATGAGGATAAGCAACATGTCCCTGAATACCATGTACCACTAAATTGGCTGTCAAAGAGCCACGACGACCATTCTTAATCTGATCACCAAGAACACTATCACTTGAAGGCTCACCAACAATACAGTAATCGATCTGTTCTTGACGTTTAATCAGCAAATCAACCACTTTTACCGTACCATCGGTTGCATCTGCTTCCTCATCGGAAGTCAGCAAAAACGCAACCCGACCAGTATGGTCAGGATATTTTTTAACAAATGTCTCAGCGGCACAAACCATAGCCGCTACGCCACTTTTCATATCGGCAGCGCCACGACCGTACAAGATACCGTTTTCATCAATAGTTGGCTCAAAAGGCGGGTAACACCACTTACTCTCATCACCAGCTGGCACCACATCAGTATGACCGGCAAACATCAAAGTTTTACCACTACCATGGTAAGCCCAAAGGTTTTTCGTCTTACCAATATTTACCTCTTCAATCACAAAGCCTAACGGCTTTAGACGATCGATAATCATCTGCTGGCAGTTCTTATCATCGGGGCTTATTGATCTTTCAGCAATCAATGCTTTGGTTAGTGCAATAACAGGTTCAGTCATGGTGATCTCGATCTTATGATTTAGGTTTAACAAATTGCGAATAGCTCTCGTCAGAAAATCCCAACAAAGCCCGCTTACCATCAACAAGTAGTGGACGCTTTAAAATAGAAGGATTAGCTAACATAATCTTGATAGCGGCATCTTGATTATCAACTTGATTACGTACTGTCTCGTCAAGCTTACGCCAAGTCGTACCACGAGTATTTAACAAACTCTGCCAATCAACAAGTTTTAATAAATCACTTAACAACTCAGCCGACAAACCATCGGTTTTGTAATTATGAAATTGGTAACTAACTTGATGATCATTGAGCCAAGTAAACGCTTTTTTCATGGTATCACAATTCTTAATTCCATAAATAATATACATAACTATTTGCCCTAAAATGAAAAGATAAATCGATTATAACAGCTAAAAAACAGCAAACAAAGGGAAAGCGGGTTTTGTAAAATGGATGATTTTTTGATAAAAAAGTTGAGGAGCGGGGTTTTCTAAACCCCAAAAAATATTATTTTTATAACCCTTTTTTTAATCAAAAAATAAAATAATTAAAAATCATAATGTTAAAAAGATATCAAAAAAAAGGGTTTTTAAAACTCCAAATGCCCTTTGCCTTTTTGCAAACAATGATTATAGTATATCTTGTTCTAGGTTCATGCCGAGTAGGCAGTTTAGAAAAAACAGGCAAATAATGCCTGATCAGGTTTTTAGGTTCATGCCGAGTAGGTAGTTAATAAAATATAATTTTCGAATCAATCAATGCCAGTCAGTTTATTCAGTGCAGATAATATCCCGTTTCTTAAAAAGTTGAGGAGTGGGGTTTTTGAGGTTCTAAATTTTACATAAAAACGTTTAAATGATCACAATCACGATTTTAAACACTAAAATAAAATTTTTGAGGATCAATAACCTTAATTTTTAAAGATTTGTAATGATAATATCTTTAATTAAAACAGTAATTAACTAAATGTCGTCTAGATCCTTTTTAGAGCATCTTTACGAAAGTTAACGCAATTGAGTGAAAAAAAATGTTGCATCGTCTTTTTCCAATCACTATACTTTTTTAACAATTTTAGCAAAGAAGCTAAAATTTGATAAAAAAAGCATAAAATTGCAAATAAATCAAAAAATTACTTGACAGGATTGTCGCATATGTTTTATAATTTTCAACAGGCAACAGGCAACAGGCAACATGGCCAACCTCTAATTTAAATTCGTCTAAGTCCAGCTCCCAACTTAAATTTTTCACTATCGCTTATTTTTTCATGCGATCAAGTGAAATTCTGCGAATTTTCGCGCGATCGTTTTCTGGATCCTTTTTTAGATCCTTATATCTTCTACAATTATCCCGGTGGATCCATTTAGGTCTATTCGTGGTGTTTTTTCTTTCTTTTCCCAGTCATGCATTGACTTCACAGACAACAAAAAATCATATTGAGGGTAGTGCGCCGTATTTGACTTTCGATGGTGGTCGTACACGTGTTGTTGATGCTAACGGTCTGCTTGGGATTACTTTATCTGACGGAACTAGGTACACGCCTTCTACCAATTCATCATCTTTTTCAAGACCTATCTCCTTGCCGGTTGAGGGACAGAGTTTTGCTGATATTGATATGTTGGTACCTACTAATACTAATTCAGTCGATTTAAGTACTCTTATCGGTCCACCTAATAATTATTGGGGAGATGATGATGGTGATGCTGGTGTTACAGCTACTGGTCGTTTAAGTTTATCTATCGTCGATAAAAACAATCAACTAGTGTCGCGTGATACTGTGTTAACGACATGTAATGATTCTGCACCTTATCGTGTTACATTAACTAGTACTGATGGTACATTGTCCACACGTTATGGTGTTCCTAGTAGTAGTACTTTCCGTGAAAGTAGTGTGACTTATTACGTCAATCCAAAGCTTGGTACATCAGTTTGTGCTAGAATTGATTTTGCCATACCTAATTTGATTTTTGGTACAGATGATTATGCTGGTCCAGCTTCGATGTGGGACCCTTATTATGGTTTTCTCACACAAAAAACAGACCCATCCTCTTACGGTCAAAACTTTCCTACTACTGGTATTAATAATTTGCGTTTTGGCTTAGAGATTAGTAATGTTAGTCAACCTTTGTTTTGGTCTTCCGTTTCTAAGGGAGGTATTACAGCTACAATGTCTGATTCTAGCTCTCACTTCGTTCGTGTTACTTTAACTGGTCCCTACGCTACCGAATCCCAATGGAATTCTAGCAATCCTGATTTTATTGCTAAGCCTTCTTTACCTCAGACATTCGAGTTGGTTGGTCGTGACGCTCAAGGTAATCCAGTCGTTAAATATGGTTTTACTTTGAAGCAGTGGTTCCTCAGCCGTGGTGATGTGCATGGCCATTATTCTGATCATTTATCATGGTGTAATAGTTTTGGTTATCGAATGCCTAGCGTAAAGGATTTAACCAATGCATCTTGTCGTAATACAAATTTAAGTTGTCGAGGCGCTGCCAGCGCTACCCCTTCCTCACCTAGTAATCATTTTATGCGTCATATTGGTTCTGGCCTTTTCGCGGAGTGGGGGCATATGTCCTATTATTCAGCCATTGACCTTCCTGTCAACGCCAATTGGTTCTTTACTAGTGATTCCAATGGCCGTGAACAGTTTATCGTGCACTCGGACAACGGTGCTGTGGATTCGACCAGCGAAAACGTCTTCGGGCTTTGCACCTATCCTTAGTTCTTATTTCTTCGTCCTTAATCCTTAGTGCCGAGGGTTGGGGGTGAGGAAAAATAGTATTAAGTGATTAAAAGTAAGCTAAAAGTCAACGTCGTTTAGCCATAAAAAGCGATTTTGTGGCTTAGCGACGCTTGAATTACCCGCCTAGGCGGATTTATTTTTGAGGTGTTTTTCATCAAAAAAAATTGAGGAGCGGGGTTTTTGAGGTTTTAAATCTCACTTAAAAATTATTAAATGATCCAAATCACTAAATTTCTAATTCAAAGCCCTAAAATAAAATTTTCAAGGATCAATTGTTCTAATTTTAAAGATTTATAATTGCGATATATTTAATTAAAACAATAGTTAACAAATTATAAGTTAGATCCTTTTTAGATCCTGTTTACAAAAGTTAACGTAAATGAGCGAAAAAAAGTGTTGCATCGTGTTTTTCCAATCAATATACTTTTTACACGGTTTTAGCTACGAGGCTAAAATTTGACAGAAACGTATAAAATTGTAAATTAATCAAAAAATTACTTGACAGGATTGTCACATATGCATTATAATTTTCAACAGGCAACAGGCAACAGGCAACCTGGCCAACCTATCTTTTAAATTCGTCTAAGTCCAACACCCAGTTTAAATTTTTCACTGAAACTTATTTTTCTACTCAATCAAGTGAAATTCTGCGAATTTTCGCGCGATCGTTTCCGCGATCCTCTTCTCGATCCTCTTTCCGATCGTTTTTCGGATCCTCTTTCAGATCATCTTTAAGATCCGGTTTTCGATCCTTTCCCAAATTATCCCGGCAGATTGTTTTTTCCGTGGTTCTTTTTCTTCCTTTTTCCAGTCACGCATTAACTTCACAGACAACTAGGAATGCGATACAGGGTAGTGCACCTTATCTGACTTTCGACGGTGGTCGTACTCGTGCGGTTGATGCTAACGGTCTGCTTGGGATTACTCTATCTGACGGAACTAGGTATACTCCTTCTACCAATTCATCATCTTCTTCAAGACCTATCGTCTTGCCGGTTGAGGGTCAGAGTTTTGCTGATATTGGTATGTTGGTCCCTACTAATACTAATTCAGTTGCTTTAAGTTCTCTTATCGGTCCTCCTTATAATTATTGGGGGGATGATGATGGTGATTCTGTCGTTAGTGCTACAGGTTCTTTAAGTTTATCTATCGTCGATAAAAACAATCGGCCTGTATCACGTGATACAGTGTTAACGACATGTACTGATTCTGCACCTTATGAGGTTACGTTATCTAGTACTGACGGTACATTATCTACACGTTATGGTTTTCCTAATCGTAGTACTTTCCGTGAAAGTAGCGTGACTTATTACGTCAATCCTAAGGCTGAGCCTGTGGTTTGTTTTGCTCGGCCTAACTTATTGGCTGGTAAGCTTGGTGATTGGCCTCATGACCCATCTGCTGATTTTGCTGGCCCATCTTCAATGTGGGACCCTGCTAATGGTTTTATCCCTCAGTCAACTGGCCCATCTTCTTACGGTAGAAACTTTCCTACTACTGGTGCTAATGGATTGTACTTTGATTTACTCATTGGTGGTGTTAGTCAGCCATTGTTTTGGTCTCCTGTTTCTCTGGGTGGTATCACAGTTACAATGTCTAATTCTACTGCTACAAGCGTACGCGTTACTTTAACTGGTCCTTACGCTACCGAATCCCAGCGTAATTCATCCAGTCCTAGTCCTCTTTCCACTATTTCTTTGCCTCAGACCTTCGAGTTGGTCGGTCGTGATAGTAATGGTACTCCAGTCGTCAAATATGGTTTTACTTTGAAGCAGTGGTTCGTGAACCGTGGTTCTAAGCTGGACAATTATTCTAATACTGTATCTTGGTGTAATAGTCTTGGTTATCGAGTACCTAAGGTAAAGGATTTAACTAATGCATCTCGTGATTGGTATTATAATCCTATATCCATCGGCGCCAGCCCTTCCTCTTCTAGTAGGTATTACATGCGTCATATAGGTTCTGGTTTTTTCACGGAGTGGGGCAAAATGGATGATTACTCTGGCGTTGGCTTCATCAACTCTTGGTATTGGACTAGTGACCCGGATGGTAGTGCCCAGTTTTTCGTGGGCACTTACTACGGTCACGTGGATTCGCTCTACACCCACTACGGCATCCACGGACTTTGCTCCCATCCTTAGTTTTTATTTCTTCGTCCTTAATCCTTAGGCCGGGGGTGGGGGGGGATAAAAAATAGTGTTGAGTGATTAAAAGCAAGCTGACTCAAGGAGTCAACGTCGTTTAGCCATAAAAAAAGCGATTTTGCGGCTAAGCGGCGTTTGAATTACCCGCCTAGGCGGGTTTATTTTTGAGGTTTTTTATCGCAAAAAAAGTTGAGGAGTGGGGTTTTTGGGGTTCAAAATCCTGCTTTGATATATTGTCTCAAATAAATAATTCCGCTTTAAACTGTATCGTTTTTTAGTAGTCGTTTTTTACATCAAAAAAAGTTGAGGAGCGGGGTTTTTGAGGTTTTAAATTTCACTTAAAAAGCTTTAAATGATCAAACTTACTAAATTTCTAATTCTAAGCCCTAAAATAAAATTTCCGATGATCTTTAATCATATTTTCAAAGGTTTGTAATGATAATATATCCAATTAAAACAATAGCTAATCAATCATTATTTAGATCCTTTTAGATCCTATTTACAAAAGTTAACGTAAATGAGCGAAAAAAAGTGTTGCATCGTGTTTTTCCAATCACTATACTTTTTACACGTTTTTAGCTACGAGGCTAAAATTTAACAGAAAAGTATAAAATTGTAAATTAATCAAAAAATTACTTGACAGGGTAGTCTAAAATGCATTATAATTTTCAACAGGCAACAGGCAACAGGCAACCTGGCCAACCTATCTTTTAAATTCGTCTAAGTCCAGCACCCAGTTTAAATTTTTCACTGAAACTTATTTTTCCACGCAATCAAGTGAAATTCTGCGAATTTTCGCGCGATCGCTTCCGCGATCCTCTTCTCGATCTTTTTTCCGATCCTTTTTCCGGTCGTTTTCCGGATCCTGTTTCAGATCCGGTTTTCGATCTTTTTCCCAATTATCCCGGCAGATTGTTTTTTCCGTGGTCTTTTTCCTTCCTTTTTCGGGTCACGCATTGACATCTCAGACAACTGCAAATCAGATACAGGGTAGTGCACCTTATCTGACTTTCGACGGTGGTCGTACACGTGCGGTCGATGCTAACGGTCTGCTTGGGATTACTTTATCTGACGGAACTAGGTACACGCCTTCTACCAATTTATCATCTACAACCCCAATCTCCTTGCCCGTTGAGGGTCAGAGTTTTGCTGATATTCGTATGTTCGTCCCAACTAATACTAATTCAGTCGATTTAAGTACTCTTATCGGTCCTCCTAATAATTATTGGGGGGATGATGATGGAGATAGTGACGTTACTGCTACTGGTCGTTTAAGTTTATCTATCGTTGATAAAAACAATCGGCCTGTATCACGTGATACAGTGTTAACGACATGTACTGATTCTGCACCTTATGAGGTTACGTTATCTAGTACTGACGGTACATTATCTACACGTTATGGTTTTCCTAATCGTAGTACTTTCCGTGAAAGTAGCGTGACTTATTACGTCAATCCTAAGGTTGGGCCTGTGGTTTGTTTTGCTCGACCTAGTTTTAATTACGGTACAGGTTATTTTGCTGGCCCAGCTTCAATGTGGGACCTTCGTAATGGTTTTATCCCTCAGTCAACTGACCCGTCACTTTACGGTAGAAACTTTCCTACAACTGGCGCTAATGGGTTGTACTTTGATTTACTCATTAGTGGTGTCAGTCAGCCATTGTTTTGGTCTCCTGTTTCTCAAGGTGGTATCACAGTCACAATGTCTAATTTTACTGCTACAAGGGTACGCGTTACTTTAACAGGTCCTGCTGCTACTCAATCCCAGAAGGATTCATCCAGTCCTGGTCTTATTTCCAGACCTACTTTGCCTCAGACCTTCGAGTTGGTCGGTCGTGATAGTAATGGTGCTCCAGTCGTCAAATATGGTTTTACTTTGAAGCAGTGGTTCGTGAACCGTGGTTCTGTGTATAAAGATTATTCTAATACATTATCTTGGTGTAATAGTCTTGGTTATCGAATGCCTCGCGTAAAGGATTTAACAAATACAAAAGAATATAATTTAGGCGCCACCCCTTCCTCGTCTGGTAATTATTACATGCGTCATATAGGTTCAGGTTTTTTCACTGAGTGGGGTGATATGCCTGATTATTCAGGCGTTGGCTTCAGCTACGGTTGGTACTGGACTAGTGACCCTTCTTATGATAGTAACCAGTATGTCCTGAGCTCTGGCGACGGTTACGTGTATTGGATCTACACCTCCGACGGCTCCAACGGACTTTGCTCCCATCCTTAGTTTTTATTTCTTCGTCCTTAATCCTTAGGGCGGGGGTGGGGGTGATAAAAAATAGTGTTGAGTCATTAAAAGCAAGCTGACTCAAGGAGTCAACGTCGTTTAGCCATAAAAAAAGCGATTTTGCGGCTAAGCGACGCTTCAATTACCCGCCTCGGCGGGTTTATTTTTGAGGCGATTTTATCGCAAAAAAAGTTGAGGAGCGGGGTTTTTAGGGGTTCAAAATTCGCTTTGAAATATTGTCTAAAATAAATAATTCCGCTTTAAGTTGTGACGTTTTTTAGTGGCCGTTTTTTCCATCAAAAAAGTTGAGGAGCGGGGTTTTTGGGGTTTAAAATTCTGCTTTGAAATATTGCCTCTAATAAATAATTCCGCTTTAAACTGTG
>NZ_JAFNNJ010000016.1:0-6288 GCF_026536825.1 Gilliamella sp. B3367
GATCCTGAAAAAATTATTTTAGTATTTAAAATAGTGGTTATGATCATTTAAAAGTTTTAAGTGAAATTTAAAACCTCAAAAACCCCGTTCCTCAACTTTTTTTGATGAAAAAACACAGCTACTAAAAAACGCCTTAGTTTAAAGCGGAATTATTTATTTGAGACAACATTGCAAAACAGAATTTAGAACCTCAAAAACCCCGCTCCTCAACTTTTTTGAGATAAAATACCTAAAAAATAAACCCGCCGAGGCGGGTAATTGAAGTGTCGCTTAGCCGCAAAATCGCTTTTTTTATGGCTAAACGACGTTGACTCCTTGAGTCAGCTTACTTTTAATCACCTAATACTATTTTTTATCACCCCCCACCCCCGCTCTAAGGATTAAGGACGAAGGACGAAGGAATAAAAACTAAGGATGGGCACAAAGCGTGGACCAGGTTTCGTAGGAACTTGTCCCTGCAATTACACCAAAGTAATGGCCCACGATAAAATACGGGTCACTAGTCCAGTATCCATAGCGGTTGTTGAAGCCAACGCCTGAATAATCAGGCATAAAGCCCCACTCCGTGAAAAAACCTGAACCTATATGACGCATATACCAATTACCCAGCGAGGAAGGGGTGGCGCCGACTGAACCACGACACCTAGAATCGTTGTTTGGACAAGATGCGTTGGTTAAATCCCTTACGCGAGGCAGACGATAACCAAGACTATTACACCAAGATAATGTATTAGAATAATTTGTCTCCACAGAACCTCGGTGGACGAACCACTGCTTCAAAGTAAAACCATATTTGACGACAGGAGTACCATTAGTATCACGACCGACCAACTCGAAGGTCTGAGGCAAAGTAGGTTTAGAAATAGGGTCAGGATTTCTAGAATTATGCTGGGATGTGGTAGCGTAAGGACCAGTTAAAGTAACGCGAACGCTTGTAACAGTAGAATTAGACATAGTAGCTGTGATACCACCCAGAGAAACAGAAGACCAATACAAAGGTTGACTAACACCACTAATATCTAAATCAAAGTACAATCTATTAGCACCAGTAGTAGGAAAGTTTAGACCGTAAGAGGATGGGTCTGTTGACCGAGTGAGAAAACCCTTAGCAGGGTCCCACATCGAAGCTGGGCCAGCAAAATCCCAATATGGGTGAGAACTATCATCTCCAAGCTTACCAAACTTTAAGTTAGGCCGAGCAAAACAAATAGCTGGACCAGCCTTAGGATTGACGTAATAAGTCACATTACTAGCACGGAAATCACTACGATTAGGAATACCGTAACGAGTAGATAATGTACCGTCAGTACTAGATAACTTAATCCTATAAGGTGCGTTACAGATTGTTAGCACGGAATTACGTGATACTGACTGATTGTTTTTATCGACGATAGATAAACTTAAACGACCAGTAGCAGTAACGTCACTATCTCCATCATCATCCCCCCAATAATTATTAGGAGGACCGATAAGAGAACTTAAATCGACTGAGTTAGTATCAGTAGGAACGAACATACGAATATCAGCAAAACTCTGACCTGCAACCGGCAAGACGATTGGGGTTGCAGATGATAAATTGGTAGAAGGTGTATATTGCGTACCATCAGATAGAGTAATCCCAAGCAGACCGTTAGCATCGACCGCACGTGTACGACCACCGTCGAAAGTCAGATAAGGCGGAGTACCCTGTATCTGATTTGCTGTTGTCTGTGATGTCAATGCGTGACCCGAAAAAGGAAGGAAAAAGACCACGAAAAAAACAATCTGCCGGGATAATTCGGAAAAGGATCGAAAACAGGATCCGAAAAAGGATCGCGAAAAGGATCTGAAAATGGAGCCGGAAAACGATCGGAAAAAGAAACGAAAAGAGGATCGCGGAAGCGATCGCGCGAAAATTCGCAGATTTTCACTTGATTGAGTAGAAAAATAAGCTTCAGTGAAAAATTTAAACTGGGTGCTGGACTTAGACGAATTTAAAAGATAGGTTTGGCAAGTTGGCTGTTGGCTGTTGGCTGTTGAAAATTATATTGCATTTTAGACTATCCTGTCAAGTAATTTTTTGATTAATTTACAATTTTATACTTTTCTGTCAAATTTTAGCCTAGTAGCTAAAACCGTGTAAAAAGTATAGTGATTGGAAAAACACGATGCAACACTTTTTTTCACTCATTTACGTTAACTTTTGTAAATAAGATCTAAAAAGGATCTAATTTATAATTTATTAACTATTGTTTTAATTAAATATATCGCGATTACAAATCTTTAGAATTAGAGCAATTGATCCTTAAAAATTTTATTTTAGGGCTTTGGATTAGAAATTTAGTGATTTGGATCATTTAATAATTTTTAAGTGAAATTTAGAACTTCAAAAACCCCGCTCCTCAACTTTTTTTGATGGAAAAACACGACAACTAAAGAGTGCCATAGTTAGAGCGGAATTATTTATTTGAGGCAACATTGCAAAGCAGAATTTAGAACCTCAAAAACCCCACTCCTCAACTTTTTTGCTAAAAAACACATCAAAAATAAACCCGCCTAAGCGGGTAATTCAAACGTCGCTTAGCCCCAAAATCGCTTTTTATGGCTAAACGACGTTGACTCGTTGAGTCAGCTTGCTTTTAATCACCTAATACTATTTTTTATCACCCCCCACCCCCAGTCTAAGGATTAAGGACGAAGAAATAAATACTAAGGATGGGAGCATAGTCCGTAGTAGTTGTTGTTGGTGTAGGTCCCATGCACGTAACCGTATTGTGAGTCCACGGTAAACTGTTTACTACCAAACGGTTCACTAGTCCAGTGCCAACCGCTGTTGAAGCCAGCGCCTGAATAATAATCCATTGTGCCCCACTCCGAGAAAAAGCCAGAACCTATATGACGCGTGTAAAGATTATTAGGCGAGGAAGGGCTGGCCCCGACTGAACCACGACACCTAGAATCATAATAGGAGCCAGGCGGACAAGATGCATTGGTTAAATCCCTTACGCGAGGCATCCGATAACCAATACTATTACACCAAGATAAGGTTTGAGGATACCTGTCCTTTTTAGAACCTCGGTTGACGAACCACTGCTTCAAAGTAAAACCATATTTAACAACAGAAGTACCATTATTATCACGACCGACCAACTCGAAGGTCTGAGGCAAAGTAGGTTTAGAAATAGAAATAGGACTGGATGAATTATGCTGGGATTGAGTAGCGTAAGGACCAGTTAAAGTAACACGTACGCTTGTAGCTGTAGGATTAGACATTGTGACGGTGATACCACCCAGAGAAACTGGAGACCAAAACAATGGCTGACTAACACCACTAATGAGTAAATCAAAGTACAGTTTGTTAGCGCCAGTAGTAGGAAAGTTTCTACCGTAAGAGGATGGGCCAGTTGACTGAGGAATAAAACCATTAGCAGGGGCCCACATCGAAGCTGGGCCAGCATAATTATCTGAACCCCAACTCAAACTAGGAGTGGCAAAACAAACCACAGGCGATGCCTTAGGATTAACATAATAAGTCACATAACTAGCACGGAAATCACTATGATTAGGAACCCCATAACGTGTGGATAATGTACCGTTAGTACTAGATAAGGTAACCTTATAAGGTGCCTTACAAATCTCTGGCACGGTACTACGTGATACAGCTTGATTGTTTTTATCGACGATAGATAAACTTAAACGACCTGTAGCAGTAACACCAGAATCACCATCATCATCACCCCAATAATTATTAGGAGGACCGATAAGTGTACTTAAATCGACTGAATTAGTATTAGTTGGGACCAACATACTTATATCAGCAAAACTCTGACCCGCAACCGGCAAGGAGATTGGGGTTATATATGAAAGATTGGTTGATGGCATATATTGCGTACCATCAGATAACGTAATCCCAAGCAGACCGTTAGCATCAACCACACGAGTACGACCACCGTCGAAAGTCAGATAAGGTGCAGTACCCTGTATCACATTCCTAGTTGTCTGTGATGTCAATGCGTGCCCCGAAAAAGGAAGGAAAAAGACCACGAAAAAAACAATTTGCCGGGATAATTTGGGAAATGATCGAAATCTGAAAGAGGATCCGAAAAACGACCGGAAAAAAGATCGAGAAGAGGATCGCGGAAGCGATCGCGCGAAAATTCGCAGAATTTCACTTGATTGCGTGGAAAAATAAGTTTCAGTGAAAAATTTAAACTGGGAGTTGGACTTAGACGAATTTAAAAGATAGGTTGGCCAGGTTGCCTGTTGCCTGTTGCCTGTTGAAAATTATAATGCATTTTAGACTACCTTGTCAAGTAATTTTTTGATTTATTTGTAATTTTATACTTTTATATCAAATTTTAGCCTTGTAGCTAAAACCGTGTAAAAAGTATAGTGATTGGAAAAACACGATGCAACACTTTTTTTCGCTCAATTACGTTAACTTTTGTAAAGACGATCTAAAAAGAATCTAAATTATAATTGATTAAGCACTGTTTTAATTAAAGACTATCATCATTACAAATCTTTAGAATCATGGTTATTGATCCTGAAAAAATTATTTTAGTATTTAAAATAGTGGTTATGATCATTTAAAAGTTTTAAGTGAAATCTAAAACCTCAAAAACCCCACTCCTCAACTTTTTTGCGATAAAAAACCTCAAAAATAAACCCGCCGAGGCGGGTAATTCAAACGCCGCTTAGCCGCAAAATCGCTTTTTTTATAGCTAAACGACGTTGACTCCTTGAGTCAGCTTACTTTTAATCACCTAATACTATTTTTTATCACCCACACCCCCAGCCTAAGGATTAAGGACGAAGGAATAAGAACTAAGGATAGACGCAAAGCCCGAAGACGATAGTGTGGTCGGGGGATGTCCAACCTACAGTACCTCTGCCTGTAAGTACTTCAAATGGATGACTACCATTATGGTCACTGGTCCAGTACCAAAGGTCAAAGAAGCCAACGTTAGGCTGGTAATAGTCCGGGTCGCCCCACTCAGCCAAAAATCCAGCATCTATATGACGCATATAATGATTACCCGGCGAGAAAGGGGGGGCACTAGGTACGACTACATCTGTACGAACAGCGTTGGTTAAATCCTTTACCTTAACAAGACGATAACCAAGACGACTACACCAAGATAAAGTATTAGAATAATTGCCCCCCTTAGAACTACGGTGAACGAACCACTGCTTCAAAGTAAAACCATATCTGACGACTGGAGTACCATTATTATCACGACCGACCAACTCGAATGTCTGAGGCAAAGTAGGTTTAGTAAGACGACCAGGATTGTCTGCATTATGCCGGTCAGTACCAGCGTAAGGACCTGTTAAAGTAACACGAACCCTTGTAGCGGTAGAATTAGTCATTGTAGCTGTGATACGACCCCGAGAAACACGAGACCAAGACAATGGCTGACTTACACCACTAATGAGTAAATCAAAGTACAATCCATTACCACCAGTTGTAGGAAAGTTTCTACCGTAAGAGGATGGGCCAGTTGACTGAGGGATAAAACCATTACGAGGGTCCCACATTGAAGCTGGGCCAGCAAAATCAAAAGATGGGTTATACCTATCATCACCACGCTTACCGAACATTAAATTAGGCCGAGCAAAACAAACCACCGGCGAAGCCTTAGGATTGACGTAATAAGTCTCACTACGGGCACTGAAAGTACTACGATTAGGAAATCCGTAACGAGTTGATAATGTACCGTCAGTACTGGATAACGTAACCTTATAAGGTGCAGAATCAGTACATGTCGTTAACACTGTATCACGTGATACAGGCCGATTGTTTTTATCGACGATAGATAAACTCAAAGAACCAGTAGCAGTAACGCCAGAATCACCATCATCATCCCCCCAATAATTATTAGGAGGACCGATAAGAGAACTTAAATCGACTGAATTAGTATCAGTAGGAACCAACATACTAATATCAGCAAAACTCTGACCCACAACCGGCAAGACGATAGGTCTTGAAGAAGATGATGAATTGGTAGAAGGCGTGTACCTAGTTCCGTCAGATAAAGTAATCCCAAGCAGACCGTTAGTATCAACAACACGTGTACGACCACCGTCGAAAGTCAAATACGGCGCATTACCCTGTATCTGATTTGCTGTTGTCTGTGATGACAATGCGTGACCCGAAAAAGGAAGGAAAAAGGCCACGAAAAAAACAATCTGCCGAGATAATTTGGGAAAGGATCGAAAATAGGATCGCGGAAGCGATCGCGCGAAAATTCGCAGAATTTCACTTGATTGCGCGGAAAAATAAGTTTCAGTGAAAAATTTAAACTG
>NZ_JAFNNJ010000017.1:0-6201 GCF_026536825.1 Gilliamella sp. B3367
CGCTTATATTGGCGGTAAACTTATGCAATGGACGGGAGAAAAATGGATCCCTCTAAATAAGAATGAAGTAAAAGCTGGAAAGGGGACGAATAGTGTAACACAGGCTGATGCAGCAAAATATTTTGGGCAAGAACGAAAATATTGGAGCAAAGATCCTATAGAATTTAATGGCAATAAAGTTTATCAACGTAATGATTTGTTTGATCCGAATTTGATGACAACTTGGACAGATAAAGGGAAAATAATTAAAGGAACAAATTTAGAAAGAATGGCATCTGGTCGAGCACCTATTGGTCATGATGGAAATTCGATTAATTTACACCATATGACACAAAATCAAAATGGAGCTATTGCTGAAGTTACGCAAACATTTCATCAACAAAATAAAAAAGCGATTCATGTTAATCCTAATACAATTCCTTCTGGAATTAATAGAAATGAGTTCAATAAATGGAAAACTCAATACTGGATCGAGAGAGCAAAAACATATAGGTAAAAATTATGAATGAAATAACAAAAAATGTACTAATTGAATTCATTAATAAAAATGAGAATATAGTTAATTTCGGTACTCCGGAAGATGCGGTTGATGAATCATGGATTTTAAAGGCCGAAAAATATTTAGGTTTTCCTTTAACTAATTCTTATAAATGGTTTTTACGTGAATACCGTGGTGGTGATATATGTGGAGAGGAAATATACAGCATTTACGGATTAGATTTTGAATCGGTTAATGGTGGGGATATTGTTTATCATCATATCATTGATATGAAAAATAACATTATGAAAAACACACAACTTGTTGTTAGCCAAACAGATTTTGGTGATGTGTATTATTTTGACTATACTAAATTTGATAATGGGGAATGTCCAATATACATTATGTTCCCATCTGCTGAATGTAAGATTTATGCTGCTAATTTTTATGAATTTTTATATAAAAGAATTAAAGATTATTTATAAGTTATCATTTTTTAGACTCTTAAATCAATCTCTACTACTAACTTACCCTGTTCAATATTAATGATAACAGGGCAGCCGACATAAAAACCAAATTGCTCCAGCCACCTGCCTTTAATGGTCAGTTGTGGTCTGGCGTTGGATTTTGTGGCATATAACCCTCGGTATAAAATCGCTTAGTGATGGGCTGGGTGTGTTTTGTGTACGGTTGATTTTAGCTTAGAATAGGTCCTAACCATATAATTAAATTCTAATTAATTAGTTGCAGGTATCAGACTACAATTTCTTTAATCAATCAATTTTTTAACCACCTCAAACATCAACTTGATTTACCCAAAAGTAGACCACAACGTGGTGTAGCTATGGCACAGAAATCAAGGCTAGTGACATAAGCTTATTATCAAGGAATCACAACAATAAAGACAGTTAAATCTCATCAACTCACATAATGTTAAACAGCATAGACTCCTCAATATTTTTTACATAATAATGATGAAAAACAACAAATCAGCTCCCTTGCCCCTACCGCTCTTGCTTCCGGTGGTAAAAATGCCGTTTAGAATAACAATATGGCGACATTTGCAGCAAAACAAGGTATAGAGCAATGTTTCACTCACCAACGTGTAAAAAGTAACTCACCGACTATATAATTAGCCGCATTGGCTGGAGTAACATTAACTGCATCCGAAATAGACCTTAACACTATTAATAAATATCTAAAATACACTAATTTCCCTGATTTATGGGATTTAGTTAAACAATCTTATATTGGTGAAAAAGTAACTATTAGCCCTGTAGATGTTCTTGTTGGAAGAGGTTTTAGTGTTGAAGACGCTGAAGCTTTTTTAAATAGCTTAACATTAAATGAGAGACAACTTATTAGCCTAGCTTATGCGGATCAGATGGAAAATGAATTCCTTGAAGAAAACGTATTAAGAGTTTATAACTTAGATTATGATAATTACCTTAATAAAAAACAAGGTCATCAAAATAACAATGATGTATCGGAAGGTGCTCGACTATTGCGGCAGGTGGGGCTTCAGGATTACCGCCTGATGACGACGATGATAAAAATAAAAATAAATCTAAGACTAGTTCTCAATCATCAAAAAATGATTCTGAATTTCAAGATAAAGTAGATAAATCGTGGGATAAGGGTAGTTTTGATTCACCAGAAGATTCATTAGACTATCATTTTAATAAACATGGCAAAGAAGTTGGTGCAACAACACCTCAACAGTATCTTGAAAAGGCTAGGGCTTTTGCTGATAATTTGAAAGGAGCAACAAAAGTAAATATAAAGGGTTCAACAGAAAATGTTGTTAGGTATTACAAGAACGGTAAATATATTGATATGGTAGGTAAAAAAATAATCTCATTTGGTAAACAATAGGAAAACATATATGTGGCGTAATTTGAAATTAGATGGCGTAGAAATTGAAAAAGTTGTTGCTGAATTTGTTATTTGGATGCCTATCTTACCTTATGCAAAGATGAAAATTAAAATCAGAGAACATGCAGAAGGCGGTTACACAGGAATATCAGATTTAGCTATAAAGAGAAAATTTGATGGTTGCCCTGAAAATGCTTTAGGTGATGGTGAAACTATTGAAGCAGCTTTAGAGAATACAATTAAAAGCTTTAATGAAAAGATAAAAGAAGATGGTTTTGAGGAGTTAACACCTGAAGATATAGAATACTCTGAATGGTCTGATTTTTAGTATTTACAGAATTAAGATCCCAGCATAAAAAACTGGGATTTTTATATCGGCGATCTACTTAGAAAATTTAACAATAATCTTACCTTTTTTAGCGGAAATGGTGACGAGTAGTCTTGTGGTGAATCCGAGTTAATTCAGCTAGTTGCCTTTAATGGTGTGCTGTGGAGCAGGAATGCCTTTACCAAGGTTAGGGCAATAGCCAACGGTGTAGTGGCGTGGTTCATCTTTAGCGGCTATGTTTTGGGTTTTACTGCTTTTTGGCTCAAGCAGCTATGATTGGTTGGCGAGTTCTTCAACCAGAAACACAGGGGTAATCAGTAACAATTACAAGAGTAGATGTACTAGTTGGGAAGCGATTAAATATAGCTCAATCCGAATCTTTTTTAATCAGTCTAACGTTTTTGCATTAATTGATCCGATGGGAAATAGTAACTTGAGATAGTCAGGTGTCAGCTGATACTCAAAGTGGCTCGGTTACTGTCAGTGGAGGAACAAGTTTATCGTCTGACGATGATAAAGATAAATCTTAGAATAAAGGTAGTTTTGATTCACCCGAGGGTTTATTAGACTATCATTTTAATAAACATGGCAAAGAAGTTGGTGCTGAGAATATTGAGCAATATCTTAGTAAAGCAACAGAATTTGCTAAAAATCTAAGAGGAGCTAGGACAGTAAAACTTAACAATCCTACTCCTGATGTGATTAGATATTATAAAAATGGAAAATATTTAGATAAATTAGGTGATAAAATTATCTCATTTGGTAAACAATAAAGGAACATGAAACATGTGGCATGATTTAGCTATTGATAATGTGGTAAAAATTGAGAAAAGTGTGGCTGAATTTGTTATTTGGATGCCTATATTACCCTATGCAAAAATGAAAATTAAAATTTATGAGGATCAATCAGGGAAATTTACTGGATCAACTGATTTGCGAATAAAACGAAAATTTGATGGTAGTCCGGAAGGTGCTATCGGTTGGGGAAATACTATTGAAGAAACATTAGAGGATACAATAAATTACTTTAATGAGATCTTAAAACAAGATGGTTTAACCAAATTAACACCTGAAAATATTGAATACTCGGAATGGTCTGATTTTTAGCGTTATCTAAATTACAATCCCAGCCTAAAAACTGGGATTTTTATATCTGCGATCTATTTCGCAAGTTCAATAATCAACTTGCCCTGTTCAATCTTAATGATAACAAGGCAGCCTACATAAAAGCCTATCTGTTTAAGCCGCCGACCTTTAATAGTAAGTTGTGGTCTGGGGTTGGGCTTTATGCCTTATAATACAGGGCACGGTGGTGTTTAGATAATATTGATATTCCGCATAATACGGAAAGTAATCAAATCCCCGAAGCGCTACCTCCGCGCCCAAGTTATGAACCAATAGCTCCTAATTGGATAAATAATGTTTTTACTGCGGATTCTGGAAAGGGGACTAAGGGGCAGGTAACTCCGGATTTACCTAAAACAAGAGAGGAGCTCTATGAAGATCTAAGATCTAAAGGATTTATTAGTAATGGACTAATCACAGGGAGGCTACGAAACATGGAAAGGTCCAGATGGTGTCACTGTAACCATCAAGCCAACAAGTGAAGTTATTAGAACGCAGAGAGTATGGAAATCAGATAGATCAGGTAAATACTCGGAACGACAAGATTATTTTGGTAATAGGATACCAGATCAATCACATTCAACTGGACATTTTGTGGAGTAAATTATGAAATTTGAAGATGTATGTCTTGGAACTATAAATTTTAGTAATTTTGGGCGTGATCTTATTTTTGATATATGGAGTACTTATAATGGGCATTCTTTGGGAAAAATTCATTGTAAAAATGTGAAGGAATTTGAATGCAGAAATATGCTGGATGGCGAAGAGTTATTTGGTTCTTATATTGCACTTGTGAAAATAGAATCAGAAACTTTAATAATGGAGTCTGGAGAAATTTGGATTAAAGTAATTAGCAATGAAATCATTTCCACTTTGTAAATTAACATTCTCTTGCTAAACCGTAGATAGTTTATTTTTAAGTTACTAGTATTATATAGCAAGTTCAATAATAAACCTGCTCTATCACAATTACATTGATATTTATGATTTAACTCTGGATGAGCAAGTAATGAATATACTTTTGAAACCTTCGGAAGTTCAAGCTAAAGAAAATACAATTTCGAAATTACTTGGAACATTAGTAAATGAAAAATAAAATAGATATTATTCAGGGTGATATTACTAAAATTGCTGTTGATGCTATTGTAAATGCAGCAAATAGTTCTTTATTAGGTGGAAGTGGCGTTGATGGTGCAATTCATCGTGCGGGAGGCAAGCAAATTCTGGATGAATGCCAGAAGATACGAGCAAAACAAGGCAGTTGTAAAGTCGGTGAAGCAGTAGTTACTACAGCTGGTAATTTACCAGCTAAATATGTTATCCATACTGTAGGGCCTCGTTGGAATAATGGTAATAATAATGAGGTTGAACTATTAAGACTCTGTTACTTAAACTGCTTTACACTTGCTCATGATAATGATGTGAAAACTATTTCGTTCCCAAATATAAGTACAGGTATATATAAATTTCCCAAAAATGAAGCAGCAAAAATAGCATTACAGACAATTAAACAGAGTATTACTAATTATCCATGTATAAAGAAGGTTAACATTGTTTGTTTTGAATCTGACAACTTCAAAATTTATTGTTCGATGATGAAAAATTTATAGATCAAAATGGTTTATACCAAATTCCAGTTCTACGTTCTCTCTCGCATAACTGAATTAATTATTTTTTGATTATGCGATCTACTTCACAAGTTCAACAATCAACTTGCCTTTTTTAGCGGTGATGGTGACGGGTTGTCCGGTGGTAAAGCCAGCTTGTTCTAACCAATTACCTTTAAGATGCAGCACAGGGTGTTTGCTGTAGTGGGTGCGGGCCTGTGCGGCTTTGGGTTCATGCCGGACATTGATATAGCCAACGGTGTAATGACGTTGCGATGCCTCTCGCAATGTTTTATCGGTGGTTTTAGTTTTAGCTGTTTTTGCCGTAGAATGGGGGTTAGTCATGATAACTACTCCTTAAGTCGTGAGTTGTTGTGATTAGCAGTAGTAAGGTTTTCGTTGCACCTTATTACTGCGTTTATGGTTGTTTACTGTTTTATTACTTGTCATATCTCTTCTTTTAACTGCCTTGTTTTAACTATCCAATCAACTGCTTAGCCTGATGTTTTAAAATCATGGCATCTAAAATCTCTTTAACTGACTTCTGCTCGTCAGCAGTCATCTGCTTGACCGCCTCAAACTTAAGCTCATCTTGTGGCTTTAGTTCCTCACTTTTTCAACTATCCACTAATCAAAATCATATCGAAAATAAAGCTAGTTATAATAAAAAAGCGATGAACAGTCGATAACTCACTCCGCTGTGTCAGACGGCACCATTATTATCCGCAATGAAAGTGAACAAAAGCAAGATATCGCGGGATTAAGTCGTGATACCGAGCATGCCAATA
>NZ_JAFNNJ010000018.1:0-2433 GCF_026536825.1 Gilliamella sp. B3367
ATGCAATACTGGGGGCTGTTGTTGCTGAGCTACAAGGGAATTCCGCCCTTGCTGGAGGACTAGGTGCCGCAGCCTCTGAACGTGGTGCTGAAATAATTGCCGGTATGCTTTATCCGGGCAAATCTGTAGATAAATTAAGCCAGGATGAAAAACAACAAATCAGCGCCCTCGCCCAACTGGCTACCGCCCTTGCTGTCGCAGCCGGTGGTGGTGATATTCAGGACATCAACACCGCCGTTGCTGGTGGTAAAAATGCCGTTGAGAATAACCGATTAACTACACCGAAAGAAAATAAGCGTTTAGATGAACTTGCTAAAGGTAATGCCGAAGAAAAACTACGTTATCAAGCCGCTGCCTGCGCTTTAGTTCACTGCTCAAAAGAATTGGCTGATGATGACCCTAATAAAAAGTTACTTGAAAATTTAGAAGCATTAGGTAATAGTGATGAACTCCAATCTTATCGAGAAACATTACAACAACAAGAGCAAATCAACAACGTTCAACTTCCTAATTACCTCACGGGTGGTTCAACAGAATACTATCAGACAGTTAGTCAACTTTTTGAGTATACCTATGGCGATAACATTAAAGATATTGCTAACTATATTAATAACCAATATAGTATATCAACTCGAGCCAGTGGTGCCTTTCAAATGGGGGTTGCTTTTATAGAGGGGTCTGGCGCTATTGCCTTATCACCGCTTTGTAGCTCGTTTATAGGGTGTGGACCCTCTATTTATTTAAGTTGGTCAGCAACGGATAATGGCTTAACAGGATTGAGAGTTTTTATTGAAGGTAAAAGTCATACAACTCAAACCGGCAAGGAACTTGCTAAATTATTAGATATATCAGAAGCTGATGGTGATTTACTATTTAATGCTGCATCTGGGCTTGCCTCTGCCAAAGGTGGGATAAATCTAACTAATAAACTTGCTTCTTCTGCCAATAAATTAACACAAAAAGAAATTGAGCAAATTAAGAACGGATTAGCTGCTAATCAAGCTAAAAATGATAGTCTGGCTGGAAAGGAGACGACGGATCTTACTAGTAAGTATTCTGGTAATTTAGTAAAAGTAAATAAACCAGATCCCGCTGCAGATGCACTTGCTCAGCGAATTGGTGGCGAATCAAGAGTTCGATTTACTAATGACATTCGTGAATTTGACGTTATTAGTGATTCATATGTGGCTCAAACTAAACCTGCACTAAAGCAGTTAAATGCGGCAGTTAGAAATCAGATGAAAGCAACATTTGAAGCAGCTAAAGAAACTAACCGCTCTGTTTACTATCATTTTGAAGGTCAGCCAGCTCAGTCTGTAATAAATAAACTAAATGAGTATAGTAAACGTTACGGTGTAAAAGTTGTAATAGACACAAAACCTCTAAATTTAACAAAATAAGGTAGGGAAATGGTAGAATATTATGGTTGGATCAACTTAAGGGATTCAACATACGAAAGTGATGATAAAGAAATGAATATAGTTTTGAGCAAACTATATTCATACATATCCCAATATAAATTAAATGATACATCTGGTCTTGTTAATTTACATAAAGTAAATGGTTCTTATCAGTTATTAGTCACTGGAAATACAAATCATTTATCACAGGATATAATAGATATTTTTAATCTTTATGAGTTCATAGCAGAAATAGCTAAAGGATCTTATGGATTATTGTATATTAGAAATGATGAGTCAGAAGACGCTTTTAATGAATTTGAGGTTTTTGTATTAGCTAGAGGAAAAATTAAAAAAGAAAAAGATCCTTTTTTATCTCCTTGTATACCAGTGATTGAAGATGATGAAGAATAATTTACAATCCTAGATCTAACTTGAGTTGAGATATCGTTTTTATCTATTCCTAGATCTTCATTGCAAGTTCTACTATCAATTTGCCCTGCTCGGTCTTAATGATAACAGGACAACCGACATAAAAGCCAATCTGCTCCAGCCAGCGCCCCTTAATGGTCAGTTGTGGTTTGGGTTTGGGGTTAGGCTTTGTGCCTTGTGGCACGTAGCCCACGGTATAAAATCGCTCAGAAAGTCTGAGTACTTGAATCTATGCTCTATCTTTTATTATCACGGTATAGACTTCTCAATAATTTTTACAAAATCAAAAATCGATTCTCACTGATAATGACAAAAAATCTATGTTGGTTTCAGTGCTAACGGCTCATTATCGGCAACCAACATAGAAAGCAAATGGGCAAATGTGACAGACCAATCTGGCATATTTGCCGGCAAAGGCGGTTTTGATATTAAAGTTGGTAATAATACTGACTTAAAAGGTGCGGTCATTGCATCGGAAGCGGAAGATACCGGTAAAAACAAACTTGATACAGGCACTATTAGCTTTAGTGATATTGAAAACAAAGCCAAGTACGATGTTAAAAGCAGCAGCGCTGGGATTAGTAGCAGCGGCATGCCATCA
>NZ_JAFNNJ010000002.1:0-608447 GCF_026536825.1 Gilliamella sp. B3367
ATTACACGCCTTCTAACAATTCATCATCTACAACCCCAATCGTCTTGCCGGTTGAGGGTCAGAGTTTTGCTGATATTCGTATGTTCGTTCCTACTGATACTAATTCAGTCGATTTAAGTACACTTATTGGTCCTCCTAATAATTATTGGGGGGATGATGATGGAGATTCTGGCGTTAGTGCTACTGGTCGTTTAAGTTTATCTATCGTCGATAAAAACGGTCAATCTGTATCACGTAATTCCGTGTTAACGACTTGTAATTCACCTTATAAGGTTACGTTATCTAGTACTGACGGTACATTATCTACTCGTTACGGATTTCCTAATCGTAGTACTTTCAGTGCCCGTAGTGAGATTTATTACGTCAATCCTAAGGCTGGGCCGGTGGTTTGTTTTGCCAGACCTCATTTGGTTGGTGGTATAGCTTCTCCAGCTTCAATTTGGGACTCTGCTAAGGGTTTTCTCACTCAAGAAACAGACCCGTCACTTTACGGTAGAAACTTTCCTACAACTGGTGCTAACAAACTGTACTTTGATTTACTCATTAGTGGTGTTAGTCAGCCATTGTCTTGGTCTGCAGTTTCTCTGGGTGGTATCACAGCTACTATGTCTAATTCTACTGCTACAAGCGTTCGCGTTACTTTAACTGGTCCTTACGCTACCACATCCCAGCAAAGTTCATCCAATCCTGGTCCTATTTCGAAACCTACTTTGCCTCAGACTTTCGAGTTGGTCGGTCGTGATAGTAATGGTACTCCAGTCGTCAAATATGGTTTTACTTTGAAGCAGTGGTTCGTCAACCGAGGTTTTAAGAATGACACTTATCCTAATACATTATCTTGGTGTCGTCGTATTGGTTATCGAGTACCTAAGGTAAAGGATTTAACCAACGCATCTTGTCGTAATACAGGTTTAACTTGTCAAGGCGCTGTCAGCGCCACCCCTTCCTCGCCGAGGAATCATTTTATGCCTCATATAGGTGCTGGCTTTTTCGCGGAGTGGCTTAATATGCGCAACTACTCCGGAGCCAGTTTTGTATCTTGGGGGAACTGGACTAGTGACCCGTATAATGGTACTGAGCAGTTTATCGTGAATTCAGGCAATGGTGATATAAATTCATACTCCATCAACAGTTCAGTAGTCAATGGGCTTTGTGCCCATCCTTAGTTCTTATTCCTTCGTCCTTAATCCTTAGGGCGGGGGTGGGGGTGATAAAAAATAGTATTAGGTGATTAAAAGCAAGCTGACTCGAAGAGTCAACGTCGTTTAGCCATAAAAAGCGATTTTGTGGCTAAGCGGCAAAAATGCTGGGCACCGAGGTGGTGGTTAAAAATATTGATATTAAAGGAGTAATATAAAATGAATATTGAAGAAAAAATAGCGTTAAGTAAAAGGCCGGTTCAGTTTATAGCCGAAGGTAATTTTTTAAAGCTTTATAATCAATCATTATATGTGGTTGAGCAATTATTGGGTTTTAACTTAAAGGTGACGGCAAAGTATATAAAAAAAATTGATGAAATTATTATTTGCGGTGGATTTCCTACCCGTTCTATTACTAAACGCTATCCTAATGCCAGCCCTAATTTAACGGGTTATGAGTTATTGGGTGATTATGATTTAAGTGGCTATGAATTATGGTACCAAAAGCATTGCCAAATACCGAAGCAAAAAACACCACAATCCCTTCTCACAACATCTCAAGAAGTAAACGAACAGTTAAACGAATTCCACGATATGAATAAACCCTTAACGGTTCAGCATCTATTATTTTTACAATCATGGCAGGCAAATAAATACCCTGCTATGGTAGATAGTGCGTTTATACAGGCGTTGAAGAATTATTTTAGCGAATTGCATTAATAGCAGAGTGATGTTGAAAATAAATCATCCACCCCAACTAGGGTGGTTTTTTTAGTTTTTTATCGAAAAAAAGTTGAGGAGTGGGGGGGTTGGGGTTTAAAATTCTGCAATGTTGTCTAAATAAATAATTCGGCCTTAAACTGTGTTTTTTAGTAGCCGTTTTTTGCATCAAAAAAAGTTGAGGAACGGGGTTTTTGAATCCCTTTCATCATAATCAATCAATAAATAATCTTTATTAGTTCCATCTTAAGGTTTTGTTAATCTGTTTTTGTTAGTTTAGTTGCACTTTTATTTGTAATTATTGGAGCAAAATTTGGATAGAAATTTTAGTTGGCGCTCGTTGGTTTATGCTATTTTGTATTTCTGTTACTTTTCTTGTGCATTACAACTTTACATTGCATTGTCAGGACATGCTAATTTTATTGGGCTTCGTGACTCGATAATTTATAGTATGATTTGGCTGGTGCCTATTCTCTTTTTTCCTAATATTACCAAAAAATTTGCTACCGTTTATGGCATTATCGTCGGTGGGTTGTCACTAATTTCGATTGGTTATTTTACGATATATCGACAGGAGTTTTCGCAGAGTGTTTTTTTTGTGATGGCAGAGTCGAATTATAATGAGTCACATGAATTTATTTCCCAGTACCTTAGTATTAAACTCGTCGCCGTGCTGTTGATTTATATTTTGGTTGGGGTGTTTTTGTGGTTTAAGGTTAAACCGGTTTATGTAAAAAATATGACTAAATGGTTAGTGTCGATAATCATTGTGGTTTATGCGTTGATGCCTTTGTTTATTAGTGTGGCGATTAAGAAGACTTCGTTTGAGCGCGCTACCCAGCATCTGTTAAGTCGGATGGAAACGACGGTTCCATGGCAATTGCTCAGTAGTTATATTGCTTATCGTTCTCAGCTTTCTAATATGGAAAAAATCTTAAATCATCTCGAAACCTTGCCTAAATTCGAAAATTTAACTGATGCCAATGGAAATACTCCAAGAACGTTAGTGCTGGTGATTGGTGAGTCAACGACTCGTAGCCGTATGGGGATTTATGGTTATGAGCGTGATACGACGCCGTTAATCGAGCAATTTAAAAAAGATAATCCTGATTTTCTTGCTTTTAATGATGTTGTTTCATCAAGACCTTATACGATCGAGATTTTACAACAAGCGCTAACTTTGGCCGATGAGCAACATCCTGATTTATATCTTTCTAAGCCATCTTTAATTCATTTGATGAAACAGGCCGGCTATAAGACTTTTTGGATTACCAATCAACAAACGATGACTAAGCGCAATACGATGTTGACGATGTTCTCTAAGCAAGCTGATGAGCAGTTTTATATGAATAATGATCGTAATCAGAGTTCCAGACAATATGATTCGTCGGTTTTTGAGCCGTTTAAGAATGTGCTAGATGATCCTGCTGAAAAGAAATTTATTGTTATTCATCTGCTCGGTACGCATATGAAATATGAGCTGCGCTATCCGGAAGGTGAGGAGTATCAGCGTTTTAAAGATAAGACTGGCGTAAATTTTGATTTGGATAATGATAAGTTAAAAGTTTATAACAGTTATGATAATGCGGTCGCGTTTAATGATTTTGTTACTACTGAGCTGTTTAAGCTATTTAAGAATAGTGATCCAAATGGTTTTATTTTGTATTTTTCCGATCATGGTGAGGAAGTTTATCAAACGGCTCCGCATGATGTTTTAGGGCGTAATGAGAAGGCGCCAACTAAAGCTATGTATACGGTTCCTTTTATGCTTTGGCAATCGCCTAAGTGGTTAGTGAGTCATCCTAATAATCATTTTGAGTCTTATGTGAATCGAAAATTTAGTACTCAGGATTTGATTCATACTTGGTCTGATTTGGCTGGGTTAAGCTTCGATGATTATCAACCCGAAAAAAGTATTGTGAATGAAAAATTTGCACAGCCAACTCGATGGATTGGTGATCCTCATGGTAAGGAGGGGTTAACCGATTTCGATCAGCTCGCTAAATAGTGATTTACAGATAAAGTAAAGGTATGGTATTGTATATTTATACAGTTATTTTCTATATACTAATACCTTCATTATGCGAAAAATTATTCATGTCGATATGGATTGTTTTTATGCAGCTGTCGAAATGCGAGATAATCCACGTTATCGCAATGTGCCGATCGCCGTAGGAGGCGATCCACGTAAGCGTGGTGTGGTGGCAACTGCGAATTATATTGCTCGTCAATATGGTGTGCATAGTGCGATGTCAATGGCACAGGCAATTAAGCTGTGCCCTAATATTAAGGTCATTCCTGGTCGTCATGCTGTCTATAAAGAGGTTTCCAATCAAATCCATCAAATATTTAAGCGTTATACTCAAGCCATTGAGACGCTTTCGCTTGATGAGGCTTATTTGGATGTGACGGATTGTAAGCTCTGTCATGGTTCTGCTACGTTAATCGCCCAAGATATTCGACAAGCAATCTATAACGAGCTTGAATTAACCGCGTCAGCAGGTGTGGCACCACTTAAGTTTTTAGCTAAAATCGCATCTGATATGAATAAGCCAAATGGGCAATATGTGATTACACCCGATCAGGTTGAAGGATTTATTGAGCAACTTCCACTGAAGAAGATCCCCGGTGTGGGTAAAGTGACCGAGAAGAAGCTAGCAGAGTTGGGGCTTTATACCTGTAAAGATGTGGTTAATTATGATTTGACTAAGTTACTTAATCAGTTTGGTAAGTTTGGACGTATTTTATATGAACGTTGCCAAGGGATTGATGAACGCGAAGTCTGTAATGATAGGCAACGCAAGTCAGTTGGGGTAGAGCGCACGTTGGTTGATGATATTCACAGTTGGGATGAGTGTTTAGCGCAATTTGATCCGCTATTTGAGGAGTTGGAGAAGCGTTTAAGTAAAGTCCGCTCCGATCTCTCTATTGCTCGCCAAGGTGTGAAATTTAAGTTTGATGATTTTCAGCTTACGACTCAAGAGCATGTTTGGTCTAAGTTGGATAAAGCTGATTTGATTGAACAAGCTCATAAAGTTTGGCTAGAAAGGCGCAATGATCGGGGTGTTAGGTTAATTGGTTTTCATGTGACGTTGATTGATCCACAAGTTGAAAAGCAACTTATTTTTAAGTTTTGATTGATGATGTGTTGATTAGATGAGATGGGTTAAAGGATCTGATTTTAATTCGCAAATCAGATCCTTTATATTATTAGATGATTATTTTAAGCTTTGACCATTGGTCTTAATCACATTTTTATACCATTCGAATGACTCTTTTTTATAGCGTTTCATGCTACCGTTACCTTCGTTGTCACGATCAACATAAATTACGCCATAACGTTTTTTCATTTCGCCAGTGGTGAATGAAACGACGTCGATAATCCCCCAAGCGGTATAACCAATCACATCAACACCGTCGTAATCCATCGCTTTTTGCATCGCTTTAATATGCGCGCCGAGGTATTCGATTCGTGGTTTATCGTGAATTTGGTTGTCGTGCTCAAGTTCATCAATCGCGCCAAAACCATTTTCAACAATAAATAGTGGTAGTTGATAACGATCGTATAAGCGATTAAGTGTGTAACGTAATCCTTCTGGGTCGATCGGCCAACCCCAGTCACTGCTTTTAATGTATGGATTTTCAACTGCATTTGGTAATGCACCATTGACGATGTTGTCACGGTTGTCGTTTTTAACATCTGCTTTTACGACAGTTGACATGTAGTAACTAAAGCCGATGTAATCAACCGTACCTTGTTTTAAACAAGCTAAGTCTTCTTCTGTAATATCAAGTTTGTAGCCTTCGCGTTCAAACTCTTTTAATGCGTATGATGGATAATATCCACGAACATGTACATCAGGGAAGAAGAAGCGTTGATGCATAGCAATTTCTGATGCCATCATGTCTTCAGGGTTACATGAGTATGGGTAAATTGGCACGTGAGAAATCATACAACCAATTTCAAAGTTAGGGTTGATTTTTTTACCAGCAATAACCGCTTTAGCACTGGCTAATAATTCGTAATGCGCAACTTGGTAAAGCACTTCTTGTGGATTTTCACCAGGTTTAACTTGTACACCTGAGTTGGTCCAGAAGAAGATTGGGTTACTGGTGTCCATTTGGTTGTTGATTTCGTTAAAAGTCATCCAATATTTAACTTTGTTTTTATAACGTTCAAAACAACTTATAGCAAAACGTTCAAAAAACTCTACGGTTTTACGATTACGAAAACCACCATATTGACGAGCAATGTGTAATGGGATTTCAAAATGTGAAAGGGTAATAACCGGTTCAATTCCATTCGCAATGAGTTCATCAAATACGTCATCGTAAAATTGTAGGCCTGCTTCATTTGGCTCTAGCTCATCGCCTTTAGGGAAAATTCGAGTCCAAGCAATTGAAGTACGAAGGCATTTTAGCCCAAGTTCAGCAAATAATTTGATGTCTTCTTTATAATGATGATAGAAATCAATTGCTGTATGATTTGGGTAAAATTTGCCTGCTTCGATATCTTGAGTGATTTGTCTTGCAACACCATGTGCGCCAGCGGTCATGACATCAACCACGCTTGGTCCTTTGCCCCCTTCATTCCAGCCGCCTTCGAATTGGTGAGCAGCTAATGCACCGCCCCATAAAAATGGTTTTTTAGTCATTTTTGATTCCTTGTTATTGCTTAATTTCGAATATGATATCGTCAAGATTCACGTCTTTATTTTCAGTTAATGTGATCAATTGGTATTGATCTGTATTAACAATAATAATTGGTGTAATTAATGGATAACCCGCTTGTTTGACCGCTTGTGGATCAAAGCTGATTAGCAAATCACCTTTTTTAACTTGTTGCCCCATACTGATGTGATAACTAAATTCGTTATTAGTTAAATTAACGGTATCTATTCCAACGTGAATTAATAATTCTACGCCGTTATCTAGGACTAAACCGATAGCATGTTTTGAACTTTCAAATACCGCACTAACTACGCCATCAAATGGTGCATAAACATGGTTATCTGTTGGTTCGATAGCAATACCTTCACCCATTAATTTTTGTGCAAAAGCGGGATCTGGTACTTCGCTTAGTGGTAATGCTTTACCGATCATTGGGCTAGTGATGTTAACTTTATCAAGAACGACTTTTGGGGTGTCGTTTTCAATTTTTTCATCACTTTGTGCTTTTTCATTAGTACCAAAAATTTGCATTAAAATCACTGGCCCAAATAGTGCTATTGCTGAACCCAGTGCTACGCCGATGATTGATCCATAATGTTCTGGATTAATTGCATTAACAATAGTTAGTGGTCCAGGTAATGCTGCATAGGTGTAGTAGTAAGGCGTAAAGATACCAGCGACCATCCCACCAATTGCAGCACAAATACAGCCATAAATAAATGGTGTTTTAAAGCGTAAGTTAACCCCATAAATAGCTGGCTCTGTGATACCAAATAGACCCGTAATAAAGGCTGAGATTGATACACCTTTCATCTCTTTTGAGCGAGTTTTGATATAGAATCCTAATGCTGCACCGACTTGACCAATTACCGCGATAGTTTGGTAGGCTTGGAAAGAGTCTTTACCATATTGGTTAATGTTTTCGATAATAACTGGTGTAATACCCCAATGCACACCAAATATAACCAGAACTTGCCAAAATGCCCCGATAATCGCACCCGCGACCCATGGCGCAAGGTTTACAATCCAGTTGTATCCGCTTGCAAGGTAGTGCGCTGCACCAGCTGTAATTGGTCCAATTACTAATAAGGTTAATGGAACCATAATCACTAAGCAGATTAATGGCATGACTAATGGTTTAATAATGCTGTGTAAGCGAGGTTCTAAGAAACGCTCTAAATAAGAGAGTAACCATACTAAAAATAGTGGTGGTAATACGGTTGACATATAGGTGGTTTCAGATAACGGTAAACCAAATAAGTCAAATGTTCCCCCATTTTTTATTGATGTTGCAATTTCTGCCCATGTTGGTGATAGTAGCGCTGCACAACATGCTACTGCAATATAGATGTTGCAACGGAAATGTTGCGATGCAGTAATGGCAATAAAGATAGGTAAAAAGGTAAATGGCGCCCAAGAGATAAAGCTAAATACTTGGCAAGTGCCAGTTTGTTCAAATTCTGGATAGACAAGCTTAATTAAAATTAAGATCCCTTGTAATATACCTGCTCCCGCTAAAACATAAACGAAGGGAGCAAAAACAGCTGACATTGTGGCGATAACACGATTTAACATACTACTTTTGCTATTTACATCAACTTTATTGTTTCCACTCATTAATTGCGTAAATGCATTATAGACTTTGTCTACATTTGTGCCGATAACAACTTGAATTTGTCCACCTTTTTCAACCACGGTGATAACACCCGGCAAACTGGCGATTTTCTCTTTCGCTTCCGCTGGGGTGGTTTGAGTAACGACACGCAAACGAGTTGCACAACGCGCGACAGAAACAATATTATTTTCGCCGCCTAACTCATTTAATATATCAACTGCTAATTTATTATAATCTCTAATTTTAGATGACATCAATTAAGCTCCTTTTAACAGGTAAGAGAGCATATCTTATCCTTAAATTGAAAATTGTTAATGACCAATTTTATTGTTTGTGATCTAGATCGCGTTTTCTAGCAATTTTGATTTATTTAATTAAGGATAAGTATAGAATGTCAATCATTTATACCAATATCAAAGAACGATTAATGTTAAAATACCAAGATGTGGCAAAGAAAATTCAACAGTCGATTTATCAACAAAATCTGCCTAAAGATACACAATTGCCTAATATCGAAGGATTAATTCAACAATATCAAGTTAGTCGTACCACCATTATCAAAGCACTTAATCGCCTTGAAAGGCACGGTGTGATCTATCAAATTCAAGGCAGTGGTATTTTTGTTAGGCAACCCAAAAAAAGGGGTTATCTGAATTTTTTAGAGAGTCATGGTTTTAGTGTTGACCTAAATGATTTACCAGGCGCTTCACAAGTATTTAATGTTGACGTTATTCAGCCTAATGCCAAAGTAAAAGAGAACTTACAGTGTGAAGATGGTGAAGAAGTCTATTATATAAAACGATTACGTTTGGTTGAAGGCAAGGTTTATGGTTTTGAGCAATCTTATTATCGTAAAAAGATCATCTCTTACCTTAATCGGGAAATTGCCGAAAACTCAATTTTTAGTTACGTTAAAGAGATTTGTAAAATCAATATTGGTTTTTCTGATAAATATTTCAAAGCGATAAAATTAGATGAGGAGATCGCCCCTTATTTAGGATTAAAACCTGGCGATCCCGCTTTATGTGTTGAAGAGATTTTTTATACTACAGCAGGCGAACCTTTCGATTTTTCAAGAATTATCTATCATTACGACAATGCAAAATTCTATGTACAAAGTCATTCAAAATAGTCGAAGGTATTTCATTTAGTTAATAAAATAGATTACTAACTAAATGAAATTTTATCAATTTAACAGCTACTACTTTTGTTCAACTTTTTTAAGTGTTTCGAATGTACCTGATAAAGTTAATGTGACTTCATATTCTGGTGGGGTATAGATATCTACATCCATAGGATCATCGGCACTCCTATCCATAGCTAGATAACGATTTTCACTTTTGGCGTTGCTATATGATGAATATGTTCTATCAAAATCTCTTGAGTCGAGTGATAGTGTAATTGGTGCGCCTAGTACATACTGTTTATCCAATAATCGTTCAACTTTAGCGCTCAATTTGTTTAGTAAAAGGGTTTCATGCTCGTTTAGCGCAGCTTGAATTGCTTCAGGCGAAACACTATAAGAGATGTTATTGTTGACTTGCATCTTTAATTCTTGCGCTTTAGCAATAATTTTACCAATAAGATCTAATTTATTTATTTTTATTTTTAGTGTGTTATTGACGAAATAGTGTTTTTCTTCAATTTCTTTAGCCTCCATTTCGCGTACCATATATTTTTTAATTGATACGTTCGTTAAGCCTATCTTTTTTAATTCGTTAGCGATATTGTTAAAGTCTTTGTACAGATCATCCTTTGCTCTACTTTCTCTATTACTGGTTGTAGCAATGGAGAATTCATAGTAGTTAGTCAAATTTTTATCGTCAATCTGATAAATGTTGTTTATACCATATTTATCAAGTATTTTATTAAGATTGATGAAGCTATCATTATTATCAATCGTTAATACAACATTAAGAATAGCTGCATAAGTGGTATTGTTTTTACTATCTGGTTTCGTCACAGTTCTAACACTGTTTTTGTAGTCGGTGGTAACTAAATTATCGTCGGTAATATTAAGTGTATTTAAATAAGTTTTTAACTTCTTCATTGTTTCGACATTAAGATTAGAAGCTTCCGTTGATGTTTCACCCTCTGTTTCTAAGGTTACATAAAATTCAACTGTATCGGGTTTTAATATAATGTTATCAGTAATTTTGGAGGTGATTTCTCCAACAGGGATAAGGTTCTTTCCATATTTTAATTGCTGTAGTTCTAAATAATTATTGCTAACGTTTAACGCATTATTTTGGGCGTGAGATGGAAAGATGGTACTCATATTCATTAATAGGATTAATAATAAGGTTTTTTTCATTTTATTTCCTTTATTCAGTCTAGTGAAATGGGCTAGTAAAGTAGGTTCAATGTAGAAAGATAAGATGATTATAATTAATCTAATTGGAAAGTTGTAAAAAAATTGTAAAACTTTATGAATATAAAAAAGCGTCTTACGACGCTTTATTATTTTATTCCATATTCAGCACGATAGGCTTCGACTTGGGTGACTTGGTCTTTGCGTGATGGATCTTGGTAGAGGTATTGGATCAAATCATCTAAAGTAATAATTGAAATTACATCACAATGATAAGTCTGTTTGATTTCTTGAATAGCAGATAAATCACCTCGGCCTTTTTCTTGACGATCTAAGCAAATCAATACGCCAGCAAGTTTAGATTGATTGTCTTCCAAAATTCGCATTGATTCACGAATTGCTGTACCAGCGGTAATTACATCATCAACTAACATAACGCGTTGTTGATATATTGAACTACCTACTAGATTACCACCTTCACCATGGTCTTTCGCTTCCTTTCGGTTAAAGCAGTAAGGAACATCAACATTGTGGTGTTCAGATAGGGCAACCACTGTTGATGAAACGATTGGAATGCCTTTGTAGGCTGGACCAAAGATAACATCATATTGTAAATCTGCATCGATCAATGCAGCGGCATAAAAACGACCTAATAACGCTAAATCTTTACCGGTATTAAATAGTCCTGCATTAAAAAAGTAAGGGCTTTTTCGACCTGATTTTAAAGTAAACTCGCCAAATTTTAATGCTTGCCTATCTAAAGCAAATTCTATAAATTCACTTTTATATGATTTCATCGATCCTCTCCAATTAATCTTTTAAAGCTTGTTTTTGTGCTTCTGTAATAGTTTTTATGCCATTTTTTGCTAGTTCTAATAGGGTTAATAATTCTTCATGACTAAATGGTTCACCCTCGGCAGTGCCTTGAACCTCTATGATACGACCATCATCTGTCATAACGACATTCATATCGGTTTCAGCATTAGAATCTTCAATGTATTCTAAGTCGCATAGAGCTTCACCGTTTACAATGCCTACCGATACGGCAGCCACTAAAGATTTAATTGGATTTTCTTTGATTTTTCCATTAGAAATTAATGTGTTTATTGCATCAACGAGTGCAACACAAGCTCCGGTAATCGATGCAGTTCTTGTGCCACCATCGGCTTGAATAACGTCACAATCAAGGGTAATGGTGTATTCACCTAATAATTCAAGGTCAACCATCGCACGCAGTGAACGGGCAATTAGGCGTTGGATTTCCATTGTTCGGCCAGTTTGTTTGCCTTTTGCAGCTTCTCGTTGTGTTCTTGAATTTGTTGCGCGAGGTAACATGCCATATTCAGCAGTGATCCAACCTTGATTTTGACCTTTTAAAAAGCGGGGTACAGATTCATCAATTGTTGCATTACAAAGTACTTTGGTTTCACCAAATTCGACTAATACAGAACCTTCTGCATGCTTAGTGTAATGACGGGTTATTTTGATTGGGCGGACTTGTTCCGCAGATCGACCAGACGGGCGCATGCAATTCTCCAGCAGTTTATTTTATCTTCGAATTAATTTTTTAGGGGGACATCAACAAGAAAGCGTCGATGTTTAGCCTAAGCTAAGGGCACATTATACAGAATTTGTGATACAATGCACACTAAGTTTTTTATAAATTTAGGAACCTATTATGATTTCTAGTATGACCGCGTATGCGAGAAAAGAGTTGAACCAATCATGGGGTAATGCGTCTTGGGAGTTGCGTTCGGTCAATCAACGCTACTTAGAAACCTATATTCGTTTACCAGAACAGTTTCGCTCACTTGAGCCGATCGTTCGTGAGCGTCTTCGTGCTCGATTAACTCGCGGAAAGATTGAATGTAACTTACGCTTCGAACTTGATCCCGCTACTCAGAACCAAGAGTTATCATTAAATATTGAGCTGGCTAAACAGATATTAAATGCAGGTGATTGGATTAAACGTGAATACCAAACCGGTCCAATCAATCCGCTTGATGTGTTACGTTGGCCGGGAGTGATGTCGAGTAAAGAACAAAATTTAGATGCAATTTCGCAAGAAATTTTAGCTTTACTTGAAAAGACAATCGATGAATTTATCACTGTTCGTGAACGTGAAGGTAAAGCCTTAAGCGAATTAATTACTCAGCGCTTAGACGCAATAACTCTCGAAGTTAATAAAATTCGAGATTGGATGCCACAAATCTTAGATTGGCAGAAAGAGCGTTTAAAAAGCAAACTAGACGAAGCCAATATTGAACTAGATAGCTCACGTCTTGAACAAGAAATTGTGATGGTTGCACAAAAAATTGATGTGGCTGAAGAGTTAGATCGATTAATGACTCATGTCAAAGAAACTTATGCAATCTTAAAGAAAAACGAAGCAGTAGGGCGCCGACTTGATTTTATGATGCAAGAATTTAATCGTGAATCAAATACCATCGCTTCAAAATCAATTAATGCGGATGTAACTGCAAGTGCGATTGAACTTAAAGTATTGATTGAGCAGATTCGAGAGCAAGTACAAAATATCGAGTAATTTAATGAGCAAGTATTTTGTCATCGGCAAAGTCCTTCACTCAATATAGTCTTAAATGTTTATATCGATTAACAGACTGATTTATTATTTACTCTAAAAAACAATCAATGTAGATTAAATTAACAATAGGGGCGCAATGCCCCTTTTTTATATCAAGATATTATGAATTGCTTTTTCAAAGATTATTTTTAATTAAAAAATAAAAATCTTTACTTTTATCTAGTCTAATAAACTTTACTTTTCATAGAGCATGTTTAAAATGCACCAGTCAAATTAATAACTCAGTCCTAGTTATTGGAAAAAATAACAAAAATTGACAATTATCATTTAAACATAGCTAGAAGTTTTTTTATTAGTATTATAATTTTTAAGGAATAATAAGGAATAAAACAATGAGCTCTACAGTTAGTCATTATCAGTTGTCACAAAAATTTAATCCGCTTTTAACCATTATCTTTACTTTAATAGGTATTTTTGTCGCAATTGCTTTGGGCATTATCTATTCAATCATCTCTTATTATTCTCCGTTTGTCATAATTGATATTGGTTTAGTCGTTGTAATGGGATTGACGTTAGCCTATCTTGCTTCATTTCTTGCAAAAGCAGCAAAAGTAAGAAATACCATGGTTAATTTTTTTATGGCATTCTTTATCTGTTTATTTGCTTACTACTCAAGTGTATGTGGATTTGAAGTAGGCCTTTTTTCGGGTGATTTTACAGATTATATTGAACTGTTTTTTTCACCATTCACTGTCGTTGACATCATGTTTGATGAAATTCTTCCATACCGTGAAATATCCATCACCAGAAAATCGAATACAAGTCACATTTCTGGTTTAATGTTGGGTGTTGTTTATTTAATTGAATTACTTGTTTTCTTCTATCCATTAATCGTTTCATTTCATATTGATGATTATTATTGTGAAGATTGCCAAGCATGGTATAAAAAATATCAATTCTTCTCATCAAGTAATGAAAGCCTAGAAACTAAACTTTCAGCCAATTTAACTGGTAGTTATGCCGATGCATTATCGCAAACAACTTTTTATACTGATATAAAAGGAATACTTAACCAAGTCGATCAATCAGCAGGAAATATCGATGTATTAGAATATCAATATTGCCAATGCCCAAAATGTCGTCAGAAAAGCATTCTTACCATAGAGAAGAAATTATTGAAAAAAGACAAAAAAGAGTATGAATTAAAAGGTGTTAGTGATGGATTTATAGTCCAAGATGCCTATATCGATAACAAAACCGATGCATTATTTGAAAAAGAAATATAAATTGGTAAAAAAGATAAATGAATAAGAAAGATAAAAGGGACAGATGTCCCTTTTTTTAAGGGTGATTTTTAGGATAGTGTCGATTTTTAATTGATTTAAAGTACCAATATAACGCAGCATAAGCGATCCCCGTCGATAACAAATCAGCAGTTGGTGATGCTGCCCATACACCATCTAAATCAAAGAATAATGGAAGAATATAAAGTGTTGGTAACAAGATTAAAATTTGTCTTGAAAGGCTTAACAAAATAGAAATTTTTGCCATACCAATACATTGGAAGAAACTGGTAGTTACCATTTGGAACCCAACAAACGCAAAAGAAAATGTAGTATAACGTAGTGCAATTGCAGATATTTCTATTAAATCAACATCAGAGCTAAATGCTCTAACCAGCACATCAGGAATAAAACAACCTAATATAAAACCAACGCTAGTAATGACGGTGGCAATTTTAACCGCATAAATAAACGTTTCCTTAACCCGAGCATAATTTTTGGAACCGTAGTTATAACCAATAATCGGTTGCATACCTTGGTTTACGCCAATAACAATCATAATAATCAGTGTAATTAATCGGTTAGCGTTAGAATAGCCGGCAATTGCATCATCACTTGAAACATGTGATATTGGTGCATAATGGGTTAACTGCCAGTTGATAAATACTACAACAACCGACGCAGCCACCTGCATGGCAAACGGTGACATACCAATCGATAAAATAGATTTAACATAAGTAAAATCGAGCTTGAAGTTGCGACGATATAATTTAATATTGCTGTTTTTGCTGATAAAGTGTTGCATTACAAACAAAAAGCTAATAAACATCGATAGCGTAGTTGCAAACGCTGCGCCACGCATTCCCCAACCTAAAGCAATAATGAAAATTGGTGCGAGAATAATATTAGCAATCACACTGATAAACATCGTTACCATGGCTTTGAAAGGATAACCACTGGCGCGCATCATGTTGTTGTAATTAAATGTTAGTGTGATAAAAATACTACCCGGTAAAAATACCTCTAAAAATTCTCGTGCATAAATATGATTAGTGGGGCTTGAACCGATAAAGTGTAAAACCGGATCAATAAAATAAAGTAATAATGCTAAAGTAATACCGCTAAGCACGGCAGTTAACATAAACGATGTGCCTGCTACTCTTTCGGCTTTATCAATCTCGCCTCGACCCAAAAATATCGAAATACGGCTTGCCGAACCAATACCGACCAACATACCAATGCCGGCAGCAAGATTCATTACAGGCAAAATAATACCAGCGCCACTTAACGCTTCGCGACCGATCCAATGACCAATAAAAATTCCATCAATAATATTGTAAAGCGTATTTACTGTTGTCCCAATAATTGATGGTAGCGCATATTGCCAAAATATTAGGCTAATTTTTTTATGTTTAAAATCATCATAAATATCGCGTGAGTTTGTCATTTTTATTCACATTGAAAAAAAGTTAAAGTTGCTAAGAATTTTAGAATATACGTAAAAGTATAAAATTGACTTGAATAATCATAACTAGTTTAACAGAGATAAAAATTGATGATAGCACTTTTTTAGTGCTTTGATAAAATAGTCGATTATCAAATCGTCTAGCGTAATAGGAATTTTCATGAGTGTACAAATAGAAAACGTTGTTTTACATAAATTAATAAGAAAAAGCGATACGGAAATCGAATTACAACTTCGTGACTCACTACTGAACAATGAACAAGCGGTAACCAACTTGATTGAAGATATAAACCGCGTTTATAACAACAAAAGTAAAGCTTATGGACTATTTAATAGTGAAAGCCTTTTTGAACAGTCGCTTAAAGAATTACGTTTAGGTAATCAAGACTTCCTTAATTTTAGTCAAGAATCTACCAAACAATTACGTAATGAACTGGCCAAATATCCATTTGCTGAAGGTGGCACCGTTATTTTTTGCCATTATCGATATCTAGCTGTTGAGTATCTTATTATTGCTGTATTAAATAGCTGTTTAAGTATGTTAGTCAACGAACAACTCAATATATCAGAAACCCAGTATTTAGATATTGACCATGCCGACATCATTGCTCGTATAGATATAACCGAATGGGAAACGGCTCCTGACTCAAAACGTTACCTAACTTTCCTAAAAGGACGAGTAGGGCGTAAGGTTTCTGACTTCTTTATGGATTATTTAGGTGCGAGTGAAGGATTAGATGCTAAAGCGCAAAATAAAACACTTGTTAAAGCGGTTGATGACTATTGCCAAGAAATGCAATTTGACAACAAGAATAATGCCCGTGAAAATGTTTATAATTATTGCCAAGCGCAATTACAAGCAGGTGAAGAGATTGAACTGAAAAATCTTGCTAACGAATTGCCAGCGACTGACGAGAATAATTTTATGGAATTTGTCAAAAATAGTGAATATGATCTGGAGGACACTTTCCCCGTTGATCGTAGTGCACTACGCCAACTTAAAAAATTCTCCGGTAGCGGTGGTGGATTAACCTTAAGCTTTGATTCTGATCTATTAGGCGAACGAATCAAATGGGACCCGCAAACTGACTCACTTGTGATTAAAGGTGTTCCACCTAATTTACGTGACCAACTTCAACGAAACAGTGGCTCAAACTAGGAAAAAATTATGAAATATATTGGTGCTCATGTGAGTGCTTCTGGTGGTGTCGATAATGCTCCAATTAATGCTTATCAAATTGGTGCAACGGCTTTTGCTTTATTTACTAAAAATCAACGCCAGTGGCATGCAAAACCGCTTGAATCAGCAGTGATTGATAGTTTCAAAAAACGCTGTGAACGATATGGATTTACTAGTAAACAAATCCTACCGCATGATAGTTACCTTATCAATTTAGGTAGCCCTGATAGTGAGCAACTCGATAAATCCCGAACAGCTTTTTTAGACGAAATGCAACGCTGTGAACAGCTAGGGTTAACTTTACTCAACTTTCATCCTGGTAGTCACCTACAAAAAATTTCGGTGGATGAGTGTTTGGCGCGTATTTCCGAGTCGATAAATATCACTTTAGATAAAACTAAAAATGTTGTTGCAGTGATAGAAAACACCGCAGGGCAAGGGTCTAATCTTGGTTATAAATTTGAACATCTTGCACAAATCATCGATAAAATAGAAGATAAAAGTCGTGTTGGTGTCTGTATTGATACCTGTCATGCGTTTGCTGCCGGTTATGACTTACGTACTGAAAAAGCCTGTAAAGAGACCTTTGACGAATTTGAAAAAATTGTTGGCTTTAAATACTTACGAGGTATGCACTTAAACGATGCTAAAAGTGAATTGGCAAGCCATGTTGATCGTCATGATAGCTTAGGCAAAGGAACCATCGGCGAAACGGCATTTAAATTTATCATGCAAGACTCGCGAATCGATGAAATTCCTCTCATCCTCGAAACTGTCGATCCGGATCTTTGGAAACAAGAAATAGCGTGGTTAAAAGAGCAGGAAAAATGAAAATAATAAAAATAAAGTTATTAATATTATTATTACTGAGTTGTTTTGTAAATGCTAACGAGGAAATACAAAATCATTCAGATAACACTATAAAAGACTTAGATATTTTTATCGTTGAGAAAAAAGACAACCCCATTTTCTATTTTACTTCAGTATCAGAAAAAATTAATTTTAACTCATATGATGAAAATGGAAATACTCGAATCGTTCCACACTTAATTCCAGATGAAATAGGTAATTATAAGAAAGATAGCTATAAATTAACAAAAATCTATCGACAACGTTTTTTGAAAGAAGCTGGAATATCTGAAGACGATAATTTCTATCTTTATGATTACGAACATAATCGATTATTTACTTACCCTATTCGCAAATTAGAAGCTTTTGCAATCATAAATATTTATAGTATCGGTAAAGCACCACATCATGATGAGAAGAGTTATCAATTTGGTTTTAAACTGAACCTTAAGCAATTACCCAACTTAAACCCTAAAAATACATTTGTTTATATCGGTAAGGAAAGTCCGTTTGCTATGCAACAACTAACGCGAATAGACTGGCAAAAAATTGACAATCAAGATTTTCCAAACGTCTCGAAAAATAACGATACTTCTGTTCAAAATAGTATTACTCAAAGCTATTTAGCTCAATTAAATGAATTAAATTACTATCTTCAAGATGAAATAATTAAGCATGACAACTTTACTGGGACCTATCATAGGAAATTGGTAATAGCTGATAATGAAAAAAACATTTTTACTTATTTTGAATATTCCCATACTGAAAGTTCAAGGATTGGAAGTCTAACTGACAAAGATTTTAATGAAATGAATAAAGACAAATGGACTGGCAAATTGTTTAAAAATCAACCTTTAGTGGCATTTGGATTTGAATCAATGATATTTCCATATTCATATATTTATTATATTGATCCATTATATACATTTAAACGTTTAGATATAAAATCTGATTATCGACAGGAAGATCATAGATCAAGATAAAATTCAGATTAATTTTGTGGATATGTACTTAAGGAGTAGGTAAACAATGAAAAAAATACTAATTGTATCTATTATTTCTTTATTAAGCTTTGGTGCTTATTCTCAAACATCAGTGCATCCAAAAACAGTGAATCATTCACCATCCACTGAAAAAGTAAATCTTCATCAACTAACGTTTATTGATTATATAAAAGATAAAAAGCGATTTGCATTTGTTTCTGTGACAGATGATTTACTTGCTCATGGCGATAAATCAATTGAGGCTTTCTTTTTGATACCAGATGAAGAACGAACTCACTCAGATCCTGTCAATGCACAATATTCAAAACCCTATTATTCAATTGACGGCAGATACCACGACATTTTTCTTGGCAAAATAGGTTTACCAAATTCGTCAATATTTATTTATGACAAAGCCACTAAGCAATCAGTATCATTTGATATTAAAGATCTCAAAATATCAGCGGTGATTAAACCGAATCAAAACCAAGGTCCATATTTCGAATCAGATTATTTATATGGTTTTGAAATTGATGCAGATAAAGTTAACAACTTCGAACAACCCTTAGTCTACATTGGTGAACAAAACCCATTTATTCAATAACGAAGTTAAATTAATAAGCATGCTGGTCAATTAGTTTTTTCTTCAATTGAGGTAATTAAATCGATGATTTCCGGAAGAATATCCAAAATCAAAGCTAACTGTTGCATGACCAGCAAATCATTATCTTTATCATCATCGGACACAATCTCAAGATGATCATCCACCATTTTCTTTAAAGGAAGATATTCAGAGTCGATCTTCTTATTGCTCAAAATGGTAATAATATAAAGCGAAACATTATCAAATAGTTCAAGCGTGTGGGGCGAGATGTTTTTATCACGATGCGCTCCTAAGGTTGACAAGTAACTGATAAATGTATGATTAAGTGTTAATAATCGGAAACCTTGCTCAATCAGATCGGGTTTTACATGAGGCTCTTTGGTCATTAAGCTGATAAGTGAAGATAAATCGGCGTTACTATCATGTGCAGCTCGCCGTGCAACACGGTATTTAGGATCATTAGTTTTACCTGATACGTATTGACTACCAATTAGCGCCAAATAGTGACTATCATCATGGCAGACTCGATCAAGTAATTTAGGTAAGTTTCTAAACTTCCAATCAGGCCAGATAAAACTGACCGCAAACCATGCAATAAAGCATCCAATTAACGTTGCTATAATACGTGATATTGCCACCGAAATACTACTTTCACCGATCAAGCTAAAACTAAAAAATACTAATAAAGTAATGAAAGCAGTCGCATAGGCATATTGCGAATTCTTAAATAGAAAAAATAACCAGCCGGTCAAAATAATCAACACTAATTGTGCTTCAATACTTGGAAATAAATAGGTTAACGGAATCCCGATGATGATCCCTAAAATTGTCCCGATTACTCGCAATTTTAAGCGGTATTTAGTGGTGGAATAGTTAGGTTGGCAAACAAATAAACTGGTTAAAATAATCCAATAGCCATGTGAAAGATGAGAGAAGAAAATCACCATATAACCCACAAAAAGCACTAGACTCATACGAATAGCATGGCGAAATAATGATGATTTCAAAGTTAAATTTTGCTTAATTCGTGAAAATATATCATGAAAGCGAGTTAGTTCCTCATCAATCAACTGATTATCTTCTTGTATTTTAGATAAGTGTTGCTCGGTATCAATATTGGCCAATAATAAATCGATGGCTTGCAAATTTTGATAGAGATTTTGCAACGATTTAATAAATAACATATTGGCATTAGGATGCTGTTGATATTGTATGATTGCCTCTTCTAAATAAGCAAAATAACGAGCAAACAGCGGATCATGGTGATAAGTTTGATTTAATTTAATCGATACCGCTAATTTGGCACAAGCTTTAGCTTGTAAATTCAAAATTCTTGCAAAACGAAATAACAGATCGCTATGCTTAAAGTGTTCACTGAGCGCTTGATAATCACCATGAGACGAACTTGCTCGTTCGTGAATATCTTGAGCAACAAAATAATAACTAAGCATCTTTCTAATATAAGATTGTCCACGAAAGCCTTTTAAACGATTAAATAGCGAACGCTTGGTATCATTAAACGCATTAATCACTTGAGTGTTGCATTCTGTCAATTCAAGCGTTTGTCGTCTAAAGCCATCAGTTTCATCAGGATCAAACATCGCTGCTTTGGCATCAAGATAAAGTGATAATTTCAAGAAGCAATTTGCTAATGTCTGCTGAGTTGTACGAATCGGTTGTACTATAGATTCAATTAATGAAACAATGTTATACCAAAGTGCACCCAATAGTAGAAAGCAAGGCAGAGTATAGTTATCATCAAACAGATTGTGGCCCAGCATGGTATACGCAGCAATCAATAACGAACCAAAAGCAATCACGCCATATCGTTGTCCAAGCGTACCAAGCATAATAAACATAAACGTCGAGCTAACTAATCCAACAATAAATAACAAAGGAAAATTAAACAACAACTCGACCGAAAACGTTGCAATCGCAAAACAAACTAACGTAAGTAAAATATTAATACAGCGACTGAGCAACCGGGTATCAATCTCTGTCAGGCCTGCGGCAACCACGCCTAAAGTGAGTGGAATCACCAATGAAACTGAACCAAAATACCAAGGCACGAGCGTAGAGCCAGTCAAACTAACCAGCATACGAATACTAAATAGCAAATTACTGCTATAAAAAACTTTACGCAAAGATAAGATAAAAGAATGCACGTTATTTAGTGTTTGAAATGAGTTAACATCATAATGCAAAGCATACTATATAATTAGCGAAAGTAAATTTATTAATATCAAATCAGACTTAAAAGTAATGAAAGATATACTTTTTAAGCAAAAAAAGTTGAGGAACGGGGTTTTTGAGGCCTAAAAATTCGCCTTTTAACAATGTTAATTATAACTTTTACTCAATTTTCACCCGCATGTTAATAATTTTTTTTTATTATTAATTCATTTAATAACACGCTATATTATGCGTTCAAAAATTTTATAGGATTAAATCATGAAGCGTCTATTTAAAATTGCCTCGGTAGCGATGTTGTTAACTTGTGCTTGGACAATTCAAGCCAAAGTGCCTGAATCGATTAAAATTGGGTCGGATACATCCTACGCGCCGTTTGATTTTATTGATAAAAATGGTGAAATCAGTGGCTTTAATATCGAAATCACCAAAGCACTTTGTGAAAAAGCTAAGATCAAATGTGAGTTTCAAACTACTGATTTTGATGCGTTAATTCCCTCTTTATTGTCACGCAAAATCGACATGATATCCTCTTCATTGATGATGACGGAAAAACGTAAAAAACAGATAGCTTTTTCCGACGAAATTTTTATTACTAATTCTCGCTTAATCGCAAAAAAAGGCTCTGATTTGTTACCAACCATTGAGTCATTAAAAGGTAAGCGGGTTGGCGTTGAGCAGGGGACTTCTCAAGAGCATTTTGCTAATGATAAGTGGCGCCCAAATGGTGTAGTGATTGTGCCATATCAAAATCAGTTACAAGTGTTTTCGGATTTAGCAGCGGGGCGTTTAGATGCGGCATTGCAAGATGAGGTTACTGGTAGCTATGCCTTTTTAAAACAGCCTCAAGGTAAAGACTTTGCGTTCGCTGGTGATGTGCTTAGTGATAAAGGCTATTTTGATGTTGGTGTTGGGCTAGGATTCCGTAAAAAGGATGATGAGCTACGTGAAGCGTTTAATCAGGCACTTGTTGAAATTTTAAATGATGGTACCTATAAGAAAATCAATGATAAGTATTTTGATTTTAGCGTTTATGGCAATAAAAAATAAATTATATGCAAGGCTATAGTTCATTAATATTACAAGGTGCACTAGTTACAATTGAATTAGCGATTTGTTCGCTAATTCTTGCCATAATGATGGGGGTAGTTTGTGCTCTTGGCAAATTATCTCAAAAGCCTATTTTGCAACTACTTTGTCAGGCTTATACCTCATTAATTCGCGGTGTGCCTGATTTAGTTTTGATGATGCTGATCTTTTTCGGTTTGCAATTTTTGTTAAACAGCATTACTGATTTTTTTGAAGCTGATATGATCGAAATCAATCCTTTTGTGGCAGGTATTATAACCTTAGGATTTATCTACGGTGCTTATTTTACCGAAACCTTCCGCGGTGCTTTTCAATCGGTTCCCAAAACATTAATTGATGCTGCTACTGCATTAGGCTTAAATAAGCGTCAAGTTTTTATCTATGTACGATTTCCTTTGATGATGCGTTATGCTCTTCCCGGAGTTGCTAATAATTGGTTAGTCATTTTAAAAGCCACGGCACTTGTATCATTATTAGGATTGTTCGATCTAGTAAAAGCAACCAAAACCGCTGGCGAGGCAACCTATCAACCGCTATTTTTTGCCTTACTAGCCGGAGCGTTTTATCTATTTTTTACTTCTATATCTAATGTTGTTTTATGGTGGCTTGAGAAACATTATTCCGCCGGTGTCACTAAAGCAAAATTATAATCGAGCCATATTATGTTAGAAATCATTCAAGATTACTGGAAAGCTCTATTATGGTCGGATGGCTACCATATTACAGGTCTGGCAATGACGCTTTGGATCTTGATTTTGTCTGTGTCATTGGGTGGGATTTTAGCATTAGTGTTAGCGGTGGGGCGAAATGCTAACCATGTCTTCATTAAATGGCCGATTTGTTTGTTTACTTATGTTTTTCGTGGGACGCCACTTTATGTGCAGTTATTGATTATCTATACCGGCATATATACATTGAGTTTTGTTAGCGAACATAAGTATTTAAGTGACTTTTTCCAAAGTGGATTAAATTGTACTATTTTAGCTTTTACACTCAATACTTGCGCGTACACTACTGAGGTTTTTGCTGGTGCGATTCGTAATGTACCAAGTGGTGAAATTCAGGCCGCTACCGCACTTGGTTTTAATCGCTGGCAATTGTATCGCTATATTATTTTACCAAGAGCTTTTCGAATTGCATTGCCTGCTTATAGCAATGAAGTGATTTTTATGTTGCACTCAACCGCATTAGCTTTTACTGTGACGGTTCAAGATGTGATGAAGATTGCCCGTGATATTTATGCTGAAACCTATCAACCATTTCATGCCTTTGGGATTGCAGCGGTGATCTATTTGTGTGTGAGTTTTGTTCTGATTTTTGGCTTTAAACAACTTGAAAAACATTGCTTAGCTTACATGCGGGTTAATGAAAAAGTGGTATAAATAAAGTCAATCAAATAGAATTTTACCAAATAAAAAAACAGGCAACGTTTTGCATTGCCTGTTTTTAGAATCAACCAATTTAATTGATGATTAAATCATCAGCAGGCACTCCGTCACCATGACTATCACCACCATCTTTGGCGCCAGGCAGTGCTCGGGTGCGGTCAATTGGTAAAAAGTTACCGTTTGAAGTTTCGATCTGGCACTCACTCCAAAAAATAGAATATTTGGTGTTAGCGTGCATACTTTCACCTCGGAAATAACATTTTGCAGCGCTGTATAAATCATTTCGACAAATGAGTGCTATTAGTAACCAAACACAAACTACGGCAATCGAAATCCATTTTAAATTGTGCCACAAAAAAGACCAAAATCCTTGCTTACGAATACGACAGTAAGCGAAGACTAATAATATAACGCCAACAAATCCTAAAAATTCATATACCCAAAATAACCACATATTGTTATCTCCTAAGCAACAATTATTGGATATTTTATACTAACTTTAAGATTACATCCATGAACCATTACGAATAATACCAACCGCGATACCTTCAATGGCAAAATTTTGTTGCTCTAAATCAACATCGATTGGCGCAAATTCAGGATTTTCCGCTAGAAGTTTTACATGTCTTCCTTTTTGCGATAATCGTTTTACGGTGACCTCATCATCAATGCGAGCAACAACCACTTGGCCGTTTTTTACATCTTGAGTTTTGTGAACGGCAAGTAAATCACCATCTAAAATACCAATATCCTTCATTGACATGCCTTGTACTCTCAATAAAAAGTCAGCTTGTGGTTTGAATAATGCTGGTGACATTTGATAATGGCTTTCGATATGTTCTTGTGCCAAAATTGGTGAGCCAGCAGCTACTTTACCAATTAAAGGGATGCCTTCAAAATCGGATGCGTCATCTGGTTGTTCAAGTAATAAACGAATTCCACGAGATGAGCCAGCTATCATCTCAATCGCCCCTTTTTTAGCTAATGCTTTTAAATGTTCTTCAGCTGCATTGGCGGATCGAAATCCTAATTTTTGGGCAATTTCAGCTCGAGTCGGTGGCATACCGGTTGTTTGAATGTTTTCTTTAATTAAATCATAAATTTGTTGTTGGCGTTCGGTTAATGGTCTCATGGTTTATTCCTGTTTTTATATACAGATACATGTGATTATATACAGCTATACGAACAAAACAACTGTTTTATCTAATTTTTTTGATATTGGACATTAAAAAATCCACAAAAAGTATTATTTTTGATCTAAATCACAAAATATGGTGGCATTTTTTCATCAAAATGCGTTATTGATGATATTCTGACAAAGATGATTTAAATGTTTTATGTGGGGCCTTTTGCGGGCAATTATTAAAATTATTTTAGGGATAGATGCGATATATTCTGTTGCCCAGTTGTATGATATAATCCCTTAATATAGTCATTTTAGTTGGAATTTGATTTATGTCTTATATTGTTGCCCTTAGTGGAGGCATTGCAAGTGGTAAAAGTACCATTGCCCATCTATTTGCTCAATTAGGCGTTCCAATTATTGATGCTGACATTATTGCTCGCCAAGTGGTTGAAGTAGGTACGCCTGCTTTGGAGCAAATTACTAAACATTTTAGCCAAGAAATCTTGTTAGAAAATGGTGAATTAGACCGTAGTCAATTAAGAGAGATCATTTTTAACAATGATCATGAACGGTTATGGTTAAATAATTTATTGCACCCGATTATTGCACAAGAGACGCAAAAACAGTTTGCTCAGCAAACCAAACCTTATGTGATATGGGTGGTGCCTTTATTAATTGAGAACAATTTACACCAGTTGGCTGATCGCGTTTTGATGATTGATATTCCAGAAGCGTTACAATTAGAACGCCTGATTAATCGAGATAGAATTAGTGAGTCATTGGCAAAAAAAATGGTTGCAACACAGGTTTGTTTGACCGATCGTTTAGCCTTTGCCGATGATATTATTGTGAATGATGGTGATTTAGAGTCACTGAAAATTCAAGTAGATAACTTGCATAAGCAATATCTACATAACTTAAAAGTTAAGAATAGCTATGAATAACATAATTTTCGAACATCCATTAAATGAAAGAATGCGTACTTGGTTACGGATCGAGTTTTTACTTAAACAATTACATTTACATCGCCATTTCTCACAAAATAATGCATTATTGTTTTTTCATGCATTATCAGAGTTATTAGAAATCGTTGAGCGTAATGATGTTAAAGGCGATTTAATTAAAGAGATCGAAGCTCAAAAACAGAAAATACTATCTTGGATTGAACTTGATGGTGTAGACAAAGAGTTACTTGGCGATATGCTTAAAAAATATGATCTTTTTTTAACAAAGTTTAATTCGAGTTTACGCTTAGGACAAGCTTTGAAAGATGACCGTTTTATTACGGCAATTCGTCAGCGTTTGATGATCCCAGGTGGATGTTGTAGTTTTGATTTACCATCATTTCATTTATGGTTAAATCAAACACAAGAAAAACGCAATTCACAAGTTGATGAGTGGTTAAAACATATTGCGGTACTTGATGAGCCTTTGAAAGCTTGTTTACAATTTATTCGACAATTAGGCGAATTTAGTCTTTTCACTTGTACCAACAATTTCTTCCAAGAAACCAATGGTGATGTGAGTTTGATTCGAATTCGTGTTGCTTTGGATAAAAATGTTTATCCTCAAGTATCCGGTCACATGTCTCGTTATAGTATTCGTTTTTTACCCCTTTATGCTGGCGATAATAACAATATTGATGCAATCGAATTTGAACTTGCATGTTGTTAGTCCAATAGAATTTAAGAGCGTTTAAATGAATAAAAATACCATTGTAAAATGCCCTACCTGCCAAAAAGATGTTGAATGGTCTGAAAAAAGTCCATATCGTCCGTTTTGTAGTAAACGTTGCCAATTGATTGATTTAGGCGATTGGGCCACAGAAGAACATCGCATCGCTGATAAAGAACTTTCTGAACAAGATCTTTGGAGTGAAGACGAAATTTCTGATCTGATGAGTAAACATTAATGAAGATTTTAGGCATTGAAACCTCGTGCGATGAGACGGGGATTGCTATTTATGATGACAAGCAAGGTCTTATCGCCAATCAACTCTATTCACAAATCAAATTACATGCTGATTATGGTGGCGTCGTACCTGAGCTCGCTTCGCGCGATCATATTCGTAAGACGGTACCGCTCATTCAAGCTGCATTGAAAGAAGCAAATTTAAAACCCAGTGATATTGACGGCGTGGCTTATACCGCTGGGCCTGGGTTAATTGGTGCATTAATGGTTGGTGCTTCTATCGGTCGCTCGCTTGCTTATGCTTGGAATGTGCCTGGGGTTGCGGTGCACCATATGGAAGGCCATTTACTCGCGCCGATGTTAGAAGATAATCCGCCCGAGTTTCCTTTTGTTGCTTTACTCGTTTCCGGTGGTCATACTCAATTAATTAAAGTTACTGGTGTTGGCGAATATGAGTTACTTGGCGAATCGATTGATGATGCTGCAGGTGAAGCGTTCGATAAAACAGCAAAATTATTAGGATTGGATTATCCTGGTGGCGCTAAATTATCTAAACTTGCTGAGCAAGGCGATGCGTCACGTTTTCATTTTCCAAGACCGATGACAGATAGACCGGGTTTAGATTTTAGTTTTTCCGGTCTAAAAACGGCCGCAGCAAATACTATTCATCAACAAGGGCAAGACCTTGACGAGCAAAGCAAAGCGGATATTGCTAGAGCATTTGAAGATGCATTAGTCGATACGTTGTTAATTAAATCACGTCGAGCTTTAGATCTCACCGGTTTTAATCGTTTAGTTATCGCTGGTGGTGTTAGCGCCAATAAAACGTTACGTCGTAAATTAGCTCAACTAATGGCTGAGCGAAAAGGGCAGGTATATTATCCGAGATTAGAATTTTGTACAGATAATGGTGCGATGATTGCTTATGCAGGTATGATCCATCTTAAATCCTCACAATTTGCTGATCTGGCAATAGAAGTCAAACCAAGATGGCCATTAAGTGAACTTAATGATAAATAAATTGTTCAAGCTATATTAAAAAGGTTTTTTAATGAAAACATTTATCCCCGGTAAAGATGCAGCACTTGAAGATTCGATTAACTATTTTCAACAACAATTGGAAAAATTTGACTTAGTTGTTAAAGAAGCATCTTGGCTTAATCCTGTACCTAACGTATGGTCGGTACATATTCAAAATACTAAATGTCCACTCTGTTTTGCCAACGGTAAAGGCGCCAGCAAAAAAGCGGCATTAGCTTCTGCTCTTGGTGAGTATTTTGAAAGGCTTTCAACCAATTACTTTTTTTCTGATTTTTATTTAGGTGAAAAAGCTGCCAATAGTGAATTTGTTCATTATCCAACTGAAAAATGGTTTACGATACCGAAAGATAATAGCTTACCTAAAGGATTATTATCGCCAAAATTACTCAAGTTTTATGATCCGGATCATGAATTAACTGCTACTGATTTAATTGATTTACAGTCAAGTAATGGTGAACGTGGGATTTGTGCTTTACCGTTTGTACAACAATCCGATGGTCAAACCATCTATGTACCGGTTAACTTAATAGCTAACTTATATGCTTCTAATGGAATGTCAGCAGGCAATACTCCAAACGAAGCACGAGTACAAGGTCTGTCAGAAATATTCGAACGTTACACAAAAAATAGAATTATTACTGAGGCAATCAGTCTGCCAACCATACCTGTCGAAGTACTCAATCGTTATCCAGCAGTATTAGCTGCAATCGACGCTCTAGAAAACGAAGGCTTCCCGATTTACTGCTTTGATGGCTCATTAGGTGGCGAATTCCCCGTTATTTGTGTTGTTTTATTTAATCCTCAAAATGGTACTTGTTATGCCTCTTTCGGTGCACACCCTAATTTTGGTGTGGCGCTTGAGCGAACCGTTACCGAACTCTTACAAGGCCGAAGTCTTAAAGATTTGGATGTGTTTTCACCACCAAGTTTTGATAATGATGATGTTGCTGATTTAAGCAACTTAGAAACGCATTTTATTGATTCAAGTGGCTTAATCTCGTGGGATCTGTTTAATGAAAAACCGGATTATGAATTTGTAGATTGGGATTTTTCAGGATCGACAGAGCAAGAATTTGCCAATTTAATGGCAATTTTTAATCGTCATCAAATTGAAGTCCTGATCATGGATTACCAACATCTTGGGGTTTATGCTTGCCGTATTTTAGCTGTCGGCATGTCAGAAATCTATCCACCTGAAGATCTATTGATCGCAAACAATAATATGGCGATCCATTTACGCGAATTGATCTTATCGCTTCCTCATCAAAAGCGAACAGCAAAAGAGTTGCTGGCAATTATTGAACAGTTCGATGATGAAGGTTTAGATGATTTTGCTCGTGTTCGTGAACTGCTTGGCATTGCAACAGGTAAAGATAATGCATGGCTGACTTTACGAATTGGTGAATTAAAAGCTATGCTGGCATTAGCCGCTGGTGATTTACCGCAAGCAAAATTGTGGATCGATTGGACGGTTGAAATGAACGAATCCATCTTTACGCCTGAACGTAACCATGCTTATCGTTGTTTGCAAACCTTAGTGAATTTTATTATTGAACGAGGCGAAAACCAGTTTAGTGATTACCAAAATGCATTCAATAAAATGTATGGAAAAACTTGCGTTGACGAAATGTGGCAATATGCAACAGGCAAAAAACAGTTTTTTGGCCTCGTTGATTTGATTAGCAATGAGCATAATCATCCAATGGATCAATTTGTGATGCATCAAAAACTTTTAGAGGTCTACAACAAATTAAAACAGACCATGTAAAATTGCTGTTTTTTAAGATAAATCATTATTTAAAGAGAAAGCATTCATCATCAGTGATAAACCTAAACCGTCTTTGCTGATGATTTTATGTACATTTGAATTTGATATTTAGTGATAAAAGGACTATATTTGAGACTTATGTCACAAAATTCAAGTTTTATGCTTACTAAACTTAAAAAATTCACTTAGCATAAAATGAATCCTTAAACGGGTTGTTCTATAATAATATATTATAGTTTTATATGATAAAGCCTTTTTGAGGCATCGTTTTTCTAAAAGCAATAAGTAGATTCCCTTATTGCTTTTCATTTTCTCTCTAGCAGTTTGAACGCTGGCATAATTATTTAAATCAAGTCGAACAAAGTTAAGTCAAAAATTTTCAATTTTTAGTTTTTTTAAATTAATCCATTTATTGAGGCTAAATGATGACAATTCTTACCGTAGGTTTTGCTTGTTTAGATCTAGTTTGTTTTACTTCACCTAATTTAGAAAAAAACGGTGTTATCCCGCCAGATAATATAGTCCGTTGTGGAGGTGGTTCTTGTGCTAATACGGCTTATTTGCTCGCACTTTGGGGCGAAGCTATTTATCACATTAGTCATTTAAATAATGATTCCTATGGTAATCAGATTGTTTCTGAACTTACTGATGCAGGCGTGAATACTGAGCAATTTATTTTTTCAGAAAACATGATCACCCCATTAGAAGCAATCACCATTGATGAACAAACCGGAATGCAAACCATTATATCGCACCGATTAACCACGCCACCAAAATTAACTGATGATGAAAAAAATAAACTCAATCACTTTATGCAAACCATTCGTGGCTACAATATTGTTATTTTAGTGGATGGATATGAAGCCGAATTAAGTGAATATATCATCAAGAATTTACCTAAAACGAAAGTTATTATGAGTATAGATAGTCTGTCTGATTCGAGTCTGTACCTAGCTCAACATGCAGATTATGTCATTGTAACTGAACAATTTGCATGTGCATTTTTAAAAATAAAATCCTTTAGTGATAAGAAAACAATTAAAGACGCATTTAAAAAATTGCGTAGTTTAACTAGCGGTAAAGTCATCATCCGCATGGGTGAAAAGGGGAGTGCATATCTTGATCGTCAAGAAGTCATCATTATTCCCGGTTTTAAAAACCAACCGATTGATAAGATGACCGAAAGTGACATTTTTCAGGGCGCTTTTGCTTACGGCATTAGTTATGATTGGCCATTAGAAAAGACCCTATTATTTGCAAATCTATCAGTTGCTGCTGTTAACCAGCAAAAAAGAGGGCGAAGCGCTATGCCAAACTTGGTTGATATCAATCGAGTAGGTAAAACGTTTAGTAAGCATTTTACTCTCTATTTTTAATTAATGATATTTTATAGAAGGTTTGCAAACATCAAAAACCCCGCTCCTCAACTTTTTTTGGAGTAAAAAAGGGGGCTTCGAGTTTTTCTATTAAACAGATTTTAGGTAAGTTTGGACGTTTTAACCTGTATTTCATTAAGGAATAAACGTCCGAATCAAGAGATTTTTTAGCGTGTGCTTTACAAATTATGTTATCAATGAGATTAACCTTGTCTGGCAAACTCAGCAGCTTGATTGATGAGTTCATCGCTAGGCGTAACACCGGTGTACAAAATAAATTGTTCAACGGCTTGTAACACAACAACATCTGCACCGGTAATGACAGTTTTATTTAATTTTTTTGCATAATTAATTAGTGGTGTTTCAATTGGTAGGGCGACCACATCAAATACAATATCGGCATGATTAATCAGGGCTTCACTGAATGCTAGTTGATCTGCTTCAACGCCACCTTGCATACCAATAGGGGTCACATTAATAATTAATTTTGCTTGTTCTGGCGTAATGGTTGATTCATCCTTAACCCATTTATAATTGTAACGCTCAGCTAAAGCTTCGCCTTTAATCTGATTTCGGGCACATACAATCCCATGTTTAAAACCAGCATCATAAAAAGCGCCAATTACCGCATTAGCCATGCCTCCACTGCCTTTTAAAACAAATGGCATGTTGTTGTTAATATGATTGGCCTTAATTAGTTTTTCTACAGCAATATAGTCGGTGTTATACGCTTTTAAATAGTGGTCGGTATTAACGATCGTATTCACTGCTTGAATGGATTGTACTGATACATCTAATTCATCAATAAATTCTATACAAGCTTGCTTATAAGGCATCGAAATTGCACAACCACGAATAGATAATGCTTTAATGCCATAAATTGCATCTTTCAAATTATTGGTGGTGAAGGCTTTATAGATATAATTTAGATCCAATTTTTCATATAAATAATTATGAAAGCGAGTACCAAAATTACTTGGTCTAGCTGAAAGTGACATACAAACAGTAGTATCTTTGTTGATAATTCTTGCCATTAACCAAAATCCTTGTGATCATACTAATTAATTTAGTATTCTAGCATCTTTTTGACCGATATATATTTAATTATGGTTGCAAACAACACTGGCCCCAAAATAAATCAGGAAAAAAACACAGTAAAAGTGATGATATATCTTTATTGTCACCAAAAACACCACACCTCAAAAAACCAGTTATGCGATGAGTGTAATGATTTATTACAGTACGCTATGCAACGATTGACTATGTGCCGATTTGGCGAGTCTAAAACTACCTGCGAACTCTGTTTAAAACATTGTTACCGTAAAGACTACAAACAGCGAATAAAAGAAGTCATGCGTTATTCTGGTCCAAGAATGATGATTTATCACCCTATAATGGCTATCAAGCATCTTAATAAAAACTTAAAAACGATTTTGAAGAGATTTGTAGAAAAGCGCTTTTCTAATGCCAAAAAAAGTTGAGGAGCGGGGTTTTTGAGCCTTGAATTATCAACTTTTGTCAGGGTTATCTTCTAATTTGCCTATAAATTCAATTGTTTTCACTTATTTTAGATGTTCTTTGCGATTTGTTCGCAGTTAAACACTAAAAATGCGAATGATTATCTTTTAAAATGTCGCCATTTATTGAAATACAACCGTATTTGATAGGAAGTATGATATTTACGCTTGAACACCTTTCTATAGGGCATGAGGCTGTTGTTAAACGTCTGTTACCTGACTCTTTACCTTTTCGTCGCAAACTTTTAGCTATGGGGATGACGCCTGGATGTAAATTGAAGGTATTGCGAATCGCACCGCTAGGTGATCCGATTGAAATAAGCCTTCGCGGTTTTTTGCTCTGTTTGCGTCGTCGAGAAGCCGCAGCCATCGAAGTTGAGGTAGTTGCATGAAAATTGCGTTAATTGGTAATCCCAATTGTGGTAAAACCACTTTATTTAATTTGTTAACTGGCTCAAAGCAGCGTGTTGGTAATTGGCCTGGTGTGACGGTTGAGCATAAGTCAGGCTCATTTGATTATCAAAATACACAGTATGATGTTGTTGATTTGCCTGGAACTTATTCCATTGAGTCAGATTCAACCGCTCAAGATGAATTTATTACACGTCAGTTTTTGTTAACAGACAAAGACAGTTTGATTGTTAATGTTATTGATGCAACCAATTTGCAACGTAGCTTGTATTTAACTTTTCAGCTAATTGATATGCAAGTACCGATGATAATTGTGCTTAATATGGTTGATGCACTTACAGCGATGGGGGAAAAGTTAAATATCGCTAAACTCTCGAAACTATTAGGTTGCCCAGTTGTGGCTATCTCATCTACGCAAAAGACGGGATTAACACAATTTTATCAGCAAATACAAATTAGCACTCTAGATCTGAAAATAGCAAAACCGACAATAGATACCTTAAATTGGGATTCAAAAGTGATCTTTAATCGCTATTTGGATGAATTACCCGTGACGAGCAAAATCCATCAATTTAACCGGTGGCAATTAATAGAAGCATTGCTTAATGGTTCTGATCCCTCATTTGATTTAGTTGAAAATGAGAAGTTAGAGACTTGTCGTCGTTTGGTATCGATTAATTTTGATTATCAAGTTGATGTAGCCTTAGCCTCTATACGTTACGATACGATTGATATGGTTTGCAAAATGGTGGTCGATAAACCTCGTGAGGCCAGCTTAAATCTTACTGAAAAATTGGATAAATTAGCTTTAGGACGTTTTACTGGGATTCCATTCTTTTTGTTTGCAATGTATGCCATGTTTTTGGTTGCGATTAATTTTGGTTCGGTTTTTGTTGATTTTTTTGAAGGTATTTTTAGTACGATTTTTGTTGATGGCTTTAATTACCTTTTAAATATGCTACATGCGCCAACTTGGTTAACGGTTATTTTAGCTGACGGGCTTGGTAATGGGATTACGACTGTATCAACATTTATTCCAGTTATTGCGGCGATGTTTTTTGTTTTATCTTTTTTGGAAGATTCAGGTTATTTAGCTCGAGCTGCGATGATTGTAGATCGTTTTATGCGATGTATCGGACTACCCGGTAAAGCCTTTGTACCAATGTTAATGGGATTTGGTTGTGGCGTGCCAGCTATTATGGGGACAAGAACATTAGATAGCCCACGTGATCGTCTCTTATCTATTTGTCTAATTCCTTTTATGTCTTGTAGTGCACGTTTGCCAGTTTATGCATTGTTTGCTGTGATATTCTTTCCTAATTATGCATCGGTTGTGGTTTTTATGTTGTATTTACTTGGTATTTTTGTGGCGATGCTGACCGGTTTTGTCTTAAAAAATACTTTGCTACAAGGCGAATTAACACCATTTATTATGGAAATGCCGGTCTATCGTATTCCGACTTTACGCAGTATGTTGCGAATAACTTGCCAACGGCTAAAAAGCTTTGTTTTACGAGCAGGTAAAGCAATCGTAGTGATGGTGACAGTACTTAGCATATTAAACTCATGGGGTGTTGATGGTTCGTTTGGGCATGAAAATTCAAATGACTCTATGCTATCTGTTATTGGCCAAAAAGTGACGCCAGCTTTTACACCCATGGGGATTGATAAACAAAATTGGCCAGCTACCGTGGGTATTTTTACCGGAATTTTTGCCAAAGAATCAGTGGTTGCAACTTTAAATTCACTCTATTCAATGGATCATCATGAGCAAGAAGAGTTTTCATTTTATGGTGGAATTAAGTCAGCTTTTTCCACGATTCCTGCTCATCTTATTGATTTAGCAAACTCAATTGGCGATCCACTCGGGCTCGTTAATCAAGATAGCCGACAAGATGAATTATCTGTTGATTCAATTACGATAACTAAAATAAGCAATTCTTTCATTACTTCAACTTCTGCCATTGCTTATCTCATTTTTATTCTACTATACACACCGTGTGCAGCAGCATTAGGCACCATTTATCGTGAGGTAGGGCTAAAATGGATGATCTTTGTCGCAGTTTGGACATTTGTTATTGGGTGGTTATGTGCAACGATTTATTACCAATTTAGTTTATTAGGTCATTCAACATTTGCACCATATTGGCTAACTGGTATAGGGGTATTTATTATTCTGACTTTTGTTGTAATGCGTAAACTTGGGAATCTGCCATGCTTTAATCATTATCAGTTACCTAAACCACGCTCACACAATAAATCGGCTTGTTGTGAATAATAGACTTTAATTTTTATGCTGATAACATCAATCCGAGATTATGTTCAATTACGAGGGCGAGCCAATTTGCTAGATGTGGCTCGTCACTTTCGTTTGCCTGAAAGCGCCGTTGAACCGATGCTTGATTTTTGGGTAAATAAAGGAGTCATTAAATTAGTAAATAATAATTTATTAACTTGTGCTGGTAAGCAGTGTTCTGCATGTATTAGTTGTAATTTAGTCGTTTATCCCAATTATGTTTGGGTTCAGTAATTTATCTTCTTTTAACAATCTTAATTAAATCAGGTTAACCAGCCTTAAATAGACTAAATGTATCAAATGTATTAATCTTTAACCTTTGATTAAACCCTGTCACTTTTTTAAAAATTTAACCGCTTATTTTTGCCTATTTTTGTTATCTTTTAAATAAAAAGGTCAATATATTTTTTATTCAATATCTTTTTTCGAGACTTACATCACAAAATTGAATTTATTTATACCTCAAAGTAACAAATGATATTAATATGAACGCATGTTCATTTTGGTGTGATGAAACACAAAATATAAAACATGAAGCTATTGGTGCAGATGATGCTTTATGTAAAGTGAGACAAAGCATTGTAGAATATTAAAACAGTATTTTAGGTTACATTGCTTAAATAAGGTCATGAAATACATACAGTATAATGCCGTGATAGATTATCCGCCGTGAAAAATAGTGATCACATTATGGCAATGGATGGAAAAGGGTTGAATTTGCTAAAAATTGATTCAACTGAGATAAAAATCATAATTTAAAAGTGGTCTATTTGCTGAAGAAGTAGAACGTTTTTTATTATGATGAGTTTTAAAGTAACGAGTTGTTGAATTACGCTTAAATTTAGCTTGCTTGAGCTTGCTAACTTTTAATTTTGCTTTGTTTTTATACTATTTTTGATAAAAATAGCCTGAACTGAAACGACTTTATCCTGTCGTTTTATTACTTAATAAATGTTATTATAATTATGTTTAAAAAACATGTAGTAGAGGAATTTGAAGTATGAGCCAATTAGATGAATTTAAAAAATTAACTGTCGTGGTTGCCGACACAGGTGATATTGATTCGATTAAACAGTTTTCTCCAGAAGATGCAACGACGAATCCATCGCTTGTGTTAAAAGCAGCTCAACTTCCTCAATATCGTTCTTTAATTGATTCAGCTGTTGATACTGCTAAAAAATTAGGTGGCAGTAAAGAACAACAATTAGTTAATGCTTGTGATCAAGTTGCGGTGAATATAGGCGCCGAAATTCTAAAAACAGTTCCAGGTCGAATTTCAACCGAAGTCGATGCTAGATTGTCGTTTGATAAACAGGGATGTATTGAAAAAGCTAGGAAAATTATCGATTTATATAAACAAAAAGGCATTGATAAATCGCGAATTCTAATCAAAATCGCTTCAACTTGGGAAGGAATTAAAGCAGCGGAAGTTTTAGAGAAAGAAGGTATTAACTGTAATTTAACTTTACTGTTTTCCTTTGCTCAAGCGCGAGCTTGTGCAGAAGTTAATGCATTTCTAATCTCACCATTTGTTGGACGTATTTATGACTGGTATCAAGCAAAGAAACCAATAGAACCTTATGTTGCCGATCAAGATCCGGGCGTAGTATCTGTTCGTAATATTTATAACTATTATAAACAGCATGGTTATAAAACAATTGTGATGGGAGCAAGTTTCCGTAAAGTTGATCAAATATTAGCGTTAGCGGGTTGTGATCGTTTGACCATTTCACCAAATTTATTAGCGGAAATGCAACAATCAAATTCGCCAGTAGAACGCAAATTGAATCCGAATCAAACAATTGTAGAGCGTCCATCGTTAATGACTGAAGCTGAGTTTAGATGGCAACATAATAGTGATGCAATGGCAGTTGAGAAATTAGCTGAAGGAATTCGAGCCTTTGCGGTCGATCAAGGTAAACTAGAAGATATGATCGGGGCACTGCTTTAATTATTAATAAAAGGGGAGATAGTTCCCCTTTTTAATTTTGTTACAAACCTGTTTTATTTGTCTGCTGATCGCAGACTATCAATGAATTATTAAATATTTTTTGGAGATCATTATCATGAATGCAACCACACTATCCCACCGCGAATTAGCAAATGCGATAAGAGCATTAAGTATGGATGGCGTGCAAAAGGCAAAATCAGGTCATCCAGGTGCACCAATGGGGATGGCTGATATGGCTGAAGTACTTTGGCGTGGATTTTTAAAACATAATCCAACCAATCCAAATTGGGCAGATCGTGACCGATTTGTGTTATCCAACGGTCATGCGTCAATGTTAATCTATAGCTTGTTACATTTGACTGGTTATAACGTAACGCTTGATGATTTAAAAAACTTTCGTCAATTAAATGCTAAAACAGCAGGTCACCCTGAATTTGGTCATGTTCCAGGTGTTGAAACCACAACAGGTCCACTTGGTCAAGGTATTGCTAATGCAGTGGGTATGGCAATAGCTGAAAGAACATTAGCTGCTCAATTTAATAAGTCTGGCCATACAATTGTTGACCACAATACTTATGTATTTATGGGTGATGGCTGTATGATGGAAGGGATCTCTCATGAAGTTTGTTCTTTAGCGGGAACCCTTAAATTAGGCAAACTTATCGCTTTTTACGATGATAATGGTATTTCAATCGATGGTGAAGTTGAAGGTTGGTTTACTGATGATACTGCTAAACGTTTTGAAGCTTATGGATGGCATGTGATTCGCGGTATTGATGGACATGATGCGAAAGCGTTAGCTGAAGCTATCGAACAAGCACAAGCTGTAACTGATAAACCATCATTATTAATGTGTAAAACTGTCATCGGTTTTGGTTCGCCTAATAAAGCCGGTAGCCATGAAAGTCACGGGGCTCCTCTTGGTGATGCTGAAATTGAAGCAACACGTAAAGCATTAGGTTGGTCTCATCCTGCATTTGAAATTCCAAAAGAATATTATGATGCATGGGATGCAAAAGCTAAAGGTAAACAACGTGAAGATGAATGGAATGCTCGTTTTGATGCCTATGCTAAAGCTTATCCTGATTTAGCGAAAGAATTTAAACGCCGTATGAATGGCGACTTACCAAGTAATTGGCAACAAACAGCCAAAGATTTTGTTAATAAATTACAAGCAAATCCAGCAACAATTGCAACTCGTAAAGCGTCACAAAATGCAATTGAAGCATTTGCTCCAGTATTAACTGAATTCTTAGGTGGTTCTGCTGACTTAGCGCCAAGTAATTTAACCATGTGGTCTGGTTCTAAAGAAATTTTAGCCAACCCTGCTGGTAACTATATTCATTATGGTGTGCGTGAGTTTGGTATGTCAGCAATTATGAATGGTATTTCTTTACATGGTGGCTTTATTCCTTATGGTGCAACCTTCTTGATGTTTATGGAATATGCTAGAAATGCAGTACGTATGGCAGCATTAATGAAGATTCGTTCTTTATTCGTTTATACTCATGACTCAATTGGATTGGGTGAAGACGGCCCAACACACCAACCAGTAGAACAAATGGCAAGCTTACGCGTGACACCAAATGTAAGTACTTGGCGTCCTTGTGACCAGGTTGAATCAGCCATTGCTTGGCAATATGCGGTTGAACGAAAAGATGGTCCAACTGCACTTATCTTCTCAAGACAAAATCTTAAACAACAAGAGCGTACAGCTGAGCAATTAGCTAATGTTTACCGTGGTGGTTATACCTTAAATGATTGTAGCGGTACGCCAGAACTTATCCTTATTGCAACAGGTTCAGAAGTTGAGCTAGCTGTTGAGGCTTATCACAAATTAACCGAAGCAGGTAGAAAAGTAAGAGTTGTTTCAATGCCATCAACTGATGCATTTGATAAGCAAGATCAAGCTTATAGAGAATCAGTATTACCATCTTCAGTAACAGCTCGCATCGCTATCGAAGCTGGTATTAGTGACTATTGGTTTAAATATGTCGGTTTAAACGGCAAAATCATTGGCATGACAACCTTCGGTGAATCAGGCCCAGCAGAACAACTATTTGCTAAGTTTGGTTTCACGGTTGAAAATGTTTTAAATCAAGCCAAAAGTCTATTGAAATAAATCATAGTTTCATTAACAAAATAAAACTTCGCTAATAACTTTAGCGAAGTTTTTTTATATTTCTATTTTATATTTTTTAGATCCCAATTCTTAAATCCCCCTTTATCTATTACTTTTGTCGCTAATAACTCCATAACCAATTTATAACATTCTTTTTATAACTTAATATTTTTTATAAGGTTAGATATTTTTCTCCCATCTTGGCACAATCAAAATACCACACATTGGACCCAAAACAATTATCACTTTATTTCAAGCTACTTTAGACTTTTTATTAACAAATATGTGGAGGATGACACATGTATTTAGATGAACGAAGTGCTATATTGCTGAAAGAGATTTTGTCTCATCTCAATATAACTAGCATGGATTTGCAGGCAAGATTGAATTTAACCAGAAGGCAAATTGATTATAGTTTCAATAAAATTAATAGCTGGTTAGAAAGGCAAACTTATCCAAAAATACACCGAAGTTCAAATGGTCAATTTGTTGTTGAACCTGATTTATTTCAATTAGTTTCAGATTTAAAACCTCAAGAAAAAGCGAAACAACGCTACATTCCTTCTGAAAAAGAACGCATTAATTTAATCATCTTAATGTTAGTTGCGAGTAATGAAAAACTATCACTCAATCATTTTATTTTTGGTTTATCAGTAAGTAAAAATACTGTTTTAAGTGATTTAAAACTAGCACAAAATACTTTAATTAAATATAAATTAGATATTTGTTATTTTCGAAAAAAAGGTTATCAAATTAAAGGTGATGAGTGGCGAATTCGTACTGCTTTTATTCATGCACTTGAACATATCATGGACAGTTTTTGCGGTGAATTAGCTGTTAGTGAATTCACTGGTATAAATACAGACACCATCAAAAAACATCGTCAAAGTTTAGAACAAGTTGAGGAACAATTAAAAATCCGCTTTATTGACAAAAAAATGCGGGTTTTACCTTACATATTAGAAACAATTTTTAGGCGAATTGAAAAAAATTGGATCATTACAGCTGATTTTTTAATAGATTATAAAGAATTATCAGATACACGAGAATATAACGCGACTGAAATCCTTATTGGTAATCGAAATAATATCCCTCAACCAGAAAGATTTTATATTACCCTTCAATTATTGATTTCGAACGTACTTTTAGAACAATTACAAACCTCTAAGCCAACTAATAAATATAAACAAGAATTACGTGATGCATTAGTCAAAATTATTAATGAATTCGAAAAAAATGCTGTCGTTGTTTTACAAAATAAAGAACTCTTATTGGAAAAGCTTTATGCACATATTAAGCCCGCCTATTATCGAATCAAATATAAATTAGCTTCTGATTATACGGACGCATTTGATGAAATTGATAGTGAGTTCAATATTATTCACTTTTTTGTAAAACAATCTTTAAAACCCTTAGAAGATGTTATTGGTAATAAGATTCCTGATAATGAAAGTATGCTGATAGCATTGTTTTTTGGTGGTCATTTAATCGAGATAAATGAGAATTTTAATTCTCCTATTAAAGCCGTTATTGTTTGTTCTGGTAGTTTATCCATTATTCGAATTATGGATAAGACATTGCGATCTATTTTTCCAGAAATCATGTTTTATCCGGCAATGTCTGCCCGTCAATTTGAGCAAACCAATGTAATTTATGATGTGGTTTTTACCACTATACCAATTTATACCTCTAAAACGATGTTCTTTATTAATCAAGTCATGAGCGAAAAAGAGCAATATGATTTGAGATGTCGAGTAATGCGCACTGTATATAACATTGAAAGCAATATTATCGGTGTAGAAGAACTGATGAAATTAATTGATAAATATACAATTATTCAAGAAAGAAAAAAATTAGAAAGAGCAATCGTCGAGTCATTAGCATCAACGTCAAATTTGCAGGAACCCCCAAAAGAAGCTCAAAAAAGTCTTGCCGAGCTTTTAACATTAACACATATCACCAAAACCGATAGTGTTGAAACTTGGCACGATTCAATCCGTTTAGCTGCACAACCATTATTAAATGAAAATTTAATTTCGCAAACTTATGTAGATGCAATGATTTCTCGATATCCAGAAATCAGTGAAAGTATTGTTCTTCGACTAGCAATAGCTATTCCTCATGCTGAAATTGAAAAAGGTGCAAATCAACTCTGTATGAGTCTTTTACATATTAAACACGGTATTTATACAGAAAAACTAGGAAAACTGCATTTTGTCGTAGTTATTGCTGCGACAGATAGACGGTCACATTTTACAGCATTACTGCAATTAATGGAGTTAGCTAATGATCGTTCAATATTAAATAAACTGCATGATACCACTACTTCCGAACAGCTGTACCAAGAAATACAAATGTTTGTATCTCAAAATGATTTCAAATTAAAACAACAAATTATATTACAGGAGAATTAATTTCTATGTATTTAATCGATTTCTTAAAAGAAAAAATGATCTGGTTGGATAACCGGTGTCGTAACACGATTGAACTTTTTCAAATGGTCTCTGATCAAGCTTTACAACTTGATTTAGTTACAACCTCTTTCTTATCTAAGATTAATGAACGAGAAAGTTGTTTTCCAACTGGAATTCAACTTAATGGTTACGGTATTGCAATTCCACATACCGATCCAGATTGCATTAAAGAGCAATTCATCGGAATTATTATTCCACAAAAAACTATCTCGTTTAAGTCAATGGAGAATGAAAAGCAGGTGGTAAATGTCGATCTTATTTTCATTCTTGGTTTAAACCAACCTCATTGTCAATTAACTGTTTTACAACAAATTATGAGAGTAATACAAAATAAAAATCATGTTAATCAATTAGTTAAAGCGAAAAATTATAATGAAATAATTCAAATATTTCAGAATATTTCATTGGAAGATAAATAATATCATTAGGAGAGTTAATCATGAGCAAACTTAAAATATTAGTCGCATGCGGCGCAGGAATTGCAACTTCAACTGTTGTAACAGATAGAGTTGAACGTTTAATCAAAGAGCATCAAATTGATGCAGAAGTAAAACAAATAAAAATTGCAGAAGCTGCTTCACAGCAACATCAAGCAGATCTTATTGTTTCTACCACTATTTTACCAACCACGTATCAAATCCCTGCCATCATTGCTACAGCATATATCAGTGGTATTAACGAGGAGGCATTAGATGAAGAAATATTGTCTTATTTAAAATAAAAAAATTGAGTATCTAGGTAAGTCAATTTACCTAAAAGTTAAATATTACTGAGCAAGGAATAGAAAATGGATACATTATTAGCTAGCGTGCAATATGTACTTGGTTTAGGCCCTACTGTTATTTTACCAATTGCTATATTTATTATCGCTATTATTTTTAAAGTCCCTGTGGGTCGAGCTATTCGTTCGGCAATTATCATTGGTATTGGTTTTGTTGGCATCAATCTTGTCATTGGTTTACTTTCACAAAGTTTAGGACCAGCAGCCCAGCAAATGGTTGAACGATTCGGTTTAAGTTTAACGATTATTGATGTTGGTTGGCCAGGTGCTGCAGCCGGTTCTTGGGCATCTCCTGTTGCGGCTATTTTAATTCCTATCTGTTTAGTCGCAAATCTTATCTTAATTTTCTTCAAAATGACAAAAACTTTAGATGTTGATATCTGGAATTATTGGCATTTCATAGCAGCTGGTGCAACAGGTTTTATTGTCACAGGTGGAAACTGGTGGTTTGCGATTTTATGTGCACTTATTTATGAAGTGTTATGTCTATGGATGGCTGATAAAACCCAAAATCTGGTTGAAAATTTCTATGGTCTTAAAGGGGTCTCATTACCAACGGGATCAACTGCAGCGTTTGGTTTTGTCGGGATACCAATTGGTTGGGTAATTGGAAAAATTCCTGTTATTAAGGATTTACATGTAGATCCAGAAACAATTCAAAAACGATTTGGTATTTTTGGTGAACCAATGATTATGGGGTTGATATTGGGGATTGTCATTGGTTTGCTAGCTGGTTATGAAATTGGTGAAACATTTAAACTAGGTGTTTCTATGGGAGCTGTAATGTTATTAATGCCACGGATGGTAAAAATTCTTATGGAAGGTTTAATTCCAATTTCAGAAGCAGCCCGTGACTACATGAAATCACGATTTAAAGGACGTGAACTTTATATAGGTTTAGACGCAGCATTATCAATCGGACATCCAGCTAACATTTCAACTGGTTTATTGCTTGTTCCAATAACACTTTTTTTAGCGATTGTTATTCCTGGTAATAAAGTTTTGCCATTCGGTGATTTAGCTACTATTCCATTTTATGTCTCATTTGTTGTCGCATCTCGTAACGGTAACATTCTGCACTCCGTTCTTAGTGGTACGGTTGTTATTGCTTTAGCGTTACTGATGGCGACTGATTTTGGTGCAGTACATACAGCAATGTTAGATGGTGTTTATAAATTCCCTGAAGGTGCAAGTGAGCTTAGCACTTTAGATATGGGAGGCAACTTTTTTAACTGGATTATTCTTAAATTCTCTCAATTGTGGGAAGCGTTTTTTAATTAATTGTTAATGAGTATTTATATTTTAATTAAATGTTGGAATTAAGTGGTAAGGAAAAAATATGAAAGCAGCGGTTCTTTATCAAAACAAGATTATCAATACAGAAGATGTTAATCCTAAATTATGTGGTGCTGATGATGTTAGAGTCAAGGTTATGGCAGCTGGCATTTGTGGATCTGATATTCATAAGATGCAAACTCAATGGAAGTATCCATTACCAGCAGTAATGGGACATGAGTTTTCTGGTGTTATTACTGAGATTGGTGGAAATGTTAAATCATTATCAATTGGGCAAAGAGTAGCAGGTATCCCATTTTTACCATGCTATGAATGCTTCAATTGTAAAACAGGTAAGTATTCTCTTTGTGAACATTATCAAATGTTAGGTTCTCATTTCTTTGGAGCTTTTGCTGAAAATGTTGTTTTAAATGCAAATAATGTTGTTCCTATTGATGATCTTGATTTTGAAGAAGCGGCAATGCTGGAACCGCTTGCTATTGCACTTCATGCAACGTTAGGTATTCAACCTCAATTAGGTGATACCGCTGTAATTTTTGGTATGGGCGTTATAGGTATGTTAACTGCTCAATGTTTGATAACAAATGGTGTAACAACTGTTATTGCTGTTGATATTAGTGATAAAAAATTATCTTTTGCAAAGAGTTTAGGTTGTCACTATACCCTTAATTCGATTAAAGAAGATTTAAAAGGAAGGATTAATGAGATTACTCACGGTATTGGTGCTGATATTGTAATGGAATGCGCAGGATCAAGAGTGACACAAGAACAGTGTTTATTAGTGAGTAGAAAAGGTGGAAAAATTGGTTATGTTGGTATTGCTTATTCTGATGTGTTATTGCATGAAGAAGCATTTGAAAATATCTTTCGTCGTGAATTGATTCTTAAGGGATTTTGGAACTCATATTCAGCACCCTTTCCAGGTAAGGCATGGACGACAGCCATTGAACTTATTCGACAACAACGTATTAAGTTGAAACCTCTCATATCCCATCGTTATCCACTAGCGGAAACTAAAGAAGCATTTGACATGATTTTATCTGGTCAACATGACTATAACAAAGTTCTCATTTTGCCTTATATGGAGAAATAATATTATGAAAGCATTAGTAAAAACAGCTTCAGGTTATGATCAAATGGAATTAAGAGATATTGACGAACCTGAAGTATATGGAGATAGAGTAAAAATTAAAGTCGCTTATACTGGTATTTGTGGCTCAGATATTCATACATTTAAAGGTGAATATAATAACCCTAAAACACCCGTCGTATTAGGACATGAATTTTCTGGTGAAGTTGTAGCTGTTGGTCCTGATGTTAAAAGTATTAAAGTAGGGGATCGTGTTACGAGTGAAACAACTTATGAGACTTGTGGTACTTGTCCTTATTGCCTAAAAAAAGACTATAACTTATGTGGAAATCGTAAAGGTATTGGTACTCAAATTAACGGTAGTATGGCTGAATTTGTTTTGTCACGTGAAGAAAGTTGCCATGTACTTCATGACAATATTAGCTATAAATCAGCAGCACTTACTGAACCTTTAGCATGTTGTGTTCACGCAGCTTTAGAAAAAACAACTATATCACCAACAGATATTGTCCTTATTTTTGGTCCCGGTCCTATCGGCTTGCTTCTTGCTCAAGTCGTTAAATCACAAGGTGCAACAGTCATTCTGGCAGGTATTACTCGAGATCAACCCCGTTTAGAGCTAGCCGTTGAACTTGGCGTTGATCACATTATCGATCTACAAAAAGAAGATTTAACAAAATTTGTTTTATCAATAACCAATAATATCGGTGTTGATCGCATTTTTGATTGTTCTGGTGTGATTTCAGCTGTAAATCAAGGTTTACCTTTAATTCGTAAAAAAGGCGACTTTGTTCAAGTTGGACTATTTGCTAAGAAAAATAATGAATTAGATGAAGAGTCTATCATTCAACGTGAAATTAATTATATTGGTTCACGTTCTCAAAAACCTAGTTCATGGATTACCTCATTAGATTTATTAGCAAAACATAAAATTAATACTGAAAAGATGATCACTAAGATTTATGACCTTCGTGACTGGCGAAAAGGATTTGAAAAAGTAATGGAAGGTACTGAAATAAAGGTATTAATAAAATCATAATTCAACGTATTGATAATGTGTGCCTTTTTTTTAAATTGATAACACACCTACTTTTAAATATTAAAAGTAGGTGCTTCAAATAACTTTCAGGTAGTTATGAGGTAATAATATGAAAATTGCAATTGGTTGTGATCATGGTGGAAAAAATTTAAAAGATACCATAATCAATCATTTAACAAACAATGGATATGAAATTATTGATGTCGGTTGTGATAGTTTTGAAAGTGTTGATTTTCCAATTTATGCGAAAAATGTAGCTGAGTTGATTGTAAGTAAAAAAGCTGATCTGGGTATTTTATGTTGTGGCACAGGTATTGGTATGTCGATTGCAGCAAATAAAATAAAAGGAATTCGAGCATCAGTGGTTTCTGACTGTTTTTCTGCTAAAGCAACTAGAGAACATAATGATAGCAATGTGCTTTGTTTAGGTGAACGTGTTTTAGGTATTGGTTTAGCTCTCAATATTGTTGATATTTGGTTAACAAGCGAGTTTGCAAAGGGTCGACATAAAAAACGAGTTGATATGGTTATTGAACTCGAAAAAAAGTGAGGTTGTTATGAAACAGATTGCAGCTTCTATAATGTGTGCCGATCAACTTAACTTAAAGCACGAGCTATCACAACTTGAACATGCCAAGGTTGATTTATTACATTGTGATGTAATGGATGGTGTTTATGTTAAAAATCTTGCTTTAGGACCAGAATATCTTGCTAGAGTAAAATCAGCCACTACGATCCCATTAGATATTCATCTAGCGACAGTTTCTCCGTTAAAATATGCCCAACTGTTTGCATCGATTCAACCAATGTATATCTCTTTCCATATAGAGACTTGTGATGACGTATTTTCCATAATTGATTATTTACGTGATCAAAATATCCGTCCTTCTATCGCGATTAATCCATTATCACCAATTTCATTATTAGAACCCTATTTATCTCATATCGATATGATTTTATTAATGACAGTTAATCCTGGGTTTGCAGGACAAAAAATTCAGCTAAGTACTATAGATAAAATTGTTCAGCTAAAAATGAGATTACAAGAGTTAGAAAATCCTCCACTAATTGAAGTGGACGGTAATATTAATCTACAAACTATTAAGTTAATGGAAAATAGTATGCCTGATGTTTTTGTCTTAGGAACTTCCGCACTTTTTAATCAAAAAAATAATAATAATTACACAAAGCAGATTATGCAAATTAGAAAGCAAATAGAATTAAAAAATCAATAATAAGGAGTTAGTCATGTTAAAAAAAGATTTAGAACAAACGATAGTCAATACAGTTAGAACACTATCAATTGATATGATTGAAAAAGCAAATTCAGGTCATCCAGGAATGCCAATGGGGGCAGCACCAATGGCTTATTCACTATTTTCTAATCATTTAAAATTTAATCCAAATAATCCTAATTGGTTCAATCGTGACCGTTTTGTTTTATCAGCTGGTCATGGTTCAGCATTACTGTACAGTCTATTGCATCTTTTTGGTTATGACGTGACATTAGATGATTTGAAGTCATTTAGACAACATAATAGTCGAACTCCTGGTCATCCTGAATTTGGATGGACCCCGGGTGTTGATGCTACTTCAGGTCCACTAGGTCAAGGTATAGCAATGGCAGTTGGTATGGCTCTTGCTGAAAGTCATCTAGCTGCTCAGTACAATAAACCAGATAATCAGATTGTTGATCACTATACTTATGCAATTTGTGGTGATGGCGATTTGATGGAAGGGGTATCTGCAGAAGCAGCATCTTTAGCGGGACACCTATCATTAGGTAAATTAATTGTACTATATGATTCAAACAATATCTGTTTAGATGGTGATTTGAATATTACTTTCAGTGAAAGCGTAGCAAAACGTTTTGAATCTTATAATTGGCAAGTTTTAACGGTATCTGATGGTAATAATTTATCACAAATAAATTCAGCTTTAACAGAAGCTAAGATATCTTCTCAACCAACATTAATTGAAGTCAAGACGACAATTGGTTACGGCGCGCCAAATAAAAGTAATAGTTCAGCTTGTCATGGCTCACCTTTAGGTGAAAAAGAAGCTCTTGCTACTAAACAATTTTATCAATGTAAAAATGTTGAACCTTTCTATATTCCAAAAGAAGTAAAACAACATTTAAAAAAATATTCTAAATTAGGTGATCAAAATAATATAGATTGGAATAAGCAGTATGAAAAATATTGTCAATCTTATCCTGATGAAGGAAAACAACTTGGGCGAGTTATTGCGGGTCATTTACCATCTAATTGGAAAAAAAATTTCCCAGAATTCAATGAAGTTAAACCAATAGCTACTCGTTCTGCTTCAGGTAAAATGATTAATGCAATTTCAGATGTATTACCTGAGTTTTTTGGTGGTTCAGCAGATTTAGGTTGTTCTAATAAAACCTTTATTGATTCAAGTGATGCATATAGTAAAAAATTTCCTGCTAATAAAAATATTTGGTTCGGTGTTCGTGAATTTGCCATGGGTAGTATATTAAACGGAATGGCTTTACATCGAGGTTTACGATCTTTCGGCGCAACTTTTTTTGTTTTTTCTGATTATTTACGGCCAGCAATTAGAATGGCGGCATTAATGAACCTTCCTGTTACGTATGTATTTACTCATGATAGTGTTGCCGTTGGAGAAGATGGCCCAACACATGAACCTATTGAGCATTTAGCTTCATTAAGAGCTATGCCGAATTTAACAGTTATTCGTCCTGCTGATGCTAAAGAAACAAGAGCTGCATGGGAAATAGCAATTGAAAATCAAAATGGACCTATTGCTTTAGTGCTATCAAGGCAAGACTTACCTATTTTAGCTAATTCACAGCAAGATGTAACTAAAGGTGTTAAAAAAGGTGCTTATATTGTATCTCCTGCTGTTGAACAAACTCCTGATATTATTTTGATAGCAACAGGTTCTGAAGTTTCGTTAGCGATTGAGGCTCAAAGTAAATTACGTGAAAAAAATATTGATGCATCAGTTGTTAGTTTATCAAGTTGGGAAATTTTTGCTAAAACAGCTAAAAGTTATCAAGAATCAATTCTTCCAAGTAATGTTAAAGCCCGCTTAGCCATTGAGGCTGGATGTTCATTTGGTTGGTCTCATTTTGTTGGTGAAGATGGCTACATGATAGGTATAGATCATTTTGGTGATTCTGCACCTGCAAAAGATCTGTTTAAAGCTTATGGGTTTACGGTCGAGAATATCATCCATCATGCCCAACGATTAGTAAAAAAATAGGAGACTAAAATGGTTTATATTGCACCTTCTTTGCTTGCAGCTAATTATATGCGATTGGAAGAAGAAATTCATAGTGTAGAACAATCTGGTGCTGATTATTTGCATCTAGACATCATGGATGGCCATTTTGTTCCTAATTTGTCATTTGGGTATGACATGCTTGCTCAAATTAAAAAAATAACCTCGTTGCCAATTGATGTTCACTTAATGTTAAGTCAGCCAGAATATTATATAGAAAAGTTTGTGCAAGCAGGCGCTGATATTATTTCAGTGCATGTTGAATCATCACCACATATCCATCGATTGATTCAACAGATTAAACAATGTGGTTGTTTAGCGGGAGTGGTATTGACTCCCGGAACGCCAGCTCATCGTTTAGATACTGTTTTGAGTGAAGTTGATCTTGTTTTACAAATGACTGTAAATCCTGGATTTGGTGGTCAGTCGTTTATTAACGATACGCTAATCAATATTCAATACTTAGCTGAATGGAAAAAAGCGCATAACCTCAACTATTTAATTGAAGTTGATGGCGGAATTAATATTGAAACTGCTCAAATATGTAAGGCAGCTGGTGCGAATATATTAGTTGCAGGTACCACATTCTTCAAAAGTAACGATAGAGCAAACATAGTTAATCGCCTAAGAGCGATATAGGATATATTTTTAAGGGGTATTTTATGAGCCAATTAGATGAATTTAAAAAATTAACTGTCGTGGTTGCCGATACAGGTGATATTGATTCGATTAAACAGTTTTCTCCAGAAGATGCAACGACTAATCCATCGCTTGTGTTAAAAGCAGCTCAACTTCCTCAATATCGTTCTTTAATTGATTCAGCTGTTGATACTGCTAAAAAACTAGGTGGCAGTAAAGAACAACAATTAATTAATGCTTGTGATCAAGTTGCGGTGAATATAGGCGCCGAAATTCTAAAAACAGTTCCAGGTCGAATTTCAACCGAAGTCGATGCTAGATTGTCGTTTGATAAACAGGGATGTATTGAAAAAGCTCGGAAAATTATCGATTTATATAAACAAAAAGGCATTGATAAATCGCGAATTCTAATCAAAATCGCTTCAACTTGGGAAGGAATTAAAGCAGCGGAAGTTTTAGAGAAAGAAGGTATTAACTGTAATTTAACTTTACTATTTTCCTTTGCTCAAGCGCGAGCTTGTGCAGAAGTTAATGCATTTCTAATCTCACCATTTGTTGGACGTATTTATGACTGGTATCAAGCAAAGAAACCAATAGAACCTTATGTTGCCGATCAAGATCCGGGCGTAGTATCTGTTCGTAATATTTATAACTATTATAAACAGCATGGTTATAAAACAATTGTGATGGGAGCAAGTTTCCGTAAAGTTGATCAAATATTAGCGTTAGCGGGTTGTGATCGTTTGACCATTTCACCAAATTTATTAGCGGAAATGCAACAATCAAATGCGCCAGTAGAACGCAAATTGAATCCGAATCAAACAATTGTAGAGCGTCCATCGTTAATGACTGAAGCTGAGTTTAGATGGCAACATAATAGTGATGCAATGGCAGTTGAGAAATTAGCTGAAGGCATTCGAGCCTTTGCGGTCGATCAAGGTAAACTTGAAGATATGATCGGGGCACTGCTTTAATTATTAATAAAAGGGGAGATAGTTCCCCTTTTTATTTAAGCTATCTTTATAGCGAATTTTTCTGAATTTAATACTTCTAATGATAACTCGCCTAAATCAATATATCTTAATTCATTGTTGATAATTAAACTAATTAATAGAAATCGATGATCATGTTTAAATGGGGTTTCAAATCTTTTGTATGTAAATGTTATAGAGAAGTTAAATTTAGTCATCTATATCGACATATGAGAATATCTCAAAAGGTAGAATCATTGTATCGTTTTTATTTAATATAATTAAACTCATTACAAATTATGGTTATAGGAATAATTTGTTTATTTAAATTGATTATGCTTATTTTTTAATTAAGTTTGTTGTGGTGAATTTAACGATGTTAGTGATTAATATATAACCTAATATATGATTTTTTTCCATTTATGTTACTATGGGTAAAACATTTGTTATATTAGCTGACTATTGTTAATTATAGGAGTGATTTATGAGATGGGAAGAAAAGCGAGATTTAGTCAAGATTGCGACTTGGTATTACCAATACGGTTGGACTCAGGCTCAGATAGCTCAGAAGATAGGTATTTCGAGATCAATTATTTCTAAAAAATTACAAGATGCGAAAGAATTAGGTATTGTCGAAATTTTTATCAAGGATGAAACAGCATATACAGTTGAATTAGAGCAAAAACTTGAAAGTAAATTCAAATTGGAAGAAGCGATTGTTGTTGCTACGCATGATTTATCTTATGAGGAATCTACCAATTGGTTAGCTAAAAAAGCAGTTTACGCATTGAATAAACGAATTTTGAAAGTTAAAACTTTAGGTATTTCATGGGGAAAAACGATTAGGAAATTCGTTAACGAGTTCCCTTATATCACTCATAAAGAGCTTGTTATTGTACCTTTAATTGGTGGCATGGGCGCCGAGGAAGTAGACTTACATTCAAATCAAATTTGTTATGATCTTAAGAAGAAGATGCAATGTACATGTAAATACCTTTATGCCCCCGCACTGGTTGAAGACGAAACAATGAAAAAAGATTTATGCAAAAATAAATATATAAATGAAGTTCTCAATGAAGGTAAAACGGTTGATATGGCAATCGTAGGTATTTCTAATCCTTATCATAATAGTACTATGGAAGAGATTGGTTATATTAATAATAAAGATCTTGAGGAGTTTCGTTATTACGATGTAGTAGGGGATTGTAATTCACGTTTTTATACTTCTGACGGGAATGAATCGAAAAGCCCTATAAATCATAGAATTATAGGTTTAGGGTTAGATGATTTACGTAAAATTCCAACAGTAGTTGCAATTGTCTCTGGTGAAAATAAAGAAAAAGCGGTCGTTGCAGCTTTAAATTCTAAGATTATTGATGTTATCGTTATGACTGACAAAATGGCAGAATATGTTTTAAATATTAATCATTAATAATTTTATAGTATTAATTTTAGTTAATAAGCCTCTTTATTTTATAAAAGAGGCTTTTTTATGTCCTAAATTTGTAATTGGTGACAAATGTCATTTATTGTGACAAAAGTCACATAACGTTACTTTCCTAATTGTAGTTATGATTTGTTATGTTATCTTTATGATAAATAGTTAGTATATCTATTTAATTAAAAAAATTAATAAGGAGAACATAATAATGACCATATATAAACAATTGTTACAAAGAGAAGAAAATGACAACCCGATTAAGGTTGGTGTTATAGGTGCTGGTCAAATGGGAAGAGGAATGATAGCGCAAATAGCAACCATTCCAGGAATGAGTGTAACCGGAATTAGTGATATTAATTTAAAAGCTGCACAACAAGCAGCGAAAGATTATAAGGCTAGTGCTAGTAAGAAAAATAGTATTCTGGTTTCTAAAAATTTTAAAGAAGTGATCCAATCAAAAGATGTTGAAATAATCGTCGATGCTACTGGGGTGCCAGAAGTAGGTGCAAAAATTGCCTTAGAAACATTATTGGCCAAAAAACATTTAGTTCTTCTTAATGTTGAAATTGATATCACGATAGGTCCTTTGATGCATAAACTATTTAGTGCTGCAGATCTTATCTATACCGGTTCGGATGGTGATGAACCAGCTGCAACTCTTGAAATGTACGAATTTGCTAAATCAATGGGTATGGAAGTATTAGTTGTAGGTAAAGGGAAAAATAATAAATTAAAAATCGAGGCAAACCCTGATACTGCACAAGCTGAAGCTGATTCAAAACATATGTCATCTCATATGTTAGCTGCATTCCAAGATGGTACGAAAACGATGGCAGAAATGAATTTACTTTCTAATGCAATGGGATTTATTCCAGATGTAGTGGGTATGCATGGTGTTAAAGGTGATTTAGATTCTGTTCTTAAAGATTTAAACCTTAAAGAAAACGGTGGCGTTCTTAATAAATTTGGCGTTGTTGAATATGTAGATGGTTTAGCGCCTGGGATTTTTGTTATTGTTAAAGGACAAAATCCAAATGTTAGTAATGAATTGAATTACTTGATGAAAAAAGGTGATAGGGATCATCATATTTTATATCGTCCTTTCCACTTAGCTAGCCTTGAAACACCAATGACGATTGCTAAAGCGATTTTAAATCACGATACCGCCATTGTTCCTTGTGGCGCTCCTGTATCTGAAACTGTTGCGGTCGCTAAAAAGAATATTAAACGAGGTGAGAAACTTGATGGTATTGGTGGTTTTTGTGTCCGTGGTGTTATTGAAACACATGCAGATATGAAGAAAAACAAAAATATTCCAATTGGTCTTATCAGCGGTAATGTTGTTGCTAAACGAGATATACCAAATGGTAAGTTTCTAACTGAAGATGATGTTGTTTTAGATGAAACAACAACAGTTTGGAAATTACGTAAACTTCAAGATGAAGTCTTTAGTTAAAAATATAAGAACTGCTGAGCAATAAGGCTCAGCAGTTTTTAAAGCGATGTGTTAACTAGATTTAATAGGGTTGAAAAATATGAATATTGTAATAATTGCCACTGTTATTTTTGTTTTACAGTCTATATTGAGCTTAATGCAAATTAAGTATTATCAAAGATATATATACAAAATAACTCAACAATATTCAAATTCTAAAAATTATCATCTTTATACAGCTATTGAACGTAAATGGTTTGGTTCAAGTGCGATTGTGGTTATGGTAATTGATGAAAATAATATGATTAAGGATTGTCAGATTTTAAAAGGAAAATCTGTATTTGCCAAATTTAAACCTTTACCAAAATTTAATGGGTGCTATCTATCACAAATTTTAACTAATTTACAAGAAGAGAGTGGAACTAGAAGACTCTCTCTTGAAGAAAAAGCAATTATAAAAATGGGAACAACTCAAGTTCCTATTTGATTAAACATTAATAAAAGCGTTATTACAACTTTAAAGGAGATAATAATGGAATATATTGAGTGGTTTGGAACCCATTTTATTGGGTTGTTTCAGGCTGGTGGGCAAGTCTTTGTTGGATTTATGACTGGAATTGTCCCGCTTTTAATTGTGCTATTGACATTTACTTATTCTTTAATTGCTTTTATTGGTGAACAAAGAGTCACTAAAGCTATTCAATTTTCTGCTAAGAATATGTTATTGCGTTACAGTTTAATGCCAATACTTTCAGTTTTAATGTTAACTAACCCAATGGCTTATACTTTTGGTCGCTTTGTTAAAGAAGAGCAAAAACCGGCTTTTTATGATTCGGTTGTTTCTTTTTTGCACCCAGTGACCGGTTTGTTTCCTTATGCAAACGCAGGTGAGTTATTTGTATTTCTAGGTATTGCAAATGGTGTTATGGATGCGGGTTATAACATTTCGAGTCTTTCTGTTCGGTACTTTTTAGCTGGTGTTATTATTATTTTAATGCGTGGTGTTATTACCGAAATGATTACTAAATTTTTGATGCGTAAAGAAAATCTGTAGGGGAGAGTCACGATGTATAAAACAATTTTAATCGAGAAAGGCCAAGGTGGCTGGGGAAAAGGTTTTTCTTTAACGCCAACTGCTGAAAAACATAAAATACTTTCTGTTACTGGTGGTGGTATTCATCCAGTAGCCCAAAAAATTGCTGAATTGTCAGGTGGTGAGGCTGTAGATGGCTTTAAAAATGCAATTCCAGAAGATGAAATTTTGTGTGCAATTATTGACTGTGGTGGTACTGCTCGAATTGGTGTTTATCCAATGAAAAAAATTCCTACCATTGATGTTATTCCATCTGCGCCAACTGGTCCTCTAGCAAAACATATTACTGAAGATGTTTTTGTTTCAGGCGTTAAACCTCAAAACATAATGTTATCAGAAGGTCATAATGAACAATCAACGACGACATCTTCGCAGGATCAACAACAGCAAACGGTTGAAGATCCAGTTTTGGATCGCGAAAAATTCAAAGAAAAATATGCACAAATAAAGAAAGAACATTCCCAAAATCAAAAGGAAAGCTTGTTGATTAAATTATCACGAGGTATTGGTAAGGCAATGGGGATTTTTTATCAAGCTGGTCGCGATTCGACAGATATGTTAATTAAAAATATTATTCCTTTCATGGCATTTATTAGTATGCTTATAGGGATTATTAATTACACAGGAATTGGTAATATTATAGCTACAACATTGTCACCTTTGGCAGGTTCAATATGGGGGATGATGGTTATTGCATTTATTTGTAGCTTACCATTTTTATCTCCAATTCTTGGACCAGGAGCAGTTATAGCGCAAGTGATTGGGGTTCTGATTGGTTCGCAAATTGCAATTGGTGCAATTCCAGTTGCGTATGCACTACCTGCGTTATTTGCTATTAATGCTCAGGCTGGATGTGATTTTATTCCTGTTGGATTATCTTTAGGTGAAGCAAAACCTAAAACAGTTCAATTTGGTGTACCCGCAGTATTGTATAGTCGTATGATAACTGGAATATTGGCTGTTGTTATTGCATGGGTTATGAGTATTGGAATGTACTAAACTAAAAAAGGGTTAAATATGGCTAAAAGTATCATTACTGAAATCGGTTCAATTGTTCCAGAATTCAAGGAAGAAAAAGTTATCATTCTATTTGGTCCAATGGCAACACCTGATTTACGTGAAATTTGTGTTATTCATGAATTTCATAAAAAGCCTAATCAAACATTGGTTGAAGGTAAAGAGTTTACGTTAGGTAAGCATAAATATACCATTAAACAGGTTGGCAGTGAGGCAAATAAAAACTTTGAAGAATTAGGTCATATTTCTATTTATTTTAAACAAAGTGATGATGGCATTTTGCCAGGTGCAATAGAAGTTGAACCTGCTGTTTTTCCTGATTTAAATATTGGTGATGATATTTGTTTTGAATAATAGCTAGGAATTTATCCATTTTGTAGACAATAATTATTATTTTTGATTCAACAAATTTTGAAAAACCATCACTATTAATTTAGTGATGGTGAATTGATCTTAATCAGTAAACATCAATACTTAATACGGATTAGGATCTTTCTTCAAATTATCAAATGGATATAACTTATTTTTCCAATCTTTAATTTGAATATCTTTTTGTTCGGGGATATCAATCAGATTATATTGCATATAATCATGGTGAACGTTTAAGTCAATCCCCATCCAATGACTTAGTAGATATACGAATTGATATCCGGTAATTTGTTTATTGATTTTAATTTGATTTTTTTCTGATGAATCAAAAAATATTAATGGCACTTGATAACTATTTTGGTATTCCCAATTATGCCTTAAATCTTGATATTTCTCAGCGTGAGAAAGCCCATGATCGGCAAAGTAGACTACAGAGTAATCTTCATTGTGTTTTTTCAATATATCAATTGTAGATTTTATTAAGTCATCGGTTTCTTTAATGCTACTGACATAACAAGATATATTTTCGTTTTTTAGATCGAACTGAATATCAAATTGTAATCTTTTACAAAAATGAGGATGTGAGCCAATTAAATGCATAATAATAAGTTTTGGCTTATCTTGCTTTTTAGATAATAAGGAGTCTAATTCTGGTAATAGTAAAGTATCATATTTACCACGAGTTGATTTACCATTGTACTCACCTTTTTTAGTGTAAAAGATATTTTTACTATAAGCGGAAATTCTTGGTACAGTTATTTCCATTCTACCTAATTTTCCTTGATTAGATAGCCAATAGGTTTCAAATCCAGCATCATTAGCAATAGCAATAATATTATTATTTAATTGAGCATTGACTTCATTATCATCTAAATAGCTAGACTGACTAATTAAATGTGGAATTGAAGATTGGGTATTTGATGCAGGAACAATTAATCCGTCCCAAATCACCGAGGCATTTTTATTGGTGAAAGGAGTATTATCATATTTAAAGCCATAAGCACTCATGTAATCTTTACGAACACTTTCACCAATGATAACAACATAGGTTTTATGTTTAGGATTGACAGAAACAATGGGTATTGTATTGGGTTGTTGTATTTGTCTAAGTTGTTCAGCCTTTTCAGTCTGATATATTTTTGCACTTGAATATAAATCGAAGCAAAACTCAAATACGGGATATTTGAAATTATCCATTATTAAAGTTGTTATCGAAGATAAAGTAGTTGGCTGATATTTGATGGCACTTTTAACCGGTTTATAAAAACAAATCATTAATGCAAGTGCAATAACATAATAATTTTTTATTTTAGGAAACCTAAACTTTTTAAAAAAAAGAATAAAGAAAATTACTAATAGGAATGGTATTAAATAAAAATAGAGAGGTAATTGCGAACAGAATTCTTGCATTTCATCGATATCTGTTTCTGATATGGCACTGACTACAGCAACATTGGGATATCCATAGTAAAATCCTATTGGAAAATAAAGTGCAGCTATAACGAATGTTAATCCGAATAAGAAACGGAAAAAAGTGAATCTAGCTAAAAAAATTAGAGAAAAATAAGTAAGAAATATCCTATCAAATCTTAGCGGGTAACCTAATATGTAAACCAATACTATTGAAAGACAAATACAAATAACATGCGATAGTAATTCTTTTTTTAACATTACAAATTTATATTAATAACAATCCATTGAAGAGGTCAAAAATTATATAAGTAATTAAATTTTAAGCAATATAAATTTATTTACAATTTAATTTCTTTTATGACTTTTATATTTATTAAGTTAGATTAAGTATAGATATTAACAATTTTAAATAAAATATTGCCAAACTCACTCTGTTTATTGATAAGTTTGGCGAGAAATTTTTATTATCGTGAAGCTCTTTTCAGTATGATATCTTGCGGTTGTTTTTGAATGTAGATCATTCTACCGATAAGTAAGAACGCTGCTACAGCTAGTCCTAAAATAATTCCTATCCAAAAACCGGCTGCACCAATTGGCTGTATGACAAGATCGGTTAATCCTAAGATATATCCAACTGGTAACCCTACTACCCAATAAGAGATAAGGGTAATAAAAAATATGCTTTTAGTATCTTTATAACCACGTAATACATTGCTTGCAACAACTTGTAAGTAATCAGATACTTGATAGATAGCGAGTAGAATAATAAGTTGTAGGCAAATAGTGATAACATCAATCTCATGGGTGAATATGGTAATAATTGGTGACCTGAATACCACCAGAATTAATGCTACCACTACGGCTATCATGAATGATATGGCTAAACTTACATAAGCTGTTTGTTTGGCCAATATGGGTTTGTTTTTACCTAATAGGTAACCAACTCTAATACTAGTTGCTACCCCTAAAGATAAAGGTATTGCAAACGTTAAACTGCTAATCGTGAAGATAATTTGATGTGCAGCAACAGTTATTTGACCAAGTGGTGCAATAAGTAATGCAACTACCGCGAACAAACTCATTTCAAAAAAATAGGCTAAAGCAAGGGGAGTACCTAATACAACTATTTTTTTGATGATAGCAAAATCAATCAGTTTTGTTAGTGGTGTTTTACGAATATCCCGTTGAGTAGTTGTCGTTAAGGTATAGATACGAATTAAAGCAAACATTAACCAAAAGATTATTGCTGCGGTAATACCACAACCTACACCACCAAATGCTGGCAATCCTAATTTACCGTAAATTAAAACATAATTAATGGGGATATTAGCAAGTAATGCAATAAATATAATCACCATAGCAGGCTTTGTGTTAGATAAACCTTCACATTGATTACGATAAACTAAAAATAGCAAGAAAGCAGGTACGCCCCACATGATTGAGCGTAAAAATGATACCGCTACATCAACCATTTCTGGATCGATTGGATGGTCAGCTGAGCTTCTAAAACTAATTATTTTGTCCGAATTGTACAAAACTAGCATCATGATTATGGATAAGATCAAAGCAATCACAACACCTTGACGAGTCTGATCAGCAACTTGTTCACGTTTAGCCGCACCATTTAAATTGGAAATTATTGGTGTTAATACCGTTAATAAGCCTTGTCCAAATAAAATAGTAGGCAACCAAATTGATACAGCTATGGCTACACCCGATAGCGCTGTTTTGCTGTAGTTACCTGCCATAATGGTATCAACAAACGTAATCGCGGTTTGAGATATCTGTGCAATCATGACCGGGATTGCTAATGTAACTAAGTTTTTTATTTCGTGTCGATAATGTTGCTTCATTGGATTTATTTACTGTTTTACAGTACCCCATAAATCATATTCATCTGAATGTTCAATATTTACTTGAACAATATCGCCGACTTTAACATCTTTTTCTTCATTTAGATAGACAACACCATCTATTTCTGGCGCATCGGCCATGCTTCGCCCAATAGCACCTTCTTCATCAACTTCATCAATCAATACAGATAATGTTTTACCTATTTTATTTTGAAGTTTCTGTGTTGAAATCGATTGTTGTAATTGCATAAAACGGTGGAAGCGTTCTTGCTTTATTTCTTCTGGTATTTGATCAGCTAGTTGATTTGCAGCAGCACCTTCCACTGGGCTATAAGGGAAACAACCAACGCGGTCTAATTGCGCTTGAGATAAAAAGTCAAGTAATAGTTCGAAATCTTTCTCAGTTTCACCAGGGTAGCCAACAATAAACGTTGAACGTAAGGTAATTTCAGGGCAAATCTCACGCCAATGATGAATTCGCTCTAAGGTTCTTTCAATTGTGCCTGGGCGTTTCATTGATTTTAAAACGGTAGGGCTAGCATGTTGTAAAGGGACATCTAGATAAGGTAATATTTTTCCTTCAGCCATTAATGGAATCAAATTGTCGACACTTGGATAAGGGTACATATAATGTAGACGCACCCAAATACCAAGGGTAGATAATTGCTCGCAAAGGGTATGTATATCAGTTTTTAATGGCATACCGTTCCAAAAGTTTGTACGATTTTTGACATCGATACCGTAAGCAGACGTATCTTGTGCGATAACTAAAAGCTCTTTTACGCCACTATCGACTAAACGTTTTGCCTCATCAAGAACATTACCGATAGGACGACTAACCATCTCACCACGTAATGATGGGATAATACAAAATGTACAGCTATGGTTACAACCTTCAGAAATTTTTAAATAAGCATAATGTTTAGGTGTTAATTTTACTCCTTGCTCTGGTACAAGGCTTGTAAATGGATTGTAGCTAGGTTTTGGTGCATATTTATTAACATGTTCAAGAACAGCTTCGTAACTATGAGGTCCTGATATTTCTAGAACTTTAGGATGAACATTACGTATCTGATCTTCTTTCGCGCCAAGACAACCTGTCACAATAACTTTGCCATTTTCATTAAGGGCTTCACCGATGGCCTCTAATGATTCTTGTACAGCACTATCAATAAAGCCACAAGTATTAACAATAACCAAATCAGCATTGTCGTAACTTGGCACTACTTGATAACCTTGAGTACGTAGTTCAGTTAAAATTCGCTCAGAGTCAACTAAATTTTTAGGACAACCAAGGCTCACAAATCCAATAGTAGGGGATGACATATTCATAGTAATTTAAAATTTATTGAGGTATTTATCGAGAATCTAAAAGTTTATTAATTTAGATTAAAATAATAGGTGAGCATTCTAACATAATTAAATTAGTCGAAATAAAAATTTTTAATTTGCAGTGATGAATATGGAGAGAAACGAGAAACAAGCCCTTACTGAAATAAGGGCCTACATTATGATAAAAAATTATTTCAATGCATTAATGACTTCATCAATTTGACGATCTAAACTTTCGACACCACCACCCGATAAGTACCAAAGATCGGGTGTTAAATAGATAACCTCAGTTTTACTTTTCGCTAATACTTTTGGATTTAAAAAGTCGTTTTTCATTGCTGATTGACCAATAGCTTTACTTCGATCAACGACATAAACAATATCAGGTTTTACTTTACTAATATAGCTGTTATCAATAAAGATCGGTTTTGGTTTGCCACTAGGCTGTGGTGTTAATGGTACAGCCCGTTTTACTTTCAACACATCATGAATTAATGCTGCGCTTGAACTGCCATTAATAAGAATCATTTTTCCATCATTATGAATAGCAACTATTGCTTTTTTGTGACTCGCTTGTGCAACAGCTTGTGCGTTGGTCACTTTTGTATCAAGCAATTGAATCAAATCTTCAGCTTTCTTTTCAGTTCCAGTTATATCTGCTAGAACATTGATATGATTTTTAGTTGATTCAAGATAATTCTTCGCGTCAACACTTAAATTAATTACTGGTGCAATTTTCGATAATTCTTCAGTTCGACTAGCTTGACGACCATCAATAACGATGAGTTGTGGTTTAACTTGTTTAATTGCATCGATGCTTGGTTCTTTCATACTACCTGTATCAGAGACACTTTTATATTGTTCAAGATAAGAAGGAAGAACGGAAAGAGGTGTTCCTACAACAATAGAACCTTTACCTAATGCATCTAAGGTATCTAAAGCACCATAGTTCATTACTACCACTTTACTTGGTGATTTAGGAACAACAACGGTTTGTTTATTATCTGGATTCATAGTGATTGATGATTGGCAACCTGATAACCCTAAAGTAAAAGCTATTAGAGTGCTTAATAATATTTTTTTATTCATATTGATACCTTTTGCTTTGATGAAAATGATAACCATTATTATTTAAATGATGTGAAATGTCTAGATATAAATAATTTTTCGTAAAGATATTGATAATTATTATCGAAAAGTTATTGATAATTATTCTCACGTAGGTTATTGTAACGCACGGCTTGCTTTGCAAAATATCAATATAAATAATAAGGTTATAAAACATGAATACTAAAATTAAACTGGCAACACATGTCATAAATACAAGTATTTTATTATCATTATCTGGTTTAGCGATAGCAGACACTGATAAAAATACTGATACTATGGTGGTGACAGCATCAGGATTTTCTCAACAAATTAAAGAAGCTCCAGCAACAATTTCGGTAATCACGCCAGAGGAAATCAGCAAAAAACCTTATCGTGATGTGACTGATGCGCTTAAGGATATTCCTGGGATCACGATAACTGGTGGCGGTGATTCAACTGATATTAGTATTCGTGGTATGGATGCCAAATATACTTTATTATTAATTGATGGTAAAAAAGTTAGCACTCGTGAAACCAGACCTAATAGTGATAATTCTGGTTTTGAACAAGGCTGGTTACCGCCTTTAACTGCTATAGATCGTATTGAAGTTGTCCGAGGACCAATGTCATCGCTATATGGTTCAGATGCTATGGGTGGGGTCGTCAATATCATTACTAAGAAAGTTTCAAATAAATGGCATAGCGGTATTCGAGTTGAATCAATCATGCCTTATCGTTCAGATGAAAAAAATACCTATGTAGGTAGTTTTTCAACTATGGGACCAATTATTGATGATATTTTAGGGATTCAATTATATGGTCAATATACAAATCGACACGAAGATAGATTCTTGAATGGTCATTCAGGCCAAAAATTAAGAAGCTTAAACGGTAAAATATCGCTTAATGCTACTGATACCCAAAAATTTGATTTTGATTTTGGTCGTTCTTTACAAAATAGTACTTCAACTAGAGGTAAAACTAGAGATAAAAGCAGAAAGGATGACTATAAGCGAGATAATGCGAGAAATACTTTTGCATTGACTCATAATGGTATGTTTGGCGATGTTTCAACAACTTCGTTTATTGCCTATGAAGAGAATAATAATCCTGCAAGGCAAATGAAAATCAAGAATACTGATGTTGATACACATGCAACAATACCTTTTTCGATTAACATGTTAACGGTGGGTGGTAAATATAATTATCAAGAATTACATGATAAAGGTAATGAACTTAATAGTAATATTACTAAAATTGACCGTTGGAATTATGCGCTATATGCAGAGGATGAGATAAGCATTTTCGATAATTGGAATATAACGGCTGGTTTACGTTATAACAAAGATGAAAATTATGGTAGTAATTGGAATCCAAGAATTTATAGTGTCTGGAATATTGATGATAACTTTACTATGAAGGGTGGGTATTCTACCGGTTTTGCAACACCACAACTACGTCAAGTTGTTTCTGATTGGGGACAAGTAACAGGTGGTGGATTTTCCAATGGTGTAGTTGTTGGTAACCCAGATTTAAAACCAGAAAAATCAGATAATTTTGAAATTGGTTTGGCTTATACCAATGATTATGGTATTGATGCTTCAGCAACAGCCTTTTATACAAAGTATAAAGATAAAATTCAGTCCTACTATATATGTGATACTAGAAAGATTCCAAATAGAACATGTAAATATAAAAACTTCAATAAAGAATTTGATTTTATTCAAGGGCGAGAAAATGTAGATAAAGCAGACCTTAAAGGTATTGAGCTTACATTTAAAACGCCATTATTTACTGATTTCTTGTTAAGCTCTAACTATTCATGGACTGAGACAGAGCAAAAAACGGGTAAAAATAAAGGTAAACCATTAAACCGTACACCAAAACAAAAATTCAATACTCAACTTGATTGGAATCTCACTCAAGAGTTGGATTTATGGACTAAGGTTGCTTATTACGGGGTAGAAACTACCACAGATCGCAGTGGTAAGAAAATTGAATATCCAGGCTATACCTTCTGGGATGTCGGTGCGTCTTTCCAAATAAACAAAAATGCTAAAGTATATGGTGGCGTTTATAACTTGTTTGATAAAGATGTTTCAAACGATGACTTTGGTAAGACATTAGAAGGGCGTCGTTACTTTATTGGAACAGAAATTAATTTTTAATATTTAATTCTCACCAAGTAGCTATACTTCATAGCTACTTGGTAAAACTGTTTATTTAATCCATAATAAAACCGATTTGAAATTTTAATAACTCTTCTTTCTTTATTTTATTAATCGTTTTTAATTAATTAACTCTCTTTTGAAATTATTTTTTATTGATATTTGCAAAATGATCTTTGATTAACTAAAAATTATGTTTTATTTATTTTATTGATCAAATAGTTAAAATTATCCTTTCTTAACCTTTCTTAAAAATTTTTTAATTCTTTTTATTAACTTATGATCTTATTATAAAAATTCTATATTAATTATTATTAATCATATAAATATAATTTTTATAAAATTGTAGGCTAAATCAACTCCTATCTTATTTTAAACTTCTAAAGCTTAATTTGTACATTTGATAGCCAGTCACGATCAAATGGTTATTGATTGATCGGAAGTTTCGATCAATAATTTGATCGTTTTCAAATTTAAAAGCTTTAATGTCTGATCTTTAAAGAAACAATTTCATATAACAAGCTGTATAAATCATATCCAGTTTAGCTGTTTGATGTCGTGTATTAAAAGAGGACATATAAAGGAGTGTCATTAGATTTATTTGCAACAGCATGTTAATAAAAAGGAGATTTAGCTTGAACTGGTTAGCAATATTAAAAAATGGAAACTTTAATTCAGTTTCTATATCAGGCAATGGAGTATTCAAAAATAAACAAAATTATTTATTGGTCATCTTGCTATTGTCATTTGTTAATAATATTAACGCATTACTTCCTGTCTCAGCGACTCAATTGGTTCATGGTAATTCACCAATGATAGCGGTCAATGATGAAATGGTTGATTCAACTGGCTTTAAGGAAAAATTGAGTGTTGTTAGTATGCCTGATGGTCGGTTACGCACTTCAGAAAGTGATATTAACGATTTTAAATTGGAACCGGATACCACTCTTAGCCAAATAAGTTGGGTAATTCAAGGAAAAGAGGGTTCAAATGAAGTAAAAAAAGTTATTGAGGCCAATGGTCAAGATGTCAATTTGATGGATATCGCCAATAATCTCAATATCAGTATTTTTGATCAAGATGGTGATACAGGTATTCCTGATGGCGTATTAACGGCGACTTGGTATTATAGTGTTCCTGGTGGTTATAATGGTAATAAAAAAGGGCTAGAGGACTATAAAAAAGTACCTGAAAATGAGTTAACTAAAACAATAGATCCTTGCAAAGCACCTTATAAATTAGAGCTTTCAGTTAAAAATATAAAAGTAGAAACAGAATATGGTCTGCCAAATGAGTCAGAACATATTTATAACGATCTTTTTAAAACATATTATTTTAAATCCAAAATTAATCAAGTGTGTTATGCCCGGCCTTATCCAATGTTGGATAAAACTAAATGGTCTTGGATTCAATATAATAATGATGAGCCTAGTGGTTATGGTTGGGGAGCATCAATAGATCCTACACCTAATCCAAAACATGGTGGTGGTTATAATAAAGATGAGTGGCATCCAGAATTAGGATTTTTACTCAATACCAGTGCTGGGCATAATAATCGTTTTCCTCATACTGCGTTTAAAGGGGCATCATTCCAACTTTGGATGAGTAATCATCAGCAAGATTATTTGTTTTCAACAGATGATGAGAATCTCTCAATTGATAAACTTGGTATTTTAACTTTTAAGGGCAAACCTAAAAAAAGAACCATCCAAATTTTTGCATGGCCTAAAGATGCAAACGGAGAATCTGATAGGATTGTATTTTGGAGTGATTTAAATTTCTGGGCAATACCCGGAGAAGAGAAATTAACATATTCAGATGATCTTTGTGGTGGAATTCAAAATCAATTAACACTTACTGACTGGATTAATACGCCTCAAGCAACCAACCCAAATACTAACGCAAGTTTTAGAGAAACCGGAAATGCGATGACCAGAAAAATGAATGGTGGTCTAAGTGGTGAATGGGGACAGTTAACAGTTGATAGATATGCTGAATCTGGGTTTCCTACATCCGGTGCAATTAATGGTACTTTCCAACGGCATGCATGGGTTTCTGATTTCACTATGGAGCCGCAAGGAAAAGTACATCGTGTTGTATTTATGTTAAATGGTGGAATTTTTAAAGCTTATAACAATCCTTGGCCTAGTGCACCTTTCTCAGTAACGTTTGAAGTTTGTAAAGAAACTTGGTAAGAACGCATAATTTCAATTAGATATAGGCCCATGTGATAATCATCGCATGGGTTTGATTAATCTGCATGACAACCCTTTAACTATGAAAAAAAGTTGAGGAACGGGGTTTTTGAACTTAAAAAAGTGAATATTTTTTATTAAAATCTAATTTTACTCCATTTGTATATAATGGTGAGAGTGCTAAAGAAAAATGATGTCTAAGCTCAATCCACTGTTATATAAATGAAGGTAGCTTTATTCTATTTCTATAAAATACAAGTTAGCTAAGTCATAATAGCTCATCAACCAATTTGCCATTACCAAACAAGATCTATTTCTCATCCTAATGAAGAAAAATATATATGTTAAATTATGTTCTGCATTGATTAAATTGATAATAATTTTAATAATTTAACTATACAAAGATAGTGCAAATCTCGAAAATTAAAGATTATTAATCGATAAACTAAACATTGCGAAATCATTTATTAGACATGGAGAATGGCAAGCTAGAGGATTTTGTAATATATTAACAATCAGCTAAGCTAATAATGAAAGGCAAGCCTAATGGATATATTTGAAGATAAACAAGAGTCAGAACTACTTACTGAAATTGCCGTTGCTTACTATGAGTATGAACAAACGCAAGAAGAGATTGCCAAGAGATTTGGTCTTTCACGTATTAAAGTAGGGCGTTTGCTAAAAAAAGCGAGAGCGGAGGGGATTGTTGAGATTAATGTCAAATATCACCCGATTTTTAGCTCGCGTATTGAGCAGCAATTCGTTAATAATTTCGGTATTAAAAGAGCGTTAATTGCTTTAGATCATCAAGATGAGGATGAGCAACGACGACAAGTGGCGGCACTTGTTTCAAATTATTTATCCAGTACTTTGAAAAATGGTATGACGGTAGCGGTTGGGCAGGGGCGTAATGTGGCTGCAATTGCTAGTCATGTAGGCGTTTTTCCTGAAAAACAATGTAAATTTATCTGTGGTATTGGTGGTACTCAGCGAGTTGGAGAGATTATTGATGCCGATCATATCAGCCGTAGCCTTGCGAGAAAATTTAGCGCAAGTAGCGAAACTTTGTATGCACCAGCTTATGTTGAGAATCGTGAACTGAAACGTGCGTTTATGCAAAATCGGGTTATTAAAGATACGATCGAACGCGCTAGTAAAGCTGATATTGCTTTAGTTGGTATTGGTGATATGAATGAAAACTGTTACATGGTACAGTTAGGCTGGTTTACCCCGCAAGAAGTCACATATGCTACTTTGAATCAAGGCGTAGTTGGTGATATTGCAGGTTATGGTTTTTTTGATATAAATGGCAATCCTGTTGATACAACCATGAATGATCGGGTAATTGGTTTAAGTATTGATGAGCTACGTAACATTCCTTGTGTTATTGCCATTGCATCAGAAAACACTAAAGCGACAGCAATTTTAGGTGCGCTTCGCTCTGGTGTCATTGATATTATTGCTACTAGTGCTTCAAATGCTAGAATGGTGTTGAACCTAAATAAAATTTAAGTTGTATATAAGCTATTTGTAACAATGTAGCTATTTATTATCACTTTGTTAATTATAATAAGCGTTTAATAATTCTATCAACCCGAATTCGGCTTAATCGTTTAATTAATTTATGTACATTTTTGGGATAGAACAGGCTAGCTTGAATTTGTTGAAAATGTGTAACTAAAGTCGTTTTTTCTCGAATTGCGACGAGTTCTTGTTTGATTTGTTTTTGTAATTCGTGTTTTGGATCGTGGATTAATATTGCATTTTCCAGATCTAAACGCCATGCTCTAGGATTAAGATTATTACCTGTGATCATCATCCAACTATCATCGACCCAAATACCTTTTAGATGATAGGTTTGATCGCCATCTTTCCATAACCTAATGATTAACTGTTCTTTGTCTATGAAATTTTGAAGGCGTTCAACAAAGCGTCTTAAGTTGATTTCATATAAATAGGGTAGTCCACCCGAAATATTAAATGGCTGATCTTCTGGAATATAAAAGTCGTTAGCAACTTTATCACCAATAATGATCTCAACTTGTTTTCCTTTTCTTAGGAGGCGAATAATATCGCGCACTAATATATTGGGTAAATTGAAATACGGAGTACAAAATATAATTTTTTGTTCAGTGACATTTATTAAATGGTGAATGACCTTATTGAGCTGATTATTTCGCCCAAGACCAACTATTGGAGAGACCGATAATGTATCATTATCCGTATCTGCCACATATTGATAATTTGCGTCGGTAAGATTTTGACGTAACGCTTTAATTTCTGGTTTAATTTGTTTGCGAGTTTTATGTTCACTAACATCTAAACGTTGCACACCTTCAGCAGAGAGGAAATTGTCATTGACGTAATTGACCATGGTGTCAGATAGCGCTTTATTGGTTATAAAGTGATATCTGTCATAGCGGTATTTATCCAGTTTATGTAAATATACATTGTTGATACTCGCACCACTATAAATGACGGTGTCATCGATGATCAAACCTTTTAAGTGCAGTACACCAAGTACTTCACGGCGATTAACGGGGACACCATAAATAGGAATATCAATATTTGGATGTTGCTGTTTTAGATCATAGTAATACCGTGCATTCGTTTGGGCTTTATCTTCACCTATTCGCCCACGTTGAGCACGATGCCAATCAACAAAAATCTTGATATCTAAATCTGGGCGCGCTGTTTTTGCTTGATAAAGTGCATCAAGTACCTCACGGCCGGCTTCATCTTTTTCTAAATAAAGTGCAACAATGTAGATACGGTGCTTAGCTTTCATGATATGCTCAAGCAATGTAATTCGATAAGATTTTGGATCGTATACAATATGATATTGCTCAGCATTTTGCTGAAGTTTTGCTAATTCATTTAAATGCTTTTGATGGTTGTATTTAATAAATGGTATTCGCATGATTTAAATATCATTAAAACTGACACAAAGTGTAGAATATCACAATTTATGTCAGATAATAACACTCCTATTTTTCATAGGTTATCCTATGTTTAAATTAATCTGTTTTTATTCAGTCTATTAACTCAATATTTAAGATTGTTCATTAACCCAAGTTTGAATAATTTTATAGCTTAATGCCAGAACGACTGGACCAATAAATAGTCCCATAATACCAAAAGCCAGAATACCTCCAATTACACCAAAAAGTATGAGTAAGAAAGGTAGATCGGCTCCTTTTTTTATCAAATATGCTCGCATTACGCTATCTAGGGTAGTTAATATGATGGCAACTACAATTAATACAATACCTGATACGATATGACCATCCCAAAATTGCCAAATAATACAGCCAATCATTACGACAACTGGTCCAATTTGAGCAACACAGCAGATGAATAAAATAAGGGTTAATATGCCTGGAAATGGCATTTTGGTAATAATAAAGCTTAAGCCACCAATTAAAGCTAATGTAATGGCGGTGACAACCACGCCTAATGCAACCGCTCGTATAGATTGACCGGCTAATGTAACGGTAGTTGTTCCATATTGTTTAGATAAACGATTAGCTAAAACATAAACATATTTAGTAATGCTTTCACCTTTAAGAAATAGTAATAAACTAAATATAATCATCACACCAGCATGGAATATGAAAACGCCAATGTTGGTGACTTGTTCTAATAGCCAGCCAATCATTGTACCAATATAGGGTTGAATATCAGATACTAATTCCGACCCATCGGTTTTAATAATTTCGAGCCATTTTTGGTGTAGCTCCTCACCAAACATAGGAACGTTTATTAACCAGTCAAAAGTAGGTAATTCTCTATGAGATAGGTTTCTAACCCATTCGATAAGGTAATGCCCATTTTGAGCGACACTACTAATGATGAGAAGAAAAGGAATGACACAAACAAATGCCAATATTAATGCCATAACTAACAGTGATAACCAACGTTTATTAAACAGCTTTTGTTGGATTTTTATCATTAATGGCCAAGTAGCAATAACCACCATAACAGCCCAAAAAAAGCCAAACAAAAATACTTCTATCACTCGATAAGTTACTGTTATAAGTAAACCTATCAGTAATAGATTTAAAATTAGCTTTAGTAAATCATCGGTTTTTTTTTCTGCTGGCATTTTTACCTCATATTCTTTAATCTAGATAATGTTATTATACGCATTATGTTTTGAAAAGCATACGATGTCGTATCAATTAGACAATTTTCTTGGAGATATAAAATGAAAAAATTAATGTTGTTAGTTTTGATGGGTGTAACATTATCAGCGTGTGCAAATACACAAAAAGTCCCTCAAGTTGCGCAAAAATTGAATGAAATCGCGCCATATCCTAACGCTAAAGTCGGTGCTACGCGTTATGTGATTCATCTTCCTAGCTTAAAAGATGAAGCTAACGCAAAAGTAGAAATATTAGTTGGTAAAGATATGAATGTAGATTGTAATGCACATAATTTAGGTGGGGTAATTAAAGAAAAAGAGCTTAAAGGATGGGGATATTCTTATTACGAAGTTGAAGAAGTTAAAGGAACGCTTTCAACCATGATGGCTTGCCCTGAAAGTGCTAACAAAAACCAGTTCGTTACAATCAGACATAATTTAGGTTTATTAAATTATAACAGTCAGTTACCATTGGTATTTTATGTACCAAACGATGTAACAGTTAAATATAGAATTTGGCAACCAGATTCAAAAGTTTTGCAAGCCACTGCCGAATAAAAAACGTTAATTAATTGTTAATAGCTCGCTAACAAAGGGCTGATTGATTAAAATATAGTCATTCGGTCCTTAATCTAAGTTTATTTGATTTTTTATGTAGACATCTGTAAAAAAAAAGGTATTTTATCCCTCGTAATGCAAGGTTAGCTCTACTTGCTCATTAATTCAATTAATGACTTGTAATTGCCTGATTACCTCGGTTTCGCCGTTAATTAGATAATGGTAAAATTTGGGGGTCCGTTGTGTTTCACAATGGGCTTGTGTCTAACATGTAATATCCCTAACTAGAGGAGAAGTGGTGAGCATGTTTACTCAACGTAAAACAATTCTTTCAATCATAGCTGGTGTTTCACTAGCATTATCTCAATCTGCTATAGCTAAAGATCGCGTTGTGCATTTTTATAATTGGGCAGGTCAAATTGGTAACGATACTATCACTGATTTTGAAAAATCGACAGGTATCAAATTAGTTTATGATGTGTATGACTCTAATGAAGCACTTGAAGGTAAATTAATGGCCGGTCATTCTGGCTTTGATGTCGTTTCACCTTCTGATAGTTTTTTAGCAAGACAGATCAAAGCTGATATCTATCTGCCATTAGATAAAAGTAAATTACCAAATTGGAAAAATCTTGATCCTAATTTGATGAAATTAATGGCAAACCATGATCCTGATAATAAATATGCAATTCCTTATGTATGGATGACGACAGGTATTGGTTATAACATTGATAAAGTTAAAGAACGTCTTGGTGATAATGCTCCAGTTGATAGTTGGGATCTAGTCTTTAAACCTGAAAATATGGAAAAACTTAAAGATTGTGGTGTTGCTTACTTAGATGCGCCAACTGAAATCTTTGCGAGTGCACTTAAATATTTAGGTAAAGATCCGAACAGTACTGATGCGAAAGATTATACCGGTGCCGCTTACGAGTTGTTAGAAAAAGTAAGACCAAATATTCGTTATTTCCATTCATCACAATATATAACTGATTTAGCTAACGGTGATATTTGTGTAATTTTAGGTTGGTCAGGCGATATATTACAATCTCGTGATAGAGCTAACGAAGCAAATAATGGTGTGCATATTGGCTACCATATTCCTAAAGAAGGTGCATTAGTATTCTTTGATACATTTGCTATTCCTAAAGATTCAGCTAATCCTGATGAAGCTCACGAGTTTTTAAACTTCGTTATGAAGCCAGAAATTGCTGCACAGGTAACTAATGATGTTAACTTTGCTAGTGCAAATAAAGTTGCTAACGATCAGTTTGTAAAACCAGAAGTGAAAAATGATCCTGCGGTTTATCCAAAACCAGAGGTTATGGAAAAATTATTTACCCTTACAGTAAAAGATCCTAAGCTTGAACGTGTGATTACTCGCACATGGACAAAACTTAAAACGGGTAAATAGCCGTTTGAACGTCAAATTATTGACTTATATATTCTAGGCGGAGAGGTTTAATAACCTTTCCGTCTCGTTTTTTTTGGCTTGTTGTTATGAGGAAAAAAGTGTGAACGATAAAACAACAAATCAGGTACAGCCTAAAAAAAAGATGATAACTCCATTATTGGAGATCAAAAATTTAACTAAAGTTTTTAATGACGACTATTATGCCGTCGATGATGTAAATTTAACCATTTATGATGGGGAAATTTTTGCCTTATTAGGTGCATCGGGTAGTGGTAAATCGACCTTATTGCGTATGCTTGCAGGGTTTGAACAACCAACATCCGGACAAATTATTTTAGATGGTAAGGATTTATCGCAAGTTCCTCCTTACAATCGCCCAATTAATATGATGTTTCAATCGTATGCTCTTTTTCCTCACATGACGGTTGAGCAAAATATTGCTTTTGGTCTTAAACAAGATAGATTAGCTAAAAGCGACATTAAACAGCGTGTAGAAGAGATGTTAGCGCTTGTACACATGGAGCAATTTGGTAAACGTAAACCTCATCAATTATCTGGTGGTCAAAGACAACGAGTTGCTTTAGCAAGAAGTCTAGCAAAAAGACCAAAACTTCTATTATTAGATGAACCGATGGGCGCTTTGGATAAACAACTTCGTGATCGTATGCAACTTGAAGTGGTTAGCATTTTAGAACAAGTTGGTGCGACCTGTGTAATGGTAACCCATGATCAGGAAGAAGCGATGACAATGGCAGGGCGCATCGCGATTATGAACAAAGGTCAATTTGTGCAAATTGGTGAGCCTGAAGAGATTTACGAGCATCCAAATAGTCGTTATAGCGCTGAGTTCATCGGTTCAGTAAATGTGTTTGATGGCATTTTACAAGAAACATTAGAAGATGGATTAATTATTAGTTGTCCTATGATTAAGCACTCTTTAAAAGTTGATTATGATTCACCCGCTGTCGAAGGGGTTCCTATTCAAGTTGCCTTAAGACCTGAAAAAATCAAACTTTGTGATGAAATTGCTGAGGATGCCTATAACGTTGCAACAGGTGAAGTTGTTGAAATTGCTTATTTGGGCGATCTTTCAATTTATCACGTAAAATTGCAAAGTGGTCAGATAATTATTGCACAGCTACAAAACGAACATCGCTATCGTAAAGGTATGCCTACTTGGGGTGATATTGTCAACCTTAGTTGGGAAATCGATAGTTGTGTTGTGCTTACTGAATAAACACAAGAGGATATATTGATGCGATCCATTATATGGGGTTTGTTATTAAATGCCTTGGTGTTACTCGGTATTTATTTACGTTTTGTAACAACAAATGCATTTGACAATCTTTTTTTAGATGCGTTATTTACATCAATGGTATTAAGCTTTTTATTATCATGTTTAGGTGCATATTTAGCGCATTATAAACCATCTAAATTTGCTTATCGGTTGATAATAGCTGGTAGTATTTTATATATACCTGAATTAGTCGGTTTGGTTGCTATCTATTATGCTTATAAAAAGATGCGACAACAACGTGATGATTCCGACTTAATGACATTATATGGTCGTTTGTTAGTTATCGCGATTCCTTACTTTTGGATGCTGTTACTCTTTTTATTACCATTTTTAATCGTATTTAGAATCAGCTTTTCGGAAGTGGCGATAGCCGTTCCTCCTTATACTGAACTTTTTAGTTATGAAGATGGGCTGGTAAATATTGTTTTAAATTTTGGTAATTATCTAAATTTATTAGCTGATACTATTTATCTAGACTCCTATTTACAGTCATTGAAAGTGGCTGCAATTTCGACATTATTATGTATTTTGATTGGTTATCCATTAGCATGGGCTATATCGCAATGCAAACCATCTACTCGAAATATTTTATTATTGTTGATTATATTACCATCATGGACATCATTTTTAATTCGTGTTTATGCGTGGATTGGAATATTGAATCCTAATGGTTTGTTAAATCATTTCTTAATGTGGTTAGGTGTTATTGATCAACCGCTAATCATTATGAAAACTTATCTAGCTGTTTATATCGGTATTGTATATTCTTACTTACCGTTTGTGGTGTTACCAATTTACACATCATTAAGTAAAGTCGATTCAACCCTAATTGAAGCAGCTCTAGATTTAGGTTGTAAGCCAATCAAAACCTTTTTTAGGATTATCGTACCATTAACTAAAAATGGTGTTATTGCTGGAGCCATGTTGGTATTCATTCCAGCGGTTGGGGAATATGTAATCCCTGAACTGTTAGGGCCTTCAGATAGTCTAATGATTGGTACTCAGCTATGGGCTGAATTCTTTAATAATCACGATTGGCCAGCCGCATCAGCTGTCGCAACAGTGATGTTATTGATATTAATTGTCCCTATCTATTACTTTAACAAATTCCAAAACCGACAAATGGGGGGTAAATAAATGAATAATTTACCATTAATCGTGCGATCAGCATTGATTGTTTTTATCTCCGCATTTTTAGGTTCATTGGTGCTATCGGTTTTGATTTCAGGATTTGCTTTATTAAGTAGTAGTAGCTTATATGTGGGATGTTTTGTCTTCAGTCTTATTTTGACAATTATTGTAACGATATCATTGCTAGGTAAATTTTTAAAAGGATTAATTCTATTATTAGTGTTTTCCTTTTTATATATACCGATGATCATTTTGATTGTTTATTCTTTCAATAGTTCAAGACTTGTAACTGTTTGGTCTGAATTTTCAACTAAATGGTATTTTGAATTGATCCACAATGAAGCCTTACTTAAAGCGGTAGGATTGAGCCTTTCTATTGCTGCTGGTGCTGCATCATTAGCAATTGTACTTGGTACCTTAGCTGCTTATGCCATAATACGATATAGACGGTTCCGAGGATCTAATTTGTTTTCGTTTATGACAACGGCACCATTAGTTATGCCAGATGTAATAACCGGTTTGGCATTACTATTGTTATTTGTTGGAATGGGACAAGTACTTGGTTGGCCAACACAAAGAGGTGCAATTACTATTTGGCTCGCTCATGCAACATTTTGTACCGCTTATGTGACAGTCGTTATTAGCGCAAGATTACGAGAGTTAGATAGGTCAATTGAAGAGGCGGCATTAGATTTGGGTGCAAATCCATTAAAGGTATTTTTCATTATAACGTTACCTATGATTGCTCCAGCTCTTGTATCTGGTTGGTTATTGGCATTTACTTTATCACTTGATGATGTGGTTATCGCTAATTTCGTGACAGGGCCAGGTGCGATGACGTTACCAAAACTGGTATTTTCTAAAGTCCGATTAGGGGTTGACCCTCAAGTTAATGCCTTAGCGACAATTATTTTATTAATTGTTGGTATTATTGGCTTCATTTCATGGCTTTGGATGCGTCGAGCTGAAAAACGGCATTTGCGTGAAATTCGAATGCATTAATTGCCTCATCAAAAATTGCCGCTTTATGCGGCAATTTATTTATCCTCATAAAATATACGTGTTTTTTTTATTGAATTATATTATAGTGTTTGATGTCAGTTCACTGACAAAAAATTCTCAGGGCGGGGCGTAATTCCCCACCGGTGGTATAGCCCACGAGCGCTTAATAAAATAGATTTTATTAAGGACAAGCAGATTTGGTGAGATTCCAAAGCCGACAGTTAAAGTCTGGATGAAAGAGAGTAGCTTATCTTTTCTATATTTGCGCTATAGCAAAATCACTATGGTCAAGCACTTGCCCTGATTCTGGTATTTAATGTATTTATAACTTAATGAATTCAAATTAATTAAGAATAAATATAATTAGTTTAATAAAACAGGATAGGTATTTACCATGAATCAGTTTAACTTAAATGAATTCGGAACACCCATCGAGCGTGTCAAAAAAGCAATCGCTTCAATCAAAGCTGGATCTGGCGTATTAGTGCTAGATGATGAAGATCGCGAAAACGAAGGCGATATTATTTGGGCAGCACAAACAATTACAACCCAACAAATGGCGCTAACGATTCGATATGGAAGTGGTATAGTTTGCCTATGTATGCCACAATCCTATTGCGATAAATTAGAGTTGCCAATGATGGTTGCTAACAACACCAGTAAAAACCAGACCGCTTTTACTATTACTATTGAAGCTGCGAAAGGCGTAACAACTGGCGTATCGGCTGCGGACAGAGTCACTACGGTAAAAGCTGCGGTTGCAGATAATGCAAAACCAAGTGATTTAAATCACCCAGGCCATGTCTTTCCATTAGTCGCAAAAGAGAATGGCGTCTTGAGTCGTCGAGGTCATACAGAAGCTTCTGTAGATTTAGTTTCATTAGCAGGCTTTAAACCAGCCGCTGTAATTTGTGAATTAACGAATGATGATGGAACAATGGCTAGAGCACCACAAGTTGTCGAATTTGCTAAAAAGCATCAGTTACCAGTAGTTACAATTGATGATATTGTGGCCTATCGTAAATCATTATAAGCCTTTCAAGAAACCGCCGAAATATTCGGCGGAATAATTTACTTAACCCAAAACTTTTAAAGCACAAGTTTTAGTGATTTTTACACCATTTTCTAATGCTGATGTATCAAAAGTCATATCTGGATGATGTAGGCCTGGTGTTAAGTCAACACCCAATCCCCAAAAACCTGATTTTACATCTCTTTCACGAGGATAATTGAAGAAATCTTCTCCACCTGGGGTAAAAATAGGATCTTTTAATCCATCTTTGCCAAGCACATCTATAATAGATTCAGCAATAATTTTTGTGACTTCATCATCAATTTCAGCTGCTGGTATTTCTTTTGATACTTTGATATCAGCTTTAGCACCAATTGATGCAACGCTGAGTTCGATTGCTTTAAGTGTTTTTGCTTTTAAATCATCCATGGCAGGATTAGTTGGGGCTCTTAAATCCCAACAAACATAGGCCTCTGATGGAATAGCATTCGTTACACCTGCATCACATATACAACGCGTTGCTTTCACGCTATAAGTTAAGCTAGGCGCTAGATGAATAGTATTCACAGCTTGAATTGCCATAGTTGCAGCATCTAATGCATTTACGCCTAAATGTGGTCTTGCACCATGAGCAGGAATACCATGAATATTTACTTCAACTGTCGTTGAGGCTGAATAAAACATGGCAGCTGATGCAAAACCTTTTGGGCATTCATCTTTAGGACGTACATGTAAGCCAATGATCATATCAACATCGTCAATAGCACCGCCTTCTATCATGGCTAAAGCACCTGAACCTAACTCTTCAGCAGGTTGAAAAATTAGTTTTAATTTTCCTTTTTTTAGATTACCTTCTTTAATGAGTTCTTGGGCTGCAGTTAATAACATTGATGAGTGACCGTCATGTCCACAAGTGTGTCTCGCACAGTGTTCACCATCAATGATATGACCTAGAGCATCCATATCAGCTCGTAATGCTAACACTGGACCGGGTTTTCCACTGTCATACTCAGCAACAATGCCTGTGGTATTGTTAATGTTTCGTGTTACTTTATAGCCAGCAGCTTCAAGTTTATCCGCGATATAGGCTGAGGTTTTAAATTCTTCAAAACCCAACTCAGGAATTTGATGTAAATAGTGGTAATGTTCAAGTACATTAGACATAGATATCTCCTTTATCACACTATAAATCGCATGATGATCATCGCAATTAAAGCATTAACTATACTGTTAAGCATTAATAGTGGCCAATATTTTTTAGGTACATCAGCAACACCCAATAAACGTCCCATATATTGTAATTGTGAGCCCATTAAGAAGATAGCTGGTGCTAAGATCGTGATATCAACACCACTTAAAATACCGCCAGAAATTAAATTTACAGCAACACCCGTACCTGCTGAAGCTGATAGCCAAGCGGTCAACAATACAGTTATAGCTTCACCCGGCAAACCAAATAGCCCCATAACGGGAGCAAATACTTCACCGATTAATTGCATCAAACCTAATCTTTTTAATATTTCCGTGATAACAAATGCCATAATAATGTTAGGCATTAAATTGTTTATTGCAATATTGAAGCCTTTGCGAGCACCAATAACGAAAATATCTAATGGATTGTTAGTCTGTTTTTGATTGGTTGAGTTATTCATTGATAAAATCCTTTTTATAAACTGAATTTAAAATCATGCGTACTAAAATCGCACCAACGAATTTCAATACAATCATAATGACCAATGGTGTAAATATTGCGACAGTCATTGAAGCGAAAAGCGCAGAACCAATAGAAAAATAGTTATTAATTAAGCCTGCTCCTGAATATTGCCAGGCGCTGATAATGATAAGATCTTTTTTACTGATCTGTTTTTCATCATACAACTCTTTAGTTAATACGGCTCCAGCGTCAGTACTTTGTAAATCAGTAATTAACGCAAGACCCGTTTTACCAGGAACCCCTAAAATAGGTTTAAGAAGGGGAGTTAATAGTTTGTGAGCTGCACGAATTGTACCGTAATGGGTAAAAATTTCTAAAACTCCTAACGCAAGCATAACTGTCGGTATTAGTGATAAGGCAAAAATAAAGCCGGCTCTGGCGCTATTTCCACCTTCACCAACAAAAGTATTTTTTTCAGGGTGAAGCATCGTACCAAACTTACCACTTAAGCTGGTAAAATCAAATGCACCTAACCAAGCTTTTCCATCCACGTTATAAAATAGCCCGGAAAAAAACAGTATGGCAACAACTAGTGACACATAGGCCTTTATTCCGACTTTAAACTCATTGTCCGATTTATTTGACATTGTCTATTCCTTTTTGATTTATCTGACTTATTTTCTAATATAAATATTAAATAAGTTACACTTAAAGTACTTGAATTATTTTGATTTAAAATGAATTAAAATACTAAGCGACGTATTCTATATTGATTTAATTGAAAAAAAACCCCTTTCCTCAACTTTTTTTTAAAATTAGATAGATTTTATTCGTCAATTACGCGTTGAGTAAGATTGATCATTTGCTGGGTTTAAGGATAGGATCTAAGCTATATTAAGTTATCATTTTTGGTAATTGATTTAAGTTAAATGGATTAATTTTATTTCGGATTTTCTCTCAATTTTTGAGAAAGTTATTTAAAAGCATACAATTATCAATAATTCTAGGCTTGCCATTTTTCATCCGTCATTATAGAATTGTTAATAAATAGTAAGAAATAGCATTAAAGTGTTTCAGAAACTATCGATATTATATATAAGGTTGAACTGTTTCTCTGCATAAACATCATAATCTTTAGGTGGCAAATGTTTTAGTTTGCGAACCGTCTTTTGTTTTCATTAAGCACATTAGTGAAATAATAAAATTAAGCAATATAAACAAAAAATAAAAAAATAATGAGGTCATTATGTACAGCAGGAATAAAGAGTGGGTATTTGTTGTTCTCACCTGCTTTTTTGAATTGTGTTGGGTATTTGGTTTTACTACTGCGAGCCAGTGGTGGCATTGGGTGATTGTTGTATTAGTCATTATTGTTGATTTTACGTTTTTAACTAATGCATGTAAGACTATTCCTACAGGCACTGTCTATGCAATATTTTCTGGTGTTGGCGCGATTGGCTCATTACTGATTGATATGGTTGTATTTGGCAAACAAATTAAACTGATTGAAATATTTTTTGTAGCATTAATTATCATTGGTGTTGTGCAATTAAAACGAGCTGATAGCTAATTAACTAAAATTTGGATTGAGATATGGGATGGTTATTTATTTTAACTGCTGCAATTTTCGAAGTTATTGGCGCTATAGGTCTTAAGCTATACTCGCAACAAAAAAGCTTGTTGCGATTAATGTTTTATTGGGGCGGTTTTTTTGTTTCATTTATACTATTTTATTTTTCACTCAAGTATCTGGATTTAAGTATAGTTTATCCAGTGTGGGTAGGGCTAGGTACTTCGGGTGCGGTTTTGGCTAATATGCTTATCTTCAATGAACCGAAGAATTTCACTCGAATATTTGGTCTGAGTGTGATTATTATCGGTATCGTTGGTTTACATGTTACCGTTTAGTTGTAAATGAGTTTTCATTCTCACAATTATATTAATTTGAGAATAGAGGATTTGCATTAGAATATAAAGTTATATAGAATATCCCCACTAACTAAATGGGTTGTTAGCTCAGTCGGTAGAGCAGTTGACTCTTAATCAATTGGTCGCGGGTTCGATCCCCTCACAACCCACCATTCACCAGATTTATCCAATAAGATGATAACTCTTCTTCGAAAATAATTATTGATTTATTAAGGCGTTACATATACTATTTCTCTTTTATGAAGTTGAATCATAAATTTGTTATGATTCTTAATAACACGTTATAATTATTTAAGTATATAAATTTCAAATGTTTTCACTAACTACAGGCCAAGCAATTCTAATTCTGTTAATAGTTGCACCGTTTTATTTTTGGTATATCTATTTACCGATTCTTCTCATAGGTATTTTTTTGCTTTGTTTCAATAGAAAGAAGCGGGAAAATCAAAAAAACAGATTTTATTACAAAGTTGGTAAATTTTTAATTGGATTTATTATTGTTAGCTTAATTATTTCATTATTAAGCATTTTGTGTTTACTTAATAGCTGAATCTTTTTTGAGATGATGCTGATAAGATAAGAGTATTGAATGCTAATTGAAGTGCAGGTATTTAATTGAACTTGAACAATTTTTTCAATGTATGAGATTGAATAGACTACTAAAATCTTTTGGTTAAGTATTTGTATTTCATAAAAAATAATGAGCAATTGTCGTGCTGAGTAACCTATTAAATACTTTAGTTTGATTATAAAAAGTTCTGAATCAAGTGTATAAATCAATGAAAATTGATAATTACTTTAAGGGACTCATCACTCAAAAAGTAATATACTAAAAAGTAATCCGTTTTCTTTTAACTTTTTACTTTATTATTGAGGAGTGATATATTACATCAAGGTATTGAGTGGATGATAAACGTTATATGTTTAATGGGTGTTTTTTTAATAGCTCTTTTCTGATCCCTCATACCCCAGCATTTATTCTATTTTTTCCTGAATTGTGTGTTTATTGAGTTTGTATAGATCATTTTTACACTAAGATTTATGGCGAGTCTTCATTTTTATTTCAACTAACTTATGAGTCATAATATGAATTCATATCTATTACTTTTTATTGCGATTATTTGTGAAGTGATTGCAACTTCTTCATTAAAACTTTCTAACGGTTTTACGCATTTAATGTATTCAATAATTACTATTATTGGTTATAGCGCGTCATTTTATGTTCTTTCATTGGCCTTAAAAACTATTCCTGTCGGTATTGCTTATGCGATTTGGTCGGGGATCGGGATTATTATTATCAGTTTGATAGCTTGGATTTTTATGAAGCAATCTTTAGATCTAGCAGCATTAATTGGTATGGGTTTTATTATATTTGGTGTGGTTATTATTAACTTATTTTCAAATGTTAGCGGGCATTAATATAAACATATTGCGTTGATAATAACTTAAATACTATATGAACGTTATCTGACTGTAGTTCGCGTTTGAACATAAAAAAACCGGAGTTGTACTCCGGTTTGTGTTTTTCAAAATATTTCTAAGCTAATTATAATAGCTTGTTTCTCAACTTAGATTTCATTAGCGTGTTGTTTTAAGTAGCTAGCAACGCCATTTGGATTTGCTTGCATACCTTGCTTTCCTTTTGTCCATTGTGCAGGGCAAACTTCGCCATGTTCTTCATGGAATTGGAAAGCATCAACAATACGTAGCATTTCATCAATGTTACGACCGATTGGTAAATCATTAATTGTTTCATGACGAACAACGCCTGATTTATCAATAAAAAATGATGCACGAAGAGCAACACCAGCTTCAGGATGTTCAACACCATAAGATTGCATAATGCTATGCTTTATATCAGCAACGATAGGGAATTTCACTTCTCCAATACCACCTTTATCTTGTGGTGTGTTACGCCATGCATTATGAACATATTCTGAGTCCATTGAGACACCAATTACTTCGACACCACGTTTTTTGAACTCTTCTAAACGGTGATCAAATGCAATAATTTCTGATGGGCATACAAAAGTGAAGTCCATAGGCCAGAAAAATACTACGGCATATTTACCTTTAATATGCTCAGCTAAATTAAAATTATTTACAATTTCGCCAGTACCTAGTACTGCTGCTGAAGTAAAATCTGGTGCTTTACGAGTGACTAATGTCATAAAATTTTTTCCTTGTGTAGCAAATGTATATACTGAATATGCGTTTTATTATATCAATCTTAGCCAATACGCCAAGTTGTTATCAGCAATTGATTTCATAAGTTTAACCTATGGTAAATAAATTATTATTCGGTTTTAATTATCGTTTTATTGGGTTTTCCCTTATTTTTAATGTCTCGGTGACGTTGTTTTAGCTTTTTCTTTTTAGTCTCTTCTTGCTTTTTAGCCGCATTTTTCTGTTTAGCTTTTTGCGAAGGTTTCTTTTTTGTTACTGGTTTAGGTGCTTTGGTTTTTGGGCGTAGTTCATCAATTGTTCTTAATTTGATAGGCTCACGAATATAACGTTCAATTTTTTGTAATAACTCATTATCGTGTGCCTCAATCAACATAATTGCTGTACCTTTTTTCCCTGCTCTAGCGGTTCGACCAATTCGATGTAGATAAACATCAGCCGTTTTAGGTGCATCAAAATTTATAACATGGGTAATATCGTTAATATCTATCCCTCTAGCAGCAACATCAGTTGCTACCAGTACGTTGACCGTGTTGTTATTCATCCGTTTGATGGCTTCGTTACGTTTGGCTTGAACCATTTCTCCTTCTAAATAACAACTATGAATTCCAGCTTGATGCAGCAGTGAAACCAATTCATGTACACGTTCACGTTTACGAACAAAGACGATAGTTTTTTTAACTTCTTTCTGCTTTAATAAGTGAGTTAACAATGCGACTTTATGTGTTAAATCATCAGCACGATAATAAAATTGTAAAATCTTCTTTCGTTCTTTTCGGGAAGGATCAGCATTGATTTCAACTGGTTCGTTAAGAATTCGATTAGCAAAACTATGTAAACCTTCACCTTCTAACGTTGCTGAAAATAATAATGTTTGTTTACGCCAGCGCGTTTCAGCTGAAATGGTTTCAACGTCTTGAGCAAACCCCATATCTAACATGCGATCGGCTTCATCCAAAATTAGCATTTCAACTGCACGACAATCAAAGTTTTCTTCTTTAATGTATTGTAATAGACGTCCGGTTGTTGCAATGACTATATCCTGATTTTTGCTGAAAACTTCGGCATGATTCATATAAGCAACTCCACCTGTAATCGTGGCTATACTCAAGTGTGTTGACTTGGTTAGTAGTTTTGCCTGTTCAGCTATTTGCATAGCTAATTCTCGAGTGGGGGTTAAGATTAATATTCTTGGAGGTCCAGGTTTTCGACGTGGAAAATCAAGCAGATGTTGTACCGCTGGAATTAAAAATGCCAATGTTTTACCGGTTCCTGTCGGGGCTGATCCTAGAACATCTTTACCGTCTAGGGCTACAGGGACAGTTTGTGCTTGTATTGCTGTGGGTTCGTTAATGTTTTGCGCTTGCAGATTTTCAATTAAAATATCATCTAACTGTAAATCAGAGAAAGTTTGCGTTGTCATAGTGCTCTTCTAATCTATCATTTTGCCCCACATTATAACGGCAATCGCTATAACTACAATCTTTATCAGCAACCAATCATATTATATGAAAGTAAAAATTGTTTTAATTGCAGACGCTTTATTTGATAGGCAACTACTGGCGTATGAGCTTATCATAAGCTGGGGATTATGATAGAATTATGATTTTTAGAAATTATAAAATACTATTCACTCTTTATCAAAATTGATGGTCGAATTATAAATATGACAGAATCTTTTTCGAACGATAAATATAACCAGCAGTTACAAAATAAAATAATCAATTTAAAAACGATATTATCTGATTTTCAATTACCCGAGTTAGTGACTTATTCTTCACCTATTAGTCATTATCGAATGCGTGCTGAATTTAGAATTTGGCATAATGGTGATGAGCTTTATCATATAATGTATGATAAGAAGAAAAGAGTCAGAATAGATAGTTTTCCTATTGCTTCAAAACTGATTAACAAGGCAATGCAGTCGATTTTACCTTTAATTCAATATAACGATAATTTGCGTCATAAGCTTTTTCAAATTGATTATTTCTCTACACTTAGTGGGCAGTTATTAATAACACTTTTGTATCATAAAAAATTAGGTGACGAATGGATAATTGCTGCTGAGCGTTTAAAACAACAATTAGCTGAACTAGGGATTAATGCTAATCTGGTTGGTCGAGCAAGTAATCAAAAAATTGCCATTGATGCCGATTATGTTGATGAGGTTTTACCAATATTTGATAAGACTTTTAAATATCGACAAGTTGAAAACAGTTTTACTCAACCTAATGCGGCTATCAATATAAAAATGTTGGAATGGGCTGTTTCGGTAACTAAAGAGTCTAAAGGTGATCTTCTAGAGTTTTATTGTGGTAACGGTAATTTCTCTATTGCATTGGCTCAAAATTTTAATAAAGTCTTAGCAACTGAGATTGCAAAAGCTTCCGTCTATTCAGCACAACATAATATCAAAATCAATAATATTGATAATTTAATTATTGTGAGATTATCTGCTGAGGAGTTTACTTCTGCCATTAGGAAAGAGAGGGATTTTAATCGATTAAATGGTATTAATTTAGATGATTATCATTGTCAAACTGTGTTGGTAGATCCTCCTCGAGCGGGATTAGACGATAAAACGATTAATATCATTCAAAGTTATGATCGAATTGTCTATATTTCATGTAATCCTTATACTTTAAAAGATAATTTGCAACAACTTACTCAAACGCATTATATAGAACATTTTGCTATGTTTGACCAATTTCCTTATACTGATCATATTGAAACAGGTATTGTATTACGTAAAAAGGAATATCAATAATGTTCAAAAACGGTTAATCTGGTTTAAATAAGATAAATTTTATGCCAAATTAACTGTTTTATTCCAATTATTTCATATTAAGTGGTTTAAAAAGCAAAAAAAAACCCTAGATAAACTAGGGCTGCATTAAATTGCAAGGAATGGATGAAAGGAAATAAAACAATGAAACAATACTGTCTAGCCTCATGAATCATTGTGGTGCTACTATAGCAAACCTAAACAGACGTTTTAATGACTGCAAAATTACAAAATAGTCACTGAAATGTCATGATGTCATTTGACTTCCTAATATATCCTATAACTGCATTATGCAATTTCGATAACCTGATAAAACATTAAGGAATATTCAATATGAAATTGTTAGTTGTTGAAGATGAACAAAAAACCGGTGAATATCTTCGTCAAGGTTTAGTTGAATCAGGATTTATTGTAGATCTTACTGATAACGGACTCGATGGTTATCATCGAGCAATGACTGAAGATTATGATCTGATTATTCTTGATGTAATGCTGCCTGATATTGTGGGTTGGAAAATTGTACAGTCTTTGCGTGAAGCAGGGAAAGATACTCAAATTATTTTACTTACTGCAATGGGAAGTGTTGAAGATAAAGTGAAAGGACTCAATTTAGGCGCAGACGACTATTTAGTTAAACCTTTTTCTTTCGCTGAATTGTTAGCAAGAATTAAATCCTTATTAAGACGAAACGTTCCACAAGTCAATAATTATCAATTAAGCATTGCTGATTTAATTATGGACTTACCTAAACGAACAGTAACCCGAGGTGATAAAAGAATTGATTTAACGAATAAAGAATTTTTATTACTAGAATATTTTTTACGTTATCCCGGAGAAGTTTTACCAAGATCCCTTATTGCTTCACAAGTATGGGATATGAATTTTGACAGCGATACCAATGTAATTGATGTAGCAATTAGGCGATTGAGGAACAAAATCGATGCCGATTTTGAACCTAAATTAATTCATACAGTCCGTGGAATGGGATATAAATTAGATGTCTTGGATGAAGCAGAGTAACTTCATATCGTTTCGTATACCACTTATCGTATGCCTGCTAACCTGCGGGCTACTTTATTGTTTCAGTTATCTTATTGAACATACGTTTGAAAAAATTTCAATTCAGCAAAATGTTTCGGAATTGAATTCAGTTATTACCTCAATTGAACGTGAACTTACCTATTATTCACCCGATGAAAATCGAGATGAATTCTTTCAAAATCTACTACTCATCTTGACCGGTCATCATCATCTATTTGTTTATATCATTGATGATTCAGGAAAAATTGTGTATCGCACTCGTGGTCCTAATTTATCTATTGCTTTATCACAAGAAGATTTTGAACGATTGATTACCGAAAATAGTACGGCGATTTGGAATATCGATAAATCATCTTATCGTATCGGTGCTTCCAGAGTTCTACTGGATGAAGGGCGTCAATATACGACAATAGTTGCAGTAGCGCGCAATTTACAGCTTGAATTTATAAATCGATTGAGAAATGGATTAGGTTTACTAATTGCTATTTCTTGTGTGTTAGCATTGATTGGATCGTTAATTTCCATTTATTACACACAAAAACCAATTAATCGTTTAATTAAAAAAATTGAACGAATTAATATGAAAAGCTTAAATTATCGTATTTCAACAGCTTCGGTTCCTGTAAAATATGTGAGTTTGGTTAAGGCGTTTAATAATATGCTTCATCGAATGGAAGATGTCTTTGAACGACAACGCAATTTTACCGCAGATATTGCCCATGAAATGCGAACACCAATCACAAATCTAACGACACAAACGCAAATTGTTTTAAATAATGCGCGCTCTACAGAAGAGTACCGAGAAATTTTATATTCTAATTTAGAAGAGTATGAAAAAATGTCTCAGATGATATCGGATATGCTTTTTTTAGCACAAGCCGATAATCATCAGCTAGTACCTAATCTTATCGATATAGATTTACATTCGATGATTAGTTTAATGTGTGAATATTTTGAACCTTTGACTGATGAGAAAAATATTACTTTTGAACTTGAAGGTAATTGTTCTCATATTCAAGGCGATAAAATGATGTTAGGGCGGGCGATAAGTAATATCATCTCCAATGCGATTCGTTATACCCCTGAAAATCAAACAATTAAGATTAAATTGGGTCAACTCACGCAAAAACGAATTCAAATTATCATCTCTAACCCTGGTAAAAAGATTGAAAGTCGTCATTTACCTCATCTTTTTGACCGCTTTTATCGAGTTGATGAATCGCGTCATCGAAATAACAAAGATAGCTCAGGTACCGGAATTGGTTTGGCTATTGTAAAATCGATTATCGATACACATAAGGGTCATATTTATGTTGAATCAGATGATCTGTCTACACGTTTTATAATCAATCTTCCGACCGTTATTTAACATCATAATCACTTATTAAGAGATTAGCTGCAGCGTATGCGGCTTTTTCTCTTAGATCTTGCGGTACTATTTGATTATCGACTACTTCATTAAGTACCATCATTACCGCACCTAACGCATCTTCAATATAACCTAAATCATTACTGCCAATTTGAGCATATCTTTCACGAATTAGCTCATGATATTTGTTCATATTATTATCTTCCTATTTATTGAAACTCAAATACAATTTAAATAAACGCAGTTAACATTTGATAAACTTCATTGGATGTGATTGATTGCATCGTTTTATCTTTTGAAATGATGCTGTGTTGGTTTTTGCCATATCCTCCAATTAGGTTTGGATCGGTTTTTCCAAATAAAGTTATATTAGGACGATCTAGTGCCGCTGTTAAATGGCTTAATCCTGTATCTACTGACACTACAGCTTTTGAACCCGCAATAATCGTTGCGATTTCGTTAAGAGAAAGCTTTGGTAATACTTCAACGTGATTAAATCCTTGTGCTAAGCGTAAAGCCCGTTCTTGCTCATGAGGAGCTCCCCATGGTAGTTTAATCCTTAGTCCTGTTGGTTGAATTAATTTAATTAATTCTCGCCATGCTTCTTCTGTCCAATGCTTTTCTTCACGAGTAGTAGCATGAAGGAAGACTAAATAGTTTTGGTTATCATCAGGTAACGCAGATAAGAAATGACGAGCAATAGCATAATCACCGATTGAATCAGGTTGCAAATAATTAAGACTTTTAGCAAACAGCATCCGAACACGCTCTATGGCATGCATCTGTTTAGGGACATGATGTTTAACATCATAAAACCAACTAGCGATGGGTTCTTTGATGCTTTGTCGATCTAAGCCATGCTTAATACCTCGCGCTTTACGAGTAATTAAAAATGCGCTTTTTATTAAACCTTGAGCATCAATGATGCAATCATACTGTTGTCGTCTTAAATGTTCTATAAATTGGTGGCGTTCTTGACGAACCGTTTTAGCAAACCAGTTTTTTCGCCAACGCCTTATTGCAACTGGGATAACTTCATCTACAGCAAAATGCCAACTTGGAATCTGTGAAAAGTTTTCTTCAACTACCCAATCAAAAGTAATATTTGGTAGATTGTTGGCGGCATCTGTTAAAGCCGGTAAAGTATGCAACACATCACCCATTGATGAAGTTTTAATAACCAATACACGCATAATTAATTACTCTTTTCACAGCGAACGATAAGTTTCATCAATGTTTCAAAAACATGATCGGGTTTTATATCAATTAGACTTTGATGATAACCTTGCTCACTATCACCTTTACGAACTCGGTGGTAGCCAGTAATGAGTCTAATGACTTCTGCTTTATTTGATAATGGGGGAGTAAAATCAGGGCTACTTGGTCCATAAAGTGCAACTAAAGGCTTATCAAGTGCAGCTGCAACATGCATTAAGCCTGAATCATTAGTGACAATTGCTTTACATGCCGCAATCAAGTTGATCGCTTGTTCTAATTCTGTTTGGCCAGCAAGATTAATACACTGATCACCATGCGCCATTTTGGCAATAATCTGTTCACCAACAGCTTTATCTTTTTCTGAACCAAAGATAATAATTTTAGCATGTTGTTTTACTATCAAATCAGCCAATGCAGCATAGTGATAATCAGGCCAACGTTTAGCAGGGCCAAATTCAGCGCCAGGACAAAATCCAATTAAAGGAACATCTGTAGGAATATTAAAGTTTAATAATGCTTGCTCAACCTCATCCTTTTCAACACTCAGTTTTGGCCATAAAATTGGTTGAGGAATATCTTTTGCTGAATGGATATCTTGTTTAGGGTAGGCAAGGGCGACATAACGTTCGACCATTAATGGAAAAGCTTTTTTATCAAGTATGCGCATATCATTTAATAAACCATAACGCATCTCACCCTTCCAGCCAGTGCGTTTAGGAATTTTAGCAAAGAAAGGAATCAGTGCTGATTTAAATGAGTTAGGTAAAATGATTGCTTGGTCGTATTGACGTAATTCTTTTCCTAGCTGGTAACGTTTAGTTAATGCAAACTCCCCATGATTAATTGGCATAGCAATTGATTGATTGACTTCAGGCATTTTATTCAATAAAGCACGGCACCAAGCAGGTGCCATTACATCAATTTCAATAGTTGGCTCTAGATGCTTTAAAGTGCGATATAAACTTTGGGACATCATCATGTCACCAACCCAAGATGGACCAATAATCAGGGTTTTCATTGTTGTTCCTCTTATTGCTCGTTTAACCATTTCATATATTCAGTTGTACCTTGTGCAACTGTTTTAAACTCAATTGGACATCCTGTTTTTCTAAATTTAGTCAAATCAGCTTGAGTAAAGCTTTGGTAACGTCCTTTCAGGTGATCTGGGAAAGGGATATAATCAATTTCACCTTTTTGATGATAATTTAAAACGGCATCAGCTACTGATTGGAAAGATTCAGCTCGTCCAGTTCCACAATTAAAGATGCCTGAAACATTATTTTTCCAGAACCATAAGTTTACCTCAACGACATCTCCAACATAAATAAAATCACGTCTAAAATTATCACTTCCAGTAAATAATTTAGGTTTTTCCCCTTTATTGATTTGTTCATTTAAATGGAATGCGACGCTAGCCATGCTACCTTTATGGTTTTCCCGTGGACCATAAACATTAAAATAACGAAATCCACAAATTTGTGAATTTGCTTGTGGTAATATTTCACGGACATATTGGTCGAATAAGAATTTTGAATAACCATAAACATTTAATGGTTTTTCATAGGAACGCTCTTCAATAAAATTATCGCTCCGACCACCATAAGTGGCAGCTGAGGATGCATATAAAAAAGGAATATCAAAATCTAAACAATAATGGAGCAAATCCTTAGAATAATTATAATTATTTTCCATCATAAATTTGCCATCCCATTCTGTTGTGGATGAACAAGCACCTTGATGGAAAATAACATCAATATCAAGATTTTCGCCAGATATTATTTCTGCTATAAATTCATCTTTATCCTTATAATCAGCAATATCTAAATCAGCTAAATTCGAAAATTTAGTACCATCAGTTAAATCATCTACCACCAAAATATCTTTGTGCCCTAGATCATTTAATCCTTTAACGATATTACTTCCAATAAACCCAGCACCGCCAGTAACAACAATCATAATCACAACCTTTAACTAGTAAAAATAATATAATAACGATTTATTGGCAAATTTTCGAGTATTCATTTCTACATCTTAGTTTTGTTGCTAATGAATTTATGATAAAAAATGACACGATTTAATGGTATATATCAGTTATGTGAATCATACCTATGAATTTTTCATTAACATCAAGTACCGGTAAAACTGTTATTGGTCTTGGCTTGTGTTGTTCCATTATATTTAAAGCATCTGAAACTGTTTGGTTTTGTTCAACTGTTACAGGAGTTGATATCATCAACTGAGTAACATTGATATTTAATAAATCTGGATAAGTCTTTAGCTGTCTTCGAATATCGCCATCAGTGATTATACCAAGTAATGCATTTTCCTTATTTACTATTGCAACTGCACCTATTCCAGAATTAGTCATCACAAAAATGGCATCAGAAATAGATTTTTCTGCAGTAATCGATACCTGTCTATTGTGTTTTTCAACCAATTGCTTAACAGTCATTAAACGAATTTGCCCTAAACTTCCGCCTGGGTGATAAAAAGCAAAATCATTTTTGGTAAATTTTTTAGCGTTCATAACTGAAATTGCTAAAGCATCACTTAATGCTAATTGGACAGTAGTACTTGTAGTTGGCGCTAAATTTAATGGGCATGCTTCATTAGTTATATGTGCATCTAAATTATATGTTGCAAATCGGGCTAACGTCGATGAAGGATTACCACAAATTGAAATTAGTGGAATGTTGATTTTTTGTATGGTGGATAAAATATTAAGAATCTCGGCGGTTTCTCCGCTATTTGATATCGCAATAATGGTGTCAAATTTAGTAAGGCTACCTAAGTCACCATGGATTGCTTCAGCTGGATGTAAATAAAATGATGGTGTTCCAGTACTCATAAATGTAGCTGAAAGCTTACGAGCAATATATCCTGGCTTTCCCATTCCAGTTATGATAACTCTTCCTGACGTATTCAAAATTAACTCAACAGCATTAAAGAAACTTTCGTTGATGGTATCAACAATATCCTCTATTGCAGCTGCTTCTTGTTTTAAAACTTGTTTCGCCATTTTTAAAGTTTCACTTTTAAGCGTCAAAAGGTTTGCAGATTTTGTGGTCATATCTCAATTATCCTTATTTATAAATTGATTTAATTGAATTAATTCTGTCAACAACGAATTAAACATGTTTATAAATTGTACTAATAAAATGAAAAATAATTTTGATGATTCACAAAATACTTACGATGAAAAAGTGAAAGTTTGATTGGGATCACAATTGTTAAACTTGGTTGTGAAAGTGTTAAAAGATTAACATTTTGTGAATTATTTTATTACTACAATGCCCTCAAATTAATCGAGAAATTAACTATGAAACAAGAATTACCGAGATACAAAAGAATTTTAGAGTACTTAGATGAATATGATGTTGCCAATATCAATTCATTATCTAAGCTATTTTCAGTTTCGCATATGAGTATTAGGCGTGATTTAAAGCTTTTGCAAGAAAAAGGCCTAATAAAAGTATCTTATGGTGGTGAAATAAAGAGGAGTTTTTTAAATGGTACCCCTCTATATAACATCAAGCAAAATCGATTTTCAGAAGGGAAAAAGAAGGTAGGTAAGATTGCAACAGGATTATTGCAACCAGGAATGGTGATCTTTATTGATGCAGGCACAACAATGCGAGAATTTGCATTGAACATCAATGTTCCTATTACAGTTATTACTCCAGATTTACACGTTGCTCTTGAATTATCTTCTCATCCAGAAGTGAATACCATCATTTGCCCTGGTGAAATACAAGCGTCTAGTGCAGCCATTTATAACTCACAATCAATGAAGTATCTATCTGAACAGGTTATCGATTTGGCATTTATTGGCGCTGATGGTTTTAATCTTGAAGATGGCGCATTAACGACATCTCAAATTAAAGCTGACTGTAAATGGATGGCCTTAACCCGATCTATTCAATCTGTTTTGCTTGTTGACAGCAGTAAATTAGGACTTAGATGTCGATTTAAAATCTGTGATTTGAGTCGCTTTAATTACCTTATAACTGAAAAGCAATTTCCGAGTAATTTTGAAAAGCAATTATTAAAACAGGATATTAAATATATGTTTGAAGTCGTGTAACAAACTACCTAATGGTAGATGTATAAAAAGTTCATTAACTGAACTTAATTTTTGAGAGGAAGCAAAAATATGAAAGTAGCCGTTGTAGCTGATGATTTAACAGGTGCTAATGCCACATGTGCTTTATTAAGCAAAAAAGGGTTTAACGCGATCACTTGTTTGGAAAAATTTAATGAAGATCTTAGCAAATTTGATGTTATTTCGTTTGCAACAGATTCTCGTTCAATACCTTATAAAGAGGCATATTCGCGTGTTGTTGATTGCATAAATCAATTTAGTAAATATCAACCTTTAATTAGTAAACGAATTGATTCAACATTACGAGGAAATCTAGGAGCAGAAGTTGATGCCGTTATTGATAATGATCCTAATTTAATGGCTTTAGTTGTTCCAGTTTACCCATCGAGTGATCGTATCTGTGTAGGTGGTTCTTTATTAGTTAATGGCGTTCCATTACAAAATACAGCGATGCGTAACGATCCTAAAAATCCGATGACTGAGTCTTCAATTATTGAATTATTTCGATGTCAATCCCGTTATCCAGTTTCTCATATTGCACTAAAGGATGTTTTAGAAGGCAAAGATAGAATTGAGCAACGGTTAAAACAAATATATCAACAGGGAGGACGAATTGTCATATTTGACGCAACAACAGATACGGATATAAGCGTTATCGCTCAAGCAGCTAATAATATTAATTTGCCTGTTTTTTGTGTAGATCCTGGACCATTTACTGCGCAATTTGCAGATCTTCGTTATTCGTCTGAAAAAAAAATGGCAAACAAAGTCTTTGTTGCAATAGGAAGTGTTTCGGATCTTACTCAAAGACAAATTAAAAAGTTGAGATATGACCGGAAAGTTTGGTTAGAAACAGTTTTAGTCGATGAATTAATTGAGATTGCAAAAGACACTAAGAAAGCTAAACCTATCGTCGATAAATTGTTAGAAAAAGTCGAACAATTTGATGTTATTGGTATTGATACAGTTGAAATGCCTGAGCATGTCTGTGACTTAAATAAACTCGCTACTAAACATAATATGAATAAGAGCGAAATCAGCAACACGTTAAATCAAGCCATTGCTGAAATTACTGCACAGGTATTACTCCATCCTGAATCTATCATACGTGGCATTTATACCAGTGGAGGTGATGTAACCGTAAATGTTGTTAATCGCTTAGGCAGTAGTGGGTTCTTGCTAAAAGATGAAGTAGAGCCATTAACGGTATACGGGCATTTGGTTGGAGGACAATGCGATGGTTATTCGATTGTAACTAAAGGTGGTTTTGTTGGTAATGATAATACTTTAGTTCATTGTATCGATTATCTGAGTACAAAAATTTCATCACATGAAAGTTTAAAGCATTAATAACCCTGAGTTAATTTAGTTAATAAATAAAAATAGAGTTTAATAAATTCTGAAAAAAGTTAAAGGAGTAAGACATGAACCATCGTAGCTTAATTGGCGTGCCTATGGGCGATCCAGCAGGAATCGGTCCTGAAATTGTTGTTAAAAGTATCGCTGCACCAGAAACGTATAAATATGGATGTGTAGTGGTAACTGGTGATAAAAAAGTATTAGAAGATGCCTGTAAATTCTCCAAAGTAAATTTACATATCAATCAAATAACTGATCTTTCACAAATACAAGATGAACCTAATGTTTTGAATCTTATTCAATGTGGCCAATTAAATTATGACACTTTCAAAATTGGTCAAATTGAAGGCCAATGTGGGCAAGCTGCATTTAATTATATTAAGGTTATAACCGAGCTTGCAATGCAAAAGAAACTTGATGCTATAGCAACTACACCAATCAATAAAGAGTCGTTAAAAGCAGGAAATGTTAATTATATCGGTCATACCGAGATATTAGCAGACCTTACTGGCAGTAAAGATCCTTTAACCATGTTTCAAGTTAGAGATTTACGAGTCTTTTTCCTAACACGCCATTTGGCTCTCATCAAAGCCATCGAATCATTAACACCAGAAAGAGTATGTGATTATGCTATCCGTTGTAATGAAGCATTAATCAAATTAGGTATTGATAAACCTAAAATGACCGTTGCAGGAATAAATCCTCACTGTGGTGAGCATGGTCTTTTTGGTCATGAAGATGATGATGTCCTATTACCTGGTATTGAGATGGCTAAACAACAAGGGATTGATATTAATGGTCCGAAACCGGCAGATAGTGTTTTCCATTTTGCCATGGGTGGGGGATATGATGCAGTGTTATCTCCGTACCATGATCAAGGTCATATTGCAACGAAAATGGTTGATTTTCATCGTACTATTTCAATTACCAATGGTATGCCTATTCTCCGTACTTCAGTTGATCATGGCACAGCAAATGACATTGCCGGTAAAGGAATAGCCAATCCAGTTAGTTTGATTGAAGCAATTCGTTTAGCTGCGCTTTACGCACCAAATTTCAAACGTTAGTAAGTATTTATACTTATAACTATTTATTTTTCGATAATGATTATCATTGTCGAAGGAGGGTTTGCATATGTCTAAAAAAGAAAATAATAAAAAATCACTTTATCCTTATGTCTTATTAAATGGCATTATTCTAGTGGTTGTAGGATTAATTGTTTTTTATTTAGGAAGTTTACATAGTATTGAAAAAAGTAGCTGGCGAATGGTAGCTGGTTTGCTTGTTGCAATAACTTTATTACTTTTTATGATTTTAAAAACAAGAATTCAAGCATTTCCTGCATTAATTATATCTGCTGTAATTACTGGATCATTAGGGGGAATGCCTGGTGAGTTTATGATAGCAACAATTAGTAAAGGCTTTGGTAACACACTTGGTAACATCGGAATTGTAATTGGTTTTGGTGTTATGATGGGGTCTGTTTTGCAGATGAGTGGTGCTGCACAAAAAATGGCTCAAGTTTTTATTAATTTATTAGGGAAAGGAAGAGAAGAATTAGCCCTAGTTATTATAGGATTATTAGTTAGTTTGGCTGTTTTTTGTGATTCAGCATTTATTGTCCTATTACCTCTTGTAAAAGCAATTTCTCGTAGTACAGGTAAGTCCGTTGTGGGACTTGGTTCAACATTAGCAATGGGATTAGTTATTAGTCATAGTATGATCCCGCCAGCAGTTGGGCCATTTGGTGTTGTTTCTCAGTTTGGTATTGGACTAGGTGAATATATGCTATGGGCAATGGTTGTAGCTATACCTATTACTATTGCTGGATTTATTTATACTCGTCATGTGGGTCGTAGCATTTATCAAATTCCAACTGAAGATGGTGAAAACTTCACACGGGAACGCTTGACTGTTACATCACAAAATATACAAGATGACCAACAATTACCAAGCGCATTAGCATCTTTTGCACCAATAGTTACTCCAATTATTCTGATATTAACTGCGACATTAGTTAATGAAATGAAATGGGATAACTCTATTGCTATTATGTTAAAAACTATCGGGCACCCAATTGTTGCTGTTGGAATTGGGTTATTAATCGCAATAATGGCCTTAACCAATTCATTCCCAAGAAAAGATGTTGTACATCAAATGGAAAATTCAATTCGATCAGCAGGTATTATATTGCTTGTCATTGGTGGCGGTGGCGCATTAGGAATGGTGTTGCGTGATTCAGGGACAGGGCAAATAATCGCAGAGTATATTGTTCAAATTGGAGTCCCAGGTATTTTGTTACCGTTGACAATCTCGACTTTGATTCGATTAATACAAGGATCAGGTGTGGTTGCAATGATTACAGCAGCAAGTATTACTGCCCCAATGATTGGGACACTAGGTGTAAATCCAATTATGGCAGGGTTAGGGTGCTCTATTGGATCATTTATGTTCTCTCACTTCAATGATGCATACTTTTGGGTGGTTAATCGTTCATTAGGGGTTACAGAAGTTAAAGAACAAATTAAAGTTTGGAGTATGACAACTACCGTTCTTTGGGCTGCAGGAACGGTTACATTATTAGTTGTTAATGCAATTTTCTTTTAAAATAAAGAAGGATAGCGTAAAGGAATATGCTATCCTTAATATCTTCTATAAATTTCAATTTAATAATTTTGCAGTAACTAAAATATATCTAGCTAAGTTAATATAAGGTTCGCTTTGGCAGTATTGTTTTTCAATTTCTAATAACTGATCAAAATGAGTTTCTGCTTTTGACTTATTAGTTAAATAGTCATGAAAGACTCGGATTCCTGTTTTATTCGTAATCTCAAAACTTTGTTCAATTAGCCATTGATACACTTGATTTGGATCACGAGGATAATCAGGCGATAAGGTTTTCTTTTTGCGTTTAGCAAGTCCTGATTGAGTATATCCAAAATTACCTAATGTCACCGTTTTAAATAATAGCCCATGATAGTTATAAAACATTAAAGATAAATAACCCTCTTTTTTTAGATGTCTTTTTAAAGATTGGATTATCTGTACAGGATCAGCTACCCACTCTAATACAGCATGGCAAATCACAAGATCAAAAGGTTGATCGATAAACTGATCAAGATTTTGAATTGAACAATGAATAAAGTTTAAGGTTAAATTTTCTTGCTGCGCTTGATGGCTAGCTAAATCCAGCATTTGTTTGGAAATATCACAAACAGTTATATTATGTCCTAATTTGGCAAGTCTACACGCTATTTGTCCTTGACCACCACCAGCGTCAAGGATGTTGATAGGTTTAGGATATTTGGCTAATATGTTTTCAAGTTCTTGCCAAACAATAGCTTCTCGGATTTTGCCTTTAGTTGTACCATAAATATTTTTGGCAAATTTATGGCTAATATCATCAAAATTACGATCGTTAACAGTCATATTTATTATTTAATTTAGTTACTTCTAAATTAATCTGAGCAATTTTTTCTGACATTTGTTGATAACATTGTTCCATCAAAGTTCTTGCATCTTCTTTACGTAAATTTTTTGTCTCAATAGGCGAGAGCATTTCGACAATCATATGACCATTATTGAGGCGATTTAGCTTAATGTTATTCGTATCCGATACACAAATTGGCACAATAGGGACTCCAGCTGCAATAGCTGCTTTAAATGCGCCTGTTTTAAAGGGTAACAAACCTCGCCCTTTACTACGGGTTCCTTCAGGAAACATCCAAATTGATATACCACGTTTTTTTATTTCTTTAACGACCAAATTAATCGTATCACGAGCTTTTGATTTATTGTTACGGTCAATCAAAATATTTCCTGTAAGGTAATAAAGTTGACCAAAGAATGGAATCAAAGCAAGACTTTTTTTGCCTACCGTAACTGTTTTAGGTTGTACAATATCAGCAGCGACAACCATATCATAATTATTTTGATGATTAGCAATAAATACACAGCTACCTAAATTTTCAATTTCGGGGTATTTACGAGTATCGACTTTTACTCCTAATATTGGTTTAAAGAAAAAGCTGAAAAGATGGGCAAATCGAGCCACATTTTTGGGGTTGCGAGGATTGAATAAGCAAAAAATAACGCCTAGTACACAAGTTAAAATACCAATAAATAACACGATGATTAAGCGAAAAAGAAAAACCATAATTTACCTCATAAGTTAACTTGGCGTATTATATACGTAATCTATAAGAATATACAGTTTGTTAAATATCGCTTTGAAGGATGTTTATGCACGAATCAACAATCATTTGGGATGAAAATCAAACCCCAATTTCTCGTTATTTTGATGATATCTATTTTAATACCAACGGCGCAATCGATGAAACTCGTTATGTGTTCATTGAAAGAAATAGTTTATATGAGCGTTTTTTGCTACATCAGCGCGAAAGCTTCACTATAGCAGAAACAGGTTTTGGTACCGGTCTAAGTTTTTTAATTGCTTGGCAAATGTTCAAACAATTTAGAGAGAATAAACCTAATAGTCCTCTTAAAAGATTGGATTTTTTTAGTGTTGAAAAATATCCTTTATCTGAAAAAGAAATGTCAAAAGTTCATAGTAAAATAATCAACAGTAATGATTCTTTGAGTTTACTAGCCAAACAATTAAGAGATTCTTTAAACGAGTCTCAAAGTATTGTTTTAGATGATACTCATTTAGTTATTTGCTATGACGATATCACTCACTATCCAAAGTTTTTAAAACAACAAAATTGTTTGATTGATGTTTGGTTTTTTGATGGTTTCTCACCTGCAAAGAATCCTGAAATGTGGTCGGAATCGCTTTTTAAAAAGTGCTATGACTTAACGAATGAAGGAGGTTCTTTTGCTACTTTTACTGCGGCAGGATTTGTTCGACGTAATTTAATCAATGCAGGTTTTAATGTCAAAAAACATAAGGGATTTGGGGTTAAGCGAGAAATGCTTATTGGTAGTAAATCTTAATTTAGTTTGCCAATTTTGGCAAACTAAATTAGATGTTTGAAATTAATTAAATTCAAATTGATAAATAAGATCTAAAGTTTGTGCTAGACCAGAAGCAGCTTCCACGTATAAATTTGGTAAAAGTCTATATCGTAAGGTAAACGTTGCTAATGAGTCAAAAATACCTACACCATATTTTAATTGTAGATTAGGTAAAATATAGCCACTTACTACCACTTTTGAATTATTACCTGCTCCTTGAGTATCTAAAGTAAGATTTTTAATTCCAAAAGCATTACCTATATCACCGATGAATTTACCTGTTTTTGCTGTCCCAACACCGACTAAAAATGCCGTCATCATATCGTTGTCACTCTGATCGGAGCTATCAAGACCTTGACCTCGAATTAAATAAGAAAGTGCTTCTTGTTGTGACATAGCTGGATCAGAAAATATTTCGATCTTAGGATCTTCTGTAGATCCTTTAACTCGAATCCCTGCTGTAATATTGCTATTATCCATTGAGTCAGGATTTCTTATTGCTTCTATGTCTAAGATAGCTTGATCGGTTGGTCCTGAAAAAGTGACAACGCCTTTGTGGATAATTAAATCCTGTCCATAGGCATGGAATCGACCATTAGGAATAAGAATTTCACCATGTAAATCTAACCCTTTATTAGTCTGTGTAGCGATCAATTTCCCTTTTAATGATGCTTTTAATCCAAATGCATCGACCGTGACGTTATCACCAATATTGATTTCGATATGACTATTAATTTTCATACCAAAGTTTTGTGGTTGAATTTGTTTATAGTTCCTATCCAACATTACTTCATCAGGAGAAACATCAATACTTGAAGGCGGAAGTGAATCAACCGTAATTTTACCTTTTGGAATTGAAACTTTACCAAGTACCGTTAGTTCATCTTGCGTTGCCTCGATCTTAATGTCTGGAATGACAGACATAACAATCATTGGCGGTACAGTAACCTCCATAGCGGCACCATTTACAGTTATATTAGCTTGCCATTTTTCAAAGTTATTCCAACTAGCTTGGCCATTAATATTGATATTTCCAGATTTAGTTACTAATACACCTTTTAATGTTGATGATTTACCATTAAATTTAATATCAACCATAGCGGATTTTACATCAATTGGTAATTGATAAGTCTTAATATCACTATGTCTTAAATTGATGCCACCATTTAAGATTGGGTCCATTAATGAGCCAGAGAATTTGATATTACCATTGATAGCGCCTTTGGCATATTCATCTTTACTTAATAACGGGTTTACAATCGCTAATGCCAAATTGTCAATATTCAATTGGCCACTTAACTCTTTTTTGACGGTAGGATCTTTAATTAATAAATCGCCAGTGATCTTTCCTAATTTATTTAAACTAAAACGCCAATCTAGCTTAGCTTGTTGCTCATTAAATTCTGCATTGATATTGAATAAATCAAATGGAATCGGCAAAGCTTGATTGGTGATCATTTGTTTAACATAAACTTTATTACTAGTTATATTTGCTTTGATACTTGGAATTTTGCTTGAGTCATCAAATTTAATATTTGCCTTTCCATTTATGAAACCATCAATTTTAGTTTCACCATCATTTGGAATAGGTAACTTAGCCAGATCAATATCTTTTAATGTAATTGATGTTTCATTATTTGGCGCAATGGAAAATGATTTATCTAAACAGATACTTGAAATATTATCACGCCAACAATGAGCGCCAATAGTTGGAATTTCTTTAGTGATATCATAAGAAAGACTGATCGGCTTGGTTAATTGCCAACGGCTCTTATCACCTAATGTTATTAAACTACGTGGTATATTTCCAGTCCATATAGTATGTTCTTTATCAAGTTCACCTGTTAAAGAAGTTGTCATGGAAAGAGGGCTACCATCAAGATTGATGGTTAAAGTGTGATGAGCTTCATTACCTGAAAGTTCTATGTTAGCTTTTTTGATACTTTCATTTGCAATATCGATATTTTGACCAACTAGATTCAATTGACCACTAAATTGATTGGTATATTGAACTTTGCCAGTTAGGTTTGCCTTGGCTATCGAAATAGTTTCATAACTTAATGCGTTAATATTTAAGTTCGTGTTAATAACAGGAGAAGCACTATTTCCTGTCATTTTAATATTTCCTACAACAGCACCATTAAGATTATTAACCAGTAATGATAAAGCACTTAAATTAAGTTGCGCAGTCAAACTTCCCTTATCTGTAGAACCATTGATGTTAATTTGGTTTTTACCCCAAACCATTTCAAGGTTATTGGCTGATATAGAGTGGTTAGAATCGGCAAACAAATTACCATTAGCTGAAAAGTTTGCTTGTTTTATATTACCCTTTAACTGCATATCCGGTATATTTAATTGCCATGAATCCTTATCGAATGCCCCTGTGGTTTTTAATTGTCCGGCTAAACGAATAGGGTAGGCAGGTAATTCTTTAGTAAGATCAACATTATCTAATTTTATATTAGTATCCCATTTTAAAGCTTTTTGCCAATCTAAATAACCTGTAATATTAATGCTACCTTGAGGTAATTTAATATTAGCATGATCAAAGGAAGCTGATTGATTTGTTCCATTACCAATAACGTCGAAACTGGTATCAGGTAAACCTTCACCTTTAATATCGCCTTTGGCTAGCATATTATATTTTTCGGTATTTCCATCTAATGCGATATCAAAATTATCTAACTGATATTGTGGCTTACCTTCAATTGGCCATTGAATATGTTTACCATTGATTTTAGCCATTAATGGTAAATATTTCTCAATAAAGTTAATTTGCCCATCAATAGTAATTTGATTCAATCCGTTAATATTGGTGTAAGTGGACAATTGACCTAATAATTTTCCTGAAAACTGTCCATTGAGATGATTACTTTCAGTATCCACTTTCACTAAAGCAAAAATAGGCCAATCATCGCCTAAGGTAATCTGCCCTGATACAAAAGCATGTCCATTGGCATATGGTGTTATAGCATCAGTTTCAACTTGTTTTACAATAATATGATTATTAATCATATCCGTTTTAATACTAACCTGGTTGAAATGGTAATCTTGACCACCAATATGTAGCAACCAATTGTTACCGGTTAAACTAGTAACATCAAAATCTAATGGAATATTAACTTGTGGTAGTGACGTAATTAGAGGTTGATTAAATATTTGGTTAATTTTTTGATTTAATGGTAAATCATCATTTGAAGTAGTAATTGATTTATTATCATCAGTATCGGCAAAGATAGCTGATAAATCCATAGCAACTGATGGATAAACATAAATTTTTTCATTCACCCATCTAGCTTTACCTGTAAAGTCTGACATGCCAAATTGCATATCATTGACTTTTACATTGACATTAGTAATATGGGTCAGCTTAAGATCAATTGGTAGTGGTGTACTAATTGTTTCTCGTTTTTCGGGAATAGGTTCATCTGGTGAACGATTGATTTTGTCAGTATCAATAATAACGCTTACACCATCAGCATCAAACTGTTTGACACAAATTTTGGTTTGAATCAAACATGAACCATTCAATTTGAATTTTGCATCTTTTACTTTAACATCAATGCCCGGAAGTTCTAATGACAGCCCTTGAAGGTGTAAATTATGAAAAGTGCCATCTATTTGTTCAATTTTTAATTCTGGTAAAAACTTATTAAGTACGTAAGTTGTTAGTTTTACACCTAAACTGGTATAGATCATCAAAATAATAAAGGTGATGAGAAAAACAAAAATGGATAACACGACAATACTGCGTTTTTTCCACTTTCGGATTCGCTTTATTTTTTCAGCTTTTTTTACTCTATTTGGATTTTTTGCCATTTTATAATTCGCTTCCCAAACCAATATATAGATGTATTGAGCCTTTATCTTTTTTGTTTAGAGGTGTTGCTAAATCGAACTTAATTGGACCTACCGGTGAAGCCCATCGAACACCTAAGCCTGTACCTGTATAAAACTTAGCTTTATCGACTTTATCTATCGCTTCACCAGTGTCAATAAATGCCGCTCCCCACCAAGAACCAGTAACATTGTACTGATATTCAGCAGAACCGGTTATCAGTTTTGACGCGCCTTTTAATTTACCTTTTTTATCTTTAGGTGATATGGATTGGTAACTATACCCGCGAATGCTTCGGTCACCACCAGCAAAAAATCTGAAAGAGGGCGGGACCCGTTCAAAGTTACTGGCTTGGATAATGCCGAAATTACCTCTAGCAATGAATCGATGAGATTGATTTATTGAACGAATCCAAGTTTGTTGCGTTTGAAAACGCACTAAATTGATATCAGATCCTAACGCATCAGCACCGCCTTCAATTGAAAAACGTTGAGAATCCCCCCACATAGGCAATAACTTACCATCATTACGAACACGCGAAATACTAACTGATGGATAATATAAGTTGGTTTTGTAACTGTCATCACCTTGAGTGAAGTTGTCCCGCAACATATTTAAGCCTAATGCTGTTTGCCAACCATCAAAGTTATCCCAATTACGAAGCACGCCAAATGTATAAGATCGAGAATAAGTATCGTTATTATCGATTTTCTTATAACCACCTTGAATCGTGTAATATTGTTCAATCGGATTTTTTTTCAATGGGATTTTATAGCTCATCGTAATAATCTGTTCAGGCGATGAGAGGGATAAGCTACTTTGAAAACTCTGTCCTCGGCTATTAATCCAAGGTTTATTCCAACCAATTTTACCATGCACACCATTATCGGTTGAAAAGCCTAAACCTAAGTCCATTGCATTTCTTTTTCTAGGTGTTGTTGCAACTTCAATGGGTAATGCTTTATCTGCTGTAAGATGAGGAAAATCTGGTGTAACCACAACAGAATTAAACCAGTTAGTTGAACTAAGACGGCGATTTAATAAAGATAAATCTTCAGCAGAGTATTCATCACCTTCTTTAAACGGTACAATATTTTGAAGATAATCCTGACGGATTTTTGCATTAGGAAAATTGACTTTACTAAATTTGTAACGCTTACCTGTATTAAAGTCTATATTCCAAAAAGCTTGATGATCAAATTGAGCTATCGCCAATTGATGAGTAGGCATATCTGCGTCAAAGTACCCTTTTTTTAACGATATGCTTTGTAATCCTTTCTTGAAATTCTCATAAGTGCCATGGTTCAACACATCACCAATTTTAGGTAATTGTGTCGCCATTAATTCTTGAAAATCTTTATCTTGTTTCCCTTCACCATTCAGATTGATATTTAATTGTTTTATTCTGACAGGCTGTCCAGGAGTTATTTTTACTGCTAATACTTTAGGATCGGTTTCATCATATTCAAAAGTAGGGGAATAATAACCTAAAGCACGTAGTGCTTTTTGCGTTTCACTCTCAAAATAACGTTTGAAATTTGGCGTATTATTAATCTTATCGGGCGTAATTAAAGAAAGGCGTGCGTCAACATTTTCTTCAAGCTCTCCAGACAATCCTTTAATGGATAACTTCATATCTGCATAAGTTGATGCTGTCGTAACCATTAAAAGTAAGCATAATGAGCGAGAAAATCGTAACACATACACCTCGATAATGTTTAAGATTCAAGTAATTTCACATGTCCAATATAAGGTAAGTGGCGGTAATGTTGTGCATAATCGATACCATAACCAACCACAAACTCATCAGGGATGGAAAATCCAATATATTTAACAGGTACTGCTACTTCACGCCGAGATGGTTTGTCTAGTAATGTACAAATTTCAATACTACGCGGATGACGCAACTTAAGTATTGCCATCACTTTGCTAAGCGTATTACCTGTATCAATAATATCTTCGACAATTAACACATCTTTATCGCGAATATCTTCATCTAAATCTTTTAATATTTTAACATCTCTATTACTTACCACCGCATTGCCATAACTCGAAGCCGTCATAAAATCAACTTCATGCCCGACAGTAATAGCACGGCTTAAATCAGCCATAAAAATAAACGAACCTCTTAACAAACCAACTAATATAAGCTCGTTTTGACTTTGAGCATAATCTTGGCTAATTTGTTGTCCTAATTTACTTACTCGTGTTTGGATATCTTCAGCCGATATCATCGTTTCTAATGTGTGCTTTTTCATCAATAATGCTCAGTGTACTTTTAAAAAATCAGAACAGATTTTAACAATTTTCATAGGTAAAAAGAATAACTAAACTAATTTTTTATCAAATAATTAAGAAATGATTAAAAGAATTTTCTTTTAAATATTAAATTAATCTTCAATTGTTTTGAGGATTGATTGTTTATTTTGCTTTTTTTGTTGGCGGCGCTTCTGAAAAAAAGCGCTTAACATTGAACTACACTCATCAGCCAATACGCCACCAATGATTTGAGCATAATGATTAATTCCTGTTCGGGAAAGAATATCAATGTAAGAACCTGCCGCACCAGTTTTAAAATCACTTGCTCCATAGACCACACGCTTGATGCGACTATGAATGATTGCCCCCGCACACATGATACAAGGTTCAAGGGTGACATATAAAGTTGTATTTACTAATCGGTAATTCTTTTTATACTGACCGGCTTGTTCTATTGCCATAATTTCCGCATGAGCAGTTGGATTATGATTAATTATTGATTGGTTATAACCTTCACCAATGATTTGGTTATGTTCATCAACAATAACCGCTCCAACAGGAATTTCGCCTAGTGATTCTGCGTGTTTTGCTAATTCTAATGCTCGTCGCATCCAAATTTCATCTAACATACTCAATATTATAGATTGTTTAAATTAAGCACATCGCGCATATCATAAAGTCCTTCAGGTTGCTCAGCAAGCCATAATGCAGCACGGACTGCACCATTGGCGAACGTCATTCGGCTTGAGGCTTTATGGCTAATTTCGACTCTTTCGCCTATATCGGCAAAAATAGCCGTATGTTCACCAACAATATCACCAGCACGAATAGTTGCAAATCCAATAGCGCCTTTTGGTCTTTCACCGGTATGTCCTTCTCGGCAATAAACTGCGCGGTCGTTTAAATCGCAGCCTAAAGTATCAGCAATTGCTTCGCCCATGGCTAGTGCGGTGCCAGAAGGTGCGTCAACTTTATGACGATGATGTGCTTCTATAATTTCGATATCAGTATAACTACCCATAATTTTAGTCGCTTTTTCAAGTAACTTGAGCACTAAATTCACGCCAACGCTAAAATTTGCAGCAAATACTATAGCAATTTGCTTAGCGGCTGTTGCAATAGCTTTTTTGCCTGCTTCATCAAATCCTGTTGTACCGATAATCATCATTTTCTTATTGTCTGTACAAAAAGCTAAATGAGCCAGTGTGCCTTCAGGACGAGTAAAATCGATTAATACATCAAATTGGTCTTTTGCCTGTTGTAGATTATCAGTCACTTTAATTCCACAGGCCCCAATTCCGGCAAGTTCACCAGCATCGCTACCGACCAATGATGATCCTTCTCGTTCAAATGCTGCACCTAATGTAACCCCTTCTATTTGTGACACAGATTGAATAAGCTGTCGCCCCATTTTTCCACCAGCGCCAGCAATAGCGATACGAATCATACTTGTAGCCATATAACTTTCCTTAACTTTTTTATCAGATATTTATAACAAATTATTATAGCGGAAAACTTTCAAGTTATATACTTAAACAAAATGATATACATTTCATGCTTTATGTGACTAAGTCGAAACTAAATAGCAATAACGGATGCCATAAGACGGCACTTTTAACCATATTTTTAAGAGGATTGATTTGAAGGGGGCATTTTTGCCTATTGCTGATAATTTACACTTTAGTCAAAAAGCGTTGTCTTATTTTATAGATAATACTTGCTTGGTATATCCATTTTTTATTGCGAAATATTGAGAGATCAAATAAAGCAATTGATTTGCGATTGAACTTGATAATATGGACGCGAATGCGCCCATATAAACTTATAGCACTTTTAATAATTCTACATCGAAAATTAATGCACTATAAGGAGGAATTGAAGCGCCAGCCCCTTGCGAACCATAGGCTAACTCTTGAGGAATATATAAACGCCATTTTGAACCTTCTGGCATTAATTGTAATGCTTCAACCCAACCGCGAATCACACCATTGACAGGGAATTCAGCTGGCTGTCCTCTTTCAACTGAGCTATCGAATACCGTACCATCAATTAACTGTCCAGTATAATGGACTCGAACACGGTCTGTTGCTTTAGGGAATGCACCATCACCTTGTTTAATAATTTCGTATTGTAAACCAGATTCAGTCGATTTGATGCCATCTTTTTTTAGATTCTCAGCTAAAAAGTCCTTACCTGCTTGGGCAATTTTTTCTGCTTGTTTAGCTTTTTCTTTAGCTGCTTCTTCATGAACATGACGAAGGGCATCATGTAATTCTTGTAAAGGTAAAGCCGGTTGATTACCGCTTAGCACATCTTCCATAGCAAGTTTTAATGCATTTAACTCTAAATTATGTAAGCCAGATTCTTTTAGCTGTTGGCCAATTTGAAGTCCAATTGCATAACTTGCTTTTTGCTCAATTGTATCTAATTTCATTTTTTACCTGTCATTTGTTGAGAATAGTTTTTTATTATAGAGCATTAACATTCGAGATAAAAAGTAAAATATTAACAGTTGTTAATTATCATCAATATAAGCAAACATTTTATATCCTATTACCTAAAGTTTTTTTTATTTTATCTAGCGCTTAGTCAAAATATCAGCGATAATAAGCGACATTATATATTTGAATGGATTAATTTAGATGTCGTTTTTCAAACTTATTCCGCTTGCAATTGTGACTAGTATATCGATAACTGGTTGTTCACTTGTTGACCGTTTAGTTTATAGACCTGATATCAATCAAGGTAATTATATCTCTCCAGAAGCGATTGAATTATTACAAGTTGGTCAATCCAAAGATCAGGTCGTATTTATTATGGGCTCGCCAATGTTAACTTCAGCTTTTGGTGGTAATGTTTGGTACTATGTTTTCCGTCAACAACCTCAACATGGAAAATTAAGCCAAATTAATTATGCTATTTACTTTAATGAAATGGGTATAGTTACTGATATTAAAACTTCGTCTTTAGAAGGTTCTTTATCTTTAGAAGAGATGAACCAACAGGGTATTTCAGACCCAATTAATATAAAATCTGATGATGATCAACCGAATAGTTCACGTCCGCCACAAGCCCCTGAAGAGTAACAATCGGAATATAATTTTCAAAAAAACCTCGTCATTCTGCGAGGTTTTTATTTATTTAATTCGATAAATTACTACTGTGGAAATTATTAGTGATTAGCTACAGAAGCAATGATTGAAAAGATGATTAAAAAGTAGATAAAGAAAAGAATAACTGTACATATAATTCCAATTAATACATATTTCCAATACCCATGTAAATTTCTGATAGCTTCAGTAAAGTCTTCTCCTCTACCGAGGGCTGCTGCTAGACTAAATGCACTACCGGATTGAAAAAGTTTAACTCCGTTGATTATTACTGGAATACCAACAATAGCTGTAATTATACCTAAACAGCTAATTGCACCTAAAACAATATTTACTACGCCAAAGATTTGTTGCATAGTCCCAATAAATCTCAATTGGCTTTTTAACAATTCTGTTGATTTAATTAAAATAGTATCTGTATTATCTGTTAACATTTCCATTCCTATCACTACCAATTATTATATTTAAAAAAATGCAAGTCAGAATAACACGTTATTTACCTATGTCGAGGTAAATTTGTTTAAGAATTGTACATTGTTAACTTTTATATTAATCACATCATTCTAAGGTAAACCCCTGAAATAACGAAACGACTAGCTCCAACGTGCATTTGAGTAAGACAATTAAATGAAAAAATAGTACCACTGGGAATGATATTAGAAAAAGACTTTAAACATCTTAAAATTAGCTGCTTAATGCCTAATTGAGGCTAAAGTGTATTTACAATGAAGGTTTAAAGAGTGTAGATGAAGTTGTTCCAAGTATAATAATATTTTAATATAACCAACAAAGACAGTTTTAATCACCGGTATATCAATGAAATCAACCTTAAATAAATTTTCTATAGCTCCAATGCTCGATTGGACTGACAAACATTGTCGATATTTTCATCGAATATTAACTAAACAAACATTACTTTATACCGAAATGGTAACCACTGGCGCAATTTTATATGGTAAAGGAGACTATCTTGCTTTTAATGAACAGGAACAGCCAGTAAGTTTACAATTAGGTGGAAGTGATCCCATAGCGTTGGCTAAATGCGCTAAGTTGGCAGAGGAACGAGGATATAATGAGATTAACCTTAATGTAGGTTGCCCATCAGATCGCGTTCAAAATGGTATGTTTGGTGCTTGTTTAATGGGAAAAGCTGATTTAGTCGCAAATTGTATTGATGCCATGCAAAAAGAGGTAAATATACCTGTCACGGTAAAAACACGCATAGGTATTGATAACCAAGATAGTTATTCATTTTTATGTGAATTTATTGAAAAAGTGATGCCATATACCGATACATTTATTGTTCATGCTCGCAAAGCATGGCTTTCGGGGCTAAGCCCAAAAGAGAATCGAGAAGTACCACCACTTGATTATGAGCGAGTTTATCAGCTAAAGCGTGACTATCCGCAGTTAACTATCGCCATAAATGGTGGGATTAAAACCATTGAAGAAATCAAACATCATCTAAACTATGTTGATGGTGTCATGGTTGGGCGAGAAGCTTACCAAAATCCAATATTATTAACTCAGATTGATCAGCAAATTTTTGGAGATGATAAGCCAATTATCGATCCTATTGTCGCAATACAAACTCTTTATCCATATATTGAAACACAACTTAGTCAAGGCGGACAACTCAATCATATTATGCGACACACCTTAGGAATATTTAATGGTAGAAAAGGTGCAAAACAGTGGCGACGTTACCTTAGCGAAAATGCGCATAAACCAGGAGCGGGAATTGGAGTTGTTGAACACGCATTAACTTTCATTCAATAAAGAATTTTGTCTAGCTTAATTGGTCATGCGTCTGATTGCGCATGATTGATAAATCAGTATATACTAACGAACAACTTTACTTAGGGCTTTTCTTCTGTGCGTTTAAATCCAAGTCAACAACAAGCTGTGGAATATGTTTCGGGGCCATGCCTTGTATTGGCTGGTGCGGGTTCGGGCAAAACTCGGGTAATCATTAATAAAATAGCTTATCTAATTCGAGTCAAAGAGTATTTACCTCGTCATATCGTTGCCGTGACTTTTACTAATAAAGCTGCACGAGAAATGAAAGAACGTATTGCTCAATCGCTAAGTAAGCAAGAGGCAAGAGGTCTGAAAATTTCAACTTTTCATACTTTAGGCTTAGATATTGTTCGGAGAGAACATAAACACCTTGGTATAAAATCTAATTTTTCATTATTTGACGACCACGACCAAATTGCTCTACTCAAAGAACTAACACAACAATGGTTCGATGGAGACAAAGATCTCATCAACCAATTACGCTCTACCATCTCAAATTGGAAGAATGATATCGTTGATTCGACAGTAGCAATGGCTAGAGCACAAACCAACAAAGAAAAATTATTCGCTCACTGCTATCAACTTTACGAAAAACAACTTAAGTCTTGCAGTATATTAGATTTCGATGATCTAATCTTACTACCTACATTGTTACTAAAAACAAATGAAGAAGTTAGAGAAAAATGGCAAAATCGTATCCGCTACCTGCTTATTGATGAATATCAAGATACTAATACCAGCCAATATGAATTTATCAAATTATTAGTAGGTAGCCGAGCTAAATTTACGGTTGTTGGTGATGATGATCAGTCGATTTACTCATGGCGGGGGGCTCGTCCTAAAAATTTAATTCTACTAAAACAAGACTTTCCTAAGTTAGAAGTGATTAAATTAGAACAAAATTACCGATCATCAGGAAGAATTCTAAAAGTTGCTAACATCTTAATTGAAAACAATCCGCATATCTTTGAAAAAAAATTATTTTCAGAACTCAGTTATGGTGAACATTTAAAAGTGATCTCCGCCGACAATGAAGAACACGAAGCGGAAAAAGTTGTTAATGACTTAATTGGTCATCGTTTTGCTAATAATAGCCAATACGGTGAATATGCTATTTTATATCGCGGAAATCACCAGTCTCGCTTAATTGAAAAAATGCTAATGCAGTATCGAATACCTTACCGAATTTCTGGTGGGACATCTTTCTTCGCTCGCATTGAAATTAAAGACTTAATGGCATACCTACGCCTATTAACCAACCCTGATGATGATAATGCTTTTATCCGCATTATTAATACACCAAAACGAGAAATAGGGCCAGCAACTATCCAAAAACTGGGTGAGTGGGCAAATCAACGTGGTGTAAGCTTATATCATGCAAGTCATGATATGGGGCTAACCGAATTATTATCAGGCAAAAGGATGGAAACCCTACATGCTTTTATCCATTGGTTTGATTCTCTGATAGAAAAATCACATTCCGAACCAATGGCCGCGATTCATGAATTATTACATGGGATTCACTACGAAAGTTGGATCTATGAAACGTCTACCTCACCAACAGCCGGGCAGATGCGAATGCGTAATGTTGAACAATTAGTTAGCTGGCTAAATGAAATGTTACAGGGTGATGAAATAGACGAAGCATTAACGCTAGAACAAGCAGTAGCAAGATTTACGTTACGTGATATGTTAGAAAGAAATGAAACAGAAGAAGAGCTAGATCAAGTACAATTAATGACATTACACGCCTCAAAAGGCCTCGAATTTCCTTATGTTTATTTAGTTGGTATGTCTGAAGGGGTATTACCTCATCAAACAAGTATTGATGAAGACAATATCGAAGAAGAGAGGCGACTTGCTTATGTAGGCATAACTCGAGCCCAAAAAGAGCTAACCTTTTCATTCAGCCGACAGAGAAAACAATTTGGTGAAACAGTTTATGTTGAACCAAGTCGCTTTTTACTCGAACTTCCACAAGACGATTTAGCTTGGCAAGATCAGCGTAATGAATTATCACCAGAAAAGAAAATGCAACAAGGCCAAAGCCGGTTAGCGATGCTAAAAGCGCAAATAGCTAGCGCAAAATAAATTATTTATATATCAAAAACAATTAACTACAGCTCAAATTACTAAACAAATTTATCGACATAACTGAAAAAAAGTTGAGGAACGGGGTTTTTGAGATCGAATAAATGTATATTTTTTCATTTTTCTGATTATTAGTATTGAATTTATTGCTGATAACGTCAAAATTGACGATATTTTGTCTATATAGATTGATAATCAATTAAAAAGCATTGACGGATCAAAATAGCTTTATATAATACTCAGCGTTTAATCACTAAATCCAATCGATGTCTCCTTAGCTCAGCTGGATAGAGCAACGGCCTTCTAAGCCGTAGGTCACAGGTTCGAATCCTGTAGGGGACGCCATTTCATCAACGATTCAAAACGACTCAATACGATTAAAGCCTTATTTAGCCTGATGTTTTAATGTTTTCAATGCGACCCGATACGATTCTATACGATTGACAACGACAATCTATTAACGGTATATTTACGGTATATTTTAATACCGCAACAAAAAATACCGTAATTATGCTAACTATAAAAGCCATTGATTCAGCAAAACCCAAAGATAAGCCCTATAAGTTGCCAGATTTTGAAAGCTTATATTTGTATATTACACCATCAGGGACTAAGTCATGGCGGTACGATTATCAGTTCAACGGTAAAAGGAAAACCTTAACGATTGGCAAATATCCTTATATTAGCTTGTCCGAGGCTCGCAATGAAAAAGAACTTGCTAGACAACTATTGGCTCACGGTAAAGACCCAAGCTTTGAACGCAAAAAAAGTGCTTTATTAGCTAATGTTGAAAGTGACAATACTTTTAAATCAATTGCAAGTGAATGGCATTCATCTAAAAAATCGACATGGTCAAAAAAATATGCAAATGAAATTATTAGTATATTTGAGCGAGATATTTTCCCATATATTGGTAATGAACCAATTAGTAAAATTAAACCATTGGAAATGTTAACAGTATTGAAGGCTATAGAAAGTCGTGGTGCTTTAGAAATAGCAAAAAAAGCGCGAATGCGATGTGGTGAAGTATTCCGATATGCAATTATTACGGGCAGGGCGGAGGTTAATCCAACCGCTGAACTATCAAGCGCAATGGCTAAAACTCAGTCAAAAAATTTTCCTTTTTTAGCTACCGATGCCGAAATGTCGGAATTTTTAAAGTCGCTTAAAGGGTACTCTGGCAATATATTAACACGGTATGCAACTATGCTTTTGATATATACCGTCCCGCGTACAATAGAACTTCTTACATTAAAATGGTCAAATATTAACTTTAAGCAGAAATTGGCAACGATTGATGAAGAAGTTGTTAAAAAAGATAGGGTACATTTGATACCTTTAGCTACTCAGGCGATAGAAATATTAAAATTTTTACAGCCAATAACTGGACATGGTGAATTTGTTTTTCCGAATAGAAATCACCCATCAAAGCCGATGTCGAACGGAGCAATTCTTCATGTTATTCGGCGGTTAGGTTATGCTAACCGTGCAAGCGGACACGGTTTTAGGCATCAATTTTCGAGTGTTTTAAATGAGCATGGCTTTAATCGTGATTGGATAGAGAAACAATTAAATCATGAGGAAGGTAGTGTGCGAGGTATTTATAACCACGCACAATATTTGGAGGGTAGGCGTGAGATGATGCAGTGGTATGCGGATTATATAGATGGTTTAACTGCATGATTGATATTGTTGTTCTTTTTGAAATAGATATGCGTTGACAGTGGATAGCTTCCAGCGAGGATGTCTGCCGAGATATAAATCAGGTTTTGGAAATTTTGCCGCTGCCACCCATTTATCTAACGTAGTTTGATCTAACCCACCCATATACGCGCAAACTTGAGCCTTACTGTATCTAGGGTCTTCAATTGTGTAATCTTTTGTCATTGTTTATCTCCTAACTCAATATCATTTATACTTTCGTCTTTCATCAATAAATAAATTTGCGCTATCACAAAACGGGAAGGGTTTTAATTGTTTAGTCATGTTCATTTCCTTTAGGGAATAGTTAATCGAATACTAAATAATCAGCATGAGAATTGAATTTAATTAATAGGATAGGGTAGAAATCAAATATACAATTAAGAGACCTGGGGGGCATGTTGATTATTTAGCTTAATTAATTGATTTTAAAATGGGATTTCTTGATCATCAAAATCTGTTGATGGCTCATTTTGCTGAATGGGGCGATTAATTGGTTGTTGTGATTGTTGCTGATTTGCATCATCACTGCGTGGACCTAAAATCTGCAATGTTCCACCAATAGGGTTGATAACAACTTCTGTAGTGTAACGATCTTGTCCTGATTGGTCTTGCCATTTACGCGTTTGCAATTGCCCCTCCAAATAAACCTGTGTTCCTTTTTTAACATATTCACCAGCAATCTCAGCTAATTTGCCAAACACAACAACTCGATGCCATTCTGTTTTGTCTCGATTCTCACCTGTTTGTTTATCTTTCCATGATTCGGAAGTTGCAACACTAAAATTTGCGACAGCATTACCATTAGGCATAATACGTACTTCCGGGTCTTGTCCTAAATTACCTACTAAAATTACACGATTAACTCCATGATTAGCCATTTTCTTTCTCCTGTTTCTTGATAAATTCTTTCAAATATTTAATAACACAATCATTGCAAATGATTGCGGTTGGCATCCATTCGTAAGAGAAATCTATTTTAAGATTTAATTTAATTAATGAATCTAAGCACTGGATGTTGAAAATATTTAAAATGTCGGGCGGGGCTTTGTTTGAGATTTTTTGACACATGTCACATCTATATGTGTATTCTGTGTGAGCGTGTACTGCCATTTTCTTACTCCAGTTGTTCTAAATTAGTATCAATGCATTTTTGTAATCTTGTAATTAAATATTCAACATGTGAAATAACGCTATTGATTGCATCGACACGTTTTAAATAAACAAAATCACTATCTTTTTCTATTGGAAGCTCATAACAGTAAATTTTATTTTTACTAATTTTTGAAATTGGCAATCCTATTGTTGTTCCCGATTCTAATGATGCGAACCAAATCACATCTCCAGCCCTTAATTTTTCCCATTCTTCAGATGTAATCATAATTTCAGACCTTTAGTTATATCTTCAATAAACGCTAAAGCCCCTTTTGCACCAGTACGAAAAATCATGCTTTTAAACACTAATATATTAATAGCTGAGTAAAAATAGAGCGTGCCTCTAAAAGTTTTAAATGTTACCACCCCATTTCGGTCTATTTGATAGACAAATGGGTTATATTTAAGAATCCTCAAGTTTTTATCGTAAAGCCTCCGGGTTTTCTGTTTTTCAAATTCATTCCATTCTCGAAGCGCCTCGCTCATACGTCACCTCCTAATCGGTTTCAATTCCAGATCATCATTATTTGAGTGCACGCTCTCTTTTATCTCACCCCAACAAATATCAATAAAATCATGGTTGTCATTTTGCGTGTATGAATCCAAACATTCTTGAGCATATGCCTTTGCCTCTTCTTCGGTATTGTGATATTCAATACCGTTGCCGTGGTGGTCATAACTAAAATATTTCATAATTCTTCCTCTGGTAGTGGAATTTCATCTAAATAAATCCAGTGGGTGACAATTTCCCCACAAGGTATATCTTTTTCATCCCACCCATGATATTTGTCATAGTATGATAAATATGCATACCTATTTTTATCTTTTTTTTTTAAAAGAATTAAACATGGCTTCATGTAATCGCATTCACACTCCGGCAATTCTTTTGAGGCGTCACGCCAGTTTAATTTAGATGGTTCGTTGATTTGAAAGGGAGTATCACTTCTAAACATTAAAAACAAATCAACCTCTGATTCAATATATTTGAACAATGATATTGGCAATCGTATATTCTCGTCATATATTAAAACATGAGGGAGACGACGATGAGTGTTAAAATTATCTAACGCTCCTTTAAAACGTAAACCATCATTTCGAATAAATGTAAACTCCACTCCGCACATGTCAAATAATTGTTCATCCTCAAAATCGGATAATGAATATTTTATAACCATTGGTTTATAACCTCCGGTGGTGGTAGCTCGTCGGCATAAATCTAGTCATCTAAACCTCTCTTATAATTAGCTATTGAGCTTTAAAAATGCCGTCACTAGGACGACTAATGTGGTATTTTACTGATTGTTTTTTCGATAAGTTGATTGAATAATTCTCTGCGTTCTGAAAGCATTTGAAGCTCTTTTTGCAGGTCTTTTTTATAAGACCTGTAGACTATTAATTGTGAAATTTCGGGGAAGTCAGCACAATAACTGATAAAATCGCACCATTCACGTTGAGAGCTATCAATATGCCCAACTATTTGCCATTTATATGCAGGGTCGATAGTTCCTCTTTTTAAATTTTCATAATGAACAGTATCAATCACTGATTTAATTTCAATAACTCCATCAGTTCCAACTAAACCATCAGGACTATCACCATAATAACCACAATCAAAAAAGCCACCATTTGTCACTTCAGTAAAATACAAATCTTCATACAACATCCTCGCAATAGGTTCTTGCTCGTGACCACGTTCCATATGTTGATTTGAATAGTTGTTATCTGATTTGCAATTTTTTATACGCTCTAGTGCTAATTTAAGAGCGTATTTTTTTGCTGGTATGCCGAATGCATTAGGATAATTAGCCATTATTAGATTTAAATTAGATGATGTGATTTTCCCTAATCTTAACCAATCCCATTCATCAGTATTCTGTTCTATGTCATGCCATTTCGTTATTACATTCATTGATTAATAACTCCTGATTTTCTGCTGAAATGCTCATTCGTTGCAAAACCTTATCTAAATTACCATCTCGTTTGTAAGCTGCTTTTGCGTTATTCCAACTAGGTGAATCAGGCGTCAGTTCTTTTTTTGTTGTTCTGCTCGGTGATATTCTTAAACCCTCAATGATATCTCGTCCAAATTTGACTTGGTTATCAACATAAATATGAACAGGAACATTTAGCCAATCATCAATAAATGGTGAGTTAGTGATTTTTCTTAGCTGTTTACTATTAGTTACATTTAAAATCATAGGTTTTAAAGGTTCACCTTTTCTTATTTCTTTTTCAACAAAGTAAGCTGTGTTAAATAAATCTTTTGTTTTTTTTGTTTTATCAGCTTCTAATTTTACGTACGCTATTGTTAGATTAATTCCGTCCACAATATCTGCGCTACTTAAGTAAGGTGATTTAAATGCTTTCTTAAAATGGGTTTTTTCTGTCATATTTAATTCCTTAATAAGTTTGGTTGTTATACTCAAATCGAGCTTGTGAGTAGCAGATATCAACGATAAATTGGTTATATATATCATCATCAATACTTTTACTTTCCAGTTTGATTTTGAGTAGTTCGATAATTTGCCAGTCATTGTCGTTACCAAAGTTTTTAATTAGTTCTTCGGCTCGGCTTTCAATCCATTCATCCTTGGCATTTTGCATTTCAATATTGTTTAACATATTGCAGTAAGCTCTTTCGTAACCATTTTCGACCAATTTATGTAACTGCATAACTCACCTCGTAGCAATCTGTAGCATCCAGTAGAACAAGCCAAATAATCCACCTAAAATCACAAAGTATGTGCAAAAGAGGGCAAACTTTATTTCGCTGTCTGTTAACTCATAATCCTTGTGAAATCTATCTTTGATTTTCACATTAACAAAATCTTTATTAGTCATAATCACCTCGAAAAAATCCCTCGCTAGGAGGGCAAATAGGATGTAGCATTGCGCCGTCTTTCCGAGCTGTCAGTATTCATAAACTCGCTAGTAAAATTTTGTGAATAAAGTATTTGGTTGTATAGTGTGTTTTATTTATACACGAGAAACAGATATGAATATATTTAAGAGATTAGTTAAAGGCGAATTAAGCCTAGCAGTAACTTTTTGGATGTTCGGTGTTTTATTTAGTGTGATTTTAATTGTAATTTACATTGCAACTACTTTTATACTCGACACATATCATGTTTCAACATTGTTCAGAATTAGCGTAATCTCATTTATTTATTCAATTAATTTTTTAAATTCGATTATGGTTCTCATTGGTATATTTAATCTATTAAAAAATAGTGGAGTTACGTATTGGAGAGTGATTGCTTTTGTTGTCTGGTTATGTGCTACTGTATATTCAGTATATGATGATAGCAGTGACATACTAAGTTTAGTTATTGCTACACAATCGTAGTACATTCGCAACAGTTTACAGCTGTATGCTTGTTCAAACTAGATATCTCTCACTGAAAGGCATTTAGTTTGATTGTTTACCGCCTGTATTGAGTTACCGCCACAGTCCCGACGCATGGTTTAAAGTCGCGCCGTTCGACTATCTAATCAAAACCGCTGTACTTTCTTATGCCTCAGCTAGCTACTTGAACCTTCTTAACTTGTTAAATAACTCGTAGTCTTGTTTAACTTTGTTGTTAAGTTGATTTGTTTTGATGAAATGATGATACAGTTAAAACTGTTATAAGTAAACAGTAAAAACTGTGATTTTAACTGTATTTAATCTGATTGATTATTTTTTAATCTATTTATTTTGGCATTGATAAGATATTTATGCGGATTTTAGGCATGAAAAAACCCGCGCAAGGCGGGTTGGTTGATGCTATTCTGGATTAGGGTAGTACATTGGAGGTATTAGCTCTTTCAATCACTCCTGATCTTACTTTAAAATCACCTCTAATTTTGACGGGAATTGATTTCTTAAAAGAGTCGAAAAGCAAATCAATTTCATCTTGCTCTATAAAACTTAGGTCAACAGATAATGGGAATGAATAGTCACTTCCAATTTCTAAGCATATAATATTCAATCTTTCAGGCGTTCGTTTTATTGATTCAATGATTAACTCTCTAGTTCCTTCTTCTGTAATTAGTTTATCTTTATTTGTTGTTACAAATGATGATATTTCTGATTTATCAAGTTTTACGTCTAAATTTGAATTTTTTAATTCTATATTGGTAACATCAGGAAATGACTTCACTGTGTTAATGTAAGCTTGTTGTGATTGATTTTTAGTATTTGTGGCTATTTCAATAGCCTGCTTATTCCCATTTAGAATTGAAAGCATCCCGTTCTGAATTGTTTCAATTTTTTTTACATCAATTTTTTGGCTATCTAACTGTGACTGTGCTGAAGTTAATAAATCTTGCTTTTTTAAATCATAATTCAAAGCTTCTGAAATAGTAAAATAACCAGCAACGGATAATACTGTCAATATGCAGCAGGCAGTTTTTTGCTTCGGTGTCATTCCTGTAGTCATTTTTGAAAAAGCCTCACCAATTGATTCAATTAACTCTTTTATTGAGTTTATTATTTCTGTGCATCCAGCATTAACTTCATATTTAATGGTTAATAATTTTTTATCTTCAGATGATAATTTTTTTAAGCTTAGATCCCTATATCTTACCACGCAATAAACTTTTAGCAATTCGTTATGGTAATTGCTCATAGCATGGATAATATTGGAATTCAACTCTCCATTATATTCATCACCATATACTTTAATTTTTACTGTTGCCAAATTGTTAAAATCTATATCTGAAATATCAATATTTTCATCATTGTTTAGTCTATCTAAAATACTATTAAGATCATCAAGATTTGAAATAATTATCTTTTCCATTGTTATCCATACCTTATTCAAATTATCAACTTCGTTTTTTTAAAAAACGCCGAAGCGGTCAGTCATCTTTCTTTTTATAGCATTTTGTAGCTGTATATATTATTCCTAATCCTAAAGCGGTAGACAAAAATCGAATTACTCCTAGTCCTAAAATTTCAAGGTAGTGAGTAAAAAGCACTAAAGCCAATCCTACTATCATGCTTATTGTGTACATTAATTTACTCATATCTGTTCCCCCTTCATAAAAACCGCTGAAGTGATTGTCTCACTTTATTTGAGACTACTATCTCTTCCTTCTAAATATTCTATGTTCGACCATTGTTCCAATAATTCTTATTTGTTGTTTTAATGTACTCATAATTGTATAGTCTGGATTTAATGGGATAAGTTCAAACTGCATTCTTTCATGCTCATCATATCCGAGTTCTCTATACTTTTTAAACGTAGCTTCAGATTCTCCGTTCATTGCTACTACAAATTCACCTGGTGTTGGTTTTACTGCAGGGTCAATAATAACAACATCACCTTCTTTAAACTCAGGCTCCATTGAGTCGCCCTTAATTTGTAATGCAAATGCCTTATCCGATAATTCTAATGATGTCATAATATATTCAAATCCAGTTGAATCTCTTAATTCACAAGACTCTGTCCATACTCCTGCTTGTACATAACTTATTAAAGGTACTTTGTAAGCTTCAAAATTTATAACTTTTACATTCTTTACTTCTTTTTCTTTTCCACTTAAAAGCCATGCCATATCGCACTTTAATGCAAGAGAAATTTCATATAAGTAACGTGGTTTTTTCACATTACCACTTTCAATAGCTTGGTAGGACTGCTGTTTTATTCCAATCTGTGATGCTATTTGTTCTTGTGTAAGCCCTAATTCTTCTCGCCTTGCTCGTATTCTTTGACCAAGATTATTCATTTTTAAAAGTCTCCTTTTATGATTAGTAAAATAATACAGATAAATCTGTAATTGACAAACAGTATAAACTGTTATTTAATACAGTTATAACTGTTAATAATGCTGAGGGTATATGACAATCGGAGAACGAGTTAAGCAGAAAAGGATTGAGCAAAATATTAGCCAGTCACTTTTAGCCAATTTAGTTGGTATGACACAACAATCAATTAGTGATTTAGAAGCTGGAAATATACTAAAACCAAGAAATATTGTGGAAATAGCTAAAGCTTTAAATTGTTCAGTTGAATGGCTTTATTACGGAAAAAATTTTGAGAGAGAAAAAAATGAGCACGTTAAACAATGAAAAAACACAAAGCCAGTGTGCCAATATTTTACAACACTTACTAAGTGGTAAATCAATTAATCCATTACAAGCATTAAATCAATACGGATGCTTCAGATTAGGCGCTCGTATTTATGATTTAAAACAGGGAGGTTACTCAATTGATAGTCGAATAGTTAGAACTGAAAACGGTAAGAAATACGCTGAATATTCTTTGAGGGTAAACCATGAATGCAGTTGAAACATTAAAATTAATAGGGCGCCCAAACGCTTATTACCCTAAGTTAGCTAAACCGTTAGGCGGTGTTAATCCAGCTGTTTTATTCTCACAATTGTTTTATTGGCAAGATAAAGCTACATCTGATTTGGGTGTGTATAAAACCCGTGATGAACTTGAAGAAGAAACTGGTTTATCTCATAACGAACAAAGAACGGCTATCAAAAAACTACAAGATAAAGGCGTTTTAATTGTGACTGAAAAACGGTTAGACCATAAAACTTTTTACAAAATTGACAATGCTAAGGTTAATGAAATTTTAGCTAAGTTCGCCGAATCTATTAATCAATCATCCCGAAGTGAAGAAAGTACTCACCCCGACGTAGACAATGTAGAGTTCGGGGCGACTATAAAGTCAAGTTCGTTATATCAAGAGAATACTACAAAGACTACTACAGAGACTACTACAAATAATATTGCGGTTAAACCGCAAAAGCCAAAACGAGAGTTGCCAGATAATTTTAAACCAAACGAACATCATCGAGATATAGCGTTAAATGAAAATATCAATTTGGATACCGAATTTATTAAGTTTAAAGATTATTGCTTGGCTAATGGCAAAAAATATATTGATTGGAATGCTGCTTTTAACAACTGGTTGCGTAATGCTGGAGGTTATAAAAAATCAAATAAAACACCATCCAAATTCATGACCCTTGCCGAACGTAACAGGGCGGTTTTAGAGAGTATGAGGAGTTAATCATGGCAAAGATTACTGATGATTTTTTAGCTGTCATTGGTGGGCTTCTTGAACTCTACGGACAGCAAGCGAGTACAACCAAAGTCAATATTTATTGGTCAACACTTGGTCAATATTCGATTGATTCATTGCGTAGAGCAGCTAATACATGGGTTCGTAAAAGTGAGTTTATGCCGAAGCCTGCTGATTTAATTAATTTAATGGGTGGTCCTAATAACCATTTAACGCCCGATGAGGCATGGGCAATCGCAATACTTGCTAGTGATGAAACTAATACTTTGGTTTGGACTAATGAAATAGCCAAGGCATGGGCGCAAGCTGAAATTGTTTATCGAAACGGCGACAAAATTGGAGCAAGAAGAACTTTTATCGAAGCTTATGAGCGTTTAGTTAATGAATCAATGATGAATGGGAAGTGCGTAGAAGTATTTGTATCACTTGGTAGCGACAAATTAAAACGCACTGATGCAATTAATCACGCTGTATTCACTGGATTATTGACTCAAGAAAAAGCTAATCACTATTTGCCAAAACCTGAGAACACTATCGCAATGCTTGAGTATAAGAGCGGTCAAGAAGTTTCGGATAAAAGCTTAACTCATATTGCAAACATTAAACAAATGTTAAAAACAGGTCGGGCTTGTGTTACGACGAGTTAACCACTGCAAAAACGGACACTATCACATGCTAGACAAAATAGCATATGACTATGTTACAGCGCTTAGGAAACGAGGGGCAAACGTAGCAAAAATTAAATATGAATTAGCCGAACAAGTTAAAAAATATTCGGAAGAAGAAAAGGAAAATTTAAGAGGATTGATACAAAAATGGCTTACAAAATAACAGCAGAAATTAAAAAAGGGTGGCAAAGTTGGGGATCAATTGTGTTAAAACGTGATTCTAAGATAACTGAAAAATCATTAATTAAAACGCTATCTACGGTTCAAACACCATTCGGTAAGTCTAAAGTTGATGTGCAGGTGCGTAATTTTGCGTGTGAGAGGGTTTAGAGATGATTAAGGAAATTCGATTAACTCATGAAGTGGCACGTAATACAGCCATAAATTTTATTAATCAATTACCAGTTGATAGCAAATATCCGTTAAGAATAGTGATTGATGAAGAAAAGCGAACATTAGCACAAAATCGAATGATGTGGGCTGTTTTAAACGATATTGCAAAACAAGTTGAATGGAACGGAGAAAAACTGACAGCAGAAGAATGGAAACATTTAATCACAGCCAATTTACATGGTCAGAAATGTGTAAAAGGGATTCAAGGAGGATTGGTCTTTATGGGGCTATCAACTCGTAAAATGAACAAAAAAGAATTTGCTGATGTGGTTATCTGTGCAGAGCAATTTGGAGCAGAAAATGGTGTTAGATTTAGCTCAGATGCCCAGGAGGCAATACGACTAGCTGAGCAATACAAAGACCAGTTATCAAAGGTAGGAACATGCCCAAAAAACATAAATTAATTAAAACAGGATTTAAATGCCCAGAATGCAAAGGCGAATGCCTATACAACGTTGGTTTAGATTTATTTGTTTGCAATCGCCCACTAATGACTATTGACGGCAATGTTAGAGGATCATGCGGTAAGTTCTATGGTAATGGTGTGAGATTTAAATAATGCAAGTGAAGTCCAAAAAATGCAAGTCTTGCGGTAATAAATTTACTCCATCTAACTCGCTCGCTCAAGTTTGTTCGGTTGATTGTGCTATTCAGTATGCTAAAGATAACAAAGTTCAAGAGCGAACCAGAATCAAGTTAGCACGGATAGCCAAGGAGCGCATAAAAACACGTTCAGAGCATTTAAGAGATGCGCAAACAGCATTTAATGCATTTATTCGAGAAAGAGATAAAAACGAGCCGTGCATTAGCTGTGAACGCTATCACAATGGGCAGTATCACGCAGGGCACTATCGAAGTATTGGCGCATGTCCAGAATTACGATTTTGTGAGCTGAATGTACATAAGCAGTGCTCAGCATGTAACAACCACAAATCGGGAAACATTATTGAATACAGAATTAATTTAGTTAAAAAAATAGGAGCTGAGAAAGTTGAATGGTTGGAAGGACCTCATGAGCCAAAAAAATACACTGTCGAGCAAATTAAACTGATTAAAGCAGAATATAAAAATAAATTGCGCCAATTAAAGCGAGGTAAACAGTGCTAGCAGAATATAAATATGTTGAAGATGAGCCGAAAGAAATTGTCAAGCCCATTGCGTCGGTTAGGTTTAAAGCTGATTATGATATTACTGATGTGCTTAGACTTTGGGGGAATTGGTCGAGGAAAGACGCTTATGAAAAGCAAGGTACACTCAATTTGTATCAATCTCAAGAGCCTGAATATAAGGAATTGTGTTCAGATAACGACGGATTAATTATAGATGGCATCATTTCAAGCATGAAGAGTATTAGATTCCAAAAGACCAAAGAAGAAGCTCTTGTTATAATAAAATCATATTATGGCGACGAAATATTAGATGATGATTATGTTTTTACTGAACGCTACAAAATAAAAGAATCTTGCTCTATTATTATTAGACCAAGAACTTTAAGAGAAATAGCAGTGGAATTTGGTTGCAGTGAAGCAAGTATTAGGAAAATTAAAAGCTCAGGCGAAAGTCATATTATAGGTGCGCTAGCTCAACAAACCCAGCAAACGGGGATGGAATTAGAATTATTTAAAAAATTAAATTTATTTAAGTAATGGGGGGTTGACTGCGTACGCAAAAAGTAGTATAAATATGTCAACATAAAATAATTGTATATAAAGCTCGCATTTGCGAGCTTTTTATTAACTCAATAACTCAGCTAATCTATATTGCATTTTGGAATATATTTTATATTTGCTGAATCTAATACTTTTTTTCTGTACTTTTCTGCATTTGTTAATTGTTCTAATAATGCATTAAGTGTTTTTTCAGTAAACCCAATCTTATTATATATTGATGATTCAGCAAAGATTACTAAAGAGTTATTAAAATAAGTATGAAAATTTATAATATTTTCCGCGTCTTGTAATTTTAATAATCTGATTTTATCTAAATTAGATTTGTAGACAGATGGTAAATTTAATACGGAGTCAGGAGTAATTAATCTATTTTCCAAAGGATTTGTATTATTAAAATCTTTTATTTTTTTCTTTACTGTTTGAATTCGCTCGCAGATTATATCAGAACCATGATAGTCTTTTATTTCAACTGCAAATAGCTTTAGCCATTTTTCGGCTTCATCTGCCTGTTGCCATTTCGGAATGTGATATGTGATTATTATTGTTGTAATAGCTGATATTAAAGCACCAATAATAGCAGCACCCAATGTTTTTAAATAATCGCTTTTCATTATATTTCTCCTTATATATTTTAAAGCCTCAATTAAGAGGCTTTTTTACTAAAGTGTTTTTTTGTACATTAAGATCGCTTCTTCAATGATCTTACTTTGTGATTTTTCAGTCTTGGCACTTAATTCTATTATTAAGTCGATAATCTCAACAGGTAATTTGTATCCTTTTGATTTTACACCACGTTTTTCATCACTTTTCTTTTGAATTACAGCTCTTGGTAATGCCATATAATCACCTTGATTTCTTATACTATAGTTGTTATATTTAAGGTCATCGGCGCGGCTTTCGCCCCGCCTTTGATTGGTTAATAAACTGAGAAGCTCAAGCTTATTAAAACCAAGAGAAGTAAGATCTGGTACATCTTGTTTCTCCCTTAAGCCCCCATCGGAAGCTGGGGGGTTGCTTTATCAACTCCCTGTTGATGTTTATAATTATAGTCGCACCTACTTCTAAAGTCAACATTATTTATTAAAAAAGTTAAATATTTCACATAGTTTTCTACATTATTTTTGTTATCATTAGGTATAATTGTCCTAAAGGTAATGAATATGAAAAAAATATTATTAATTCTCTTAATTATTCCTTGTATTGTTTTTGCTGCGGATAAACAGAAATTACCAGACCAAGAATTAAAAGAAAAAATTATTGGTAAATGGAATATGTATGAAATTGGTTATGAAGCTAATATTGTCACATTTTACGATAATGGGACAGTTACTTTAAAGTCGTATATTTGTGATAACGATGCAAAAAAAGCATTATATAATGGCGAAACTATTAAACAATATAAAATAGAAGATGGAATCATATACATTGGGCAATTATCAATTAAAGATGGATTCGTTAGTAAGCTAAAAGTAGAGAACATAGAAAATTCCGCATTAAAGCTTATCTATGACATGCCAGGTTATTCTTACAATAAAATAGAAATTAATTACCTTAATACTACCAATAAAGATACTTTGCCTTTTTGTAAATATTACAAAGAAAATCCTTTTAGCAATCAGATTGATGTGCAAAAACTTCAAGCCAATTTGAATTTATTACAGGATAATATAATAGAAACCTTTAAAAAAATAATTCCTAAGGATCTAGATGAATATTCTATATTGCAAGATGTTTATAAAAAAAATAATGAATTATTCTTTAAAATAAGCGTGAAAAAATATACAAAAGATAACTTTAGTGATGAAATACTTAAAGCTTTATTAAAAGTATCAGCAGTTGATAAATATTGTAATATAGATGAATCAAAACCTAAAATACTCCAACAATTAAAAATGATATTTCCTAATGGAGTGTCTTATATATATTCTATTGAAGATGAAAAGCCGTTTGTAATTCATATGGATAAGAGCAGTTGCCCAAAACAATAAAATATATTAGTCTGAGTTAAGAAATTAGAATTTTTTTTCATAAATGGACTTATAAAAAAGATAGAAAAATTTCAGTCTCGTAACGAAATCCGTGGAGTCATAGCTCGTACTTATTTCTATATATCAGATAAATACAATGTGAATTTATCTGATTCTGAGCACAAACTAATAGAACAAATTCAGGGTAACGATAATAAGTTCGTTACTCAACAATGTAATTAAGCCGACGAAAGTCGGTTTTTTTATGCATATTTTACAATCAGCATTAACACACATCAAAACACTATATTTACGCTGATTGTATTTTTTATTATCAATATTGAGTATTCACTCATCACTCATCACAGAATCGGTAGCAATGCTAGACACACACATAACTAAACATTAGCTAGTACGCTACCTCTCATTTAATAAGAAGATTTAAACATGCCGATAAAAGACCCTAACAACGTCAATTGGACTGTTGTTGTTTATTTATTTTTCGTCACTTTGCTCGGTTCATTATCTAGCTATTGCTATCAGTTTCTAAACGGCAATAAATTCAATATCTGGGTGTTAGTTGCACAAATATTTATATCGATATTTGCTGGAACGCTTGTTGTATTAGCCGCAAGTTATTTTAATTGGGATTTTGAGTTAGCAGGCGGTATTGCTGGTTTAGCTGGCTGGTCTGGTGCAGCTCTAATCAAAGCATTAGAAGAACGGCTAATAAGAAAAGCTAAAGGAGACGAGTAATGAAATTAACTGAACATTTCACGCTAGAAGAATTTACACGTTCATTAACTGCTAGTCGTTTAAAAATTGATAATTCAGTCCCCCAAAATTTAATGCCAAATGTGCAGTTAACAGCCATAAAGCTAGAGCTTGTTAGAAAAGCATTAGGTAAACCGATAATTATTACTTCAGGTTATCGTTGCCCAGCATTAAATGCACGTGTTGGTGGAGTGTCAACTAGCGCACACACGAAAGGATTAGCGGTAGATTTCCATTCATCATACGGCACACCTAAAGAGATTTGCCAACGATTAATCGATGCGGGAGTCCAGTTCGACAAACTCATTCAAGAGCATAATCAATGGGTGCATATCGGCTTTAATCCTAATAATAATCGCCAGATAGTTTTGACTGCTGTTAAGCAGGGCGGTAAGACGATTTATAAGAACGGTTTACTATGAGTAAAGAAAAGTTATTAAGCATAGCATTGCTTATTGTCGGTTTTGTTTTTTCTATTTATTTTGGTTACAATAATTACCAGGAGAAAAAACGATTAAAAACCACTAACGCCGAGCTAACTAATCAAATTAACCAGCTAGAGCAAACCATATCTAGAAACAACCAAATCATCGCAGACAACGAATTATCAAAACGTGAACTAGAAAATCAATCACTAGAACGGCAGGAGCAAATTAATGAGCAACTCAAAGATAATGATTGTGCTAAGCAGTTTGTGCCTATGCCTGTTTCTGCAAGCTTGTACAACCGAGCGAAAGGCATACGTGAATCGACCGATACCAGCCAATCTATTAAGTGACTGCTTACCAAATTTACCACCTAATCCCATGACTTTTGGTGATAGCTTACGATATAACGAGCATTTATTAAATGTCATTGAGAAGTGTAATGCAGATAAAAGGGCTATCAAACAAATTGCTAATGAATAAAAGCGCGTCGGCTGAGTGTTAGCGCGACTAAATGAAAAATCGCTCAGCCAATTTTAAATAATTATTCGCTTTTACCGCATAAAGTATAAAAAATCACGAGCAGCTATAAAGAATAACTGCATATTTAATCAGTTACACTTAGAAATGACACTAACTCTAAGTTATAGTTATTCTTTGAATGGTAATGGTATAATAAATCATCTTATTGTTTGGATGGTTGTTTATGAAAAAAATATTATATTGCTTTATATTAACTTTATTTCCTTTTATTGTGTTTGCAGATAACGCTAAAAAAGATGATTGGATAAATCCATATCTTATAAAAGGTTATATTTCTTACAATGATTTTAATAATTTTATATCCTCTAAAGACGAGAGAGCTCAATCATTTGGTACAGCTTATTTGTCTGGGATTGTTAATACATTTAATTGGGAAAATATAGCACGTGAACAAAAAGGGTTACCTAAAATTTACTGTGCAAAATCGGCATTACAATTACCTGAAGTTAAAAAGTTGATGAACCAATATGCAAACTTATTTAATGGTGAACCAATCAAGAAATTTGGTGATGGGGATTTATATTTTTTTGTTAGACTTACAGTGAGATATTATCATCCATGCCCTGAAGAAAATAAGTAAAGCAATACATAATAGAATCCACAAGAACCGCTTAATTGCGGTTTTTTTGTACCTATTTTTTTGAAACATCACAAACCCAATTCAACTTTTAATTAATCATAATTACCCCTGACTTGTAAAATCGATATCTACAAGTCGAATAAATTTAAATCATTTTTCAATCAATCATAATGCCAACACACGGCAATTCACAATAACAAGAGATCACTTAGGAATGAGTTTTAGAGGGCACCAGATGGTTTTCATGGTTACCTCTCTTGGACTGGTTCCCTGTGTGACTAAAACTCATTTCTAATGGAGGAAACCATGAATATTACAATTTTAAATACTGCAATAAAACAAGATAAGAAAGGGCTATTTTGTATCAATGATGTACATAAAGCGGCTGGAGGTAAAAATAAGCACAAACCAAGTTACTGGCTTTCAAATCAACTCACGAAAGAACTTATAGCGGAAATATCAAGCGATGGCGGAATTCCGCTATCGGTCGTTAGAGGTGGTTTAAATCAGGGTACATATGTATGCAAAGAATTAGTTTATGCTTATGCTATGTGGATTAATGCCAAATTTCATCTTCATGTAATTAGAACTTTTGATGAAGTAATCCAGCAAGACTATCAGCGACAGCGATTAAGAGAATTGGCAAAGGTTGAATATAAGCCGATGACTGATGCAATAAAATTTGAAAAGGAGCATCAAGGAAAGGATGTTAAGTATTTTCACTTTAGCAATGAAGCTGATTTGATCAATCGTATAGCTTTAGGAATGACATCAGCGAAATTTAAAGTCTTTCACAAAATAGGAAAAACAGAATCAATCCGAGATTATTTAACTCCGTGCCAGATTAAGTGCATTACTGACCTTCAAAGAGCTAATACAGCATTTATTCAATTAGGTATGGAGTTCGAAGATCGAAAAGTTAAGCTAATGGAGCTATTCAAACGAAACCATATTATTTCATTGTTTGATGAACAGCATCATATAGCCGCCTAGTGCGGTTTTTATTGTCTGGAGAAAATTATGACAAAGGGCGAAAAGAAAAAAATAGGTCGCCCAAGTGAGCTAGCCGAATGTTTAGTCAAGGCTAAGGAGTATTTGCTTGGGGACTATGAAACATTTGGTGATGTAGTCCCAAGCGTTGCAGGTCTTGCTTGCTATCTTGGTAAGCATAAGTCATCAATGTATGAATACGCAAAACAAAACAAAGATTTTTCCGACACGTTAGAAGCAATCAAGACGTTACAAGAAAATAAACTTATAAACGGCGGATTAGCTAGTTCATTTAATCCAACCATTACAAAGCTGATGCTATCTAATCACGGCTATAGCGAAAAACAGGAAATAGATCATCAATCATCTGACGGCACAATGTCACCAAAACCAACTCGAATAGAGCTGGTCACACCTACAGAGTAAACACCATGACAACAGCACAAATCCAGTTACCTAAAAAATTGATATCTGTGTTTGTGGCTGAAAATGTCAGATATCGAGGCGCACATGGTGGGCGAGGTAGCGCTAAAACCCGTTCATTTGCATTAATGACAGCGGTTAAAGGTTATCAATTTGCAGAAGAAGGAAAAAGTGGCGTAATACTATGTGCTCGTGAGTTTATGAATTCATTAGCTGATTCATCAATGGAAGAAGTTAAACAAGCTATCCGCTCGGTTGATTGGCTCAACGATTATTATGATATTGGTGAAAACTACATCAGAACTAAAAATAGATTAGTTTCATATGTATTTAGTGGTTTACGTCACAATCTCGATAGTATCAAATCCAAAGCCAGAATCTTATTGTGCTGGGTTGATGAAGCAGAAAATGTTACAGAAATAGCATGGAAAAAACTAACTCCTACTGTTCGTGAGGAAAATTCCGAAATATGGGTAACATGGAACCCTGAGATAGATGGAAGCCCAACAGATAAACGATTCAGAAAAACCCCGCCTTCAAAATCGATTATTGTTGAGATGAATTACAACGATAACCCTTTCTTCCCAGAGGTATTGGAACAAGAGAGATTAGACGACTTAGAAAGGTTGGACCATGCCTCTTATGCTTGGATATGGGAAGGCGCTTATCTCGAAAACTCTGATAAACAAGTCTTAAGTGGTCGATATGTTGTTGAAGAATTCAATAACAATCTGCACAAACAGGCTGATCGCTTATTATTTGGTGCCGATTTTGGATTTGCTAATGACCCGAATACATTAATCCGCTCATTTATTCTTAACGATTGTCTGTATATCGAATACGAAGCATACGGCGTTAATATTGAGCTCGACGAGATGTCAGTCTTTTATGATTCAGTCCCCGAATCAAGAAAATGGATTATCAAAGGTGATTGCTCAAGACCAGAAACTATCAGCCACATCAAACGTAAAGGCTTCAATATCTCAGCAGCAAAAAAATGGCAAGGCAGCGTTGAGGACGGTATCGCATTTCTGCGTGGATTTAAGCAAATCATCATTCATCCTCGCTGTAAACATACAGCAGAAGAAGCCAGATTATATAGCTACAAGACCGACAGGGTGACAAATGAAGTCCTACCAATTATAGAGGATAAAAACAACCACTGTTGGGATGCGGTGCGTTATTCGCTGGATGGTTATATTAAACATAAACGCTCAGCAGGATTATTTATGAGGTAACAATGAGTTATTCTAATTTAACAGATGAACAGTTATTAAATACCGCTCAAACGGCAATTAATAATAATCAAGATATAAGTCGTCAACGATTAGTGTACGCATCACAAGGCTTAGTTAATAACACTAAAAGAGCCTACATCGATCGCGAGTTCGGTTATCCAGAAAACCTTACCTTCACAGACTTCTATAAACTGTATAAGCGCAATGGTGCTGCACGTGGTTTTGTTGAGCGATTAAGTGATATTTGCTGGCTAGATTACCCTAAATTTATTGACGGTGACATTCGGGAACAAGATTCAAAGCTGACAACGTGGGAGCAAATAGTTACTGATTTATTTAACGATAAATTGTGGTCCGCGATTACCGAAGCTGACAAGCGCGGAATCGTCGGCAAATATGCAGGGCTCATTATCCAACTTCGAGACGGCAGGCGGTGGGACGAGCCTGTGGATACCGTCGTATTGAATCGACTAAATCCACAGGATGCCATTGTTAAGTTAATTCCTGCATGGGAAGCTCAGTTAACGGCTTGCGAATGGAATAATGACGAAGCAGACGAAAACTATGGTCAAGTCAAAATGTACCAATTTAATGAAATAGCGGTAGGTGACAAATCAGGTAAGCCAAATATTTCTCGCAGGATACATCCAGACAGAGTGGTCATACTCAATGAAACATCCGTTATTAACTCCATGGATGATGGCGAGTCACAGCTTGAGGTCGGCTATAACGACCTAATCGACATGGTGAAATATTCAGGCGGTAGCGCAGAAGGTTTTCTTAAAAATGCCAGTAGACAGGTTCACTTGAATTATGATACTGACTCTGACATGGAGGAGCTGGCGCGAGAATTAAGAAATCGAGGTTTTGAAAAGCCTGCTGATGCATTAAACCGACAAATCGCATTGTTAAATTCAGGCACCGACAGCGCACTAATTACCTCTGGTGCTACAGCTAACATTCTATCGGTTGCTCCTGCCGACCCAAGCGCTGGATGGTCAGTATCTGCAAACAGTTTCGCTGCATCTGTCAGAATGCCATTTACCATTATATTTGGTCAACAAACAGGACGCTTAGCATCAGATGAAGATAAGACGGATTATGCAAAACGTGGAATGTCACGCCGTAATGGATTTTTGAGCACATTAATAAAAGAGTTAGTTAAGCAATTTATTACGCTGAAAGTTATTAAGCCATTAGTTAACGGTACGCTCACTCTTAAATGGTCCGACCTATTAGCACCAAGCCAGAACGAAAAAATCGAATTGATGCTCAAAATGTCAGACGTGAATGTCAAAGCTCAACAATCAATGGGTATTGCAGTATTTACTCCAAACGAAATACGAGAAGCTGGCGGTTATGAGCCCGATCCTGATTTAGAGGATATCGATATTGAAGAAACCGAAGATAATAAAGCCGATTCCGAAGAATCCGATATTGCCGAGAAGCAAGAATAATCCTACACTCACCAACAAACAAATTCTCCAAATGCGTAGCGAAATACAAAAACGCTACAAAACAATCAAACAATCAGTTATTGAGTATATCGAATTAAGCTTAGGCTACTATGCTAAAGCGCCGACTAAAACAGCGTTATTTATCGATAACAATCTCTATGTTGTAAATGCCTGTGTTAATTACACGGTTGACGGTAATCAGCTTGCCAGAGTGTTAACTCGCATTCAAGAATTTATTGATGAAAATCTGATTAATGGCGGTATTGAGAAGTTTTGGGCTGGTAAGTTTGTTGCTGATATGTATCAAATGGGTACTAATCGGACATTTCAAAATTTATCTATACAATCGCCACTATATTCGCAAGCTACATCATTGGAATCCTTATTATTTAGTGATGCTTACATTCGTCGAATAGGGCTTGCCTATACCGCAACATTCAACGACTGGAAAGGACTTGCGGATAATCTAAAGAGCGATTTGGGCTCCGTTTTAAGTAGCTCTGTGGCAAGAGGAATTAACCCACGAGAAACCGCCGATATTATCAGTAAGCGCATTGATATCTCACATAGTAGAGCTAAAGCTATAGCACAAACTGAGCAAGTAGGCGCACTTCGTCAGGCTACATGGGATGAAACTAAACGTACTCAAGAAGATTTAGGACTAAAAACAGGCTTATTACATATGTCTGCATTAAAGCCTAATTCTAGAGCTACGCATGTTGCTAGGCACGGGAAAATCTATACTGTTGAACAGGTAGAGGAATGGTACGAAGAGAATGGTAACAGATTCAATTGTTATTGCGCTCAAATAACGGTACTGCTTAATGAAAAAGGCGAGCCATACAACCAATCTAGCATCGACAGATTATTAAAAGAAGCCGACGAATGGGAAGGTCAATATAAACCGAAACAGCAGGCATCAACGGAAATTGAAGAGCTTAATGACTGGTCAAGAAAAAATATCACTGAAATTTCTAATATACCTAATGATATTGACGCTAAAGAACTGGTGCCATGCTTAAAATTGGTATCAGAAATTCAGGAACGGTTCGATTTACCACTGTTTAGATATGCAGGGTCAATAAATGGGGATGTTCATTACTATGGTGAGCCAAATAAAAAAATGCTGGCAGCATTCGCTCCAACCACTAATGCCCTAATTATTACAACAGGCAGTGTAGATAAAAAAGAATTGCTGTTGGTTGATTTATATAGTAAAACATTAGGGTTCAAGAGCGAGTCGTTAAATTCCGTTATTAATCTTAAGAATCAGCGATTAGCTAATATAATTAATGAAATGGATTATGTTACGTGGAACGCTGTACCAACACCTAGAGGGGTTTTTGCTCATGAGATGGGGCACGCATTACATAATCAGTATCGTGTAGAGATTGACAATATTATCTCTAAAGGGTGGGAACAGGGCTGGCAATACTCGATTAGCAAATACGGACAGGATAGCAAAAAGGAATTTCTTGCAGAATCCTTTTCACTTTACATTGAAAATCGCAATGAAGCTAAAAAGCGACTATATCCAGAATTATTTAAATTTTTTGAATCTTTAGATAAAGGCACCAAATGGAAAAAATTAAAAAGTTAATAGAGCAAGCCTCTAAGCTTGTTAATATGAAGCCGCTTCCTGATGATGCTGAGGAGCAGCTAAACGAAATAATCGAACAGGCAGATAGTGATGTAGAAAAGTCTATGTTATCTAGTTATGCCGAATCTCTATTTGTTGAGCGACATTCATAATCAAATCTCTTAAACCGCTTTGGCGGTTTTTTTATATCTAAAATCCACACGAGGTAAAGCATGACACTTAAAAGTGTGAATGTTTTATCTGTCGTTAATAGTAAATCCAAAATATCAACACAAATCATCGACGGTAAAGAGCACATTGTTATCAATGATGTGGTCCCCATCGTGGATGATATTGTCATGAATGGAATTTTCTATCCGGCAGATGAAATTAACAAATCGTACATGACACTGAATGACAATTTAATGCCATTAGACCACCCACGAATTAATAACGAGCATGTTTCTGCATTAAACCCACAAGCCATTAATAATTTTTATATTGGTGCGTGGGGTAGAAATGTTCGCAAATCTAACGACAGGGTGCTTATGGATGCGTATATCGATAGGAAATTTGCAGAAAGCACAGAGAAAGGGCGAATGCTTGTAAATCGTCTTGATGACATGATGAGCGGTAAAAACACCACGCCAATTCATGTGTCAACAGGGTTAACTTATACGCCCGACAATCAATCAGGCTCATCAAAAGGCAAGCGATACACAGCAATTGCTCGAAATATGAAATTCGACCATGTCGCTATATTACCCGATAAACAAGGTGCAGCTACACCAGATGATGGTGTTGGCATCTTTGTTAACTCGGATGGTGAAAAATCGCCAATTGAAAATGTAAGTCTTATTGATTGTTCAGACGATTCAATAAGCAACGTAATTAGTAAAACTATTAAAGAAGTTTTAAGCGTATTTAAATTTAATCAAAAAGAGGAAGAAGACTTAATGAAAGAAAAAATCTTACTAGCTCTAAATGCTGCCGGTATTAAAACCGATGGCTTATCCGATGAGCAACTGTTAAAGGTTTATAACGAGCAAACAACCAAGGAAGCGATTGAAAAAAAGAAAGCTTCTGAGGAAGAAGAAAAGAAAAAAGCCGAACAGGAGAAGAAAAACGCAACGAATGCCGAAGATGCACCAGCATGGGCAAAGTCATTAATGAACAAGGTTACAAATCTGGAATTAGCAGTGAATGCAAACACAGAAAAAGAACTCTCCGTTAAACGAGAAGCCGTAAAAGCTAAGTTCAACATGACGCAAACCGCAGTAAATGCGCTATCTGGTGAACCACTAGATGCTTTATATGCACAGTGCGTTAAAACAGCGCCTATTAGTGGTGGCTTCGCCAATAATTCTGATAATTCACTATTAAACATGGAGGCTCCAGAGTAATGATTCGATTTAAAACAGTGATTGGTGGTCCTGCACGCAAAAACGACCCACAAACGATTGACTTAAAAACAGGTGAAGCGATTGCTCCGTGTTCACTAGTTGCCGTTATCAACAACAAGCTAGTTAAACATTCAACGGCAGGTGAGCAAACTCAACCACTAGTTATCACCAATGACTATTTAGGTGGTCATGATATCCGTTCGGATGTCCCCGCTGATACAACTGGTATAGCAATCATCTGTGAAGATGATGTTACTTACCATGTTTTAGTGAAAGCTGGTGAGACTTTAAAGGTTGGCGATAAATTAACTTCTAACGGTGACGGTACATTGAAAAAAGCAAGTGGTACTGATGCTGTGCTGTTCTATGCATTTGAAACCTATACCGTTGGTACAACTGCTGAACAAGTCCGAGTTCGTAAAGCTTAAGGAGTAATAATGAAGAACGAAAAAATTATTTTTAACAAGAAACTGATTACCAATTCAGCTCAAGTTGCTCAGGCTTGGAATCAGTTAAAAGCAAGTCGTCAAATCTTTAACAACGCTCAAAAACAGATGAGTGAAATGCATGGCAATGCTATTGAAGTCAATCAGGCTGCAATTTTAACTCAAGATTACTGGCGTGAAGTAGATAACGTGACTACCCGTGTTATTCGTGATGATGAGGGCGCTCCGTTACTTGATGATTTACTGTCTTTAGGTACACCAATTTCAATTGGGAAGACTGCTGCGTTATATCGTGTTTCAAGTGATGCTGGCTATGTTAATCGCTCTATGTCGGGGCAAGAGCCAGAAACATTAGATAAAGTTGTTTATGACCATTACGGTGACCCAGTTCCAATCTTTAAAACTGGTTATGCTCGTGAATGGCGTGAATGGTTAGGTCTACAAACTGAAAATATTGATGCTATGTCAGATGACCAAGAGGCAGCAACCGCAGCGCTCCGTCGAAATATGGCGCAGTATATTTTAACTGGTGACGACAAAATCAAGGTTCAAAACTTTGAGGGCAAAGGCATTACTAACCATCCGCATACTAATCAAGTGGATTTAAGTGCGTCTGGTTTGAATATTGACTTAACATCAACAGCCACAAGTAACGACGATATTATTAAATTCTTCACAAAAGACTTTGTAGTCATTCTTGATGCTAATTTAGTGTCAGAACAATTAAAAGTCTTTATCTCTCCCGAAATTGAGCGCCGTTTAAATCTTCCTTACTCTAATTCAAATGGATTTAAAGAGGGGACAGTAAAAGACTATATTTTACGTTACTCAGCGCACATTGGTTCATTCACCAAAACATTTGAGTTAAAAGGTAATCACTTTATTGGTTACGTTCGTAATGCTCAGTACATTAAAACCCGTATTGCTGCACCAATTGGCTCATTCATGAAACAACGAGTTAATCCACATGATAACTATCAAACTCTTGTTTGGTCTGCGTTTGGCTTGCAAATTAAACGAGACTTTAACGGTAAAAGTAAAGTCTTTAACGCAAGGGGTTAATGATGAAATTAAGAGTTACAAATCGTGGCTGTTACGGTCGCATTGATGGTGAGGTTGCAGAGCTTCCGATTGGTCATGAGTTTGTTGTCCAAGAAATACCTATTGCTTTTGAAGGGCGAGTTATTGTATTGGAACAACAAACGACAGAACCAGAAGATAAAAAGAAAAAAGGTAAATAATTATGACGGTACAGGTAACAGCGGAAAATGTTAATCAAATGTTATCAGAGCTTGGTTATTCTGTACCGAGCTTAGTTATTGACGCAATTCTTAAAAAAGTAAATTCAATTAGTGATTGTTTGGTAGCGCATGACTATTCAGAAGCCGACCAGCTTTTAATATTGATTTACTCAGCTTGTTTACTTGCTCAAATGCAAGGAGCTAGAAAAATTGCCTCACAATCCGCACCCAGTGGGGCGTCAAGGTCATTCAAGTATGATGATGAGGGTTTTAAAGCCATGCATTCATTATTACGAAGCCTCGATGTTCATGGATGTACTGAGTGTTTGGGTATTTCTCGTTCGAATAAGCCGTTATTTTTAGTTGTGGGAGGTCACAATGAGTAATATAGCAAACTGGTCGTATACCGCTAAAGCCACGATATGGCGTGTTGCCGGCGAGAATGAATATGGTAAAAAAATATTTCACCCTCCAGAGCTAATTTACTGCGATTATGGGCTTGATTCTGCTGCAAGGCTAGGTGATATCGGGAAAGGGTTTGTTATTAAAAACACATTCTGGACTGAATACGCTTTAGCTAGTGAGGGTGATTTTATCTTGATTGGAGAGTCATCAGAGTTAGACCCAGTCAAGACTGGTGCTGATGAAATCAAGCATATTATTCGATATGCGGATACATTTGAACGGATAGCTGATGATTACGCATTAGTAACGGGAGAGTGACATGACGGTTAAGGTCAAAGTAACTGGCATTAATGAATGTATTAACCAATTAAATAAAATTGTTGGAGATGTTCAAAGTCGCAGAGCGGTAAGAGCTATTCATTCGGCATTAATACTTGGTGGAGGAAGAGCAGCAACATACACGCCAGTTGGTGATACCTCTAATTTAATCAATAGTCAATATCGTGAAGTGGTTTTTAACGGTAGTCGTTTGATTGGTAGAGTTGGTTATACGGCTAATTATGCAGCATATGTTCATGACCCTAATCGCCCGATGAAGTTCAGATTAGCCAGAGCAAAAAAAGAGTTCTTGTATAAAGGTTTTGAAGATGAGAAAGAGACAATTGACATGGTGATGAGAAAAGAGTTGCATATATGAAAATGTATATTCAAGTGGCTGATTACCTCCAAAATGCAAGGTTAACTGAGGGATTTACTGTTCAATATTTAAAGTGGAGAGATACAAAAAATAAAAGTAGTAAATTCATTGTATTTCGCCCTAATGGCGGGTCAATACTGAAGGCTAATTTAGGTAATGAGTATTACACGCTAGTCGATCTTGTCGGCGCAGTTAATGATATTGAATCTATTGATAATCACGTCTCAGCAATAGCTGATTACATCAAAAACAATCCTTACACAGATAATACAGGTCTTATTCAAGTTGTCGGCGCAATACCTGCACCAGTAATGACTGATGACGATAGATTAGTTTACAGGATTTTAGTTTCCTGCAAATTAGGTTAGCAATTAAAAACAATTTACAGCCTGCTTCGTGTAGGCTTTTTTATTTTATAGGAGTTAAAAATGGCAGAATGTACAGAACAAAATAATCAATTATTTGGCGCTGCTGTAGTTCTTGAAGTTTGTGATGGATGTCCAGACAAAGCACCAAAGGAAGCTGATTGGAAAGCTTTAATGGCTGGTACATCTAAAGGGCTTGATTATAGTCCGAATACGGTGACTAGTGATGCAGATGATCAGGGCGGATTTGTTGAAGCTATCGTCACTAATGCTGATATTGCCTTATCATTTGAGGGTGAAGTCAGAATTAATGACAAGTTAGATCAGTATGGTTTCTTCAAATTAGAGCGTTACTTTACCACTGAGTTAGCCAATAAACGTCAACCTAGTTTATGGGTTCGATTGATGTATGGTGAAAATACTTTTGTCGCCTACATGAATTTAACATCACTGAGCTGGAGTGGCGGATCAAACGATATTGTATCAGCATCACTTGAATTTAAGGTTGCTTCATCTAAATCAGTGAAAATTACAGGTAAAGTTCCTGCAACTCAACCAACCAAATAATAAGGCTAAATATGATTAGAACAGATATAGGCGAAATAGTTATTTCAATCATAAAAAATGGGTCATTGAGCACAAAGAAAATTGATTATGTATTCACTCCCTCATTTGAAAACTTATCAAAACTTGGTGAGCCAGATGAGATAGTTAACGCCTATGCTGTTCTGCTTTCTAATCAAGCCTATGAAGCGATAACACGGTTCAAAAAGTCGTCGGAGTATTTATTTAAGTATATTGAAGAAAAGCTATTTGCACAGCTAGAAATATCTAAACAAGTATTAACATACTGCTGCCCTGATGATATATCCGCTCTTATTGGCGATAAGAAGAAAAAAGGATTACTTCAACCGCAAAAAATATTAATAATAGCGAGAAATTTACTTGATTATGGTGTGGCAGGAAAAGCAAAGATTAGAATATCTCAACGCAACGAAAATAAAACCTATTCATCTGAATTCAAAATTACTGACTACATCAACAATGCGAGAATCCATCTTGGATTATCATTAGATGATGCAAAAAAACTAACAATGACCGAATACATCATGTTAATGGCAAACAAATATCCTGATAAAGATGGCTTCACAAGAGAAGAATACGACAAAACCTTAGCGGATTATGAAAAACGACGTCGAGAAAGACTTGCTAAAGCAGCTGAATGATGGTTTTTATTGCTCCAATCACTTAAATAACATACCATTAACGAAAAAATAAGGAGAATGGTATGAAAAAGATTTTGTTTTGTATATTGATGTTTCCGTTTTTTGTTTTTGCTGATACTCAAAATCTAACTGATGAAGAATTAGAAAACGGAGTTCAAGGTATTTGGGCAATGACTCCATTAAAAGGTGGAATTGCAAATGTCATGTATAATGATAAGAATAAATCTATTTTGTATTCTTTTAAATGTGATTGGGGAACCCAAAAAATATATTTTGATGGTGTAGAAGAAAATACTTTTTCCATTAAAGAGGGTGTTTTCTATGTAACTGGAAAAGGAAAAATTGAACCTTATACTTCATTAAAAATTATTTCAATGAAACCAGGTGCGATAAAAATGCTTTATGGTCAATTTAAATTTAATTATATCAAAATGGATTATATAGTACCGCTGTGTTCTCTATATTGGGATAGTGATGATAAGCAAAAATAAATTAACAAACCCGCTTAGGGAGTTTTTTATTATGCTAATTTCATAAATTTCCAACTATTGACTAAAGTTATTTATGAGGAATGTATGAAAAGAATTATATTAATCAGCCTAGTTAGCCTTATTTTAACTGGCTGTGGTGATGATAAGGTTACTAAAGAGTATCTTGTAGGCGATTGGCGGTGTATTGATAACCAGTATCAAAGGCAGAATAGCGGAGCTAATGAAGATTTCGGGAGTTCTGTGTCATCAATTGAGGACACTACAACATTTAGAATAATTAATAATGAACTTTATCAAATAAGCAAAGATAGAGGAAATATTCTTATTGACCTAAGTAAAGCGGATTTATCCAAAGATGAAATATCTGATACTTATAAAACTCATATTGTGAATACCATAAAAGCAATTGATAAAGACACATTTAAAACAGTACTAATAACAGAAATAAAGAATATTAACAATGACACCAACATTATTGATCTTAGAACGAAACTAGAAACTGTCTGCACAAGAATAAAATAGGTATCAATTATGTGGTTATTATACGGTATTGCAATATTTGGTGTAGTTATAATGGTGCTTTATTATGGATTACTTTTTCTTCAACAACAGCAAATAAAAAAGTTGGTTAATCCAGATAAATACGAGTTGCCTAATCGTTCATTGGAAGCTAGCGTTTCAGAGAATAAATATGCTGGAATGAAGCATGTTAGTGATGTTGGTGATTTGCATGAGGATGAATTACTTGGATACAAGAATATTCATAGCGATCATGTGTTTACGTACAAGAGGTCAGAAGGATCAAAAGATTATGAAAACCTCGAAAACTCTTTCGATAACAATTTAAATCATAAAATAATGAGCCGTAAAAATACAGAGGATGATTGGTTAGACTGGGTTGACGATGATTGTATTGTAGAACAAAAGAGGGCAGGGAAGAAAAAAGCCAGATTAAGCAAAAGAGAATGGCTTGAACCATTAAAAAAACTTCCAGATCAAGTTATCATTGATATGCATTTTAAAATTTTATCCTTAATAAAGAAACATTATAAGCTGAGAGCGCAGGGTAAAAATTTGGATATCGCAATTGATTTCTGTGAACAAGGCATTACTCTGTCAAGGCTTGTTATTGAAGCAATGAAAAGAAAGCACGCCGAAATATCCTCTATCGCGGAACAGTATACGGGAAAGCGTGATAAGTTTTTTTATCCCAGCAACCCAGCATATTCTCAGTATGCTGTAATTTTAAAAAGGCAGAAGAACTTTGATAAATTAGCTGTTATAAATGCTAAAAAAGAGGCTGAGGGGTGGGGTAAAGGTGATGATTATTGAGTTAATAACTATTCACTACCAAAGCAATTCAAACCCTCTAAGAGGGTTTTTTAATATCTAAAATAAGGTGTTTTATGAATAATAGAGAAAAATACAAAGTTTAGAGAATAAGGTTATGCTATTGCAGTATGAGTTATAAGCTATAAATTCTCAGTTTTGTTTTTTTTATGGGCTTTTAAACCAGTAGAAAGCAGCTCATTTATTATTTCTTCAAGCGTCATACCTGAAGATTTGTAAATTTCTTCAATTTGACTTTTTGTATTTGGCTTTAAATAGTAATAAAAAAGATGATTATTTTTGGTATCAGCTATAGAAATGATATCTGTATTATCACCATAAGCAAGCCAATCAAATGATATATCTAATGCTTCGGCAAGTTTAGCTATTATATTGGCTCTAGGTTTATTTTTGCCTGCTTCATATCTTGATATTTGGGCAGCCGCTATACCAGAAATTTTAGATAATTCTTCTTGAGAATAGCCCTGTTCAGCTCGTCTTTGTATTAATCGTTTTGCAAAAGTGTCATTATTTATCATAAATAGTATTGAAATGTATTGACGTGGTTAATAATTAGTATTAGTATACTATACATTCCATGACACTTTAAGACATTTTATTATTAACAAGGAGAAAACATTGAAAGAAAATAAAGTAACGTTGTCCGCAAGAATACCTGTAAGCCTTAAAGTAGCACTTGAGGTATTAGCGGTAATGAACGACAGAACAATGAGCCAAGAGCTTGTAAACAGAGTAAGACAAACATTAACAGAAGAGGAAAAGAAAATTGCAGGTATTTAAAAAACTAAAGGCTCTAACTGCGCCAACAGTTAAAGCCCAAATCAAGTTAATCACAAACCGATAAAATAAGGATTAAACTTATGACTAATATTAATACAAATAACTTAAATTGTCCAGTAATTGCTGGTGTGTCTATTACAACTGATAAAGAGGGGCGATATAATCTTAATGCTTTGCATAAGGCAAGTGGTGGTAAGGATGCTAAAAGACCTAAAGCATGGTTAGCAACAAAGTCTACTCAAGAACTTATTGAAGAGCTAAGGCAGAATTCTGCCTTCGGTCAAGAAATAATCACCGTCACAAAAGGTGGAACTCATCAAGGCACTTTCGCCCACGAACTTCTAGCGGTATCTTACGCTGGTTGGATTAGCCCCAAATTCCAGTTAATGGCTAATCAAGTATTTTTAGATTATAAAAAGGGCGAATTAAAAAATATACAAAAGCCTTTTAAATCTTATCTACCAGAATATCGACAAGCCAAAGCAATGGAATTATCAGTCAGAGCATTAGATAAAATGTTTAGTAATCTGCCACATTTGAGCGAACAGTCTAAGCAGGCTATCTATGCAGATACTATTAACCCTATTGCTGGTAAAAATGTTATTCCGCTTCCTAAGCTTGAAAACAAAACATTTTCGGCAAGTGAAGTAGGGCATTTACTCGACGTATCCTCAAATAAAATTGGTCGTATAGCTAATAAGCTCAATTTAAAAACAGATGAATATGGAATTTTCGTATTAGATAAATCTCGCTCATCTGATAAACAAGTTGAAACTTTTAGATATAACGAAAAAGCAATAGATGTGATTAAAACTCATCTAATTAATAAAGAAATCGCTTAACCAATTAACAACAAATTATAAGCCCCGAAATAGGGGCTACTTGAGGATGTAGATATGTCAAACACAAAATTAGAAACAATCCAGTTTCACAGCCAACAATTAATCGTTCTTAATTATCAAAATAAACCGTACGTAGCAATGAAACCAGTTTGTGAAAATATTGGTTTGGATTGGGCTGCTCAACTTAAAAGAATCAAGCGCCATCAAGTGTTAAGAGCAGGTATGGTCATCATGACCACACCTTCAAAACAAGGTTTACAAGAGTACGTTTGCTTACCAATTTCAATGATCAACGGTTGGCTTTTTGGTATTGAAACTAGTCGGGTGAAACCAGAAATTAGAGCTACATTAGAACAATATCAGCTTGAATGTTTTGATGTTCTTTATAGTCACTTTATGCCAAAAGTAGCACAACAACACCCTAATACAATTTCACTTGAACAACAACAGGCAATTCAACAAGCAGTAAATGAGCGAGTCTATCGAACAGGTGAAAGGCATCAAGCTATATATTCAAGGCTACATCAGCAATTCAAAATACCTCGTTATCAAGATTTGCCTGCTAGTAAATTTGATGAGGCGATTAAGTGGCTTGGAGGGTTACACTCTCGAAAGGGATTATCTGATGAAGACTGGTATGATTTAGCGTGGTTATATAAAGCTGCTGAGCGAATGCGATATCAAATAGAATTAATAGAGCCTGCATTGCGTGTGATTGATTCAGGTTTTAGAGGCAATTTTTATTCTATGGCTCGTGAATACAAGCGAGTTTTATATAGTGCTAAAGTAATAATTGAACGGGAAACAGCTCATATACAACCTAAAGGAATAGCTGATAATTGGCATAGAGTTTTGCCAGTTATAAAAAATAGTTAATTCTAAATTGTTATATAGATTTTGGTGCAAGCATTTTTTATTTAATTATGCTTGCATTTTTATTTATATAGTTTATTATGCAAGCATGTTTAATAACGAGATGCTTGCATGAATAATAAATTAAATAAAGAAGATACAAAAGAAAACAACAAAGTAACGGGTAAGTCTGCTGGTGGTTTGGCAAGGAGTCAAAAACTAACGCCAGAGCAACGTAAGGAAATTGCTAAAAAAGCTGCGATTGCTAGATGGGGTAAAAAACCTTTAAAAGCAATTCGTAGAGGAAATTTTAAAGAAGATTTTGGCATTGATGTTGATTGTTATGTTCTTGATAACGAAATCAGTACGGCTGTTATCAGTCAAAGAGGTATGGCGGAAGCGCTTGGTTTAGCTGGTGGTGGAGGAACAGCTTTTATTCGATTCACTAGTGGTGCAACTATTGGTAAATATATTGGTCCTGAGCTTGAGAAAAAAATTAAAAATCCTATTGTTTTTCAAAGCTCTACAACTAAAAGTTCAGGTCCGGAAGTCATTGTATATGGATATGATGTTACAATTTTAATTGATGTTTGTGAGGCAATTTTAAGCGCTGAAAGAAACGGTGAATTAAAAGTTAATCAAAAACATGTGGCCGATCAAGCTAAAGTATTATTATCCGCATCAGCAAAATCAGGAATACAAGAATTAGTTTATAAACTAGCTGGTTTCGACTCAACTAAAGAACAATTTGTTCAGGCATTCAAGAGATTTGTTGTTGAAGAAGCTAAAAAGTATGAAAAAGAATTTCCTGTTGAGTTATATGTAGAATGGGCTAGGATTTACAATTTAACCATTCCTTCAAGAGGTTGGCCTTGGGAGTTTAAAACTTTAACAATAAATCACATTTATACACCACTTGCAAAAAGTAACGGTAAAATTCTAGAATTATTGAGAATAACAAAATCAAAGGGTGGTGACAGAAAAGATAAACTATTCCAATTTTTGAATGATGTTGGGACTCGAGCATTAAGAATGCAACTTGGTCGAGTTCTAGAAATGGCTGAATCCTCCAAAAATAGAAAAGAGTATGAACAAAAAGTTATTGAACGATTTGGGGGGCAGGCTGAATTAGATATAGTCCAAGAAGAGTAGTATCTTTTTTTAAAATTAATACCCAAAATTATCAACAACCCGCCAAGTGCGGGTTTCTTTTATTCTTTGTTAACAAATTTTGTCATATTATGAAGTCATTAGCGAAGAGTTAAAAATCTAAAAGTTCAGGCTTAATATGTAGTGCTTCAGCAATTTTAATCCGCGTTGTTTTTCTTAACTTTTGGCTTTTTTCATATTGAGAATATGCTGACTGGCTAATACCGATTCTATTTGCCACTTCAACTTGAGATAAATTCAAATATTCACGCCACGCCTGAGCTGGCGAATAGTAATTATCAAAAACCATGTTCACAACATCGCTTGGTACACCAGATTCAATATCGATTGTTTTATTCATTATTATTTTTATGATTAACATCAATATATGCATTATATAAGTTTAGGTAAAAATATAAATAATTAAAATTGATAACCACAGTTGACATTTAGGGGTGTGTAAGATATAATTGTTTTAAATCAAAACAGGAATAAAGCATGATTACTGTAAGTTACACACCACAAATGGAAAAATGGCTGAAGTCGCTTAAAGATAAAACTGCAGCAGCTAAAATTAAAGTTCGAATTCGTCGTATGCAGGAAGGTAATTTTGGTGACGTTAAACCCGTCGGCAGCGGTGTATCAGAAATGCGCATTCACTGTGGAAAAGGGTACAGGGTTTATTTCGCTAACCGTAATAATGAAATTGTTATTTTATTGTGTGGTGGTGACAAGGATACACAACAAACAGATATCAAAATTGCTAAAGAATTAGCAAATAAATGGGGTTAATTATGACTACAAAACTAAAAACTTTTGATGTAGTTGATTTTTTGAATACTGATGAAGAGATGCAAGAATATTTAAATGCCGCAATAGAAGAAGGAGACCCTAAATTTTTATTTATTGCACTTGGGGATATAGCTAGAGCTAAAAACATCAGTCAGCTTTCACGTGATACAGGTATAAGCCGTGAGGGTATTTATAAAGCGTTATCAGGTGAGGGGAATCCTACTTTTAATACAATTTTTAAAATTGTTCAAGCATTAGGATTGCAAATGCAGTTTTCCTCACAAAAACATGCTGATTATTGCTAACTGAGCATGGAAAATCTAATGTAAATATACAAAATAAAATCAAACCAAACTTAAAGCTCGCAATTGCGGGCTTTTTTTATGTCTGGAGAAAACAAATGGCTCAATATACAGAAGGGAATATCACTTATACCGTTTCACTTGAAATGAAAGAGTTACTGGAAAATTCTAGAAAAATCATGCAGGAAATGAAAGAATTAAATAACAGTGGTTCTAAAGCTTCTAAAGGTCTTGAAAAGCTTGAATCTTCCGCTCAAAGTGCTGGTAATTCTCTCGGTAAATTGACAAATATTGCTAAGGCTGTATCTGCTGCGCTTGTATCAAGTACAGTTATCGCCTACGCTCAAAGCTGGAATGAGCTAGAAGACCGCATACAAAATACTGGCGCAACGGCGTCACAAACTAAAGACATTCTAGACCAGCTTTTAGTAACTTCTGACCGTAACGGTCGTACTATCGAAGAGTCGGCCGAGTTGTATATCCGTCTTTCTAACTCTATGGGTGAGCTGGGTTATAGCACACAAAGCACAATATCTTATATTGGCTCAATGTCAGACTTATTTACAATCAATAAAACTAGTGCAATAGGTGCTGAATCAGCTATAAATGCACTCACTAAAGCCCAAATGAGAGGTAAGCTCGCTGGGGTTGAGGCAATGACGGTATTTAGTAATATGCCAAGTGTTTTAGGAACATTGACTAATTATCTAAAGAAAAATGCTAAATCAACTGCTGATGCTGAGAAGATTACTGAACAATATGTTAAACAATTAGCTAGTGACGGCAAATTATCTATACAAACATTTACTGATGCGCTGATAGACTCTAATGTTGAACTAGATGCACTTGCCGATAACATGCGAAATACTGTAACTGACGGTATCAACCGTGTTACGAATAATCTTAAAAAATATCTTGGTGAATTAAATAACTCAACTGGTGCGACTAAATTACTCGTAGATTCACTTATTCTCATGTCTCAGCATGTCGATATACTAATGACTGGCGTTGGTGCTTTAGCAGCAATTTATGCAGGGAAATACATTACATCATTAGCGAGTGCTACTAAGCAAAGTGCTGAAAAAGTTATTGAAAATATAAGACTTGCTACATCAGAAAGAAACCTTGCAAAAGAAGAGTTAAGAACTCTTGAAGTAGAGGGTAAGGCGTTAACAGCACGACGAAATGAGCTGATTGCTTTAAAATCTGTAACTACGTCAAAGGTTCAATTAGCTGCAATTGAAAAACAACTAAATAATATCGAAAAAGAGAGAGCTTTATTAGTTGATAAAGAAACAGCAGCTCAAGAAAGATTAGCATCTGCAACGAAATTATCTACTCTTGCTGCCAATGGTTTGAAAGGGGCAATGTCGTTATTAGGTGGTCCAGCAGGTCTAATATTACTTACGGCTGGGGCATTAGTTACATGGTCTAGTAAAGCAGCAGAAGCTAAACAAAAAGCTTTAGAATTAACCGATGAAGTAGCAGCGTTAGCAGAAAAATACAAAGGGCTATCTAAAGCACAGAGAGAAGCATTTGCTATAGATTTAAAGAAACGAATTCATGAACAGAATAAGGCGATTGAAGAGCAAGACAGGAAAATTACTAATTTAAAAAATAAGATTAAAGCTGGATATGGAAAAGGCAGGAATGAACAAGAAAGGGTTGCAATTCTTAACAAACAAATAGAAGCAGAAGAAAAGCTCAAAGCCGTGATGATTGAGGGTCGCAATAAATTAGTTGATCTTACGGACGAGGTTATAATAAAAAACCATGAAATGGCTGATTCTACAAATAAAGCCTCAAAATCAGGTAAAAAATTAATAGAAATATGGGATAAAGCATCTAAAGATAATATTGATAAAAAAGTAGCGAGTTTATCAAAAGAGCTTGATATTGCGACGTTAAAAGCAGAAGACAATAGTGAAGCGGCATTTATTTTAGATGGTCTTTATTCCGCTCTCGGTGATAGTGCTAATGAATATAGAGAAGACTTGAAACTGCTTGCGCTGGGTCAAACAGAATTTACTAAGCTCACTAAAAATCAAGCCGCTGCATTACAGCCGTTAGTAATGCTTTTAAAATCATTATCAGCAGAAAACGACAAGATAAAAGCAAGTAGTAAAAAAGGCACAACAAAATCATATGCAGATGAAGTAAAAGAACTTAGTGAAAAGCTAGAAATTGCTAAACTCGAAGCTAAGGGTATGACCGTTGAAGCTGAATTACTTGCTATCACTCAAAAAATGGGTAGTAAAGTTACAGCCGAGCAAACAGCAAAACTAAAAGAGTTAATCGAAACCGCACAAGCATATAAAGAACTTGGTTCATTAAAAAGCCCAATTGATGTTGAACAGGATTCGTTCAAGAAATCAAAAGAGTTGCTCGATAGGCTACACAAACTTGGCGAGATTAAGCAAGCCGACTATAATTCGAAACTTGAACAACTTGAGCAGCAGCATCAAGTCAATATGGCTAAAATTAAGTCAGAAGCTGTTGTATCTAAAGTTGACGACGCTGTAGCACAAGTTGACCCAGTACAAGCCCTTAAAAATGAGAATGATAGAAAACTCGCTTTGATTCAAGAATTCGAAAATCAGAAATTACTGACAGAAGAAAATGCCATTGCGCTTCGTGAGGCAGCTAATCGTCAGTATGAACAAAACCGCATCAATGCTCAATGGGAAATATGGCGCAATCAAAATGATGCTAACGAGTTTCTTGCTTCTTCACTCGAAGGACTGGCAAGCAGTGCAACAAGTACAATTTCAGGTCTAATGTCAGGAACAATGACTGCTACACAAGCTATGCAGAACTTTGCTAATGTTATTCTAAATGAGGCTATTGGGTCACTTGTTCAAATGGGTATGCAATACGTTAAAAACGCTATTGTAGCTAAAACAACATCAGCAGCAACTACAGCCACCCAAACAACAGAGGCAATTGCATTAGCAGCAGCCTATAAACCCGCTGCAATGCTTGCATCTATCGCGTCATATGGCGCAGCAGCAACGACGGGTGCTACTGCATATGGCACGGCAATAGGTTTAATGTCGGCAATACCAATTGCTGGAGCGCGTAAAAATGGTGGGCCAGTAGATGCTAACTCAATGTATCGAGTTGGTGAGGGTGGCAAACCTGAAATATTAATGCAGGGGGGCAAACAATATTTAATACCAGGTGATAACGGAAAGGTATTAAGCAATCGACAAATCACTTCCAATCAAGGTCAAAATATACAATGGAATTTTATTGTAGAAAACTATGCAAGTGGTGTTGAGGTAAGCAAGCCATCTATTGATTATGAGAATAAAATTATCAGAACAGCAGTGACACAAGCAAAACGAGAGGTCGCTAATGATATTAAAGAACATACAGGGGAAGTGTGGCAAGCCATGTCACGCTCAACAAACATTCAATCTAAATTGTAATTGATATTAAATAATAAATTTCATACCATTACTTAAAATTTAAGGAGATGGTATGAAAAAGATTTTGTTTTGTATATTGATGTTTCCATTTTTTGTTTTTGCTGATGATGAAACAGAAGCCATAAATAAATTAGAAAAATTAAAGTTTGAAAATGGTGTAATGGCTGCAACTTATTGTCATAACTATTATGCTTTTGGCAAACTTTTATTTGAGTTGAATGAAAAAGGTGACCCGAAAAATTCAATACCAAGAATCAGAGAACAATTTGGGGATGAATTTACAGATTCTATTCTAAATTTTGCAGAAAATGAAAAAGACCCTATGAAACAAAATCAATTTTTAAATAAACGTTACAAGGAATGCATAGAACGTTCGATAGCTACAGGTGAACAACAAAAACCATAAAGTTAAATTGCATACAGGATTGATTATATGAAAAGAATTGCATTGCTTGGATTAATTGGATTTATTGGATTTATTTTAACTGGCTGTGGTGATGATAAGGTTACTAAAGAGTATCTCGTCGGTGATTGGCGGTGTAATTGGGAATCATTTGAAAGAATGGATAGTGGTCGTGAAGAAAGTTATGGTGATGCTGTAGATAAAAGTGAATACATTCGAACGTATAAAATAATGGATGGCAAATTATATCATGTTTATGATGGAGATAAGCAAGAGCTTTACGATGTTGACAAAATTAATAGTAATCCAACGCATGAAATTTTAAATGATGACAGTACGTTTACTGGTCAACAAAAGCTTGAAAAAATAAGCAATGATCAATATAGATATGTAATTGCATCAGAATTTAAAAAAAATTCAAATACGACAAATGTAATAGATATCAGAAGCAAAGAAGTAACAACTTGCACAAGAATAAAATAACTATTGACTAGTCTAGTTATTTGATTGTATATTCTTTTTCAGGTCTCAAAACCTAAACAAAGCGGACACCGCCCCGATAGCATGCGGATTTTTTACGTCTAAAATTCAATGTCGAGAGGGCGAGGAATAAAATACCTTAGGGGAATAACTCCAGCCTTTCTTTGTTAGGCTTTTGAGCCTCTCGACACCCATTTAAATGGGTAATAATCTCAAAAAAATAAACAAAGGATATAGCATGTCAAATCAAATTCAATTAGTTCAATTTCACAATCAACAAATATCAATTCTTAATTATAATAATAAGCCTTATGTTGCTATCAAGCCAATATGCGAAAACATAGGTTTGGATTGGGAAGCTCAAAGGCAAAGAATTAAAAGAAATGAAATACTTAATTCAACTGCCTTTATGATAAAGGTAGTTGCAAAAGACGGTAAAAATAGAGATGTTTTATGTTTACCTCTTGGTTACCTCAACGGTTGGCTTGCGGGTATAGAATTAAGCAGGGTTAATCCAGAAATAAAACCTATTTTAAAACAATATCAGCTTGAATGTTTCGATGTACTTTATAACCACTTTATGCCAAAAGTAGCACAACAACACCCTAATACAATCTCACTCGAACAACAACAGCGAATCAAGCAAGCTGTTAATGATCGTTCATATAGAACAGGTGAACATTATCAAGCAATTTACACCAAGTTATATGAACAATTCAAAATCCCTCGCTACCAAGATTTACCAGCGAATAAATTTGAGGAAGCCATTAAGTGGTTGGGTGGTGTGCATTCTCGAAGCGGATTATCTGATGAAGATTGGTATGATTTAGCGTGGTTATATAAAGCCGCTGAAAGAATGCGATATCAAATAGAATTAATAGAGCCTGCATTGAGAGTGATTGATTCAGGTTTTAGAGGGGCTTTCTATTCAATGGCTTGTGAATATAAGCGGACTTTAAATGATGCTAGAATAATCATTAATAGAGAAACAGCGCATATACAACCTAAAGGGATAGCTGATAATTGGAATAGAGTTTTACCGATTATTAGGTTATCCTAATTTAGGTTATTGAGCTGGTAAAAAATCCAGCTCAGCTATTTTAATTATTAAACAATAGGTTATAATAAGAGTGTTCCCTATACACATAGGGATAAACCGTGAGCAACTTCAGCTTGAGCTTGTTGTAACGCGTGTTCCCTATACACATAGGGATAAACCGAGCTTCCTGTAGACGCCACAAAACATTTGGTAGTGTTCCCTATACACATAGGGATAAACCGAAGTTCGTATACATGGCGGTTGCTCATTTGGGGTGTTCCCTATACACATAGGGATAAACCGCAAAGAGTTTGCCAGCATCCATTCCCCTCGATGTGTTCCCTATACACATAGGGATAAACCGTAACTTTGCTTTTTCCTCTAGATCGGAAATTTGTGTTCCCTATACACATAGGGATAAACCGATTCATTGTTTGAAGAAGCGACTAAAAAAATAGTGTTCCCTGTATACACAGGGATAAACCGTGCTTTTGACAATAACGCCTTAATGCCTGATAGTGTTCCCTGTAAACGCAGGGATTAACGTTTAACAATATAAACTATTAAAAATTAAAAACCCGCTTCGGCGGTTTTTTTATTGTCTAAAAAACAGGAGTAATAATGAATGATTATCCATTAGAGCAAAAAACAGTACAGCTAGGCACATATTCTAGACAACAAAAGTCTCAGTTTTCAACAGTAGAAACACGAAGCGGTAAACTTTATTTCAAACGTATTGCACAAAATCAACCAACAACCAGATCAATCAGCTTTTGTCTAACATCACATGAAGCTCAAATATTTCTTCACTGGTTTAATCGCACATTGAAAAAGGGTTTTCTGCCATTTGATATAAAACTAGCGACGGAATGGGATACATCACAAACATTAAATTGTCGTTTTTTGCCCGATTCTTTGCTTAATACGTCCAGACCCAATCATCTACAGTGGAATTATACAGCAACAATTTTAATTAATAACTATGAAGCGCCGCGTTATTTTCCACCTGATATCGAACTTTTCCCAGAATATTTCAAAGAAAATGAGATGGGGCTTCTTGATGTCATCGTTAATACTCAATTAAATAAGGTAACATAATGCCTATTTCACAAGAACAGCGTGAGTTTTTTTCACAAAAGAACCCCGCAGAAGAATATGATACCATCACCTTTTATCACCCTGAATTTCAGTCACCTCTGAGATTAGTCTTGAACCAATTTAAGCCTTTGATGTTTGCTGGCAATGAATTTATACCTGTCGCAGCAAAAATCAATTTACCCGATCAGGGGTCTGAGTTGACTCCGAAATTAAGCCTACAGTTTTCACGCATTCATATCGGTGATGAATTCAAGAAAATTGTTAACTCAATAACTCCTTTTGGCTGGCAGGAGCCTATATCTATGGTCTATGAACAATACAATGAATTATCAATGAATAATCCAACCCAACGCTATTCATTATATGTATCAGAAGATGGGGTTAGGTTTAATAGGAATGCTGTTGAGATTTCAGCTACTGATGATAATCCAATGACACTTGCTAAACCTAGAAATACTGAAAGCAATCCAATTTATACGCTTGAGGAATATAGAGGTCTTGCTTATGCATAAAAAAATGACAGTTAATGAATTTATTAACAAGGTGATTGGTACGAAATGGGTTGATAGAGCCAGCACCTTTGATGAAATGGATTGTTGGGGGCTGGTGATTCTTTATTATCGGCATGTTTTAGGAATCGAACTAAAAACAATAACAGGTTATCAATCAAAGAAAACGACAATTCAAAATGAAGCTATCCCTGAATCACTTAGAAACTGGAAACCATGCGAAAAGAGTAACAATGCAGTATTTCTTGCTTATGTTGGTGATATTCCGTCTCATGTGGGAGTTGTGATAGATAACCATATGTTGCACGCCAAAGGAAATGAAATTCAAGGCGGACAAGTTCAATATAACAAGCTGGAAGCAATAGAAAAAGCCTATACAAAAGTGGAGTACTACCAATATGCTGATATATCATAAAGACCCTAACGGACTGACCGAAAAAAAAATATATCAACTCGACACCTCTCTTTCACTCCTCCAAAATATTCGCAATAAATTTCCAAACGGTTTTGATAACAATACTACCGATGTCTATCTAAACAATGAAAAAATAAATCCTCTAGAATATGATTTATCAAGAAATGCAACCATTTTCGATAAAATTGTAATCATTAACCGTCAACAGGCGTCAGTTGTTGTGAGTATTATTGTTGCGATTGTTGCTGCTGTTGTAGCGTATGCATTAGCGCCAACACCAAAAACGCCCAACGCATCTGGCGAGCAAAAGGATAGTACTAATAATAAACTAACTGAGCAAACAAATATTGCTAGATTATATCAGGCTAAGCCCGATATTTATGGTTGTATTCGCTCCTATCCTGATATTGTCAACCCAGCTGTTTCAGAATACATCGGTAATGTTAAATATATCGATCATCTATTCTGTATAGGGGTCGGTTATTATGATTTAAATAATCTCAAATACGACCAGACATTATTAAATAGAATATCTGGCACAACATATGAAATCTATCAACCAGGCGACATTATCCCATATATTAGGTATCAATTTCGCAGCGCTGAGGTGAACGGTCAAGAACTCAAGCCGCCTAATTTAGCTAACGAGGTCTTGCATTTAGAGGAGCATTTTAATTTATCAAGTTGTACCATCAAAGATGGTATTGCAACATTCGCTCTAAAGGCAGGTGATACATCTAAATATTTCAATGATTTAAATAAGCCTCTTAGAATTAATTTTACTATAAATGCTGGGGTTCGTTATCCCAGCGGCGATATTTATATTCGTAATGTTTTATATACTGCGGTATTAGAATCAACATATATTGAAGATAATCTGTTCATAATAAAATGTAGAGGTACCGTAAAGGTTCGAGTTGACGGCTTGAAGAACATCGTCAAGGGACATAAATACGAAATTATCCCTATGGCATCTTATTTAAAGCTTGAGCATATAGGTGGCGTTTATACTGATGCATTCATACCACCAGAAGAAGGAGTGGAAATCTGGGCTGACCTAGTGTTCCAACGAGGATTACAAGGATATGTTAATCTTGATTTCATTTGGTGGGCTATAGATGATTTTGGTAATGAAATAGCTGGAACTCGTGAAACAATGCCTTGGAATTGTTCAATGAGCACTTACGAGCCTCAGAATATTACAGTTAAAATAAAACCAAGGAATGGTAAGAGCAAATATGCACTAATGATTGCGCGAGTGACCAATGGAAAGGGGGATTTATCGGATCAGGTTAAAGTTGAAAACGTTAGTATCATTGATTATGAGTATAATTATAAAGTAAAAGATACGCTAATCTATGTTCGCACTCGCGCTACATCTCAAGCAACAGCATTAAAAGAGCTTAAGTTTAATGTTGAAGCCACACGTAAAACTATCACATATAACTATGACACCAAAGAAATAGACTACAACATAAGACCGTCAAGATCATTTGCTGATGCAGTTCTCCATCAATTTGTTTCAGTCTTCGGGCGCGACCCACGGCAGCTTGATTTAGATTCGTTATACCAAATTGATAGGCGTATAAAAAATTTGAACGAAAGGCTTGGGTACTTTGATTTTTCATTTGATGATATTGATGTTTCGCTCGGTCAACGAATAGAGACTATATGTAATGCAGCTCGTGTTTATGTGTATAGAGATGGGCAGAAATGGCGTTTTGCCAGAAACGAGGAAAAAACCAGACCTGTTGCTTTGTTCAACGCTTTAAATACGGTCAACTCAAGCGAAGGGGGAGTAGTGCAAAAAAAATCAAATTTGCCATCAACTCATGATGGGGTACAAGTTGAATATGTTGACTCAAGCAAGGATAGAGCTGGAGGGACGGATAAAAAATCTTATATAAATCTTCGTATTTCGAATAATCAAATAGTAAAAGGTTTTGCGCGTACACCAAATAAAATCGAGCTTGCAGGATGCCGAAATTACGAACAAGCGATGGATCGTGCTCAACTTGAGATAAGACGATTAATTTATGAGCGGACATTTGTAGAAGATGAAGTTTTGAATGATGCTAACTTTGTAGAAAAAGGTGATCTTGTGCTGTGGTCAGATACGTACGATGAAAGTATCGTCTCAGGTGAAATTGTGAGGATTCAAGGCAATAAATTTTATGTTGATCAAGAATTGTCATTAGATAGCAATAAATCATATAGAGTTGCAATTACAGACAAGTGCGGTTATCCCAGCAACTGGATTAACATAAAATCTCATGATGAACATTCATTCACCGCTGATTATTCAAGCGCATACGTTGCAAACAACAACAACATACAAATGGGTTCGCTTTTTATTATTGCTGAAACAATAAATGAAGAGCCAACTGAATTCATTTTAACAAAAAAGCAATTTAATAACGGGGCTTATAAAGTAAGCTTAACAAATTACGATTCTAGAATATACGAATACGACCGTAAAAACGGTTATTTTGCATCCTAATATAAAGGTTCAAATATGACACAAAGACAAAACACAAAAAATCCCTGCCCATCAAATGTTCTAGCTGATTTAAATGATAATACAATCATAATTGATGAATGGGTGAATAGTGAAAATGATTACACAGTAGATCGTTTTGGTAATCAATTTCAAACAAAGCATAAAATATTAAATGATTTAAAAAAATCAATTGAAGAGATTGAGAATAAATCATTTTTACCAATGTCGGGAGGCACAGTTAGTGGCACACTAAATGCTAAAACATTAAAAGAAAATGATGTTCGTGTTTACTCACCAAACAATAAACCAACGGCTGATGACATTGGTACTATTCCCGCTGTTAAAAAAGAAGTGAACGGCGCACCTATTTATGTGGTAGGTAGCCATTTAGTGTTTAAAGATGCTATTGGAGACCAACGTTTAATGCCATTTCGACGCGATGAACTGCCTTTTGGTTGGTATTTTCGAAATGGAGATAATTATTTATTAAGTTCACCGCAGGGACAAGCGCTAAATAATTTATCTGTTAACTACAAATCAGATCATAAAATTACAATTAAAACCATAAATGGGCAGCAATATATTAATGTTCCGACTGCATTTGCTCCAGATGGACGTGGTTTTTTTGAGCGAGCGGTTAATGGAACTACTCGACAGGTAGGTAGTTGGGAGGATGATGCTATACGTAATATTACCGCCCGATTTGGTAATTTTATCACCTCAGACCGAGATGCAAGCGGGGCGTTTAGGGTTGATGCCGTTGCCAGTCCTGCATATGGTGGGAATGCCAACGGATGGCATACAGTTTTATCGTTTGATGCTTCACGAGTAGCACCAATCGCGAATGAGAATAGAGCGATCAATATCGGAGGGACCCCCGTAATTTATCTTGGAGTTTAAACTCCTAAATAAATGGTTGGCGTGAGACCTATATTTATAGATCGATTTTCATATGATGTCGGCGTTGCTCTTGATAAATCAAATCCCATTGATCTAACAACACCTAGGCTTGCGGTTGCATATTTTGCTATTGAGTTATTAGTTCCATTTTCATAAAACGGACCGTGTCCGCCCCAAACAACACCAGTATCTGCGCCATTCATACCATCGACCCCAAATCCACCAGTGATGTTGCGAATAGCATCATCCTCCCAGCTACCTACCTGTCGAGTAGGTGAACAAAATAGGAAAATTTATGATTAATTATTATTACGATAACACAAACGATTTAAAACCATTTACACATCAATTAGAGGCGAACGATGACACACTACCGCCTGATAATGCGCTAAGGATTGCCCCTACATTTAAAGAGGGTTATTGTCCATGCGAACAGGAAGGGAAATGGATTCTCATTGAAGATAACCGCGAAAAAAATGCGTATAATATTGAAACAAAAGAAACTGTTAAAATTGATTATCTAGGTCCAATAAAAAGCGGTTTTACGTTATTAGAACCATTCGATTTTTGCAAATGGAATGGTGAAAAATGGGCACTTGATGAAGAGCAGAAAAATGCCTTTTTTATTAAACAACAGCAAATAAATATCGCAGATTTGTTATCTGAGGCTAACAATGAGATAGATATTTTGAATGACAAAATAGAGCTTGAAATAGCAACAGATGAGGATAAAAAGCTACTGAGAAAATGGAAATTGTATCGTATACAGCTAAAATCTATTGATATAAATAAATTAGATATTGAATTACCTGTCAAGCCCGATTAGGGCTTTTCAGGAAATGCAGCATTAACATCTGACGCATCAACACGAGTTAATAATATGCGATATTTTTTCCATTGTTTTAGCTGTTCCTCTTCATTAGATTCTTGCATATCTAAATCAATAATGTCCTGCAAAATTGCTATTTTTTTGTTAGCTTCGGATATTAACGCATTTTTAATAGTTTTATTTTGCGAGACAATTTGTTCGTTAGTTAACGCAATAGGTTCAGAATCAACGAGCATTAACTTGCCATTTATGTTTTTTAACACCTTCCCTTCTTCATTCGCTTTTATTGCCATTTCTGCATATTCTTCGTCAGTATATGTCATAATCTTATCTCCTCTAATAACCGCACGCCAACCATCTAAACACTGGCTGAAATGCAACCAACGATGAGTGATTGTTATAAATATACAAAACAAATCTATCAGTATAAATTTGCGGTATACAACTTGTTAAATAATTCCATCCTTGATTTATTGATATCTGTTCTAGGTGAGGTGTCCAACATGCTGTTGAAAATGGTGTTATCATATTAAATGTTACGCTACCGCCAGATAATTTCCCTACGTCGCCAATTTTCTGCGTCCCACCCTGCATAATAAAGCCATTGGAAAAACGTTGATACCAACTATCCCCATTTCGATATGATTCAGTAATATAAACCCTGTTATTCAAATCTGTTAATTTAGATTGAATCTCTGAGATATCCGTAATGAATGGTTCACCGTTTACACTAATTGACACGACGTCAATAGCGCTACCTACCACATAAATAGGTTTAATTTATTCTCAGTTTTTTATATTCACGACCTCGACTATCATTATATTTATCAGTCATTTGCTGAGATTTGTGTCCAAGTAATGTCATTGTGTCAATTCGTTGTTCTCTATATAAACGCTCTGACAGCGATCTAATTTCATGGAACGTGGTAGGTGTTCCCGTCCAATAATCACGATTAAAAACTCTATCGCGTAATCGTGAAAATTGACGCGTTATATCGTCTAATTTTATTTTTTCATTATTACGACTGACTAAAAAATCATTATCGGCTGATTCAATAATGTCTCGTAAACTAGTGCCAATTTTTTTGCACTCTAATTTTATAGGTAGCGCGATCTTTGCACCTGTTTTATACTGATCAACTAATAAATAATTTCGTTTAACATTTGATTTTTTCATTTCAGCTATATCTGAGCGACGTTGACCTGAAACTAGTGCGAGCTTCATCGCGTCATGCATTATTTTATTTCCTGTTTTTTCTGCCTCATTTAATATTTTTTTGAACTCACCTAACGTCATCCGTGAACGTTTGACCACAACTGTGGGGCATTTGATTGGTTCAGCTGGGTTTCTGTCATTCCAACCGTGAGCGTACGCCTCACGAAACACGTCTTTTAGCAGATGATACATGCATTTTGCTGAAGGTGCTTTATCCTGGTCTGTGTAGATTTTAATTAATTTTGTGATATCGGGTGGGGTTATTTGAGAGAGGGGATTGTTTCCTATTTCTTGACGAATAACTTTTATTAAATACGTTTTTATTTCGATCGTTTTTGGTTTTAAATTGCGTCCATCGAGAATTTTTATATATTCATCTAGCCAGTTATTTACTGTTTGAGGTTTTGTTGATTTGAATAGTCTAGATAGAAATAACATAGTGCATCCTAAAATTTATTATTTTGCACTAAAATTTGTAGACTTCGCTATATTATTTACAATTTGCTGTAGTTAACTAACTAAATAAATTGTCAAGCTGCAACTTTACATACTCAACCGCATATTGATACGATTCAAAAATTCCGACTTTATTTAATCTGTCATTCTGATAAAAACACCTTCAGTCATTATAAATGTCGAGAGATGGGAAAACCAGATACGAATCATTTTCGCAATCGTAAATAGAATCGTTATCATGGTCGGTTAGTATGTAAATTGTTTTTGTATAGTTTATTGTGATCATGTTATGAAAGATTAGTTAGTTTTATTCATCATAAACTAATATTTTTCTGGAGTGTGAATTGAAGTGAAATTGTGGGAAGTGGATCGCAGAAAGTGTTAGAATAATCAAAAAACATAAAATCTATCTTTAAATATTATTTTAATGAACCTCTACGGTATTTTAAACGGTATATTATTTTTATTTTATATAAAAATTTATATGAATCAAATATATATTATTTTGCATTTAATCCTGTAGGGGACGCCATTAAAGCTATATATAATCAACGAGTCTTAAGTTTAATCCTTAATATCTTTACATACTCTATCACACTATTTAAAGTGTTTACGTCATAATAAATTTTAATAATTAATAATTGCATTAATTTAATTAAATCAATATTATAAAATGAATGTTATAAACGGTATTGATAATTCTATAATATTCGTTTATCCATATTATCATTTTCAAAATTATTAGAATTTATAAGCGAGTATTAATTGAGTATTAAAAAAATTCGAAACATTATCTTAAGTATTATTGTTTCAGTTGTTTGCTATTTTTTTGTTAACCAGTTTGATCTATTTAATTAAAGGTCTATTAGTGGCCAACTCTTTAAGATTTCTCAGTCACTGAATGAACGCACTCCAATTCGTCTAGATCAATTTACTATGTTGACCACATCTTATGCAGAAAACAATACATTAACTTATAGATATATTGTTGAAAAAATTAATTTTAATGAGATAGATAAAAGTGAAATTGATAAATTCCGTGATTTTCTGTTTTCTCAAATAAAAAATGATGGTTGTACTAATGATCAAATAAAACAATTATTAAAAAAAGGCGCAATTTTTCAATATTTATACTCTACCGAGGAGAATAAATATTTGTTTATGATTACCTTAAAAGAAAGTGATTGTTCAGGCGTAAAACCTATTGATACAACAAAATAAAAAAAGAATCTAATACAAAAGTCCGTCATCTATAAAATCGTCGTTCTGAATTTGCCTGGTTATTAATTTTGGTTCGATTTTTTTACGCTTTTTATTAACCCTATTTAATATTTAAATATTGCAAATTTAATTCCTTAACGACGGAATTATTAGCATAATATTTAGGAGCTTTAACTTTTTTATATGGGATAATTAATCTTTATTAAATTTCTTAATATGATTGATTATTATATTCAAAGCGAGCTTGCGAATAACAGATGTCAACGATAAATTGGTTATAAATATCATCATCAATACTTTTACTTTCAAGTTTGATTTTGAGCTGTTCGATAATTTGCCAGTCATTGTCGTTACCAAAGTTTTTAATTAGTTCTTCGGCTCGGCTTTCAATCCATTCTTCCATGGCATCTTGCATTTCAATATTGTTTAACATATTGCAGTAAGCGCTTTCGTAACCATTTTCAACCAATTTATGTAACTGCATAACTCACCTCGTAGCAATCTGTAGCATCCAGTAGAAAAAGCCAAATAATCCACCTAAAATCACGAAGTATGTGCAAAAGAGGGCAAACTTTATTTCGCTGTCTGTTAACTCATAATCCTTATGAAATCTATCTTTGATTTTCATATTCACAAAATCTTTATCAGTCATATTACCCTCGAGAAAGCCCTCAAAATAGGGCAAAGGAGCTGAAATGTCGCCTTTCCGAGCTTTGAATACTAGTAGACACTCTTTATAAAATTGTCTAGAAATATTAGGCGGCAAATTGATTGTTATCAAAACCGCTGTACTTTCATATGCCCCAGCTAGCTACTTGAATCTCGTTAACTAGTTAAATAACTCGTAGTCTTGTTTAACTTTGTTGTTAAGTTGATTGGTTTTGATGTGATAAATGATAACTTAGGTTATTAATTATGTCAATAATAAAAGTTATCAAACCTAAAATAAAGTTATCAAAGGTTGTTGGGTGAGGGGATCTTGATAGGTTAATGCTAGTCTTAGGTATGAAAAAACCGCCGAAGCGGTTATTGTTATATCTTTATTATCAATCCAATATAGACGATTGCCACCAAACACGGCCTAAAATAGTTATTTCATCTTGAGACACTATTTCATCATCATAGCCAATGTTATAACTTTTGATTTTTATTTGATTGCCAGGCATTTTTTCTAAAATTTTTATTCTTAATAATCCATCGTGATTGATTGCATAGATTTTGCCATCTCTAACATATGTATCAGCTTGATCGATTGCTACTGTAGAACCATCTCTAAATACAGGTTCCATGCTGTCTCCATAGACAGTTAGACATACAGTGCATTCTTTATCAATGCCATATTTCCGCATTGTTGATTTGGATAGGCGTAATTTATATCCGTTATAATCTTCAATATCATCAGTGAAACCATCACCAGCTGCTAGCCGTACATCCTTATAAAATGGAACTTCAATTTCATCATCATCTAGCGGTGTTTTACTATCCCAATCTTCGATAGATCCTAATACTGTCGCATTAGACTTATTTTTGTTTACTTTGGCTTTACCAACACCTTTTGTTAGCCATATAGGATCAACGTTTAATGCGTTAGCGATTTCTAATATTTTTCGTGATGTACTGGATTTTCCTGAAAGCAATTTTTGAATAGCTGGTTGGCTAATTTTTACTTTTTCGGCTAGTTGATGCTGAGACATCCCAGATTCTTTTAATGCCAAATTTAATCTATCTGTAAATGTAGTCATGCTTTTTTCTCGGGGTTGTTAATTTTTTAATTATATAACTCAAGTTATCACTCATCAAATAACAATAGTTATTGATTTATCCAATAACTTTGGTTATTATTGATAATAAATATTATCGTTAGATTTAAAGAATAATAATTGAGACTGCTGCAAAAGCTATCCATATTTTAGGAAGTTAAAGGAGATAAAAAATCACTATTAGATTACACAAAAGGGGGTATGGACACATTAAAAACTAAAGTCAATGCGTTCGAAACCTTACAACACTTGCAAGTGATAAAACAATCAATTCAGCACAAACATAAAATTTATCCGATTGTTAGATTAAAGGCATGTATCCACGATTTAATAAATTACCAAATAGTGACTGAAATTATTTATAAAAATGATAGCAATTTTGCTGAATATTTTTGAGGTAAAACAATGAATATAGTTGAAATATTGAAATTGAAAGGAAGACCCAACGCCTATTATCCAAAAATGGCTAAGCCGTTAGGTGGTGTTAATGCAGCTGTTTTATTTTCTCAATTATTTTATTGGCAAGATAAAGCTATATCTGATTTAGGGGTGTATAAAACGCGCGATGAACTTGAGGAAGAAACTGGTTTATCTCACAACGAACAAAGAACAGCTATAAAAAAACTACAAGATAAAGGCGTTTTGATAATTACTGAAAAGCGATTAGATCATAAAACTTTTTACAAAATTGACAATAAAAAGGTCAATGAAATTTTAGCTAATTTCGCCAAATCTATTAATCATTTACCGCGAAATGAAGAAAGTAATCACCCCGAAGTAGACATCGTAGATTTCGGGGAGGCTAGAAAGTCGAGTTCGTTATTTCAAGAGATTACAACAAAGACTATTACAGAGAATACTACAAATATTATTGCGGATAAACCACAACCCCAAAAACGGGAGTTGCCTAATGATTTTAAACCCAACGATCATCATCGAAACATAGCACTAAATGAAAATGTCAATTTGGATACTGAATTTATTAAGTTTAAAGATTATTGCTTGGCTAATGGGAAAAAATATATTGATTGGAACGCTGCATTTAATAATTGGCTACGTAATGCAGGGAACTATAAAAAATCGAATCACTCTCAATCAAGATTTATGACTCTTGCAGAACGTAATCGAGCTGTCTTAGAGAGTATGAGGAGCTGATTATGGCAAAAATCTCAGATGGTTTTTTAGCAATTATTGGTGGACTTCTTGAACTCTACGGACAGCAAGCGAGTACAACTAAAATCAATATTTATTGGTCAACACTTAGTCAATACCCAATTGATTCATTGCGCAGAGCAGCCAATGTATGGGTGCGTAAAAGTGAATTTATGCCGAAGCCTGCTGATTTAATTAATTTAATGGGTGGTCCTAATAACCATTTATCACCCGATGAGGCATGGGCAATAGCAATACTTGCTAGTGATGAAACTAATACTTTAGTTTGGACTAAGGAAATAGCAAAGGCATGGGCACAAGCTGAACTTGTTTATCGTAATGGCGACAAAATTGGAGCAAGAAGAACTTTTATCGAAGCTTATGGACGTTTAGTTAACTCATCAATGATGAATGGCAAAAATGTAGAGGTGTTTGTATCACTTGGTAGCGATAAAACAAAACGTGCTGATGCAATTAATCGTGCTGTTTTCATTGGTTTATTAACACCAGAAAAAGCTAATTGCTATTTGCCTAAACCAGAAAACACGATCGCAATGCTTGAGTTTAAAGATGATCAAGTTTCAGCAAAGAGTATGGAGCATATCGCTAACATTAAAGAGATGTTAAAAAAAAGCAGAACTTGTATTAAAACTGATTAGCCTTTGTTAATAGCGACTTTATTAGATGTTTAACAAAATAGTAATAGGCTGTGTATTAGGATTAACAGCAAATGTAGCAAAAAATAAATATAAATCTGTAAAGCAAGTCAATAAACGAAACATTCGGAACAATGTAAGCAAATCGAAGGGGTTAATATTGAAATGAATTACAAAACAACGGCAAAAGTGAATGAAGATTGGCAAAGTAGGGAGAGAGTAATGAGAGAAACTAAAGATATTTTAACTGCCTGGAAAAATACGCGTATATTGAAAAGAATTGGAACTGAATATCCTTCAAAATCGGCTGTTTTTTTGGGAGCGCCAACAGATGTTGATTATCGCCAATATTTAACAGAAGATGAAGCTGAAATTGTTGATAATGCGGTACTGATTTTAAAAAATGACAATTATTCTCAATGGATTGTATTGACCGCATATTATCTGCGAGGTATTTCGTGTAACTCGCAGGCAAAAGCAATTGGGCAGCGTCCACACGATATCATTAATTTATTGAATCAAGCCGAGATGTTTATAAGAGGAAATATTTATCAATATTTTAAAAAAGTTGCATAACCGCTTGACTTTGCGCAAATGCGCATATATAATAAGGTAAAAATGCGGTTTAGAACGCATATAGTTAAACCCAGCTAATTAGTTGGGTTTTTTTATATCTATATTATTCTGTTTTTTCTAGAAAAAATAATAATCAATACGCTAGCTATTAGCTTGATTCCTTTTTTGCCAACCTCATTTAATGAAATACTAACTGTGATTTTATTTCTGTTGTAGTTATTTCAATTTATTTCCGTTTACTATATTTTTTATATCAATATTTTGACTATTTGCTCATCACTGAATCGATAGCAATGCTAGACTCAGCCATAACTCACATTCATCTAGTATGCTGCCACTCATAACTAATAAGAAGATTTAAATATGCCGATAAAAGACCCTAACAATGTCAATTGGACTGTTGTTGTGTATTTATTTTTTGTTACTTTGCTTGGTTCTCTATCAAGTTATTGCTATCAGTTCCTAAATGGAAATAAATTTAATATTGGGGTGCTATTTGCGCAAATATTTATATCTATATTTGCTGGAACGCTTGTTGTATTAGCCGCAAGTTATTTTAATTGGGACTTTGAGTTAGCAGGAGGTATAGCTGGCTTAGCTGGATGGTCAGGTGCAGCGTTAATCAAGGCGTTAGAAGAACGATTAATAAGAAAAGCCAAAGGAGATGATTAATGAAATTAACTGAACATTTCACGCTAGAAGAATTTACACGTTCATTAACTGCTAGTCGTTTAAAAATTGATAATTCAGTACCCCAAAATTTAATGCCAAATGTGCAGTTAACAGCCATAAAGCTAGAACTTGTTAGAAAAGCATTAGATAAACCAATTATTATCACCTCTGGATATCGCTGTCCTGCATTAAATGCAAGAGTAGGCGGAGTCTCAACAAGCGCTCATACTAAGGGCTTAGCGGTTGATTTTCGTTCATCATATGGTACCCCTAAAGAAATATGTCAAAGATTGATTGATGCTGGTGTTCAATTCGACAAACTTATCCAAGAGCATAATCAATGGGTACACATAGGATTTAGTCCTAACAATAACCGACAAATAGTATTAACAGCCGTTAAGCAAGGTGGTAAAACTATTTATAGGAGCGGTTTACTATGAATAATGAAAAGATATTGGGCATATCATTTATTATTATCACTTTTGCTATTTATTTTTGTTATAACAATTTTGAAGAAAAAAAACGATTAAAAAACGCTAATGCCGAGCTAACTAATCAAATTAACCAGCTAGAGCAAACCATATCTAGAAACAACCAAATCATCGCAGACAACGAATTATCAAAACGTGAACTAGAAAATCAATCACTAGAACGGCAGGAGCAAATTAATGAGCAACTCAAAGATAATGATTGTGCTAAGCAGTTTGTGCCTATGCCTGTTTCTGCAAGCTTGTACAACCGAGCGAAAGGCATACGTGAATCGACCGATACCAGCCAATCTATTAAGTGACTGCTTACCAAATTTACCACCTAATCCCATGACTTTTGGTGATAGCTTACGATATAACGAGCATTTATTAAATGTCATTGAGAAGTGTAATTTAGATAAAAGGGCTATCAAACAAATTACTGATCAATAAATAGCGTATTAATTGAGTATTACGGCGATAAAATTATGACTTACTCAGCTAATTTATATAACTATCTTCTATTTACTCAAAAAAGTAAGTATATACATGGACCTAACTTCAAAAATGCCCATTGGATCAAATTGACAAATAATTAAAGAAACGATGTGGCGATGTTAACTGATAGGTTATTGTTGAATTGTAGTGGCTCAAGTTTGTTGTCTCATAAAGCTAAATAGAAATGTGGTAAAGGCTGGTGAGATTTTGCTAATGGTACTTCAAGTGCAAACTTTATGATTGAAGAATTAAATAAAAAATTACATATAGCAAATAAAAGCATGTCAAAAACACCTTAAATTATGCAGGTTAAACAATGAAATTATCTCATGTCGTCCATACATTACGCCATTTTGGCCTAAGTTTTGAAGGGCGAGTTAGTTGGATTGCAAAATTCTCATCTGTTAAAGATACGACATTTTCAGAACTACCAGCTGCTTATGTTGTTCCACTAGATGATAAAGCGCAGAACAATAAGTCAAAAACAGATTATTGGCAAAATGTAACAGAGAGTTTTGGAGTTATTGTTGTATTAAAGCTGATAGGAGAGCAAGGGAAACAAGAAATATATGATCTTGTTGAGAATATCAAAGTTGAACTTTGGCAAGTTTTACTTGGTCTTGAACTAACTCCATTTCATTATCCAATTCAATATGATGGTGGAAAATTACTCGATTTAGATAAAGATAGAATTTGTTATCAATTTAATTTCAGTTCGGTGCGTGAAATTGGCTTTGAAGATACTCGGCAATATTTTGATTTGAAAGTTGCTGATAATCCCATCCCCGTTCCTGATTGGCAATTTGATCCAAATAATCCCGGTATTACCAAACCTCCATTATATAACCCGTTAAATATCGGCAATTTTGATACCATTTCGGGTACAGCTAATGAACAAGACTCAGGAGTAACAATAACTTTTTTAAATAACAATATCTATGAGGATAATAATGATAATTAAACCAGTCAATAATAAACAGGTATATGACCCCAATAATGGGGATTATTTACCAGTAGACGGTCGTAATGTTGAGTATAACCAGTACTGGGCTAGACGATTGACAAATAATGATGTTGAAGAAGTTACAAACATCAAAGTGAAACAAGAAAAAAAGGTAGCTAAAAATGACAATTAGTTTTAACAATTTTCCTAGCAATATAAAGGTTCCTTTATTTTATGCGGAAGTAGATTCATCTGCGGCCAATACTATTCAAGATAACGGTGCTTCACTAATTATTGCTTATCCGTTAGCTGATAGTAGCATTGAACGTAATAAGTTAATTATTATGCCATCTGCAGATCAGGCTAAAAAACTTGCAGGGCGAGGCAGTCAATTATCAAGAATGGTAGAATCCTATCGTAATATTGATAATTTTGGCGAGCTTTTTGTTATCGCGGTAGATGAACCTACAGCTGGCTCGAATGCGACTGGTACTATTCAAATATCAGGTACTGCAGAAGAAACAGGAACATTAAGTCTCTATATCGGTAATAGTAAAATTCAATCACAAGTAACCGTCTCTGATAGTGCAGAAATCATAGCAAATGGACTGCATAATGCGATTAATACTCATCTTGATTTACCTGTCACCGCGGTCTTAAATAATAGCACAATTACGCTAACAGCCAAAAATAAAGGGTTGAGTGGCAATGATATTCCTCTATGTTTTAACTATTATGGTACAGTCGGAGGAGAAGATACTCCTGATGGTTTAAATATTGTTATCAATCAAATGAGCGGAGGAACAGGTACCCCTAATTTAACCCCCGTTATTGCAGCTATGGGCGACAAATTACTTGATTTTATAGCATTCCCATTTAATGACCTATCGTCTTTAGCTACATTTAATCATGAGATGGATGACACTACAGGACGTTGGAGCTATGCGCGCCAATTGTATGGACATGCTTATACCGCTAAAAAAGGTAATTTGACAGAATTAGTCGAATTTGGTGATAAATTGAATTATCAACATATTAGCGTTGCAGGCTATGAATCAAGGGTTCAAACAGGACTTGATGAATTAATCGCAATGCGCACTGCTCGTAATGCTATTTTTATTCGTAATGATCCTGCACGTCCAACTCAATCTGGAATGTTAAATGGTGCATTACCAGCTTCTGATAGTAATCAGTTTACACTAACTGAGCAACAATCATTGCTAAGTCACGGTATTGCTACGGCATATGTTTCAAGTGGTAATTTATTAATTCAACGAGATATCACTACATATCAACGTAACAGTTATGGTATTGCTGATAATAGCTATCTTGATAGTGAAACATTGCATACGCTTGCATATGTGTTACGTAAATTACGCAGTGTGATTACATCGAAATATCCACGACATAAACTAGCAAACGATGGTACTCGATTTGGTGCTGGGCAGGCAATTATTACACCGGCGGTTGCTAAAGCTGAAATTAACGCAACTTATCGTCAACTAGAATTAATGGGATTAGTTGAAAATTTTGATGTGTTTAAGAAGAACTTAATTGTTGAGCGAAATATCAATGATCCTAACCGATTGGATGTATTATTTCCACCCGATCTCGTTAATCAATTACGTGTTTTTGCTGTGTTAGCACAGTTTAGATTGCAATATCCAGAGGAGAAAAAATAATGACACAACAACGTATTTCAGGAACAACTTACATCAAAGTTGATTCTTTTCAATTGTCATTAACCGGCGGCATAGAAGTCCCAATGAATACTAACGTTAAAGAAAGTATTTTAGGGTTAGATAATAGTGTTCATTATAAAGAAACATTTCGTGCTCCCTACATTAAAGGAACATTTAAAGTGCCAGGTGATTTTCCTATAGACATGTTAGTTTCAAGTGATTCTATGACAGTTACAGCAGAACTAGCCAACGGAAAAGTTTATGTACTGTCAAACGCATGGATTGAAGGTGAAGTAAATCACAACGCAGAAGAAGGTACAGCAGAAATCGAATTTCATGGTCAAGAAGGATTTTATCAATAATGAAAGAAATCAAATTATCACAGCCTATTATGGCTCATGGCAACGAATTACATGTACTTGAACTTAACGAACCAACTGTTAAGGATATTAAAAAATTAGGCTTTCCATTTGATAGTAATATGATTGGGGATCCCAAAAAAATTGCTGAGTATATCGTTACACTAGGTAACGTTACACCCAGCTCCGTCGAACAACTTACACCTTACGATTTTTTAATGATTACCGGTGAAATCATGATGTTCTTTGGCCCAAAGGCGAAGGAAGTGACTACAGTGGAGGGAGAAGTGACACCGGAATAATCACAATAGAATATCTTGTAAACCTTTGTTTTGATATAGCCAAGTACTGGCAATTGTCACCATTTCACATCTTAGAAGAACGTTCACTATCGGAAGTATTTGAATTAGTCGAACAAGCAAACCGCATAGAAAGCAGTAGGAAATCATAATGGCAGACTTTGACTCAAAAAAATTAGTGATAGGTGTTGATAAACTGTCACCAAATTTAAATAAAATGAATAATAAATTCAAAGAATTTCACAAAAACTTAAGTAAATCAGATTTTGGGAAACTTAATTTAAAGAATGCTGTTACTGATCTTCCTTTTTCTTCGATGTTTGTCAAAGGAATGAAGGATGCCATGGCATTTGAAGAAAAAATGGAAAATATTAGAGAAGTGATTAACTTTGATACGCCAGAACAATTTAAAGAAATGGGGCAAGATATTCGCGAAATGTCATTACGTTTACCAATTGCGTCTAAAGATATTGCTTCTATTGTTGCACAGGGAAGTCGTGCAAATATTCCAAGGGATGAATTAATACAGTTTGCTCAAGATGCCATAAAAATGGGGATCGCGTTTGAGACATCTGCTGAGGAAGCTGGTATTACAATGGCTACATGGCGAACGTCTTTAAAATTGACACAAAAAGAGGTAGTTAGCTTATCAGATAAAATCAATCTATTAAGCAATACACAAAATGTAAACGCAAAAGATATTTCTGATGTTGTTTCACGAATTGGTACTCTTGCAGCACAATCTGGTGTTGGTGCTGATAAATTAGCTGCATTAAGTTCAACCATTATTGCAACAGGTACAAATACAGAACAGGCAGCAACTGGCCTTAAAAACTTTATGCTGACGTTAACATCAGGTAAGGCAGCTACAGCAGAACAACAAAAAGTATTACAACGATTGGGATTCACATCAACACGAATAGCCAAAGGCATGCAAAAAGATGCCGAAGGAACGATTATGAAGGTGCTTGAATCTTTGGGAAATATGTCAGCAGATAAACGCACAACAGCGCTAACTATGTTATTCGGTAAGGAAAATGTTGAATCTTTATCTCCATTGCTTAGCAATATGGACTTGTTAAAAACTAACTTTAACCGAGTTGGTGATGCAGCACAATATGCTGGTTCGATGCAAAAAAAATATGATTCGAGTTCAAATACAACGGCTAATAAATTACAGCTTTTTAACAATGCGTTAACTAATATTAGTTTATCGATAAATGATGCTTTATTACCTGCATTTACAGAGCTTTTAAATGAATTACAGCCGCTAGTGGTTGAATTTGGTCATTTTATTCAAGAAAATCCTGAACTGGTAAAAATGGTTGCAATGGCAGTTATTGGGTTAATTGGTCTTCGTATTGCATGTGCGGGTGTAAATATTATTGTTGGCGCAGTTTCTAACACCCTTACAATAGCAACTGGTATAACAAAGGGATACATCTGGTTCACAAAGGCATTAGCTATAGCTAAATTGAAATTAAAAAAAGCATTTGATTTTGCAAGAATAGGATTAATAGGATTTAACACTGCTTTGAAAGCAAATCCAATTGGATTTGCTATGAGCGCCATAGCATTAGCAGCTGGTTTAATTATTGAATATTGGGATGAAATAGTTCAATTCTTTAAATGGCTCTGGGGAATTATCGAACCTCACGTTATGCCATTTATTAATGATTTTATTGAAGTATTCAAAGATGGAGCAGCATTGATTGTAAATGGATGGAGAATTGTTAGTCAATTCTTTAGCAATTTATGGTCAACAATTGAACCTTATGTTATGAAGATTATTAATTTCTTTGTTGAAGGTTTAAAAGCTGGGGCTTCTTTCATTGTTAATGCTTGGAGTGTTGTCAGTAAGTTCTTTAGTGGGCTATGGGAATTTATCAAACCATTTGTAATGCCTATTATTGACGCCTTTATAGCGGGATTCAAAGCAGGTGGTGAAATAATTGTAAAGGCATGGGAAGCTGTCAGTAAGTTTTTCAGTGGTTTATGGGAAACTATAAAGCCATGTCTGATGCCTATTTTTGATGTATTCATAACCCCATTTGAAGCAGCAGGTGATTTGATTCCTAAAATGTGGGATAGTGTCAAAAACTTCTTCAAAGAGTTATGGAATAACGTTAAGTCTGGCATTGAACCGTTATTGAATGTGTGGAAATTTCTTTTCGGTGATGATAAAAAAAATATAAAGGTTAATATTGATACATCGAGCTTACCTCAAGAAGTAACAAAGCTGATGGATAATTATCCTTATTATCAAACACCTCAAATGCCAATTAATAAATTTTCAAATACAGTTGGTAATGGCGAACTTGTTGTGAAGTTTGAGAATGCACCCGAAGGTACAATAGTAAAAGAAACTAAACAAGCATCAGGTTTTAATATGAAAACAGATGTTGGCTGGAATCCGTATGCGAATTTAGGGAGAGGTTGATGATAAATCTAAGTTGGTTGAATGATTTGCTTCCAGCAAGTTTTCGTGGTGTAGGGTTTCAAGTTAGAAGCACCTCATCTGAATTTGGACGGCGTAATCAAACTCATGAATATCCATTTAGAGATATACCGTATACTGAAGATATGGGGCGTTCAGCACGTAAAAATAAAATAGAAGCTTTTTTAATTGGGGATGACTATCAAGAACAAACTGAAAAATTAGTTAATGCTATTGAACAGGAAGGTTCAGGAATGTTAATTCATCCATTTCTTGGTGAACTTAATGTTAATATAGAAGGGCAAATAACAGTAAATAATTCAGTTGAAAACGGTCGAATGAGTGTAATTTCATTTTCATTTGTCGAAGCTGGTGAGTTAATATTCCCCGATTCTTCAGTAGCGACTGATGACATAGTAGAAGAAAATGCAGATAATGTAGATCAAGCACTTTTAGATGCATTTGAGGATTTTGACTTAATTGATGCGCCTGATTTTGTACAGCACAGTATTCTTGATAACACCATGTCAATTTTAAATGACATAGCCGATGCTTTTAATGCAATAACCCCGTATGTTAATGATGCAGTTAAAATCCTAAATGGTAATTTATCGCCTATCCTCGGAACGGGTGGTTCATCAATCTTTAACTCAATCAGAAAGGTGTGGCATAGTGCGACAAAATTTTCCAATTCTATAAACGGGTTAATAGCAAGAGTAAAGGTGTTTAATGGTATATCATTTATAAAAAACATTTTTCCGAGTGCAATTTGGTCAACTGATAGCAAATCCACCAAAAAAAGAAAGAAAAATCAAAACTTGATTAATACTGCTATTCGAGTTACCGCACTTACAGAAGTATCACGAATAATTGCATCGTTACCTAAACAAGTTGAAGATAAAAGAAAACAAGCTTTTGCTCCTGTGGCGTTAGAGTCAACAAAAGGTAAAAAAGAGAATTATTTTGATCAAGAACATACGTTACCAACTAGTCATTTAACTACTAATATAACAAGCACACATGTATCAACACCATCAACAGTTGAAAAACATAATACCATTTCATTTGATGATTTGTTGGATATCAAGGAGTCCATCAATAAGTCATTTGATAAAGAATTATCGCGAACGGAGTATGATGGATTATACATTGCGTTAGCAAAATTAAAGGCCGCAGTAAATCAAGATATCAATGCTCGCCTAATCAAGATAGAAAAAACAATTGTCTATATCCCTAATGAGGTGTTGCCTGATTTAGTTTTAGCTCACTATCTCTATAACAATGCTACACGTTGTGAGGATATCTCGATTCGCAACAGTATTTTTCATCCTGGATTCGTTCCGGTTAAAGAACTAAGAGTACCCAAACCATGAATAATGTTTTATTAAAGGTTAATGGCAAATATTTCGGAGGATGGACTGAAATTAGTATCTCGGCAGGTATTGAACGACTGGCAAGAGATTTTAATGTCACTATCACCCGTCAATGGCCTTCATCAGGAGAAAATTTAGAAACTAAAATAGCTGTTAAAAACGGTGATCTTGTTGAGGTGTTTATTGATGATGATGTTGTTTTAACTGGTTATATTGAATCGTTGCCGATTCGATATGATGCAGGATCGTTATCTATGGGCATCGTTGGTAGGAGTAAAACTGCTGATTGTGTTGATTGTAGTGCATTACCAAAACAATATAGTAATAGTTCAACAATACAAGTGATACAAGATTTAGTTGAGCCATTCAAACTAAATGTATTTAACCAAAGTACTGATGCAGGTTCTCTAAGCATTCAGGCAGATCAGGGTGATACTGTTTTCGATGTTATTAGCAAAATAATGGGCATGAAACAGATTATCGTATTTGATGATGAACAAGGACAACTAGTTATTGGTGATATTGGTTCAGATGAGGCAAAAACTGCATTGGTCCTTGGTGCTAATATTCTCTCAGGAGATGCTGAAAAAAGTATTAAAGATCGCTATTCAGATTATTTTGTTTCTGGACAGAGCATTGGTGATGATAAAAACTTTGGAAAAGCAACGCTTTCTTCAGTCAGCTCTTCATCTAAGGATGAAGAAATTATTCGTTATCGCCCTCTAATTATTAAACAGTCAGGGGATTCAAATAATGGTACGTGCCAAGAACGCTGTGAAATGGAAAAAACGTTAAGAGCGAGTAAAACCCGAGAAGCGACTTATACCATTCAAGGCTGGCGACAAGGTGATGGGTCATTGTGGAAACCTAATCAAATGGTAGTTGTTGATGATCCTCTATTGGGATTTGATAGTGAAAAACTGGTTATTGCCGAAGTTAAATATAGTTTAAGTAGCCGCGGAACACTGTGTGAATTGAAGGTTGGTCCAGTCGAGGCATATTTACCTGAGAAAAAGAAAAAAAATAGTTAAAGCAGATACTTGTGAGGTGTTTTAATGCGACAAGTTTTAAATAAAATAATGAATTTGGTTTCACGTGGTTATATAACATCTAGTAACAGTGGAAGTAAATGCCAAACATTGCAAATAAAAATGTCTGGTGGAGAGCAGAAAAGCGATATAGAACAAATAGAGTCTTATGGTTTTACTTCAAGGCCATTAGATGGAGCTGAAGCCGTTGCATTATTTTTAGACGGTGATAAGTCTCATGGTGTAATATTAGTAGCAGGGGATCGTCGTTATCGAATTAAGTCGCTTAAGCAGGGTGAAGTAGCCATTTATACAGATGAAGGTGATTACATTATTTTTAATCGCAATAATGAAATTAATGTAAAAACTAAAAAATTTATTGTGAATGCTGATGATGCAATAGAACTAAATACCAAAAACTTAGTTGTTAAAGCATCAGTTGGGACAAATTTTGCTACACCGTTATTAAAATCTACAGGTGAAATTGAAGACCAAACCAGCACTATTTCAGATATTAGAACCATTTATAATGGGCACACTCATAATGAAACAAACTCCATTACGCAGGTTCCTAATCAACGATTAAAGTAATTAACACTTCACTATATAAACCGTCTAATGACGGTTTTTTCATGAGTAAAAAAAATGATATTGACAGTAAATGGCAAAAATACCAATCCAACTGATATTCAAAATACGCTATATCGTGCGCTAATAATTTCCTTATTCACTTGGCGCAGAAAAAATACCAGTGATGATTCAGATCATCCATATGGCTGGTGGGGTGACTCATATCCTAGTATCGCTAATGACAAAATCGGATCACGACTTTATTTATTAGCCCGTTCAAAATTAAATAACCAAACAGCTAACTTTGCAAAAATTTATATAAAAGAAGCTGTGCAATGGATGATTAATGATGGGCTGGCATCACGTATCGATGTTTCTGTTAAGCGAATCGATTTAACTGTTTTAGTTGCTACTATTAATATCTTTAAAAAAGATGGAAGTAATGAAGAATATAGGTTTGATAACCTTTGGAGTAAAATCAATGGCTAGTGAATTTTCAAGACCGACTTTACCAGATTTAATCACAACTATTCGCAATGATTTGTATGCACGTTTAGCTATTGATGATGAATTAATATCGTTACGACGCAATGATCCTGAAGTTTATGGGCGTGTTATCGCTGGAGCGACTCATATATTATTGGGTTATATAGAAAACATGGCAAAAAATATTTTACCTGATCAAGCTGATGAAAATTGGCTAATTCGGCATGGCAATATGAAGCGTTGCTATAGAAAACAACCTACATCTGCGGTTGGCTATATTAGGTTTGATGAAGTATCAGACGGCATTATTATCAAAAAAGATCAAAAAGTTAGACGCCAAGTTGATCAGTGTATGTATACAGTTACACAGACAATAACATCTGCAAATAATATCTTAAGAGTGCCTGTAATCTGTGATGAACTTGGAAAAAAAGGGAACTGTGATGATGGCACAAGCATGTCACTGATTTCACCGGTTACAGGGCTATCATCAACATGTTTCGCTGATTCTATTGAAAGCGGTACAGATGTTGAAGATATAGAAACATTCAGAAAACGAGTTATAGATAGGTGGTATTATACCCCTCAAAGTGGAGCAGATCAGGATTATGTGCAATGGGCTAAAGAAATATCAGGAGTTACAAGGGCTTGGTGTTATCGTCATTGGGCCGGTACTGGTAGCGTAGGTTTGATGGTTGCAAATAGCGATCCTGTTAATCCTATTTTAGACAATACCACAATTCAAAATATCAAAAAGCACATTGAACCTCTAGCACCTGTTGCTGGCTCTAGGTTAATCGTTTTTTCGCCTCTCCCTAAGCCCATTGATTTTAAAATTATAGTAACCCCAGACAACCCAGAAATTCGTTATCAAATAGAAGCAGAGTTAAAAGAATTTCTTCTACGCGAAGGAAGACCACAATCAACACTATTTAGATCTCGTATAAGTGAAGTAATCAGTTCTTCATTTGGTGAATATTCGCATGAATTAATGTACCCAAATAAAAATATTTTTATAGAAAAAAATGAAGTTGCAGTATTGGGGAATATTGAATGGATGTAGAAAAACAATATCAAAGTATGGTTAGTCATTTATTACCATACGGCCCAGCATGGGATAAAGAAGAGCCAATACTTTTATCATTAGCATTAACATTATCAAAAACACATCATCGAGTTGATGACCTAATGCGAGAAATTGATCCGCGAACTACAACAGAACTTATTGACAGATATGAGCAAGTTTGTGGTTTACCTGATAGTTGTTATTCAGAGTTATTTCAAACGTTAACAACTCGTCGAAATCGTTTAGATTCTAAATTAAATCTGACAGGAGCAATCAATAAAGATTTTTATCTAAATCTATTAGCTATCAACGGTTATCCAGATGCAACTATCACTAACTATAACAATGATGTTTTTACATGTGAATCATCATGCGAAGATTATTTGTATGATGAAGAATGGCGTTTTTACTGGATTATTAACATTCCCCACAATTATAAAATAACAGAAATGACATGTGAGGATCATTGTGATTCATATTTAAGGGAATGGAGTGACAAACAGATCGAATGCATAATTGACAAATTATGCCCATCACATACCTATGTAATTTTTAAATACGGAGTAATCAATGCATAGAATTGACACACCAACAGCCCAAAAAGATAAATTTGGGCAAGGAAAAAATGGGTTTACTAGGGGAAATCCACAAACTGGTACACCAGCAACACAACTTGATTATTTTTATTGTGATTCGATTCAAGAGGAAATTGCTAATGCTATTGAATCAGCAGGTTTCGTGCTTGATAAAACAAAACATGATCAACTTGCCACAGCTATTAAAGAGTTTGTCAGTAAAGGTAGTGTAAAGCTTAACTCATCAACTAACAGCGAATCAGAAACCGAAGCGGCTACACCTCTGGCTGTTAAAAAAGCTAATGATAATGCGGCGAAAGCAATTACAAATGCTAACAATGCACATAATAGAATCGGCGATATTTCTGATAAATTTGAGTTGTGCTCTAATGAATCCCGGGTACATTCTCACGATAAACGATTTTTTTTGTTTGTACGTGATGACGGCGTTATCGCAATGTATAATCGTGTAACAAATAGAGCGGCGTGGGGATTTAATTCTGATGGGTCGCTATGTGAAGGCTATGTACCAGTTGAGCGAATTACAAATCTAGATTGGTTCGTTCGCAATAGAAGCGTTCCCGTAGGCGTTCCCATGCCATGGCCGCAGGCAACCCCGCCCGCTGGCTGGTTTGAATGTAACGGATCACCATTTAACACAAGCGACTATCCTCGATTAGCGGCCGCCTACCCAAATGGACGATTACCAGACCTGCGTGGGGAATTTATTAGGGGGTGGGACGCAGGGCGAGGTGTAGATCCTGGGCGAGGTATATTCAGCTGGCAGGTTGATGCCATTCGTAATATTAGAGCTGAATTTTGGCCTCTGGCATCGCCGGGCGTGCTATCTCAACCAGCGTCAACATCGGGGGCATTTGGAATGCGACCGATCGTGGGGACTACCAACACCATTTATTCGTCAAATGGTTCAGGTATTTATCAAAAACAAATAAACGTACCAGCAGCTTTTTTTGACGCATCTCGAGTCACCCCGGTTTCTCACGATAACCACCCGCGCAATATCGCATTTATGTATATAGTTAGAGCAGAATAATTTGGAGACTACAATGAAATATCAATTACAACCAGAAACAGCTATTTTAGATGAAAATGGACTAACAGCATCGGCTGGGTGGGCTATTGTTTACAATGTTAATTCTCAAACTGGCGAATATTTGGGGGCAACGTATCAATTTCTGCCTGTCGGCGTTGGATTGCCTGCTCAGTCATATTTAGACGCACCAAAAAAAGTAGACGATGATCATGCAATTGTACGCCAAGATGATAAATGGACATACCCAACCGATTATCGTGGTAAAACAATTTACTCGACAGAAACTGGCGCAGAATCAACCGTGAAAAATATTGGCGATATCCCAGCAGGGTTTACATTATTAAAACCTAATTCCGAATTTGATAGCTGGAACGGCAAAAAATGGGTACTAGATAAAGACAAACAACATCAATATGAGATAGCGATTGCTCAATCACAAAAATCACAATTGCTAAAAGAAGCTAATAATGAAATCAGCAATTTTCAAGATGCTGTTGACTCTGAAATAGCTACAGAACAACAAGTTGAAATATTGAAAAAATGGAAAAAATATCGTTTTGAGTTAAATCAGATAGATGTTAATACCGCACCTGATATCGACTGGCCTGAAAAACCGAATAACTAAATGCCATCAATCAGCAATTTTACATACTCAACCGCATTTTTATACGATCTAAAAATTCCGACTTTATTTAATCTGTCATTCTGATAAAAACACCTTCAGTCATTATAAATGTCGAGAGATGGGAAAATCAGGTACGAATCATTTTCGCAATCGTAAATTGAATCGTTATCTGGATCGGTTAGTATGTAAATTGCTTTTGTGTCGTGTATTGTGATCATGTTATGAAAGTTTAGTTAGTTTTATTCATCATAAACTAATACTTTTTGGTGTGTGAATTGAAGTGAAGAATAGGGACTTGGATCGCAAAAAGTGTTAAAATAATCGAAACCTATAAAACCTATCTTTAAATATTATGTTAAGAAATCCCTATGGTATTTTAAACGGTATATTATTTTGAATTTTAGTGTAAAAATTTGGCTTCAATACTATTGGTTATTTTGAAATAGTAATGCAACTGTCTGAATATTATTTATCAATTAATGTGAATGATGATACCAGTAAACTTATTGTTCATAATCTTTCCCAATTAGAAACTACCCCATATTTTATCCCAGATTGGGCAAATAACTTCCCCAATAAACCAGTTATGCAATGTTGGGGTGTTAAAATGAAAAAGGATATCCTGATTTAATTTGTCTGGGCTTGATGAATTAATACCCAGTATCGTTTTGTCTTCTTAAGCTTCTGAAATAAAAGTCGGATTAGTCAATTATGGTAAATAACTCGAAAAGGTTAAAAATAGAAAAAACAATAATTAATGGAGTTAATTAAATGATTTATTTAAATGGAGTAGGTTTTTTTTTATTGTCACTATTTATGTTTTGGTGGGTTTATTTATTAGTTTTCGTAATTGGTCTAATAATTTTATGCTTCGCTAAAACCAAAATTATGCGAAGATTAGGTATTTTATTGATAATCACACCAATAAGTTGTTATATTTTTGCCTATTTATTATACGGATTTTTATCATTAATGTGGATTTGACCTATTTTAATTACCTTTTTCCTAAATAATAAAATATAATTAAAATTCGCTATTTACCTTTTGTATTTCTTTTCTCTTTTTTCGGTTTTTTATTTGATGATAACTGCAAAGCCTGTACACTTTGCACTAAGTCAGCCAATTGCGTAACAATTTGGTTTCCGGTATCACTTTCATCACCACCTAGAGTTTTATTGCGTATAAAATCAGCTTTGATTTGTTGCCAACGTTTAGTTTGTGTATCAGTTAATACGCCACGAATTTCAGCGAGTTTAAGAAGATTTTCTTCAGCACCATTAGTTAATAGTTGAGCTTCACCTAAATAGTGATCGTTGATGATTTGATTAAGTTCATCATCATTCATAACAGAAGAAACCTTCTCAGCAAGTTTATTCATGTTTCGATAACTACCTTGAAGTTTGAAAGGTGGTTCTGTACGGTATTTATCTGATTGAGCAGCACTAACAATGTATTGTTGGTTAACTTTGAATACCACTTCTCTAATTTTCAATAGGTGACTAAGTACTGCAACAATTTCACTGATTTCTGCTTGGCTGTAAGCATAACTTAATTCATTGCTATTAAGTGGCTTGCCTTGTGCATGGTCAATGAGTTGATAAAGATCATTTAAGTCACGTAACGCAAGTGGTGCTAGAATTGGATTTGAAGTTAAGCAGTTTTCAATATAACTTGAAGCAAAAACTTCATCCATACCACCAAGAACTTCACCTAAATTATAAATATCTGCACGGTTAGCCAACATATCTGGTATTTTGAATACTTCTCCTGATTCAGTATACGGGTTACCTGACATAATAACGCAGAATTTTTTACCTCGGAGATCATAGGTCTTAGTTTTTTCTTTCCAAACACCTTCTATTCGGCGTGAACCATCACAAAGGGAGATGAATTTTTGTAAGAATTCCGGATTGGTGTGCTGTATATCATCAATATAAAGCATGACGTTATTTCCCATTTCAAGCGCTAGATTAAGTTTTACTAACTCTTGTTTGGCAGTTGCATTCGGTGCTTGATTTGGATCGAAAGATAACACACTATAGCCTAAAGCCGGTCCGTTAATCTTCATAAAGATTAATCCAAGACGATTAGCAACATATTCCATTAATGTCGTTTTACCATAACCCGGTGGAGATATAAGCAGTAATAACCCCATTAAATCGGTACGTCTAGTTTCACCAACCGTTCCCATTTGTTTAGCTAAGTTATCACCAATGATAGGTAAGTAAACTTGATTAATGAGTTTGTTTCGCACAAACGAACTTAATGGTTTAGCCTTAAATTCCTCCAGATGTAGAAGATCACGTTGTTCATCGAGTACTTCCTGACGAAGACTTTGATAATGCTGAAACTCCGGAATAATAATTCTGGACTGTTTACGCATGCGACTAAAGAAATCATCAAGATTAATATTCAACACTCCCTGAATTATACTTGGATGATCGCCAAGTAAATCGTTGACGGAAATATCAAGCTCAAGCTCGCTAATTCCCAGCGTAATGCTACTTTCTTTATCTAACATACACAATACTAAAGCTTCAGCAATATAGTCTGATAGTTTTTGATATTGGGGTAGGGTACAAAGACCTTTAAACCAACTTTCGATTAGAATCCAGCGATCGGCAAGTCGTTTTTGAAGATTGCTTTGTGATTGGTTAAAATCACCCCACATATGAGATTCCTCTAGGCGGGCTTTTAAACCTTCAAATAGATAGTGGCCATATTTACTTAACGTAAATTCTTGTGGTGTTTCGGCTAATATATAGCTTAAATATTCAGTTGCTTGTTTTACATGATACTGTTCATGTTGAATAGGATACTTTTCTAAAAATTGGGTTAATTCAAAAGACATCTCTGTTTGAAGATTTCTTATACCTTCATCATGACCAAATAACGCCTGTATATCTTTACAAGTTTTGGCTCGCTCTGGCCATAATTTGGCAATATCACTTTTTTGATTATGATGCCAAAAAAGGATAGCTAAGCTTCGGGCTAAAGGGTTATAGCGTAATAGACCGGCCGCTTCACCTAGCGGAATCAGTTTGGCTAATATTTTTAATGCATCGTGATCGTGAATCCCTTTTTCATAGCCTTCACGATATCGCATTGACGCATAATCTCTTACTGTTTTAGCTAATACCTCAGGTTGGTTTAATTGATTTTTTAAATCGTCATAACTTAAATCATGCTCTTTTTTAAGCGCTGAATTAATTATTGAATATGCTAAATATTCACCACGGTAAACACTAGGCGATTCGGATTCTAATGAAATTGACCAGAAAGGTTTATAACTTTCTAATTTAGGGTGATTGATTCTTTCCTGATAATCAGTACCCGTTAATTGCAAATAAAGATGATCTTCTTTTGGTACAATGGTTAAATCAAGCTCTTGGGTGTTGACACTAAACTTATGTCTTGGCCCCAATTTGATTACATTTCCGCCAGATTCAAAGATTTCTGATTTATCTCGTAAGGCGCGTATTGATTGATCTCTGGCACTTTGGAAACGAGATTCAATATCATCCGCTTTGACATTATCAAAAAGTGCTCTTAATTTTTCGACTATTTCACGAATTTTTAAAGCTAAAGCGTCGGCAACAAAAAAAGCATTTAACTCATTTTGATCAGAAAATTTAGCCGTTCTTCTTGGTATACTATCTAAAATTCGATTGGCAGCCGTAAGTAACGCTTCTGTTCGTCTTGTTCTATCTTCAAGTAGTGATTGTTTATGGGTTTCAAATGATTCTAATATCTCTTCTCGTTTAGCCAGAATATCATTAAGGAACTCTTCACTTTCACTGAATTGATTTTCAAGCTCTTCAAGTTGTACTAGAAGACGAGATAGCTCATCATCACATTTTTCAGGTGTTGTTGCCATACTCAAGGCATTGGCAATACTTTGCCCAAATAATTTAAATTGAGCACCAAATTGAGCGACCATTTCAACATTAGCTAAATTTTTTCGTTTTTGTTGGATTTTAGCTTTTGTTTGGTTAAGTTTTGCATAGACTTCAGCTATTGATTCTATGATTTTAGTTTGTAATGTGACGTCATCAAATTTTAGGGTTGCTATCAATTGTGAAAGCATATCTAAATCAGTTGACATAGTTTCTGTTATTTCAACAGATTCAAGTAATTTTGCAACAGTATCTGCTTTGGTAATTTGCTGTTCAATATCGCCAATTTTTATATTGAATGGCTCTAATGCTTTATCACTTCCTAAAAACTCAGCAGTAGCTAATGAAACCTCAGCTTGTCTAGCTTTTAGTTTATTTTCCATTTCATCGATTTGGTCTAAATCAATGTATCGGTAAGTTCTTAATGTGACTAAACTGCCTAGTTGTAATTTTATTGCATTTAATGCATCAACAAATTCTTGTGTTTCTTGCCAGCTATCAGGGTAAAGCTTGGTTAATAAATCTTGTTGATTAGAAATTGCCTCACGCATAGCGCTTTCGGATTGACGTCGAATGCTTTCGACTTTTTCATACTCATCTATAACTAATTCACTCGTTTGTGAAATATTACGAAGAATAGGGGAGAATGATAGGTGTTTCTCGTCATTGAGCCAAAAGTAATTATCAAAGAGCCGTTTTGTATCTTCACTTAGTTTGCTATAGAGTTGTGAAGAGACTGCCTGGTTATCGATTTCGCGCGAGATAAAATACAGATCTGAAATTCCTCGAACAAGTTCAGCATTACCTATTTTTCCGAGGAAGCTATTATTTGTCGGTTGTTGTGCTGCATATTCATCACTATAAAAAGGAGTTTGCCAAATTTGCATTGGATGAACTCTAGTTGGCTCATCACTTTCTCCTTCAAAAACGACCATTCGACCATCTTCAAAAACGGCGTAGCCATGACCTAAAATTGGGTTATCTAGTTTGCGTTCAATCATATTATAATTGAACAGTGCTAGTCGCCCATTGCTTGGGTCATAGAAAATGTATAAAACATCTTCACCATTTGGTGAACGGCGAATTCGTCTGAAACGCATACCTGACATTGATTGGTCAAAAGTTTTATAATCTCCATTTTGTAAGTAATATCCCCCAGGAAATATAATTCCATGATCTTCTGGAAGTTGAATACATGATTGACCAATAAAATCTATACGATGGACTTGCTGGGTTAGCGAGTTATAAACTAAATAGCGCCAATTGTCTTCGCGGTAAGGGAGAATTTTCAATAGGATTAATGAACCAACTTTTGCATATTCTATTTTAGCATCATTAATTGATTGATTTTTATCAACAACCTCTTCTCGATAAATTCCTAAACCATCATTAGTATTATTTTCACACTTTATTGTTAAGTCACCACCAATGGTTTCAACAAATACTGTATCAAGAACATTGATATGGGGAAATCGCCCATTAACAATATCTTCACGTGTTGTTTCGATCCATTCAAAATCGTAGGCAGGAGGTAGTGCGATATCTCGCTCACCTCGATTATCTATATACTCAATTGTTTTTTTATCGCTAGATATAGACCATCGAAATACACGAATATCACTAATTCGTTCTCCAATTTGAAAACTAGCAAGAAGTTTTCCATCACGTTCAACAAGCTGAAGTAACTGAGCATTTTTATAATAAGTATAAAGTTCATTAAAGTCTTGTATAAATCGATCTATATTTAAGAATGTATTTGAGAGATCAACCGGATCAGCTTCATAATTGTTATCACGTTCAACTAATTGATAAAGTGAAAATACATCTTCTATCTTGGTTTCTTTTTTTAATCCTAAATAGACGTTATAACCAAACAACAACCAATCACCAAAGCGAACAATATCTCGTGCTACACAGTTATTTTCCGTTCTAATACGAATACGGCTAATAATGGACATGTCACTTTTACCAAACTCAGATAGCCTTTCCTGATTTAGAGCTTCTGTCTTTTGATTAAGTTCTTGTCCTAAAGAGGTTAAACGTTTACGAAGAATTTCATAAGCTCCGCCTTCCGCGACTGCTTTATCAATTGATGTTTGTTGCTGATCTTGGGTTTCTGACATGTTTTACTCGTTGAAGATAATACTGAAATACCTAATGTTTTAGGTAGGAAATGAATCCTACCTAAAACTGATTACATTATAGATAAATGGCTATTCTGATAGTAACCTATTCATTCTCATTATTGGATGACAAAAATTGTTTTGCTAACGCTTTTAAATCAGTGTTTTGCAAAGTCTCTTTTATGTTTATGTTTTTGTCTCCCGATAAGCGAGATAGTACTGATTGTAATGCAGATTGTAGTACAGGGCTCTGATTAACAGTTCCTTCTATTGCTTTACCTACACTAATTGCTTTAGAGAAGCTATTAAAGAAGTTATCATTACCGCCTACAATTTCAATATTGGCTTTACTGAATGCCGCAGCAAGCACGTCAGCTTGTTCTCTAGCAATTTCTTTGTTAGCAGCAATAGCAGCCATGGCTTGTTCGAAACCTTTTTCAAGCGCTAAACGGAATTCCTCATGATTTTTCGATTGTTCATTCATCGTACCCATTGCTTGGAACTTATCTACTAAACCATTTGCTTCAGCAGTTAATTTTTCGCGAATTACTAACGCTTCTGCAAGACCTTGTTCTTTTGTTGCTGATGCTTTTGCGAATCCAATACGTTCATCACCACGAGCTTGAGCAGAAAGTTTTTCCTCAAGTACTTTAGCTTCAGTTAAACCTTGTTTTTCTACTGCAATTGCTTTGGCTTCAATAACTTTAGCTTCTGCTAAGCCTTTTTCTTGATTACCTTTCGCTTCAGCTAATAATGTCTCAGCTGTAATATTTGCTTTGACTAAACCTTCTTTTTCTTCTGCTTCTGCTCTTGCTTTACGTACTTTAGCTTCGGCAAGGCCTATTGCCGCTTCTTCGGCTTCTATACCCTGAGCTAATTGTTTTTTAGCTTCAGCTTGTTTAGCTGCAGCTTCTAATTCAGCTTGAGCCATCGTGCTGATTTCAATTGCGCGATGTTTAGATGATTGTTCATCTGCCTCAGCTTGTTTTACTTGTTTAACTAGCTCTTGTTCAGCTCTAGCTTCAGCTTCAATAATTGTTGTTTGTTTTTCACGATCTGCTCTTGAAACTTCACGAACTTCTTTAATGTTTTCCTCTTCAACTGCAACTGTTTTTTCAACTGCTACACGTTCACGAATAACATTAGCAATCTGTTTCTTTTCCTCTTCTACAACTTTGTCTTTCTCTATTCGTTGTAGTTCAACTTCACGTTCACGAGCAACAATTTCAAGTGAACGAGCTCGGATTACACGTTCTTCTTCAATCGCAATAGCTCTTAGGCGGTTATTCTGTGCAACTTCTACTTCACGTAAACGATTCTCTTCTCTTACTTCAATTTCTTGTTGGGTTTGAATTCTAGCTTGTTCAGCTTTCAAACGTTCTTCTTCTTGAACTTTTAATGTTTCAGCGGCTTCTCTAGCTCGAATAGTTTCAATTTCACGTTTTTGTCGAGCCTCAGCGTCAGCTTGTTGACGTTCTAATTCAAGTTTAGCTTCGATAGTTTCAGTATCTTTTTTCTTAAGAGCTAACTCTAGATCGCGTTCTCGCTTATTGGTTTCATCTTTATGTACAGCAGTTATAGCTGTAATTTTATTAATACCTTCAGCATCAAAAATATTATCTGGGTCGAGTGATTTAATTGGAGTTTGTTCTAAATAATCGATAGCAACATCTTCAAGGGCATAACCGTTAAGATCTTTACCTATTACATCAATGATACGTTCACGGAAATTCATTCGATCTTCAAATAGCTTTGCAAGTTCAAATTGTTTACCTACGGTTTTCAATGCTTCTGAAAATTTAGCACTAAATAATGTGCTTACCGCTTGTTGGTCTGATGCACGATCTACACCGATTGATTTGGCAACTTTAAGAACATCTTCTGTTGTTTCATTAACGCGTAAATAGAAGGCTACGCAGATGTCAGCCCTAAGGTTGTCTTGGCAAATTAAACCATCTTTACCTCTTCGTTCTACGTCAAAAGTGATCAAGGAAATTTTCATGAACTCTTTTTTGTAGATGATTGGATATACCAATGCACCAGTAAAATGAACTTTAGGTTTTGACGTCATGTCATTAACAATAAGCGCCGTACCTTGAGGAACCTTTATGTAAAATGCCTTAAATAATAGGAAGAATCCGACAATTACAAGGAATATACTTCCAACTATTACCAAAAAAAACATTATAGTATCACTGCTTAAAGACATATTTTTCTATTCTCCAAATTAACTTCTATTAGCCATTAAAATCTTTTAGGCTAATTATTTCATAACAATTTGTTGTTTCATCATACTGAAGGATTACGGCTTTATCACCGCGCTTGAATTGATAAGATTCATCACATCTTACCTCTAAAATAAGGCCCGCTCCTCCATCTTCACAGGTAGCTTGTCCTTTAGTTCTGGTTACGGTACTTGAGCGTATTTCGATAACTTGCCCTAATAATGATTTATGATTGTGGTTAATTATCAACTTTCTGAATAAAGGACGAAGTGGTTTAATAAAAAAAGCAGTTAAATAGACTGATAAAATAAATGAGATAATTAAAAGAGTTATCCCTGCTAAATAATAAAGAAATACAAAATTATACAAAGGTAGGATTAATAGACGAAAGGCAAAATAACAAATTGACCATCCAATTAAAGAGATCAAAGTGATGATGAGAGTCATTGGTACTTCATTGAAGCCAAATTTCATTAATAAACCACCTAATCCAGTAGATGGAACATCACTATAAACATCATTGACACTGATATCAAAATCTAAACAGTCAACGCTTAATAGTCCTAATGCTGCAACAAACCAATATAAGATACAGATTGTTAACAATGCACTAAAGATAATTACGGGAAAAGAAAAAAATATTCCCCAAAACAGTTCCATTATATTCCCTTCATCTATCCAAACTAGTTTTAACTAATTAATTATTTTATAATTGTTTTTGCTATTCTAACTTAAAAATATCAAAACGCGAAAACTTTAATTTGATTGTTTTTCTTTTAATCTAGCTAAAATTGAAGCTGCATTATTATTGCCAGCTTTAATACCGGCCGCTTCTAATTTACTATCAAGCGAATCAGGATTTTCAGTTGCTGCTAATTCTTTTTTTGCTTCAAAAGTGGCAGCAGCTTTTTCTTGACGTTTTTTGATTCTATCTAATGAATCGAGTGCAGTATGCAATTTAGCTGTTGAACCACCGTAACGCTGTGCTACTGCAGATTGTGCTTTTTGGACACTTTCAGTAGCTTTAACTATATCAACTTGTTGTTTTAAATTACGAATATTGATTTCAGATTGTGAAATAGTTTGTCGTAAATTTTTAACACTTTCAGCAAAATAGTTAGCTTGCTTTTTGTTATTTTCATATTGATTTTCGAGTACCGAAAGTTTTTCCGCTACTTCCAAAGCTAACTTTTCATTGTTATTTTCAAGTGCTTTAATAGCATATGCTTCATATTCAGTAATTTGAGCTTTTGTTGATTCAACTTGTTTCTCTGCTAATTTTTGTTCTGCTAGAATATTAGCTAATGATTCTTTAGCTTGTCTTAATTCTTCATCAGCATCTCTAATTTCTTGGTCTAATATACGTAACGCTTGAGAATCAATTATTGATTCGCCAACTTCATTTATTCCACCACGTAATGCTGTTACTAATTTTTTGAAGATAACCATATTTAACTCCTTCTACAACTTTTCGCTTTAACTATTCAATATTAAAGAAATGCTCATAAGCTTCAGTCGCTTTGATCACATTGTCTGATAACATTTCGAGTTCATAAATAATATCGTTTAAGGTTGAGGATGAACTAAGTGCACCATACATAATGTAATTGATTTCTCCATCTCCTGTTTTTTCAATTGCTATAGTTGATAAAGCAAATAGTTTTCTAGCAGACAGAATTTCTTCATTAAATGATGAAGGATTTTTGATTAGTGAAACTGGCCAAAGTAGTGCTTCTACAATAATTTGCTGATTTGAAACGCTTAAAAAAAGTGGTAAATCACCATAGTCATGCATAATGATATGTAAACAAGCATCGACACCATCAATTATTTCAATATTTGCAGAACCTTGTTTGATTAAATCAGTTTGATTTAATTCTTGGAAAAGGTCATTAATTTTCCAGATTTCTTTATTTTTCATTTCATTGTTTTCCTTCACATGGTACAAAAAAGATTTATTTTCAACAGCTGGTTGACGAAATTTTTTTTCGATTTCAAGTAACTCAGCAGTATTTTCAGGCAAAATCCAAACTTCTTTTTTTATCAACCCCTGTTCTCTTAAACGTTGTCGGTATTGTTGTTGATAAAATGCTGAGCTTTTAGCTTCTTTGGTTTTTTTCATAAATTTTGGTTATTCTTTAATTTTTTATACAACTTATATTAGCATAATTTTATCACATGTAAATATTACATGTGATATTTTTTATCAATTTATTGATGCTAAATTTACTTTAATTTTAATAAAAAACTAAACACCTTTAGGGAGGTTTTATAGAAGGCTATAGAATAAATAACCCGCATGATGCGGGTTATTTATTTGAAAAAATGATATATCATTCTAGAAATCAACATCTAAACCTAATTGGAATGTTCTGCCTGGAGCAGTAAACATGTTTAGATATTTATGATCTGATGTGCTGTATAATTTATTATTACTTAGATAATCCCAATATTTTTGATCGGTAAGATTATAAACTCCACCATTCAATTTAACATTCTTAGTAATATTAATATAACCAGTTAAATCAATAATGCTATGACCGGCGATTCTAAAATAGTCATCTTTAGAATTAGGAAGTGGTCTACCATCATTACCATAAGATTCTCTAGATGTCGCTTCGGCTTTTTTACCTTTTTGGAATGTTGCTGTAACAGCCACACCATAAAATTTATTCGGATCATCCCACGCTAAACCGACAACACTTTTCATTGGTGCTATTGAATCCATTTCAATATATTTATCACCTAAATAGCTTGATTTTGATTTGCCTTGGTTATAACCAATTGCAAATTTAGCGCTTAAGCCATTAGCAGATTCTACCCATTTGCCGATATTGAATTCACTGCTCAATTCAGCACCATAGATGTATGCCTTATCACGATTTTCTGCTTGATAAACAATTCGGTTACCTGTTCCAACAAAGTTCTTTCTATAACGTGTATAAGCGATGAAATTTTTATATTTATTATAAAAAGCTGAAGATGTTAAAGTTACACCTGAAACAGGATGTCCTTTCAAACCTAATTCAAAATTGTCACTGGTTTCAGTGTTAAGATTTGAATCACCAACAAGTACATACATATTGCTATGCGCTAAATAAGATCCATATAATTGGTTCTGATTTGGCATTTGTGCAGAACGTTTGTATTGTAAATAAGCAGTGAAGTCAGGATTAATATCATACATAAATGACATAGAAGGTAAAACTTGGAAATCACTATTACTACTGTATTGTTTACCTAACTGACTACCATTGATGTTTGTTACAGCCATATTTTCTAAATTACGAGGTTTAGTATTTTGGTAAATAACTCTAACACCAGGTACTAGATAGAAATTATTACTATCTTTAATATTAAAACTAATTCTGTCTTCGAGGAATCCTCCTAATTGATAACTTCGACTATCTGCTTGGGGTTTAGTGTAATCTCCGTCTGGAAATATTCTACCATTTTGAGATTGGGCTGAAGTAAAGAATGGTGATTCATCTTCACTCCATTTACCATTTAAACCAGCGCTAATTTTCTGATTTTCATAGTTTTTAACTAAAGTAGTAATAAAATTATAAGTTTTTGTATTGTAATTTGTTTGAGTATTAAAATTACCTTTAGTTGTATGTCTAATATCGGTACTATCATAGACATTGGTTCGTTGATAATTTAATTGAGTAGTTAAACTATCAATCCAGCTTATAGCAGTTGGTTTCCATTGATCTTTAATAGCAAGATTAAAGCGATTGTTTTTGCTTCTTTGATGATCAAGTGATTCAACTTTTTTACCGTATTTATCCCAAGTATCATAATGAGAATTTTTGGTTTTATTATTGTAATCAACTGTTGTATTAATTAAATGTTCTTCTGTCATTTGCCAGCCAAAACCAGCTAAAATCGAGTTAGAGTGCCAGTTTTCTGGATAACTACTTATTGAGTCCCCATTATTACGTGTTTGCTGGCCATCCCGCCGACTTAAAACTAAAATACCATTTAGATAATCATCACCACCAGCCATAGTTAAGCCTTGGTGGAAACTTCTATCTGAACTATCATAGTTATTTTGATAACCAAAGTAGGTCGTTTTACCTGGATAGAGATAATAACTTGCCGATTTGGTTTGGAATGAAACTGAGCCACCGAGGGCATTATTTGCATTACTAACCGATGTCGCTCCTGATTGAATATCAACTTTATTGTACATATAGGTATCAATATAATCTCGGCCAATACCGTAAGATCCAAACCCAGCTCGTCCAACAGAGTTAACCCGACCTTGAGCTATTGGTAAAGGCATACCATCAATATCGATTGACACGCGGTTAGCATCTAAACCACGAATATTGTATCCAGTAAACCCACCACGGTCCCAACTACTTTTACCACTACCTGAACCTGAAATACTTCCTGGGGCAGAAATTAGAGGTTGATAACGCATTATAGTACCAAAATTAGTACCTCCATCACGGCGAATATCTTGCTCAGAAATTTCAGTATTCATTCCCGGATTTTTTGTTGCTTCATGAGCTGTTACAGTAATAGTATCAATGTCTTTTTCATCATTATGTTTATCAGTAGCGAAAGTAGGTAGTGCTAATGTTAAACCTATTGCTAATGAACTTGTCTTTTTTAAATATTTAAAATTCACATTTTTATCCTTTCAAACTTAATATGTTTAATGCGCGCATTTATTGCTTCAATTAATAAAAATATTATTAAAATAGTTTATTCAGGGTAAAAGCTTTGGAATAGCAATTTTGCTGCTTCATCAACTCTTGGCCCGATTCCAAATAAGTAACTATCATCTATAACCGTAATACGATTATTTTTAAATGCACTCGTTTCAGTAATACCTGGAATAGTATTGACTTTGTCTAAACCACCTAATTGATCAATCGAATATTTATTTAAAATGATAACTTCTGGATTGATAGCTATAATTGATTCTGCAGTGTAACTTTTGAAGCTATTATGCGTTGCCAAATTTTCACCACCAGCGATAGTAATTAATGCATCAATTGTAGTATTTTTACCTGCTACAGAATTTGAACCACTCATACTCATTAGGGATAAAACTTTTGTTTTTTGTGGGTGAGTTGCGATTTTGGCTTGAATGTCGGCAAGATTGGCTTTAATTCTATTGATTAATTTTTCGCCTTCTTCTTGTTTATTTAATTTAGATGCAATTTTATTGATATTTTCGTATAACAGTTCAATTGTACCAGGTACACGCCTTAATGCTAATACATCTACTTTTGACTCAGACACTTTTTCGATAACATTATCAGGTTCTACATCATTTAATGTTATAAACAAGGTTGGTCTAAGCGATAAAACACCTTCAATATTTAATAATTTCCAATAACCGATTTGTGGCAATTGTTTAACTTTCTCAGGATAACTGCTTGTTTTATCAACACCTACGACATCATCTCCAGCACCTAGTGCGAATACAATTTCAGTAAGAGATCCTCCAGCAATAACAATTCTTTCATTTGCTGAACTATAATTGAGAAGACTGTTGATACTAAATAATAGTAAAAATAGGCTAATCCTTTTTATAAAATTTTTCTTCATGATTTAATTTACCTACCATGGTTTTCAATTTTGGAAGAATAATATAGTGAAAATGATAACCATTATCAACATAAAATATTGGGGGATTTAATAGTAAAGCATTAGAAACTGATCAAGCATAAATGATGAATTAAAATTTATTTAAATAAATAATAATGTTATAACAAATTATTACAAAAATAATACATTGATATTTTGGGGGATATGAAAATTAGAATGATATCTTGTAGGGAAATTTTGGTACTTTTTATTTCTGTTTCAGTTTATTTAACTTAAATATAATTTTACTCATATTTTCATAGAGTAATTCTATTTTACTAGCTTCACATTTTGCGCTTAATCATCAAGTTTTGATTGATTAAATAACTTAAGAAAATTATCGATTATGCTAAATATTATAAGGAATTAAGAAATAAAATTGACTTAAAATTACCGAAATATCAATACAAGATAAGCGTTTATTTGGGGAAACAATAATGTTATCCATAGTAATTTCATCTTTAGCAAAATATGTAAATAAAATTTGTATAAAGGTTCCACGAGTTACTAATCAATACAATAAATCGATCAGCATTATTAAAAAAAGGTTTTTATTTGCTAATTTTTTATGAAAATACTAGCGTTTAGTTTGAAAACTGAGCATAAATTTTAAAAAATAATCAGATTTAAATAGATAAATAAGAAAATAATTAAAAAAATATTGATAAATGATAATAATTATTATTTAATTCACCGAGATTATTTTTATGAATGGATGTTATGAAATCATTTGATGTAAGTGCGTTTTACGCTTCAAACTCAGTTTTACCTTTTAAAGATCGTTGGGCAGTAATGCCTTTACAAGCAAGTTTACCAGTATCACCTCAAGAATTGGAACAACAATGGAGTATTGTTCAAAATTCAGATCTATCTGGACGAAAACGTCTAATTTATATACATATTCCTTTTTGTGATATTCATTGTCAATTTTGTGGATTTTATCAAAATCCTTTGCGTAAATTTGATACCAACACTTATATTGATTACTTATTACAAGAGATATCCCTAGAAATTAACAATAAAGCGATGCAGTCTGCGCCAATACATGCTATTTATTTTGGAGGTGGAACACCTTCAGCTTTAGCTGCAGGACAATTAGCTCGTGTAATAAATTATCTAAAAAAACATGCTCCTCTAGCACCTGACTGCGAAATTACTGTAGAAGGGCGAATTTCTGATTTCGATGAGGATAAAATTGATAGTTACATTGAGGCTGGGGCAAACCGTTTTTCGATAGGTATTCAAACCTTTAATACCGAAATTAGACAGCGATTAGGACGCCAGTCTTCTGAAAAGGAAATTATTAAAAGTTTTGAACGTATTGCTGCACGAGATAGTGTTGCTTTAGTTTGTGACCTTATGTTTGGACTACCTAATCAAACTCCAGTTACTTGGCAAAGAGATTTAGAAATCGCCGATCAATTGCCTCTCGACGGGGTTGATCTTTACTCCTTAAATCTTTTACCAACAACTCCATTAGCTAAAGGTGTTGAAAATAAAAGAATAGAGATTCCAACAGTAACTGATAAGTGCGATTTTTATCATCAAGGAGCTAAATATTTAGATAGACAGGGTTGGATTCATTTAACCAATGCTCATTGGGCAAAAACGAGTCGTGAACGGAATTTATACAATTTTTTAATTAAACAAGGCTCACACTTTTTTGGATTTGGTTCTTGTGCTGGTGGAAAGCTAGACGGGCAATCATATATGATCCATCGTGATTTAAATCAATATTATTCCTTATTAGATCAAGGTAAAAAGCCCCTAATGATGTTAACCGGTAAACCATTACTCGGTGACTGGCTGCATAAATTACAAGCAGGTATAGAAAAAGGGCGTGTTGATCTAACGCAACTTACCAATCAAGCTGAATTATTTGATCCATTAATCAAGCAATGGCATGAAGTAGGATTACTACAAAATGAAGATCGTTGTTTACGATTGACTTTATCGGGACGTTTTTGGTCAAGTAATATTGTACAAGCTTTGCAACAGCTTTTACTACAACTTAATAATCCTGAGCATATCGAATTACAAAACAAGATGGCACAAGCTAGACAAGCCATGCAACAAGGTAATGGTATGCCTAAATCTCACCCACATATGCAAAACATCCAAGTAAAAACAGAAAATTAAAGGAAATTACTATGGCAGATAAACAAACCCTTTTAAATAGTCTTGCAACTTATATGCAATCTAACCCTGAAGAATTACTAGAGAAAATTGCCCAAGATCATAAAGTCACTATGACGCAAGTGATCCAAGCAATACCTGATGCAAAAATCGTAGATGGAAGTAACTTTGATACAATTTGGGAAGAAGTAACAACTTGGGGTGACGTATTGTTTTTAGTTCATACTGGTGACATTATTGCTGAAATTTCAGGTGAATTGCCTCCTGGAACTCATAGCCAAAAATACTTTAACTTACGCCATCAAAAAGGGTTAAGTGGTCACATAAAAGCAGAACATTGCCAATATATTGCATTTATTGAAAGAAAATTTATGAAAATGTCGACAGCTTCTATTATATTCCTTAATCATTTAGGTCAATCAATGTTTAAAATTTTTGTTGGGCGTGATGAAAAACATCAATTAAAAGCAGAACAACTTGAAAAATTTAGAGCTTTAGCAAAAAAAATCAATTAATTTTAAGAAACAATAAAATGAAAACAGTAATTATTTTTGGTGTAAGTTCAAAGCTAGGAACTGGTTATCAAGTATCTCAATTAATCAAACAATGCCACCCTGAGTGGCGTTGTATTGTATTAGTTCGTGATGCCGATTTTGCAAAACAATTATCTGAACAAGGTATTGTAACTCATGTTGGCGATGCAACTGACGTTGAATTAGTGAAACAGATATGTCAACAAAACGGTAGTGACGCGACAGTAATTTCAACTTTAGGTGGAGAAACGGGTAATTACACTGCTCAGCGCATTATCATTGATTGCGCAGAACAGGTTGGAATTAAACAAATGATATTAGTGACCTCGCTTGGTTGTGGTGATACATGGTCAACATTATCTTTACGAGCCAAGCAAGCATTTGGTAATGCAGTTCGAGAAAAATCACTAGCTGAAGTTTGGTTACAAACCAGTTCATTAAATTATGTGATCTTAAGACCAGGTGGTTTACGAGATGGAGAAATAACAAATAATGGTGAATGTTATTTCGCTAAAGAAGTTCATGGTTTTGTATATCGCAAAGAATTAGCCAAAATCATCATCGATAAAATAGCTAATCAACAATTTGATAACCGAGCATATAGTGTTGTTGACCCAAGCTTAGCGGTGAGTTATTAGTATTAAAAATATGAGGTTAATCGGTGCGAAAATCTAGTCAACAAATATTGTTATTGGGATTATTTGCTTTACTATTAATTTTAATTGTCTATTCGGCAAACTCAGGAGCATTAAAATTATCTTTTACGCAATTAATTAATATGTCATTTGATGATCCATTATGGAATATTTGGTGTAACATTCGATTACCCAGAATTATACTTGCTGTAGTGGTCGGTATGGCATTAGCCACTTCTGGTGCTGTTATGCAAGGATTATTCAGAAATCCGTTAGCAGATCCGGGCTTATTAGGCATTAGTAGTGGTGCGAGCCTGATGGTAGGTGTAACGATACTATTTCCTGCTGTTTTTCCTCCTATAATGATGCTTTACGGTAAAATGATTGCAGCCTTTGCCGGTAGTCTATTTATCTGCGTTCTTATTTATCTTTATAGTCTCAACGAACAATGCAACCTAGCTAAAATGATTTTGTTAGGGGTCGCAATTAATGCCATCATTGGATCAATATTGGGAGGGCTCAGTTACATTAGTGATGAGTCACAATTACGTCAACTTTCGTTATGGTCCATGGGACATTTAGGAAAAGGCTCTTGGGATCTTGTAATTGTATCTATTTCATTAATTTTTCCAACACTTTTGTGTGTGATAAAACTTGCTCATCATCTCAACATATTACAGCTCGGGGATGAAGATGCTCATTACTTGGGGATAAATGTTGAACGTACTAAACGCTATTTATTAATACTTAGTGCGGTTTTGATTGGTACTTCTGTTGCGGTTAGTGGGATTATTGCTTTTGTTGGTTTAGTTGTACCTCATATGATTCGATTACAAGTTGGTGCAAATCATAAATGGTTAATACCAGGTTCTGCACTAGGTGGGGCATGTTTACTTTTATTAGCTGATACTTTAGCTAGAACATTAGTTGCTCCAACTGAAATTCCTGTCGGTCTTTTAACCAGCCTAATTGGTGGTCCGTATTTTCTTTGGCTTATTCTGAGACATAAATAACTGATGGAGATTTATTGTGTTAACCGCTAAAAATTTAACATTTGGTTATGGTCGTCGAATGATAATTAATGATGTATCTTTATCAATAAATTCAGGCGAAATTGTAATTATCATTGGTCCTAATGGCGCAGGTAAGTCCACTTTATTGCGTTTACTAACAGGTTATCAAAAACCATTATCTGGTGAATGTTATCTATTAGATAAACCATTATCACAGTGGCCACAAAAACAATTAGCAAAAATAAGAACAGTTATGCTTCAACAAAGCCAACTTACTTTTCCTTTTAAAGTAAAAGAAGTAATAGCAATGGGACGAGCTCCTTATGGCAAAATACATTTTGATGAATCAATTCACGAAGTGATGGTACAAACTGATTGTTTACAATTTGCTGACCGAGATTATAGAGGTTTATCCGGAGGAGAACAGCAAAGAGTTCAATTAGCTAGAGTCTTAGCTCAATTGTGGCAACCGCAATCTAATGAAAAATTATTATTTTTAGATGAACCTACCTCTGCACTTGATCTTTATCATCAACAACATACTTTAAGATTATTAAAGCAGTTAGCTATTAAACAGAAATTGGCTGTATGTTGCATCTTACATGATCTCAATTTAGCTGCTTTGTATGCTGATAAAATTATTCTTGTTAACCAAGGAAAAATTGTAGAACAAGGCGTACCATCTGAAGTATTAACTGTTGAAAATATCAATCGATGGTATGGTGTTGAATTAGGTGTTTATAATCACCCTAAACATTCATCAATACCTCAAATCTATTTAAATCCCTAAAGGATAAATCTAATATCATCCGCTCCATTTTCGTTCAAAATGAGTATATAATTAAGCAAACTTAACAATTGGGGCTGATGATGATTAACGAAAATAGTAATAATTCTATTCTGGTTTCAGATCTACTTGCAGCACACCCTGTCTTTAGTTGTCAATTGGATGGGAAGGGTAAAGCCAACCCTTTAAATGATAAAAGTGAAGCTTCAATTTCACAACCTTATTGGATACATCTTGATTTTGCTAAAAGCGAAACAATCAATTGGATTAACCAAACAAATTTAATTCCAGATCTTGTCAAAAATGAATTGATTAAACCCAATCAGTTTCCTAAAGAAATTCGCTTTGATACAGGCATTTTAGTCGTACTTAAAGGTGTTAATTTTACACCTAATGAGCTACCTGATCCTATCGTCACTTTCCGATTTTATATAACTGATAATTTTATAATATCAACTAGGCACCAAAAAATTGATGCCATCATCAAATTAAAAGAAAATTTAGAAAAAGGTATTGGCCCTGTAGATGTTGCTGATTGGCTAATTCAACTTTCTGAATTAATTTGTGATCAAGTTAATTTATCTTTTGATGGGGTTCACAATAAAATCATCAAATTGGAAGATCTATTATTAAATCAACGGATTTTTTCTCACAAGGAAATTGGAAGAGTTCGTAAACAACTTTTTATATTACGTCGTTTACTTTCCCCACAGCGCGATATATTTGTCAAAATTTCGACTGAAAGAATATCTTGGATTGATGACAATGATCGCCAGCGATTGCATGACATTTCTAGCCAACAAAATCACTATGTCTCTGAAATTGATAGTTGTTTGATTAGAATTGGTTCCGTTATGGAACAAATTAATAGCATTTTGGCCGAATCGACCAATAAACGTATTTATTTAATGTCCTTGTTTACCATCATTTTTACACCAATTACTTTTATCACTAGTTTGCTTGGTGTTAATTTGGCCGGCATTCCGTTCAATGAAAAAGAGTGGTCATTTATTGGGTTAATATTACTATTAATTCTGATCAGTATACTTTCAGTGATATGGCTTAAGCTAAAAAAATGGTGGTAAAAAATTAAGCTTAAATATGAAAAAGGAAATATATTGATGTATTTTGATAAAATTATTAATAAAAAAGATATTGAATCATTATTTCAAAGTACAACTCAAACAATTATTCAAGCTTATTGGGAAGGAAATATCGGTTTTGCATATGCTGATGATTTATTGCAGCCTACATCAGTAGCAATTAATCTTGGTTGCTTCTTTTTTTTAGCAGGTCAACCAAACAAGCAAATGCTTCACTATATTCCAAAAGTATATAGTGATGATTATGCAATTCTTATCCCTATTGATAAAACTTGGCAAAATTTAATTGAAAATGTATATCGCAACAATTATGAAAAAATTACACGTTATAGTTTTTATACTCCTACAGAATTTGATATTCAGAAACTACAATTAATTATCTCAAAATTACCTGAAAACTATCAATTAAAAGCTATTGATGAAAAGTATTATCAGCAAATTCTCAATCTTGAATGGGCTAAAGACTTGTGTAAAAACTTTAACTCATACTTGGATTTTGAAAAATCAGGATTGGGATTTATTATTTTAAAAGATAATGTTATTGTTTCTGGTGCATCATCTTATTTAGCATATAATAATAGTATCGACATTGAAGTCGATACAATAGTTGAGGAAAGACGAAAAGGACTTGCATTGATTAGTTCGGCAAAGTTAATTTTAGCTTGCCTAGATCGTCAAATAACACCTAACTGGGATGCTCACAACAAGCCCTCTTTAAAGCTTGCTACTGAGTTGGGTTATATTTTAAATCAACCCTATAATGCTTATGTCGTTTGGAATTTATGATTAACACTAATTATTATGCAATCTAAAGAACCTTATCGTCTATTTATTGCCGAAAAACCGAGCTTAGCTAGAGCTATTGCTGATGTTTTGCCTAAACCCCACCAAAAGGGAAATGGATTTATCAAAGCCAGTAATGGTGATATTGTTAGCTGGTGTATTGGGCACTTATTAGAACAAGCAACACCTGAAATATATGATGAACGCTATAAAAAATGGGTTTTAGACGATCTACCCATTGTTCCTGCAAAATGGATATTGATACCCAAAAATAGTACCGAAAAACAATTTAACACCTTAGTTGAATTGATTAAATCAGCTGAACAAATTGTACATGCGGGTGACCCAGATAGAGAAGGGCAATTATTAGTTGATGAAGTACTTAACTATTGCCAGTTACCACCAGAAAAGCGGAAAACTATTCAACGTTGTTTAATCAGCGATTTGAATGCTAGTGCTGTTGAAAAATCACTTGAGCAATTACGTAGTAATCAAGATTTTATCCCATTATCTACTTCTGCTTTAGCAAGAGCAAGAGCTGATTGGTTATATGGGATGAATATGAGTCGTGTTTGTACTCTTGTGGGGCAACGAAGCGGTTATCGTGGTGTACTATCTATTGGGCGCGTACAAACGCCGATTTTAGGATTAGTAGTTAGACGAGATTTAGAGATAGCGCAATTTGTTCCTAAACCATTTTATGAAGTTTATGCCATATTACAAACCAAGGATAACGAAACCTTCAAGGCCAAATGGCAACCAAGCGAGGCATGTGAACCTTATCAAGATGAAGAGGGCAGAGTTTTAGTTAAAGGTTTAGCAGAAAACGTTTGTCAACGAATTAAAGATCAGACAGGTACTATTGATAAAGTAAGTAATAAAAAGAAAGAACTTGCACCACCTATGCCATTTAATTTATCTGCTTTACAAATTGAAATGGCAAAACGAAATGGTCTAAGTGCACAAGATGTGCTTGATATTTGCCAATCATTATATGAAAAACATAAATTAATTACCTATCCTCGTTCAGATTGCCGTTTTTTGCCGGAAGAGCACTTAACACAAATTAATGGTGTAAAATCTGCGATTGAAAACAATTGTTCTGCGTTACAATTTGCAATTAATAATGCTGATTTCACTTTACGTTCCAAAGCTTGGAATGATAAAAAAGTTGAGGCTCACCACGCTATTATTCCAACATTGCGTAAAGTGAGAACCGAAAGTTTATCTAGTAATGAGTTAGCCGTCTATCAAGTGATTGCTACACAATACTTAGCACAATTTTATCCAGCTTATAAATATGCTGAGTTACAGATTGATGTTGATATCAATGGTGGTAAATTTATCTCTAAAGCCAATCAAATGTTGGACGAAGGCTGGAAAGTACTGTTTAGAAGTAAAAATTATCAAGCAGAGAACGATACCGATAATAGTGAGAATAATGGTTTATTAACTAAATTAGTTAAAAAAGGCGAATCAGTCCTATGTATTGATACCGAATTACTCAGTAAAGAAACTCAACCTCCAAGACCATTTACGGATGCGACTTTACTTTCTGCAATGACAGGTATAGCTAGATTTGTTAAAGATCCTGAGATAAAAAAAATATTACGCGAAACTGATGGATTAGGTACTGAGGCAACAAGAGCTGGTATTATTGAGCTTTTATTTAAACGTCAATTTTTAACGCGTCAAGGTAAATCAATTCGTTCAACGAAAGTAGGCCAAAATTTGATTTTATCATTACCGGAAAGTGTTTCAATGCCAGATATGACTGCACATTGGGAGTTACAGCTTGAGGAAATTAGTAAAAAAGAATTCAGTTATCAACAATTTATGTATCAATTAAATTCGTCTTTGCTTACATTAGTTGAACAGTTAAAAAATTCAAGATTGAAAATTCAATCATAAATTTCTATTAGCAAAAGGACAATAAATAGTTTTATTATTTATTGTCCTGCCTAATAATAAAATCTAAATAATGATTATTCTTCTAAATCCGTAGACTCTTTTTTGTCAATTTCTTTAGAGAGTGTATCAATTGGTCTATTTTCATCGAGGATTTTAGCAAATACTTTATTTGCTCTAATTAAAAATTGTTTATCCTTTAAAAGGATGCGGTAACTATTTAATCTTTTTAATGGTCCTTTAGCAAATTGCGCAACAATGATTATTAAAACAAAAATCGTCAATACAGAAATAATGACATTAATAATCCATTCTGATTTGAAAATAGTATGGAGATTATATATAACCATAAAAAAGGTAAATAGACTAACAGCAGCAGTTAAAATCACGTCTTTAATTAAAAAAGGTCTAAGAAATGTAATACGGTTTTTTTCAATACCGAAATATTGAGTTAATTGATTTAATTGACTCAATTCAATAACATTATGAATATCTGCATTAACAACAGAAATAGCAATTCTTTCTTTGTTAATATTGCCTGGTTTATAAAAACAAACTTTTTCCCAAATCAGCTTTTTCTTGATATTGTTTAAATAATCTTTTTGATAACTAGGTTGAGGTACTTTTTCTAATATATCTGTATATCTAATAATATTGTCAAAGTAATTATTAGGTGTGTTTCTTTTATAAATAAAGCCAATAATTGATAGAGCGAAGATAATAAATAAATTAAACCAATTATCTTGCAACAATTGAGTAATATCCATCCAATTTAACCAGTGTTGTTAACAATTGGTTAATTGTAACTGATATTATGTAAAACGGGTATTAATTCTACATTTCATCATCCTAGTAGTGGTGTTTTTAATCAATTGCAACTTTATTACAAGTAATCGGTTGACTTCTTGAATGTAAAAGCGTATAAAGTGCTCGCCTTTGAGCTTTTCTTACTTTTTTAACGATAAGAGATGGTTAAAAATGAGGTTTAAGAAAAGTTGAAATACAAAGTGATGAGTTCAATTTACAGGAGAAATATGGACAGTCAATCGGGTCACCCCAAACTATGGGGAGATAAATTCAAACACATCATTATCGGTTAATGAACCTGTCTAAATAGTTATTTTTTCAGTTCACAAGCCGAAATTGATAAAAACGGTAACGGTGAACGATATGCAGTTTTCTACACGCTATCACACAAATTCAAAATACCTTTGTGCTCATAAAGCACTTTTGCGAGTGTTATATCTGACTGATAAGCATTTAGAGCCACCTAGTTGTATCTAACTTTTAACTAATATTATTTTTAATATTTTTATTTCATGTTAAGCCTTAACTGCAATGGTTAGTTATTGCTTTACGTTTAAATTTTAGTCGATAAGAACTTAATAACTCCTAGTTTAACGTTAACTAAGAGCGGGTTCCTTTTGCCTGAAAAATAGATAGGTACAAACTATGATTAAAAAAACATCTCAAGTAAAGACAGATAATACTTTAAACATAAAAGCACTTGAAGAAGCTCAGAATAGCTTAGATAGCATTTTGTCTAAATTTCAATCAAGTCTTTCGGGGTTAACTCAAGAAAATGTAAAATCTCGATTGGAACAGTATGGTAAAAATGAAGTGGCTCGAGAAAAAGTGCCATCAGCTTTTGTTCAGTTACTTTTAGCTTTTAAGAACCCATTTATATTTGTACTATTAATATTAGCACTGGTAAGTTTTTTTACTGATTACTGGTTGCCATTACAAAACGGTGAAGAGACAGATCTAACTGGAATTATTATCATTTTAACCATGGTAACACTTAGTGGATTATTGCGTTTTTGGCAGGAGTTTCGTTCAAATAAAGCTGCTGAAGCATTAAAGTCAATGATCCGAACTACAGCCACAGTTCTACGCCGTCGTAATAAAAATATGCCAACTGAGCATATTGAAGTTCCTTTAAGCGATATCGTTCCTGGAGATATTGTGTTTTTATCAGCTGGGGACATGATTCCTGCCGATATTCGTTTAATCGAATCGCGAGATTTATTTGTGAGTCAAGCGGTGTTAACCGGTGAATCAATTCCAGTTGAAAAATATGACACCTTAGGCGCGGTATCGCAAAAAACGACAGAAGAGATAGATTCTTCAAAAATTGATAAGGACAATGTACTTGATGTAAACAATATTTGTTTTATGGGCACCAATGTAGTGAGTGGAACAGCTAAAGCTATTGTTGTTGCAACAGGTGCTGATACACATTTTGGTTCATTAGCAAAATCAATAGTGGGTTCAAGAGCCGAAACCTCATTTGATCGCGGTGTAAATAGCGTAAGTTGGTTATTAATTCGCTTTATGTTAGTGATGGTTCCGATTGTATTACTAATAAATGGATTTACCAAAGGCGATTGGGGGGAAGCAACATTATTTGCATTAGCTGTTGCTGTTGGTTTGACGCCTGAAATGTTACCGATGATTGTTAGTGCAAATCTAGCTAAAGGTGCTGTTGGCATGGCAAAACGAAAAGTTGTGGTAAAACGTTTGAATGCTATTCAAAACTTTGGCGCGATGGACATTTTATGTACTGATAAAACCGGTACTTTAACACAAGATAAAATCATTTTAGAACATCACTTAGACATTAATGGGCAGATTGATCCATCTGTTTTACAACTGGCCTGGCTCAATAGTTACTATCAAAGTGGAATGAAAAACTTGATGGATAAAGCGATCATCCGTTTTGCTGAAGAAAAAACCAGTGTTAAAAAAGTGGGTGTAGGTCTTTATAAAAAAATTGATGAATTACCATTTGATTTTGTTCGCCGTCGTTTATCGGTTGTTGTACAAGGCAATGATGAAAATCATTTAATGATCTGTAAAGGCGCAGTTGAAGAAATGCTATCTATTTCAGATTTTGTTTATGAAAACGGCGAGTATTTACCGTTAGACGAAAATCGTAAACAAGCATTGATTGAACTTGCACACAATTATAATAAAGATGGATTTAGAGTGTTAGCAGTAGGTGTAAAAGATATTTCAGCATCACAAACTAAAGCTCAATATAGTGTCCAAGATGAAAAATCATTAGCCATTCGTGGGTTTTTGACTTTCTTAGATCCACCTAAAGAGAGTGCTTATGAAGCTATTTCTGCATTGAATGAACATGGAGTTGGCGTTAAAGTTCTAACTGGTGACAATGAAATCATCACGATTAAAGTATGCCGAGAAGTTGGCTTAGAACCGGGTATACCTTTACTTGGTAACGACATTGAAAAAATGAGTGACGCTGAGTTAAAAGAGCAAATTGAGCAACGCACTATTTTTGCTAAGTTGACTCCATTACAAAAATCTCGAATCATTAGATTGTTACAAAGTAATGGTCATACTGTTGGATTTTTAGGTGATGGGATTAATGATGCGCCAGCGTTGAGAGATGCAGATGTTGGTATTTCAGTGGACACCGCTACTGATATCGCTAAAGAATCAGCTGATATCATTTTGCTTGAAAAAAGCTTACTTGTATTAGAAGAAGGTGTAATTTGCGGACGAGAAACTTTCGGTAATATTATGAAATACCTAAATATGACCGCAAGTTCTAACTTTGGTAACATCTTCTCTGTATTAGTGGCTAGTGCATTTCTACCATTTTTACCAATGCTTGCGATTCATTTGCTTATCCAAAACTTATTATATGATATCTCACAATTATCATTACCTTGGGATAAGATGGATGAAGAGTTTTTACAAAAACCTCGTAAATGGGATGCACAAAATATTGGACGTTTTATGATCTGGATTGGACCAACATCCTCTATTTTTGACATAACAACATATGCATTGATGTGGTTTGTTTTTGGTGCTAATAGTGTTGCAGCTGAATCATTGTTTCACTCAGGTTGGTTTATCGAAGGATTGTTATCACAAACTTTAGTTGTACATATGCTAAGGACTCAGAAAATACCATTTATACAAAGTACCGCGGCATTCCCAGTAATAGTAATGACTATACTAATTATGGCGGTGGGTATTTATATTCCTTTTTCACCAATAGGTAGCCTAATTGGTCTTCAACCATTACCATGGTCCTATTTTCCATGGTTAGTTGCAACATTATTAAGTTACTGTGTGGTTGCTCAAATAATGAAAAGGATTTACATAAAACGCTTTGGACAATGGTTCTAAAATAACAAAATTGATGTAAGTGACGATGTTGCTTACATCATTAACTAAAGAAGTATAAATATTGAACTAGTGTGTTATAGTAGTGATGAGTACACATTTGATAAATATAATTGATAATAATATTTGTATAAATAATCGAGCTTTTTAGAAATTTTTTTAAGGAGCCTATAAATAACAATAAGAGGAGTAAAAAATGAAAACCCCACACAAAAATTTAATTATACTAATCAAACATCGCAAACTGAAAAAAGAACAAGAGAAAGATAATAAATAACTTTCTATAAATGATTTGCAAAAAATTGCTATAAAATTAAACCCCACAGCTTGGGGTTTTATAACACAATAAAGCTTTATAAGCTTATATTTGATGAGTTATTTAGAAGCTTTTTTCAAAATTTCGTAAAGTTCATCTTTTAATTTTAGCTTCAGTTTTTTTAGACTTTCAATCGTTTCCGAAGTATCAATTGCAATACCAGACTCGATATTTTTAATTTTTTGATCGAGCTCATTGTGCTCATCAAATAATTTTTGGAAATGTAAATCTGAGTTTTTTAGTTTAGAGATTAAATCACGGTATTCTGGAAACATACAGCCTCCTTATAAGATTAATTAAAATAATAGCAGTTAACAATAATTCAGCTTACAATATTCTCAATTGTTTTAATAGCAATTTTTGAATGGGAGATGTCTATGAATGAAAAGATCGTTATTGCAAAAAGTGAAGGTAATGATTTATACATCCTTGCATCGTTGGCTAATCGCCATGGTTTAATTACTGGTGCAACAGGTACAGGTAAAACCGTAACCCTACAAAAGATGGCGGAAAAATTCTCGCAGATTGGTGTACCCGTGTTTCTTGCTGATGTAAAAGGTGATTTGACCGGTTTAGGGGAAAATGGCCTATTATCTGAAAAATTAAAAGCACGGCTAGAAAGTATTGGTGTAAAAGATTGGCTTCCTAATTCTTCTCCTTTAGAAATATGGGATGTATTTGGTGAAAATGGTATTCCCGTTCGCAGTACAGTTTCCGATATAGGTCCTATATTATTAGGTCGATTATTAAATCTCAATGACATTCAATCTGGCGTTCTACAATTAGTTTTTAAAATTGCCGATGATAATGGATTATTATTACTAGACTTTAAGGATTTAAGAACATTCATCCAATTTATTGGTGATAACGCTAAAAAATTTACTACCCAATATGGCAATATAAGTTTATCAACTATTGGTGCTATTCAACGTGGATTGCTTACTTTAGAACAGCAAGGTGCTGAATTCTTCCTAGGTGAGCCGATGTTTGATATACATGATTTAATGCAAACTAATGTTGATGGTCGTGGTGTTATTAATATTTTATCTGCCAGTAAATTATATAATTCACCAAAATTATATTCAGTATTTTTACTTTGGTTATTATCAGAACTATTCGAGCATTTACCAGAAGTAGGTGACCTTGATAAACCAAAACTTGTATTTTTCTTTGACGAAGCACATTTACTTTTTAATGATATTTCTCCCGCATTATTAGAAAAAATCGAACAAGTTGTTCGCCTTATTCGTTCTAAAGGAGTGGGGATTTATTTTGCTACACAAAGCCCAACCGATATTCCAGAAACTATCCTTGGTCAATTGGGGAATCGAGTGCAGCACGCTTTACGAGCATTTACACCTAAAGATCAAAAAGCAGTCAAAGTGGCAGCTCAAACCATGCGAGCTAACCCAAATTTTAACACTGAAAAAGCTATTATGGAGCTTGGGGTAGGAGAGGCTTTAATTTCATTTCTAGATGAAAAGGGGCGCCCTAATATTGTTCAACGCGGAATGATAATAGCGCCAGAATCAAAAATGGGGCCTATGGATATAGAAAAACAGTTGACGATTATTCAAAAATCTCGCTTTTATGATAAATATTCAAAAACCATCGATCGCGAATCAGCCTACGAAAAACTTAAACAGGGTTTTAGTATAAATACTGAAAATAGTCAAAATTCAATAGAAACTGATTCCAATCAGAATCCATCTGATAAAGAGGAACATGGTGGTATAATGGACTTTTTAAGTTCACTTATTTTTGGTAGAACCGGCCCAAAAGGTGGACAGCATGACGGTATCGTTCAAAGTGTTGCTAAAAGTGCGACCAGACAGATGGTAAATCAAATTGGAAGACAAATTACTCGAGGAATCTTGGGTGGTTTCAAAAAATAGGTTAGATTAATAAACTACAAAAAGGAGTTATAGATGTTAAAATTGTTTATTGAATGGTACAAAAAACGCTTTAGCGATCCTCATGTGGTTTCGTTAATGATTGTTATCATTGTTTTATTTTTTATCATCTATTTTTTCAATAAAATTTTACTGCCTATTTTGATTGCTATCGTTTTATCTTATCTACTAGATAGACCGGTTAAGTATTTACAACAAAAGAGAGTTCCTCACACATTAGCTGTTGTTATTGTACTATTTGTATTTATGTTTGTCGGCTTAACCGGAATTATGATTTTGTTACCATTGATTTGGCAACAAGGTGTTAGTTTAATAACAAATATTCCAAATATGTTGAATTTTGTTAATAAATTCATCACATCATTGCCTGAACATTATCCGGAGCTTATCGATGTTGGTCTATTTGACTCAATACTCCAAGGTATAACTAATAAAGTCATGCAAACAGGTAACTCATTGCTCCAGTTTTCAATCAGCTCACTGTTTAGCTTAGTTTCTGTTGCTATAAATGCGGTATTAGTTCCGATTATTATGTTTTTCTTATTGAAAGATAAATCTAAGATATGGGGATATTGTTCGAAAATATTACCAAAAAATCGAACAATATTAAACAAAGTAGCTACAGAGATGGATCAACAAATATCTAATTACATAGTCGGTAATGTTTTACACATCATTATTTTAACTGCCTGTGTCTATATTCCATTTTGGTATTTTGGTTTAGATTATGGATTATTGTTAGCAGTGTTAGTTGGTGTTTCAGTACTTATTCCTTACATTGGTATTATTATTTCAAGTATCCCTATTGTCCTAATTGCACTTTTCCAATGGGGGGTAACTGCACAATTTGGATATTTAATGTTCTTTTATATCCTTATTCAGGCTCTTGATGGCAATTTATTGGTTCCTTATCTTTTCTCTGAAAAACTTAACTTGCATCCTTTAGTGATTATTGTAGCTGTTATCATTTTTGGCGGGTTATGGGGATTTTGGGGCGTATTTTTTGCTATACCGTTAGCAACTTTAGTTAAAGCGATTATAAATGCTTGGCCAAATCTTGAAGAGATTAATAATATTAAAAGTGAAAAAAAAGCAGATTAATGAAAATATAATCTGCTTTAATTAGAAGTGTTAACTATGGTTCTTAAGATAATCTAAAACCACAGTGTGATGGTTGGTCGTTTTGAAGTCATCAAAGACTTTCTCGATCTTACCATCTTTACCAATCAAAAAGCTTATACGATGGATACCGTCATAAGTTTTTCCCATAAACTCTTTTTCGCCCCAAACACCAAACGCTTCAGAGGTTTTATGATCCTCATCTGAAAGTAGAGTAAAATTCAACAATTCTTTATCAACAAAACGCGACAGTTTTTCAGGTTTATCCGTACTAATACCAATAACAACTACATTATATTTCTTAAAATCGTCAGCACTGTCTCGTAAATTGCAAGCTTGTACTGTACAACCAGGAGTCATCGCTTTCGGATAGAAATAGAGCAAAATACGCTGACCTTTGAAATCTTTTGAACTAATTAGCTCACCATCCTGATCAGGCAGAGAAAATTGAGGTGCTTTTTCACCTTCTTTTAAAGGATTAACCATAAATTTATTACCTATGTTAATAGTTAAAATTTTAAGCGCTATGGGTATAATTTACTATATTTTATCAAATTAACTTATGTTTTTTAAAAAACGACTTGCTGCATCAATCGTATGATCGATTTCTTTATCTGTGTGCATAAGTGACATGAAACCTGCTTCGAAAGCTGAAGGCGCAAAGTAAACCCCTTCGGCGAGCATATGATGATAGAATTTCTTGAATAATTCAACATCACAATTCATTACATCCTTATAACTGCTCACTTCTAGAGCATTTGTAAAGAAAAATCCAAACATTCCTCCAGCATGATTAACCACAAACGGAATATTATATCGTTTTGCTTCTGCATATAGGCCATTAACTAGTGAGGCAGTTTTTTCTTCTAACTCTGAATAAATACCAACATCCATTAACTTTGTCAACGTGGCATAACCCGCTGCCATAGCAACAGGATTCCCTGAAAGTGTTCCTGCTTGATAAATTGGTCCAGTTGGTGCTAATTGTTGCATAATTTCAGCACGCCCGCCAAAAGCACCTACAGGCATACCGCCACCTATAATCTTACCTAAGCAAGTCAAATCAGGAACTAAATCATAATACTCTTGAGCTCCGCCAAGTGAAACCCTAAACCCAGTCATCACCTCATCAATAATTAATAAAGCCCCGTAAGTATCACACAAGCTTCTTAATCCTTGTAAAAACGAATTTTTAGCTGGGACACAATTCATATTGCCTGCCACAGGTTCAATAATAATTGCAGCAATTTCATTAGGATATTGCTCAAATTGTTTTTTTACTGATTCTAAATCGTTATAATCACAAACTAATGTATGTTTAACAAAATCCTCAGGCACACCCGGTGAAGTAGGGTGCCCAAAAGTGAGCGCACCAGAACCGGCTTTAACAAGCAAATAGTCAGCATGTCCATGGTAACAACCTTCAAATTTGATTATTTTGTCACGTCCTGTATAGCCTCGTGCAAGGCGAATTGCACTCATAGTTGCCTCAGTGCCTGAATTCACCATACGTAACATTTCTATTGATGGAATTAATTGTGTAACTAGGTTAGCCATTTTTGTTTCGATTTCGGTTGGCGCACCATAACTCAAACCATTACGAACAGCGTTAATAACTGCATTGGCAACATCAGGGTCATTATGACCTAAAATCATAGGTCCCCAAGATCCGACATAATCAATATAAGCTTTTTCATCAACATCATAAATATAAGCACCATTAGCTTTCTCTATAAATAATGGCGTACCACCAACTCCATTAAAAGCACGTACAGGTGAATTAACACCACCTGGCATAAAAGCCATTGCTTCGCGGTAAAGTATTTCAGATTTAAATGTTTTAAGCATAATTATGGTCTTCTTTATAGTAATTGTTGTCGTATTTATTCATAAAATTAACTTAAATTCAAGCAAGCTATTACAAATTTAACTAATTGATGTTTTCATTTTGTATTTTATTTTTTCAAGAGTATATAATATATCAGTACTTAAAGTAGGAGAATAAAATGAGCGATGCGTTACCCATTAATTTTACTGATGCTGCTGCAAACAAGGTAAAAACTTTAGTAACGGAAGAAGAAAATCCAAATCTTAAATTAAGAGTCTATATCACTGGTGGTGGTTGTAGTGGATTCCAGTATGGTTTCACATTTGATGAAAAAGTAAATGAAGATGATCTGGCGATCGAAAAAAATGGTGTCTCACTTATTATTGACCCTATGAGTTTACAATATCTTGTTGGAGGAACTATAGACTATATTGAAGGATTGCAGGGTTCTCGTTTTGTTGTTGATAACCCAAACGCAACTACAACCTGTGGTTGTGGATCATCTTTCAGCGTCTAATTAGTAACAAAACATTAGCCAAAATTTTTATTTATATTAAATCCAAATTTTAAGGGAATTGATTAAAATTTCCTTAAATGTGACAAACATTGAGCAGTTAGACAATTATTTTAATTTTTTTATTGACGTAAATTTTAAGATAGGTAAAATGCACAGCATCCAAAACGCAGTTACCTTTCGGTAATAAGTTTTGAGCCCGGGTGGTGAAATCGGTAGACACAAGGGATTTAAAATCCCTCGGCCTTTTTGGCCGTGCGAGTTCAAGTCTCGCCCCGGGCACCATTAAAAACACTTTTTTTTGTAAGCGGGAATAGCTCAGTTGGTAGAGCGCAACCTTGCCAAGGTTGAGGTCGCGAGTTCGAACCTCGTTTCCCGCTCCAATTTTTTTTCAATCATTATCCTCAATCAAATTTATCATTGAAATTCATTACTCAATTCGTATTACAAATAAACTATCTAGATTTTTTTCATAGCTAGAAATATTCAATTTTTTATAATCTTTTAAAAAATGCTCCTCCATTTTTCAATTCTGAGATGATTATTTAAAAAATTTATCTAAATTAACAATAATTAATTAATAAAACTATTTCAAAGATTATTTTTCCTTTTATTCAGATACTTTTACCGCTAATATTGAGCCAGTTAGTTTTATAAGATTTTTAAATTTGTATTGGAGTATTAACTAATGAGTAATCACAGCTCATATTCGATAGCTGGCTCTATCTATGCTAATTACATTATTCAAAGTATTGCTTTAATAGTAATTATGCAATTTTCTGTCGAAATTTCTGCACAATTAAAAACTGATGATGTTATAGGTATTGGTTACGTTGCATCAGGAATAGGATATGGAAAAATATTATTAATGTTTATTGGAGGAATACTATCTGATAAATTTGGACGCAAACCATTTATCCTTATGGGCATGTCTTGTTATATTATCTTTTTCGTTGGGACTCTCTTTTGTCACAATATACATGTTGCATTTTGTTTGGCTATGTTTATTGGTGCTGGAAACTCATTTTTAGATACCGGCTCCATGCCTGCTTTAACCGAATGCTTTCCTCGTTCGGCAGGTACTGCAAGTGTTTTAATTAAAGCATTTATTTCAATAGGAACGTTAGTCTTACCATTCATTGTTACATTCTTTCATGCTTATGATTTATGGTATGGCTATGCTTTCATTGGTTTTGTTACTTTTATCATTATTAATTTTTTACTTTTGGCGCCAAGAACATTTCCTTCCAAAAATACAGTTATTTGTGGCAATGAAGGCCATAGTGACTATTTCATTGGTAAACCGAATATTTTCTTTGAAGGTATTTTATTAATAATTATGGGCTTCACCACCACTGCAACCTTTGTCATCATTTTACAATGGCTACCTGCGATTGCAGAGAAAGGTATAGGAATGGAACCAATCGCTTCCAAACAATTGATTAGTTATTATAGTACTGCATCAATAATTTCTGTGTTTACAACAGCCTATATTGTTAAAAAATTCATAAAACCAATTTATTGCATTATTATATTGCCGTTACTTTCTGCATTAACTTTATTAATGTTTTTATTTAATCTTAATCCTACAATGAGTTTAATTGTGGCAATAGGAATGGGATTAACAGCAGCAGGAGGTATATTACAACTCACCTTAGTTGTTATGCAGCAGCTATTTCCTGATCGTAAAGGGTTTGCAGTTGGAACAATGTATACTTTCAGTGGTTTATCATTTATTGTCATTCCCCTAATAGTCCCTAAGTTAGCATTAATCAATGTTAGCTATGCTATCTTAGTCGATCTAGTTGTTGCATTATCAAGTGTAATATTAGGATTAATTGTTTATTCACGTTTCAAAAAAGTTATTGATATGAATAAAATTTAATGACTTTCAGCAATACTAAAAAAGCACCTTATCACGATAAGGTGCTTTACGATGATAAGTAATTTAAAGTAAAAAAAATGGTAAATTAGTAAGCCTAGAATTTTTAGAAAGTTATCTTAAACATCAAAATAATACTGGAAAGTATTTATCGTTGATTTTCGTGTTTTTTATGGCTTAATGTTGGTGTTTTTAGTATTAATCCTAGGTTTGAAAAAACATCTAAGAATTATCAAATGCGATTATATAATTTGAGAAAAGCTTAATAACAGTTAGGAGTTACTTTATTAAGCAAGAATTATCAATTATCACCGAGCGAGGTGGTATTGAGGTAATAACATTACTAAAATCTTTACATGAAATGCCAACTTCAATTTAGCGTAGTGATGATGAATTTTTATTGAGTCATTCTCCAATTGAACGAGCAAAAATGTATCTATAAGATACGAAAAGATTACTTAAAAAACTCGCTGAATTTTAATCATTAATAATTGGAGAGAAGCATGAGAGCTAATATTGATGGACACTTTTTATTAATTGGATTAATGGCATATCCAATTCGGCACAGCTTATCACCAAAAATGCAAAATATAATTTACTCTAAATTAGATATTCCCTATGTCTATTTAGCTTTTGAAGTGACGCAAGAAAAATTACCTGATGCTATAAAAGGCTTACGTGCATTAGGTTTACGCGGTAGTGCTGTTTCAATGCCGAATAAACAACTCGTGTGCCAATATTTAGATAAATTAACACCAGCAGTAGAGCTTATTGGAGCCTGTAATACCATTTCAAATGATGATGGAGTATTAACCGGATATAATACTGATGGAATAGGATATATGCGCTCATTAAAAGAGGCGGGTGTTGATGTTATAGGTAAAAAGTTGACTTTACTTGGTGGAGGCGGTGCTGCAAGTGCTATTGCCGTACAAGCCGCATTAGATGGCGTTAAAAAGATTTCAATTTTTAATCAAAAAGATGAATGCTTTGACAAAATTGTAGAAATAGTTAACCGAATAAATGCAAAAACTGACTGTGAAGCAGTAGTTTATGATTTAGCTGATCACTCAAAATTACGTCAGGAAATTGCTGAAAGTGCAGTATTATGCAATGCTACTGGTATTGGTATGAAGCCGTCAGAAGGAAAAAGCTTAATTACCGATCCAACTATGCTAAGAAAAGATCTCGTCGTAACCGATTGTATTTACAGTCCACGTAAAACAAAATTATTAGAACTAGCCGAATCGCAAGGTTGTAAAACGTTAAACGGTATAGGTATGATGTTATGGCAAGGTCATGCACAAATTAAAATTTGGACAGGAAAAGAAGCTCCAATTGATTATGTTAAAGAAAAAATGGGCTTTAATGACTAAAAATTTTAGTTAACTTATTAAAATTATTTATAACTACAGACTATTCTCTCAGTCAATTAAATTAAGAGAGTAGAAAAGATAAATTGGTGGATAGATGTCAAAAATTACAGTTAAAGGTTTAGATATTGGTGTTGGAGCGCCTAAAATTATTGTTCCAATTGTAGGAAAAACAGAACAAGAATTAGTTAATGAAGCTGAATTTTTGACAAAAATTGACTTTGATATGGTTGAATGGAGAGTAGACCATTTTCAAAAAGTTGATGATGTTGAAAAAGTAAAACAAACAGCAAATAAATTACAAACAATCATTGGCTACAAACCCATTTTATTTACATTCCGTACCGCTAATGAAGGCGGAGTTTATCCTGCTACGATTGAATTTTATATCAACCTTAATAAACAGATGATAAAAAGTGGTTTAATTGATCTTGTCGATATCGAAGTTTTCACTGGTGACAAATATGTTGAAGAAATTGTCCAGTTGGCTCATCAGCATAACGTTTTAGTGATAGCCTCCAATCATGACTTTGATAAGACTCCGCCAAAAGATGAAATTGTAGCAAGATTACGCAAAATGCAGGATCTTGGTGTAGATATTCCTAAAATTGCCGTAATGCCACGTTCGCGTGAAGATGTAATTAACTTACTTGCTGCAACAGCTGAAATGAAAGACAAATATGCACGTAAACCACTAATTACTATGGCAATGGCTGGAACAGGTGCGATTAGCCGAATTGCAGGTGAAACTTTTGGGTCAGACCTCACTTTTGGTGCAGCAAAAAATGCATCTGCACCAGGGCAGCTAGATGTAAAAGATCTAAGAAACATCTTAAATATATTACATAAAAGTTTGGCTTAAAAATTCTAGCGTTTTAATAAACAACTTAAGTTAAAAAAAGATAAACGAAAGATAGTCAATATATAAACTCTTTGGTGCAAATTATTAATATTAAATGACTAATATGAAGACTATATTAAAATCTATATCAATAGTATTTTGGTGAATTAATAACATAAACCTATTTAACCATTTTTATTGTATTATTCGAATTTAAACAACTTAGTTTGTTGATCCAAATAGGTCAGTAAATCTGGTATGCGATATTTGCCGGCCATTGATTGAATATGATTTGCTGCCTCTTTAAGTAACATTCCTAATGATGTTATATAGATTGGATTATTACTTTTACCACGCATTACTTCAATGGCATATTGTTTATTATCTGTAAAAGATTTTTTTGCAACGCCGATAATAGGTATCTTTTTATCCAGTGCTTCATAAAGATAACCACCTAAACCAAGATTACCATCATTCAAATGAACATAACCATCGACTATAATCACATCAATCAAATTGAGATCAACCTGAGACAATAATGCTAATATACAAGGTAATTCACGTTTATAAAATTGGCCTGATTGATAAGGCAGAACATTCGATTGATAATCATTGATAGCAGATTTTATCTCATTGATACCATCAGTAAATTGCTCAAATAAAATGCCAACAGTTTTTGCCTTATCATTTAAATAGTAAACATCTATTGCAAGTATCATTTTTTTAAAATCCTTTTTGGAGTAGAATAACAATGCTCTCGTATTAAACTTTCTAATCTCTATTAAAAAACAAGTAGTCATTGATTTCAAATAAATAAAAATTTAGTTAATTCGTAATACATCTTTTATTTATCCGATTAGACCAGATAGCTAAGCAATGGTCGTTTAGATTGGATCTACACTTGGAGGCAGGAATGTATTTACTTGAAATGGCACCAAAATTTTTAATTGCACTTATCATTTTACTTATTTATGTCAAATTATCAGGAAAAAGCCAAATCGCACCGATGTCACAGCTGGATCAGGTTGGTAGCATGGTTATTGGTGCATTGGTAGGTGGAACATTACTTAATGCTAATGTTTCTGCGTGGGAAGCCGCTGGAGCTGTGGCGATTTGGGCAGGTCTTCTTATCTTAGTACGATTTATCAAATCTAAAAATTCAAAACTGCGAGATGCTATTGATGGTGAACCTATACAATTAATCAAAAATGGCAATCTAATCTCTGAAAATTTCAAAAAAGCGAATTTACCTGTTAGAGATTTTGAAACGCTAATCAATATTCAAGGAATTTGCGCATTTAGTGAATTAAAACAAGTGTGGTACGAATTAAATGGATCTTTAACCATTATCAAGAAAGGAGATAAAGATATCGCAGTACTGGTGATTGAAAATGGCGCTATTAGTCAAGACAACCTTGAACAACTCCACAAAAGTGAAACATGGCTTAAGAATGAAATCAAAAAACAAGGTTATAAAGATATTGATGAAGTTTTTTGTGCAGAATGGTTTGATGGTAAATTATTAGTTTACCCTTATGATGAAGTTCGTAATTCAAAAAATAAAGAATAATTGAGGAAAGCAAAATATAAAAGGGGAAGGAGTTTTACTCAATCCCCCTTATTAAGAGCTTGTTATCTTAGTTGGCTATCTTTACTACCACGTCGATTATATAATATTGCAGATTTTGCCAATTGCTTATCTATTTCTTGTTGGCAAGCTAAACAGTATTGCACACCTGGTAAGGCAATTTGTCTGGCTTTTGCAATAGTATCGCCACATTCAACACAAAATTCGGCACTAGGTTTATCGTGTTTTAGTTGGCGTCTGGCGATTTCGATAGCATCTGTGATTGTACTTTCGATCTGTTGGTTAACGGCATCGTCAGATGCCCAGCCACTAACCATAATTACACCTCCTAAAAATTTATATTAGATGAATAATATGGTGCTTATTTGACCAGTTTCAAGTAATATGAACACATCATTTAAAAAGCAAAGTAAGTGTTGTATTTTTTATAAAGATCGTTTCTGTTAATGTAAGTTAATTGGAGGTTTTTATGCAACAATATGAACAAGCAACATTTGCAGGTGGATGTTTCTGGTGTATGGTAAAACCTTTCGACAAATATGAAGGCGTTATTAATGTGATCTCAGGTTACACTGGTGGTCATACGGAAAATCCAACTTATCAACAAGTTTGCCAAGGCAACACAGGCCATACAGAAGCGGTGCAAATTACCTTTGATCCAACGATGATCAGCTATAAAAAATTACTGGATATTTTTTGGCAACAAATTGACCCGACAGATTCGCAAGGACAATTTGCCGATCGTGGCGATTCTTATCGTCCAGTAATATTTTATCATAACAAATTACAACAACAGCAAGCGATCGCATCTAAACAAGCGCTTGAAGAAAGCAAACGATTTAATCATCCGATTGATGTCGCTATAGAACCGGCAACAATATTTTATCCCGCCGAAGAGTATCATCAAGATTACTATAAAAAACAGCCAGAACATTATAACCGTTATTATCAATTATCTGGACGAGCTAATTTTATTGCAGATAACTGGCAAGATAAGTCAACAACCAAAAGTGAGTAAATATGCAAAAGTACCCGCAATATAGCAGTAAACAAAAATGGATTCATTGGACATCGGCTTTACTTGTCATAATGGTAACAATGCTCCTTTTAATTAAAGTGACAATGTCACATATATTGGGTGGAATGGCAATAGTCTATTTATTACATAAATCCTTTGGAGTGCTTGTTTTGCTATTAACAATATGGCGAATTATGGTGATCCGCAGTCAAGGTGTGCCTGATGTCTTACCGAAAGACAAAAAACTGCAACGAATTTTGTCAAAATCCACTCAAGGAGTGATCTACCTTTTACTGCTAATTACGCCATTATCGGGGTATTTAATGAGTGGAAGGGACCTTAATATATTTGGTTTAATATCGATCCCTGCTATTGATATGCCATATCACCAAATGTTTCATTCATTACATTTGATTAGTTCTTATGTACTAGCTATTTTAGTTATATTTCATGTATTAGGTGCGTTGTACCACTATTTTTGGGTTAAAGATAAAGTATTGCAATCAATGTTAAGTAGCAATGATTAACACAAATTTAAACGTTTATTTATATCACATTTATAACGTGAGGCAGATACAACATGAACAAATCAATGAAAGATAAAGCTATATCAGCACTAACACCAATGCAATATCATGTTACGCAGCAAAATGGTACAGAACCTCCATTTGATAATCAATATAACGCTAACCACCGCGATGGGATCTACGTTGATATCGTCTCTGGTGAACCACTGTTTACCTCACTAGATAAGTTTGATTCAGGCTGTGGTTGGCCAAGTTTCTCTAAACCGATTAAACAAATTGTTGAAAAAGAAGATAACAGCCATGGAATGCGTAGGATAGAAGTCCGCTCATTAGAAGCTGATTCACATCTTGGTCATGTATTTAATGATGGGCCTGCAGCTTTAGGGGGATTGCGCTACTGTATCAACTCTGCAGCGCTAAAGTTCATACCAAAAGAAGAATTAGAAGCTCAAGGCTATGGTGACTACTTAAAATTATTTAAATAAATTAATCTTACGCATCCTTTATTTAAATAAAGGGTGCGAACTAAACCAATCAACCTTAGCCTGAAGCCTACAAAATCATTGTTTAACTTAATTGGTATACATAAAGGAAATTTTGATGAATATTGCGGATGAAATTGGCATATAACTTATCAATTTTATATGCCAATATCGTAGGAGATCAAAGCTATAATTTAATTTTTTCTTTTAAATAAAATATAACTGATTAACAAAAACACAAAGCTCGTTATCATGGAGCCAACGATAGGGTAAATGCCCATCACAATACTGGCTTGAGCAAAAAGATTATCGGCGATATAAAAGATAAAGCCAAAAGTAATACCTATAATCACCCTAATACCCATAGATACACTTCGTAATGGTCCAAAAATGAAAGATAAGGCCAACAACAACATCACTGCAACTGAAACGGGTTTAATCAGCTTTTTCCAAAATAACAAATCATAATATTTTGTATCTTGGCCCGAATTTTTCAAATATTGCGAATATTGATAGAGTCCTGATGCTGACAATGAATCAGGGTCAAAAGCTACAATACTCAACTTATCAGGTGTGATATTAGTTTTCCACTGCATAGTAAGTGAGTTCGTACCCGTTATTTGTTGTGGATTGGTTAAATCATTCATCTCGATTTGTGATAACGTCCAACTTCCATTTTCAAACACTCCGCTATCAGCATGAGTAATCGATAGTAATTTATTTTTATCAACTTTATAAATATCAATATTTGAGATAGAACTATCATTATTAACATGGTCGATATAGATATAATCATTACCATCTTTCGCCCATAAACTGCCTTGTTGAGCTAATAAAGAATTACCATAAAGCTTTTCTGAGCGCATATTACGAGCGGTTTGTTCACTGATAGGCGCAACCCATTCACCAATTGCCATTGTTATAAGCACTAAAGGGAGAGCAGTTTTCATCACAGCTAATGCAATTTTAAAACGGCTAAAGCCTGAAGTTTCCATCACAATAAGCTCGCTTCTTGAAGCTAAAATCCCTAAACCGATTAAGCCGCCTAAAAGTGCTGCCATAGGGAAAAATATTTCTATATCTTTAGGTACCATTAGCAAAGAATAAAAACCCACTGACAAGGCATCATAATCAACTTTGATTTTTCTAAGTTGGTCAATAAAACGAATAATTCCTGACAAACTAATTAATAAAAATAAGCAAATGCCAATGGTATTTAAAATAGTTTTACCAATATAGCGATCTAAAATCGAAAACATCGTTCTCCCCTTAAGACGCAATAAATTTTAAACGAAGTTTACGCATAAATAAGTTATCCCAACAATTTAAAATCAAAGCCAGAACAAAATACCCTAGATTAATCAGATAAAACCACAAAGCGGGATCTAAGCGACCTTTACCAGCATTAGCTTTAACCGAACTAGAAAGTAAAAAATAGACTAAATAAAGCAGTAACGCGGGTAAAATTTGTGCAAGCCGTCCTTGTCTTGGGTTAGAAACACTTAATGGAATCACTAAAAAAGCCATCAAAGGAACCGAAATTATCAACGTCAATCGCCAATAAAATTCAGCATTAGCCTTAGGTGTTGGATTTTCATGAAGCTCAAGCAATCCTAATTGTTGAACATCCACTTTATCATCATCAATGTTGGTATCTAGTTCCTTAGGTTTAATAATACCTAAATAGTTATGAAAATTTGATATTCTAAAATCTTTTAACTGTGCCGTGCCTTCATAACGGTTTGCATTTTCAAGTGTGATGATTTGATTACCATCTTTATCTTCTTCGGTTTTGCCTTTATTAGCAATAATAATAGAAGGGCGTTGAGCATTTTTCGGATTGATTTGGGCAATAAATACGCTATCTAGCTTATTATGATCAACATTACCAATATAAATCACCGAATTGCCATCAGGTGTTTGTTGAAATTGTCCTGCTAACAAACCGGCTAAACTTGGATTAATCTTGGCATTTTCGACTAGCTGATCTTGTCTCACGCTAGACCAAGGCCCAAACCAAAGGCTATTGAGTGCTGTAAATATACAGGTGATCACACACAGAAATAGCACAACTTGATAGTTAAGTCTCCTCTTAATCCCACATGCATGCATTGCGACCATCTCGCTATCCGAATAAAGTCGACCAAAGGTAACAAGCACACCTAAAAACAGACTTAGTGGCAAAATAAGATCAGCCATATTCGATACACCTAACACTAAAAGTGGCATAATCAAATCTCGCGGAATACTGCCATCAATAGCGCTGGATAAAATTCTGATTAATTTTTGAGAAAAGAAAATTAGCAATAAAATAAACAGTATTGCACCTTGTGTTTTCATCGTCTCTTTAATTAAATATCGGCGAATTATCACTTTTTTACCTATCTATCCGTTTTATCAAATCGCACTATTATAATCTGATTTGCGTTGTTTCGTTATCTTTTTGTTGCTATCGTTTAATGAACCGATAAAATGTTACTATTCACCATAAAAATCTTACAAGAGAACGCTATGAAATACTCAATCAAAAACAGCTCATTAATCACATTACAAAAAGAAGAATGTTTAGTGGTAACTGTCCAATTAGGCAAGAAACAAACTAGTTTAATCAAGGATATAGATGAATTAACCAAGGGTATGATTAGTCAGCTGATCAAGTCAGGTGACATTAACTGCGAATTAGGCAAAACCACCTTTTTATACGCTAGCCCGAATTCTCCGAAAATATTGGTTGTAGGGTGTGGCCAAGCAAAAAATTTTGATATTAACGCTGCAAAAAAAATGATACAAGCAGCTACAAAAGAGTTAATAACTAAACAAGTTAAAAATATCAGTTGGGACATTCTAACTCTAAATCCTGCAATAAGTGGTGAAATTGCTAAACAACTACCACAAATTACTAGCGAATTAACCTATAGCTTTGACCAATTCAAATCAACAAAATCAGAAAAACCAAGCTTACAAAAAGTAACGCTACTTTATAGTGATAAAAAAACAATCAAGCATGTTGAAAGTCAATTATCGCAAGGACAAATTATTGCAAATGCTATTGTCAGTACCAAAAACATTGCCAACATGCCATCTAACATCGGCAATGCTAAATACTTAGCAGAGCAGGGTAAAAGTTTAGGTAAACAGCATTCAAGCTTGAAAGTAACATGCTTAGGTGAAAAAGAGCTTGCTAAACTCAACATGAACGCTTATTTAGCGGTTGGACGAGGCTCAGCTAATGAATCAATTATGACGGTCATAGAATATCATGGCGCCAAAGACAAAAAAGCCAAACCATATGTATTAGTTGGTAAAGGATTAACCTTCGATTCAGGTGGCATATCCATCAAACCCTCAGCCGGTATGGATGAAATGAAATATGATATGTGTGGTGCTGCCACTGTGTTTGGTGTAATGCAAGCTGTGGCTGAATTAAAACTACCTATCAACGTAGTTGGCGTGATGGCTGGTTGTGAAAACATGCCAGATGGTAATTCATACCGTCCTGGTGATATCTTAACCACCATGTCGGGCACCACCGTTGAAATCATCAATACCGATGCAGAAGGTCGTTTAGTATTATGCGATGCTTTAACTTATGTTGAACGTTTCCAACCAAAGACTGTGATTGACATTGCTACACTTACTGGTGCTTGTATCATTGCACTCGGTCATCATTATACTGGGGTGATGGGAAATAACGCAGAACTTACTGAACAACTTGTGAATTCTTCAAATCAAGCAGGGGACAAAGCGTGGTCATTACCGATTGATAGTGATTTCCAAGAACAAATCAAATCAACCTGCGCTGACATTGTCAATGCTGCTGGTCGAGATGGAGGAACGATTACAGCCGCTTGTTTCCTATCTCGCTTTACTGAAAAATACCAATGGGCACATCTTGATATTGCAGGAACAGCTTGGAAATCGGGTGCAAACAAAGGCGCTACAGGCAGACCAGTCGCGATGTTAATTCAATACTTACTTAACCAAAAATGAGTAAATACATGAAAAAAGTGATATTTTATCTACTTGAAAACCCAACCCCAGCCAATGAAGCCGGGGTTTTATTCAAAGAAAAGCTAGCGTGTGAAAAAATTGTTGAAGCATGGCAAAATCGGCAACGTGTGTTAGTGGCCTGTCAAGATCAAGCTCAAGCTGAACGTATTGATGAATATTTATGGCAACTCGATACTGAAAATTTTGTTCCCCATAATCTAGCTGGCGAAGGCCTGAAAAGCGGATCACCTGTCGAAATCTGTTGGCCACAAAAGCGCAGTAGCAATGGTTCACGTCACTTACTTATCAATCTACAAGAGCAATACCCTGAATTTGCTGGTGTATACCGCGATATTATTGACTTTGTCCCTATCGAAGAACAACAAAAATCGCTAGCCCGTGAAAGGTATAAAACCTATAAACAAGCAGGCTTTAATCTTAAAACCATTCCGATCTTAATTAGCTAGCATTGCTAGATTTATCAGTAAAAGAGATGGGGAATTCCAGTAGTTGAGTCGATTATACCTGTAATATTTATGTAGTTTCTCTTCATCACTGTAGCGTTAAATCCAAATCCTCTAGATTGTGTTCAAAAAATATCCAAGATTAATTTTCTCTGACTAATACGATAGGTATAACAAATTGATTAACAAATATCTTTAATTTATACTCTCGAAAAGATCAGGAAAGATCAAAATACAATAAAAAAAACAATAAAAAACAAGTTGTAACAAAAAAGGACTAAAATATGTTCAAATACAATTTTCTTCTTAAAAAGAAAAAAATATTACTATCAACTTTAGGCTTGCTTACTATATCTAATTCAGCTACGTCAATCTCGGTATCCACCTTAAAAAGTATCGAAGGTTACCCACCTTATGTATCATTTGATAATGGACAAACCAAATCGGAGTATCTATCCCCTTTGTTGTCAATCACATTACCCAATGGTGAAGAAATCACTGCGCATACTGATACCTCATCGACTGAACATCCGATTAAATTTGATAACGAAGATGTCAAATTCTCCGATATAAAAACTATCGTCACATTGCCTTCGCAAAACGCGAATTACCCTCGACTACCGATTCAAGATGTCATCCTCAATTCTAATTTTTGGGGTGATGATGACGGCGATAATAACCCGGTAATAACTGGCGATTTACTGGTAAATTGGACTGACGGTGACGGTAATGATCTAACCAATTTTGTTAAAAATAATCAAAATGCTGTATTAGATCCTTGTGATGCCCCTTTTAAGTTATTGATATCTGCTGACAATGGCACGATCAGCACGCAATATGGTATTCCTAACCAAAGTTCTTTTATCGGCGAACAACACGCTTATTATATGTACCCGAAAGTCGCTTCTGGGGTTAAATTTTGTTATGCACAACCGAATATTAACAATGAAGGTGATGTAGATAACACTTGGGTTAGAGGTAAGGGCTTTACGATAAATGATACCGATAATCCGGGAAACAATTTTCCAACGATTGGATCTAACAACTTATTTTTCGACCTTAAACTTGCCGGCTTAAGTGTTGCTGAAGTTATCGATATCAATGGTACTAACGTTTCATCTCTTGGTGGAACTGGGGTACATTTAGCCTTAAGTGAGCATAACGGAAAATTGCGAGTGACCTTAAAAGGGCCTTCAGCTGCAAGCAATGGCGGTACTTTTGTTCCTTCAATTTTTAAATTGTACGCCGATCGCAACAAAACTCATGCATTTTATTCATTTTTTATTCAACGCTGGATGATCGCCTTCCCGGATGGCCCTTCAGAAAATTGGGCTGCTAGTTCTGATCGTTGTAATACCTTAAATGGTACATACCATCTACCGGCAGTATGGGATTTTACAAACTCTAATCGTAAAGTCGACGCATCCGGCAACCAAATTAACTGGGAAGAAGGTGTACCAGGAGTTGGCGAAATTTACCGTAGGAAGATTAGCTACCGAAACAGTGCGACTACCGAATGGATGGGTGGTATATTCTCTGAATGGGGTAAGGTAACCAGGGAATATTATCCGGATAGTGATTGGATAGTTTATGATAGTGATTATGGTGACGCATATTATTGGGCTGCGACCGTCCATAGTCCCAAAAATCATTACGTAGTTGAATCAGGAACTGGCGTTGTTGGTTTCAGAACCGACAGCTATAATAATTTCTTAAGCAGTTGTGTGGCTTGGTAATTATCGTTGTTGAGAAAAAACCTTATAGCAATTTTTGTTATAAGGTTTTTTTAAAGATAATTTAACAGTCTATTTTCTTTGTATAACCATTAATCCACTCACAAACTCAGCCTTATTGAATTGGTAATTCTTCCGCTTTGCTTTTTGTAAAAAGTCTATATACCAACGCGTATCTCACCATCGCTTTTAGCATGATTGACTAACTAATTAGGCAAACTTTATTAAGGCGCAAAGTTGTATTTTTAATTTTGTAAAATAACAGTGGAATATTAAACACAAGAGCAAAACCCTGAATTTGCTGGCGTATATCGCGATATTATTGACGTTGTCCCCATTGAAGAACAATAAAAATCGCAAGCACGATAAAGATATAAAACCTACAAAGAAGCTAGATTTAACCTAAAAACCATCCTAATTTTATGTTCTTAAATTTATAAAAATAAGGTTGTTATCAATAAATTTATTATTACAAGGAATGGCTATATCTGATGTGGCAAGATAGTTCTAGCATCAGTAATACTATATAAAGACGGCATCAGGAGCTGGAAAATCTGCTCAATAAAATTTCAAAATCCTATCAGCATCACAAATTATAAAAAGACCTTAGTCGAAGGTTGGCAAAGCTTTATTGAAAGGAAATTTCACCTATGAATAATATTGTCGCTATGTGTAACCTATTAAATTAATGAAGAATTTATTAAATTGTTTGTTATAATAGACAATAGTCAATTCTATACAGGAAGTAAAATGTTTAAAAATTTATTGGCGCTCTCAATATCATTATTGACTCTAGTTGGTTGTCAAGAGCGACAAAAAGTTACTGCTGAAATGCTAGAAGGAACTTGGGATTGTAAAGTCGACGATAGTCGCGGTACAAGCTATCATTATTACGACTCAAAATTGAAAGGAATACAATCTTATACACTCAATAATACAGGTTATGTAGCGTTTATTGAGAAACAGGAAGAAGGATTCGCAGTAGAAACAAAATATTATGCGTTTATTGCGCCTATTTCTCCTGATGATAACTACGCAAAACTCAATGGTGCAATTGAATGTGAATCGATAGATCAAATCAATAATATTATAACTGAAATTGAGTATAAGTTTATTTCAAAAGATGAATTAAAAGAGAGTTCATTTACAAAATACGAACATTGTGATCCAAGAAGAACCTTTATGGAATTTAATATTGAAGCTACTTGTAAACGTGTACCTTGAATTTAACTTCCTTTTGCGTTTTTTTGTTGTAGAAAGATGCATTGTATTTAGAATTAAAAGGATTTTTAGTATCAAATAATCAAAAGATTAAGATTGATTGGATTAAGGATAATTTGGTCTTTACAAGGATGTACAAATAATGAAAACGAAAATAATAGTAGCTTTAGTTTTTTTTATTACTCTGATACAAAATGCGTATGGGATTAGGGCTTACAGAAGTTATTATACCCCACGAATTCATACGCATTATTCCTCTAGACACCCTTCAAGGGGTGGCGATGGAGATGATCCTTCTATATTTATCTTTTTTCTATTCGTCATGGCTGTTGGTGTCATTTTTTATCATATTTTCAAAAACCTACAAGAATCAAAACAAAAGAAAAAATTGGAAGAAGATAAACGTAAAAAACAACTTAATTCAGAAAACAGGAAAGATAAAAAAGATTAAGAAAAAAGAAGATGCAAATTCATCAAAAAGATGTGCAAATAATTTGGGAAAGAATAATAAATTATATGTTATCTATTATTTATAGGATTGCATTATGATAATTCAGGGATGACGATGTTTAACTTTTCAAGATTATTATTAATCTTTATCAATCGCGTGCATGGCTTTTTAAAATTATTAAAAAAAAGTTGAGGAGCGGGGTTTTTGAGGTTTAATTAGTGAGTAGTTCTTGAATTTTATCTTGTTTTTGGGTTAAAAATTGAATCTCAATCAAATTAGGCTATAATGCCGCTTTGTTTAAATTTTGTTATTTATGATGAATATTGGTTTTATCGGTGCGGGTAAAGTAGGTTGTACGCTGGCTAAATATTTTAAACATAATGGTTTACAAATTGCTGGTTTTTATAGTCGTAATGTGGACCAAGCGCAAATCGCAAGTGATTTTACAGAGAGCAAAACCTATTTAACGTTACCAAGTTTAGTTGATGATTGTGATTGTCTCTTTTTAACGGTACCAGATAGTCAAATTAGTCTGGTTTGGCAGTCACTTAGTCAGTTACCTATCAATGATAAATGGATTGGTCATTGCAGTGGTTTGCTAACTTCACAAATATTCACCATTCAACAAACTGTTCATCCACATTCGTTTTCTTTCCATCCTTTATCGGCTATCTACGATCGTTTTACCAGCTATAAAAGCATGGAAAAAATATCTTTTACTTTAGAAGCTGATCCAACGCTATTACCGGCATTACAAAAATTATTGTCGCCTTTGAGTAATTCGATAGCGATATTATCAGCAGAACATAAAGCGCTTTATCATGCAGCTTGTGTGATGTTGAGTAATCATGTAGTCGCATTAGCTCAAGTGGGCAGTGATATGCTAGAAAAATGTGGATTAGATAGCAGTTTTTGCCAACAAGCATGGCATACACTGTTTTTAGATAATGCTAAAAATATTTGTAATGTAGGACCAATCGAAGCATTAACAGGTCCTGTTGAACGAAATGATATCAAAACGATAAAACAACATCTTGCCAACTTACCGAATGATATTAAACCGTTATATCAACAACTATCGACAATATTAGTTAATATCAGTCGTCAAAAACATCCGGATAGGGATTATCATCAATTAGAAATGGAGCTGTTACCTTGAAAAATACAATTTTGACTTTACAACAACGCAAACAAAATCAAGAAAAGATCACCATGCTAACCGCGTATGACTATACGACAGCAAAATTGATGGATGATAGCGGTGTCGACTGTTTATTAGTGGGTGATTCATTAGGTATGGTTATGCTGGGTTATGAAAGCACAGTATCAGTCACTATGGACGATATGATCCATCACTCTAAAGCCGTGGCTAGAGGCGCTAAAAAAGCATTGGTTGTAACCGATTTACCGTTTATGTCTTACCATGCATCTGTTTATGATGCCGTACATAATGCTGGACGATTGATACAAGAAGGGAATGCTCAGGCGGTGAAGCTTGAAGGTGGACAAGCATTTTGTGAGCATATTAAGATGATCGCTCAAGCCTCAATTCCTGTCATTGCCCATATTGGCTTAATGCCGCAATCAGTATTAGCATTGGGTGGTTACAAAGTACAAGGTAAAAATTATCAAGCAGCAAAAGCGATTATTTTAGATGCTTTAGCTGTTGAACAGGCAGGCGCTGCGGCAATTTTACTCGAATGTGTACCTGCTGATTTAGCTAAATTTATAACTGAACTTGTTAGCGTTCCTACTATTGGGATTGGCGCAGGTCATGGTTGTGATGGGCAAGTTTTAGTCTATCAAGATATGTTATCTATGTATGATGGTGTATCGTCCAAATTTGTTAAATCTTTTGCCCCAATGGGTGATCAAATGAAACAGGCATTTGCGGATTATTGCCAAGAAGTTAAACAGCAACAATTCCCTGCACCTATTCATGAGTTTGCTATTGATGATGAGATCATGACCAAACTCAAATCTGAATTTTCAAACTAGCTTGGAAGGATAATAAACATGAAAGTTATAACCACTATCGATGAAGTCCGCGATCAGGTTAAATCATGGCGTAACAATGGCGAAAGTATTGGTTTAGTGCCGACCATGGGTTATCTGCATGAAGGTCATCAAAGCTTAATGGCTAGTGCTAAAAAAGATAATCAAAGAGTCATTGTTACCATATTTGTTAATCCAATGCAGTTTGGACCTAAAGAAGACTTAGCTAGCTATCCGCGTGATTTAGAAAGAGATAAAAAAGCCTGTCAGCAAATGGGCGTTGATTTGATTTTTTGTCCGTCCGCCGATGAAATGTATGATGCGAATTTCAATAGCTATGTCAATGTTAATGGTTTAACTGATGCGCTTTGTGGAAAAAAGCGACCAGGACATTTTAAAGGTGTTTGTACAGTTGTCACCAAACTATTTAATATTACTCAACCTGATCGTGCCTATTTTGGACAAAAAGATGCGCAACAATTAGCCGTCATTCAACGAATGGTACAAGATCTCAATATTCCCATCGAAATTATTGGTTGCCCGATTGTGCGTGAAAGTGATGGACTGGCTAAAAGTTCGCGCAATAGCTATTTGTCTGAACAAGAACGCCTAGCCGCTATTTGCTTATATCGTTCAATTGAACAGGCTAAGCAAATGATCAAAGCGGGTGAAAAATCAGTTGCGACCATCTTGAAGACCATGCAAAACGTGATAAATAATGAACCATTAGCTAAAATTGACTATATTGAATTTGTTGATTTTGCAACGTTAACCAATGTTGATGTATTAAAGCAAGATAGTCTATGCGCTTTAGCGGTTTATATTGGTAAAACTAGATTGATCGATAATTTTATTTATCATCATTAACAATCCATTTATTGAGATAAAAGATCGCTTATCGACAAGCGATCTTTTGTTTACCATATTCCTACCGTCTAGGAAAATCGATTTAATCAACGACTTTATTCGTCTAGCAATTTATTGTTATGTCTTTTTACTGTAGAATAATAGCCATTTTTATGCCTTGAATTAGGATTGATGCCTTTATTATGAAAAATACGACTTATAATCCACAAGAAATCGAACAACCTATCTATCAACATTGGGAAGAAAGTGGTTACTTTAAGCCTAATGGTGACAAATCTCAGCCTAGTTATTGCATTGCTATTCCACCACCAAACGTAACGGGTAGTTTGCATATGGGACATGCATTTCAACAAACTATTATGGATGCATTAATTCGCTATCACCGTATGCAAGGTAATAACACGCTTTGGCAATCAGGTACTGACCATGCAGGTATTGCTACCCAAATGGTGGTAGAACGTAAAATTGCCGCTGAAGAAAATAAAACTCGCCATGATTATGGTCGAGATGCCTTTATTGAAAAAATTTGGCAATGGAAAGCTGAATCAGGTGGAAGTATTACTAAGCAGATGAGACGTTTAGGTGATTCTGTTGATTGGGATCGTGAACGTTTTACGATGGATGAAGGCCTTTCTAATGCTGTTAAAGAGGTTTTTGTAAGACTTTATCAAGAAGATTTGATTTATCGCGGTAAACGCTTAGTGAATTGGGACCCAAAATTACGCACAGCAATTTCAGATCTTGAAGTTGAAAATCGTGAAGTTAAAGGATCAATGTGGCATTTGCGTTACCCATTAGCGGATGGTGCGAAAACGGCAGATGGTAAAGATTATCTTGTTGTCGCAACGACTCGTCCTGAAACACTATTTGGTGATACTGGTGTGGCGGTTAATCCTGAAGATCCTCGTTATAAAGATCTCATTGGTAAATTTGTTATATTACCTTTTGTCAATCGTCGTATTCCTATTGTTGGCGATGAACATGCGGATATGACAAAAGGTACCGGTTGTGTAAAAATCACACCTGCTCATGACTTTAATGACTATGAAGTAGGGCGTCGTCATCAATTACCGATGATTAATATCTTTACCTTTGATGGTGAGATTCGTACGCAAGCAGAAGTATTTGATACTAATGGTGAGTCAAGCACCGCTTACTCAACTGAGATTCCGACACAATTCCAAAATTTAGAACGTTTTGCTGCACGTAAATTAGTTGTTGCAGAGTGTGAAGCTCAAGGTATTTTAGAAAAAATTGAACCACATGATCTCACCATTCCTTATGGTGATCGTGGTGGCGTGGTCATTGAACCAATGTTAACCGATCAGTGGTATGTTCGCGCTAAAGTCTTAGCTGAACCAGCAATAGCTGCTGTAAAAAATGGCGATATTCAATTTGTACCTAAACAGTACGAAAACATGTATTTTTCATGGATGAATGACATCCAAGATTGGTGTATTTCGCGCCAATTATGGTGGGGACACCGAATTCCGGCTTGGTATGATAATCAAGGTAATGTCTATGTTGGTCGTGACGAAGCTGAAGTTCGCCGTGAAAACGGTCTATCTGCTGATATCGAGTTATCACAAGATGATGATGTACTTGATACTTGGTTCTCATCAGCGCTGTGGACATTCTCAACCTTAGGTTGGCCAGAAAAGACCGATGATTTAGCGACTTTCCATCCAACGAATGTTCTTGTAACTGGTTTTGATATCATCTTCTTCTGGGTCGCAAGAATGATTATGATGACGATGCATTTCATCAAAGATGAACATGGCAAACCTCAAGTACCTTTCAAAACAGTTTATGTAACTGGCTTGATTCGTGATGAAGAAGGGCAAAAAATGTCAAAATCTAAAGGGAATGTTATCGATCCTTTAGATATGATTGATGGGATATCACTTGCCGATTTATTAGAAAAACGTACTGGTAACATGATGCAACCACAGCTTGCTGAAAAAATTGCCAAACGTACTGAAAAACAGTTCCCTAATGGCATTGAAGCCCACGGTACCGATGCATTACGTTTTACTTTAGCGGCACTGGCGTCCACTGGTCGTGATATTAATTGGGATCTAAAACGTTTAGAAGGTTATCGTAATTTCTGTAATAAACTATGGAATGCTAGCCGTTATGTATTAATGAACACTCAAGATCACGATTGTGGATTTAAAGGTGGTGATTTAGAGTATTCATTAGCGGATAAATGGATCTTAGCGGAGTTTAATCAAACGGTGAAAACATACCGCGAAGCATTTGATACTTATCGTTTCGATTTAGCGGCTAATATCTTATATGAATTTACTTGGAATCAGTTCTGTGACTGGTATTTGGAGTTAACCAAATCAGTATTAGCTAATGGCGAGCAAAATCAACAACGAGCAGCTCGTCATACGTTAGTAACAGTCCTTGAAGCACTCTTGCGTTTGGCTCATCCAATCATTCCATTTATAACTGAAGCTATTTGGCAAAGTGTAAAACCATTAATGGCCATCAAAGCAGATACTATTATGTTACAACCAATGCCTGCCTTTGATAGCAAATTAGTTGATAATGAAGCAGTTGCTGATATCAATTGGATTAAAGATGCCGTTATCGCTGTTCGTAATATTCGTGCTGAAATGAATATTGCGCCAAGCAAACCGTTACAATTATTGATCAGAAAAGCATCACCGACGGTGCATCGTATTATTAGTGACAATGTCACCTTTATAGAGTCTTTAGCAAGATTATCAGAAATTGTCTTGTTAGATGAAAGTGAAGCAGGGCCATTATCGGTAACCAAATTGGTTGATGGTGCAGAGCTACTTATTCCAATGGCTGGTTTGATCAATAAAGATGATGAGCTAGCTCGACTTCAAAAAGAAATAGCTCGCATTGAAGGCGAAATTGCACGTATTGATAACAAGCTTTCCAATGCCAGCTTTGTTGATAAAGCACCAGCAGCTGTAGTGGCTAAAGAGAAAGAGAAACAACAAGGCTATGTTGCTGACAAAGCTAAATTACAAGAGCAGTATGAAGCAATAAAAAGTCTTTAAGGACATCAATAAAAAACCTCTCATATGAGAGGTTTTTTTATGATTAAAACTTGTAACCGACACCGAGCATTACAACCCAAGGATCGAGTTCGTATTTTGCCGTGACTTTAGTATTACCTAAATGAGTTTTAGCTTTAGTTTCAATATCGATATAACGGACTTGCGCGTTAATTAGCCAATTCTCATCTAAAGAATAATCAGCACCCACTTGTGCAGCCCAGCCCCAGGAATTATCTAAGTCTAAGCCATGAAAGCCTGCTTTCTTAGCTTCACCACTAAGTTTTTCATCAAAAAAGAAAGTATAGTTAACACCAAGGCCAACATAAGGTTGGAACTCATAGCTACTATCAAGCGGATACCACAGTGCGCTTAATGTTGGTGGTAAATGTTTAATTTTTCCTAAATGAGCACCGGATAAACCAGTAGAATTACCACCGCCAAGTTTCACTTGATGACTAAAAGGTGTGGCACCTAATAATTCAATAGCAAAATTATCAGTAATCATATATTGAAAATTCAGGCCTAGTTGCGTGTCATTATCGGCTTTAGCCTTAAGATCACTCTTTGCACCACCTACTTTAACATGATCACTTTTATCTTGAGGATGAACATAGACAGGACCACCACGGATGATAATTTGGTCGGCACTATGCGCCAGAGCGGCTGAGCTTGCTAATCCGAAAGTAACTAGCATAGCAATTGACGATACTCTCATTTTTATCTCCTTATTATATTTATATAAACTGCTAACTGAGCGTGATATATGCTTCATTAACAGACCGTTCTTTAATATAAAGCTTAAAAGGATTAACAATTACCTAAAGGTATTGATGAATATCTTAGCACCATAACATGAGTAATGATATGGTAGATTTTTTAGATGAATTAATTAATAGTGCTTTTTGTTCAATTGATTCAGATTCAATAGGTCAATTTGATTTAAATTCGCTTTTGATGACGCCAAAGCCACTTGCCACTGATAAGTCGATGATAAAAGAAGATGCTTCGTATAATCCAATCTAAGAACATACCAAACCAAACACCAATCACACCAAAGCCGAAATAAACACCAAAAATATAGCCCACTACAATACGGCACATCCACATACTGCCGATAGCGACCCACATGGTATAGCTAGCATCTTTCGCCCCTTTAAAACCATATGGCAAAACAAAGGATGACGCCCAGAATGGGGTAAATAAGGCATTAAACCAAAGTAAATGTTTGGAAATTTCGATAACTTCCTGATCATCGGTATAGAGCGAACTTAATAATCCAGCAAACGGAATGGATAAAAATGCTAAAAAGCAGAGTAATAAACTGGTTAAATGAAAGATATACTTAAGTTGCCGGGTTGGTTGATAGATTTGCCCCATACCAATGCGCTTACCAACGATTATGGTTGAGGTTGCGCCAAGTGTTCCACCTGGCAAATTAAGCAATCCAGCAATTGAAAACGCGATAAAGTTTGCCGCAATAGTCGATGTGCCCATGCCAGCAACAAAGGTCTGCGTGAGTAATTTTCCTATATTAAACATTACCGACTCAACGCTAGCCGGAATGCCAATCCCTAAAATATCAATCAGTATCTTGCCATTAAACGAATGAAAATAACTGCGAAGTGGGATAAATAATGCCCGGCTTGGTTTGATGGTCAACACCAACAAAATAAAAAACATCCCACAATAACGAGATGTAGTTAAACCAATACCTGCACCGATAAACCCAAGTCCTTGCCAACCGAAAGCACCATAAATTAGTACATAACTAATCGATAGATTCAGAATGTTCATAAGGATATTTAGATACATTGGAATTTTAGTATTGCCAGCACCACGCAAAGCGCCACAACCAACTAAAATAAAGGCAAGGGCAGGGTAACCTAAAACGGTTAATCTTAGAAAGGTTAGTGTTAATTCCTTAACTTCAGGATCAGCCTTACCGGCAATAATCTCAACAATCCAATAGCCTGAAAACTCAACGAACAGAAATAGTAAAATTGAGATTATTACTAATAGCGTAATAGATTGTCTTGCTGCTACTACTGCTTTTTTACGATTATGTCGTCCTAAACTAAACGCTACTACGACGGAAGTTCCGAGTGCAACCGCCATAAAAAAGGACATCACAATCATATTAAAGCTTTCGGCCAAACCGACGGCAGCCATCTCGGCCTTACCAATCCAACTTACTAAAAATGTACTGAATATACCCATTAAAATGACAGACAAATTCTCAATAAGAATTGGCATTGCTAAAGGATATATTTCGCGCCAGAATAGCACATTGTTTGAACGTCGTTTTTTATAAAGTTGAAGATTCTTCAATCGACTTAGAACATCCAATTTAAGGCCTAAAGTTTTATTCGATAATTTGTGGCTATTATAACGCCTTTATGTGATAAAAATGAAATTATGTTTTAAAAAAATGGCTATCAATTTTAATTGATATAATACTCAACATTGTCAGTGCATTGTCTCTTTAATCTATGATATTTAAGATTAAAAATTAAATGATTAGGTAATTTTAGTGCTGCTTATTGCCGTTTCTCTAGAGAACTTGTTATAAGTGGTGTTTGAAGAAGATGCTTTTTTCTAAGTAACTAAATCTTACTCACCATATTATAAAAGGATAAAATTTTCACTACATACTTATAGTGTTTATGTAAAAAGATAGCTTATCTTTATATGATTTCAGTGCGTGAAGATCAAACTTGATCCATTAAAATATGATTTAGCTATAGTAAAATTTCAATACATAATTAAGTAAAGGGCATAAATCTTTTTTAAGTGTTTAAAAAGTAATGTTGAGATAAGAAGAGATAATCATCAAAAAAAGTTGAGGAGCGGGGTTTTTGAAGCTTTAATTTTCTTCAAAAAGCGATCTTTTCGCCTTAAACTTGAACGCTTTTTCAGTTCGCTATATTATAGCTGCCTTATTTTCCATTATTTACTTAAGCAAACGTTAAAGAGTACGAATGTTAATCAACGCCAAAGATATTCTCGAAAAATTAAATCCTCATAATAAAGTGAATTATGATTCAATTTTAAAAGAAGTGATTGCTGATTGGCAGTTGGCAGCGGCTCGACCTAAGTTGTTAATCCATAGTTGCTGTGCACCATGTAGTACTTATGTACTGGAATATTTAGCACAGTATGCTGATATCACGATCTATTTTGCCAATTCAAATATTCATCCCCGCGTGGAATATGAGTATCGCAGTGTCGTTCAACAGAAGTTTATTGCTGACTTTAATCAAAAGACTGGCAACCAGGTGCAGTTTTTAGAAGCACCTTATCAACCGGCTGAGTTTATTAAACAGGTAGAGCATTTGCGTGATGCGCCAGAAGGTGGTGAGCGGTGCCATCTTTGTTATAAGATGCGGTTAGATTTGGCGGCGATTAAGGCGCAAGAGTTGGGCTTTGATTATTTTGCTAGTGCGTTAACGCTGAGTCCTAAAAAGAATAGTCAAAAAATCAACCAACTTGGTTTCGAAATTCAGGAAATTTTTTCAGTTAATTATTTACCTTCCGATTTCAAAAAGAATAATGGTTATAAGCGTTCTATCGAACTTTGTAAGGAGTACGATGTTTATCGTCAATGTTATTGCGGCTGTATTTTTGCTGCAAAAGCACAAGGTGTCGATCTGAAGAATGTAATTGCTATCGCTAAGCAAGGGCTGGAGAAAGTATAACTCGATATTGATCCTCTTCAAAACATCCAAAATGTCATTTCCCTAACAAATTGATTAAAAATCTGAAAGATTTCGCTATAATAATTTTATAAAAGAAGAATAATAATTATTTGTAATCCTATTATTGGTTAAGTCTAATTTTGCAAAATGTGAGTTTGTTTATGCCAAAAATATATAGGCTTGGATTGGATGTGGGTTCTACAACAGCTAAGTGTGTTGTACTCGATGAACAGGATAATTTTATTTATACCAATTATGTTCGTCATAACACCCATATTGTTAATACCGCTTTATCCCTTTTAGATGAAATTAAACAGCAGATTGGTGATGATGCTATTGTGTCGGTTAAGGTGACAGGCTCTGCTGGGATGGGGATTTCTGAGAAGGCCGGTATCGCTTTTATTCAGGAAGTTGTAGCCGCATCGGAAGTGGTACAACGCAAATATCCTGAGGTGCGAACTCTAATTGATATCGGTGGGGAAGATAGTAAGATGATCTTCTTTTTTCCTGATCGTCCGCCCGATATTCGTATGAATGGGAGCTGTGCTGGAGGAACCGGTGCCTTTATCGATCAGATGGCAACTTTACTTAATACCCCTGTGCAGGAATTTGACCTGCTTGCAACCAAACACGATAAAGTCTACCCAATCGCTTCTCGTTGCGGTGTGTTTGCGAAAACCGATGTGCAAAATTTAATTAGCCGTAATGTTTCCAAAGAAAATATTGCTTACTCTGTTCTACATGCAGTTTGTATTCAGTTAGTGAATACGCTAGCGCGTGGTTATGATATTGTGCCAAAAGTTATGCTGATTGGCGGGCCGTTTTCATTTATTCCAACTTTAGGCAAAGCCGCATTAGAAACATTAAAGTTAAATGAGGAACAAATTGTTACCACAGAGCATCCTACGTTATTGTCGGCTTGGGGAGCGGCAATCCATGCTATTGAACGTAGTGAACTTACTATCAATGATTTCATTGATAGACTAAGTGCGTCAAATAAGATTCAAGTCAATCAATCTTTTCGCTTAAAACCGTTATTTAACCAGTCGCTATCATTTAATGATTGGCAACAAAAACGCAAATATATCGAAATTCCTCGCCTAGCTTTAACCTCTTATCAAAAGCAAAACGCTTATTTAGGTATCGATAGTGGTTCAACAACTACTAAGATTACGCTGATTAGTGAGAATGATGAGCTACTTTTTACCTATTATGCACCCAATAATGGTCATTCAATCAAGGCATTAATTAAAGGGTTAACGGTACTTAAGGATGAGATTGAGGCATCTGGTAAAGAGATTGTAATTGTTCGTACTGGTGTTACTGGTTATGGTGAGGAGTTGTTGAAAGCAGCTTTTGCCATCGATGATGGTTTGGTTGAGACAATGGCTCATTTTGCCGCAGCTAAACATATCGACCCTAAGGTGAGTTTCATCATGGATATTGGCGGTCAAGATATGAAAGCCATTTTTATAGCCAATGGCGTGGTGAATCATATTGAGCTTAACGAAGCTTGTTCGTCAGGTTGTGGTTCATTTATTGAGACTTTTGCTAAATCCCTTAATTCCAATACTATTGATTTTGCTGATGCAGCGTGTAAATCCAATAATCCTTGTGATTTAGGAACGCGTTGTACGGTATTTATGAACTCTAAAGTGAAACAAGCACTACGTGAAAATGCGACTGTTGGCGATATTTCAGCTGGACTTGCTTTTTCGGTGATTAAAAATGCGATTCATAAAGTGCTAAAGCTTCATGATATGCGCAAGCTTGGCGATCATATTGTGGTTCAAGGTGGTACTTTTAAGAATCCTGCTGTGTTTCGTGCTTTAGAGCAGTTAACTGGTGCTCAAATCGCTACGTCCAATATTCCTGAATTGATGGGGGCTTATGGTGCAGCGCTAGTTGCGAAAAATCATTATATAAATAATCAAACCCCTTCGCAGTTTATTGGCTTAGATAATCTACAGAAAGCTGAAGATAATAAAGCTAAACCTTCACGCTGTAAGGGGTGTGAGAATAATTGCGATATTATGATTTATCGCTTTGCTAATGGTCAACGTTATTATTCCGGTAATAAGTGCGAGCGTTTTTTAAGCAATAATCAGCATCAAAATAAAAATGCATTTAATATGTTTGATTATAAGAATGCATTGTTATTCGATAGAGCTAATACGCATAATGTTGACGCTAAACTCCATATCGGAATCCCTCGTGTTTTAGGGCAATATGAAAATTTTCCATTCTGGCATACGTTGTTAACTAGAAGTGGAATAAATGTGACGCTTTCACCCTATTCGACATATGATCTTTATGAGAAAGGGGCAGGTACCGTGATGTCAGATAGCATCTGTTTTCCTGCCAAACTTGTTCATGGCCATATTTTGGAGTTAATAGAGCAGAAGGTTGATCGCATTTTTATGCCGATGGTGGTATTTGAGTCTGACCATTTTGATAATGCAATTAATAGTTATAACTGTCCGATTGTGAGTAGTTATGCTGAGGTGGTAAATAGCGCGATCAATCCAAAGACGAAATATAATGTACCGTTGGATTATCCAGTGATTAATTTTAGTGATCAGAAGTTACTCAAAAAAGGATGTATCAATTATTTAATGTCGCTCGGTATTCCTAAAAACGTGGCGAGTCAGGCTTTTGCACATGCATTAGTTGCTCAAGCTGAATATAAACAATCATTGAATAAAAAAGCTGTTGAGGTGTTGAATAATGCTAAAGAGACTGGTCGCTATGTGTTTATTTTAGCGGGTAGACCTTACCATAGCGATAGTTTAATTAATCATAAAACACCTGAGATTTTAAATGCGTTAGGTTGTGATGTCATAACCGAGGATTCCGTGTTGGGTGAAATCAGTCGATTATCGCCAGAGTTACAAATCTGTTCACAATGGAGTTACCCAAATCGATTGTATGCAGCAGCAAGTTTTGTTGCTGAGCAACCCAAAAATATTCAGTTTGTGCAACTTAACTCTTTTGGATGTGGTCCTGATGCAATTGTTACCGATGAGTGTAAGGCTATTTTAGAATCCAAAGGTAAGACATGTACGATTATTCGTGTCGATGAGATCACTGCAACTGGCTCAGTACGTTTGCGTTTGCGTTCGATTATTGAATCAATCTGCATGAATCATCAACAACCATTAAAAATAGTTAAGCGTAAAAATACGACTATTTTTGCTAAGCAAGACAAACAGCGCCGTACTATATTGGCGCCATTTATTTCAGATTTTTATTCTCCATTGTTACCTCCAATTTTTGCTTTGTCTGGCTATAAGCTTGAAATCCTTCCAAAACCAGACAAAAGTTCGGTCGAGTGGGGACTTAAATATTGTAATAATGAGATTTGTTATCCAGCAACGATTATTGTTGGAGATATTATTAAAGCGCTAAATTCAGGTAAATATCAGCGTGATGAAGTGGCTATCGGTATTACCCAAACAGGAGGCCAGTGCAGGGCGAGTAGTTATCTCTCTTTAATTAAGAAAGCAATGATTAGTAATGGTTATGAAGATATTCCGATTGTGTCGCTAAGTACAGGTAATATTAATGAAATCGAACAACCAGGCTTTAAACTTAACTGGCTCAAAACATTACCAACAACTTTTTTTGCTATGCTGTTTGCCGATTCGATTTCAAAGATGTTTTATTCGATTGCGCCTAGAGCAAAATATAAACAGCAAGCTAATCAGTTGAAAGAACTTTATATTAGAAAGTTACAACAAATTATCAATCAACATAAAGGCAAAAAGGCGATCTTTTTGCTGTTAAAAGAAGCTGTCGATCATTTCAATCAAATCGAAACCTTAAATAAAGATTGCCCTCAAATTGGAATTGTTGGGGAGATTTACGTTAAATATAACGGTTTCGGAAATCAAAATAGCATAGATTGGCTAGTCGAACAGGGAATAGAACCGGTTATTCCGCCAATGATCGAGTTTTTTGCTCAGTCTTTTGTTAACTATGATAGTAATGTTGATAATTATATTATCAACAAGAGTTTTGTTGCTTATTTTGTTCACTTTTTTGAAAAGGTAGCGCAGAACTACATTGATCAAACTAATCAGATTTTGTCGGGCTTTAAACATTATCAACCATTCCACAATATTCGTGATATGGCGACAAAAGCGAAAGAAATTCTTAGTTTAGCTAATCAATATGGTGAAGGTTGGTTAATTCCAGCTGGTATTATGACTTTTGCTCAACACGGTATTAATAATGTGATTAGTCTACAACCGTTTGGCTGTATTGCTAATCATGTTGTTTCAAAAGGGGTAGAGAAACGTATGCGTGACCTTAATCCAAAACTTAATTTGCTTTATTTGGATTTTGATGATGGCGCAGGTGAAGTTAATGTGCTTAACCGTTTGCATTTTATGGTGAGTTCATTAAAGTATACTCAATTACAACGTATTGTTTAATTATGGATAAAGGGACGAAAATGTTTTCTGTTTATCAATTAAAATCGCGCTTTCAAGCATTGCTTCGTCCTTATGTGAAGTTGCTCTATGATTCACAAATAACTGCCAATCAGGTGACATTAGGTGCTTGTGTTGGGTCGATATTAGTTGCTATGTTTGTAGGTTATTTTGCAGATCATCTATGGTTATTTTTGTTAATACCATTATGGATGTTTATTAGGATGGCACTCAATGCGATTGATGGTATGCTAGCAAGAGAATATAACCAAAAATCTAATCTTGGTTCTTATTTAAACGAGATTTGTGATGTGGTTTCTGATTCTGTATTACTATTAATCTTTACTCAATTGAATCAGGTCAATAACAGTTTAGTTATTTTAGTCGTTTTGTTATCTTTTTTAACTGAGTTTGTTGGAGTACTCGGTGTGATGATTGGTAGCTCACGACGTTATGATGGCCCCATGGGTAAAAGTGATCGGGCTTTTGTTTTTAGCCTAATAAGTTTAGGCATTTCTACCTATTTGTTACCACTTGATTGGCTTAATACTGTATTGTGGCTAATTATCTTTTTGTTATTAATTACGGTAGTTAATAGAGTTAGGAAGGGATTGCAAGAATCAACAAGTATCAAGGATTAGCTTATGCGTGAACAGCAGCAAAAAACATTTATTAGTCATGATGGTTGTCAATTATTCTATCGTTATTGGCCAGCTGTCGAGACTAATGATCAAATGACTTCAAAAGCAATTGTACTTTTTCATCGAGGTCATGAACACTCTGGACGAGTAGCCCATTTGGCTGATGAACTTGATTTACCTGACTTTCATATTTTTGCTTGGGATGCGAGAGGAAACGGTCAATCAGAAGGTGAGCGTGGTGATGCTCCCAATTTTGCCACGCTAATTAAAGATGCTGATTGTTTTATTAAGCATATCATTGAGGAATACTCTTTGACTATGCAAGATATTGCCGTTATCGCTCAAAGTGTAGGGGCGGTAATTGCAAGCGCTTGGGTGCATGATTATGTGCCAAATATTCGCGCCTTGGTTTTAGGATCACCCGCATTTAGCGTTAAGTTATATGTACCATTAGCTGTGCCAGGACTTAAGTTACTGTATAATCTAAAAGGAAATTTTTTCGTAAATAGTTATGTCAAACCGAATTTATTAACGCATGATGTTAGTCGGGCTGAATCTTTTAATAAAGATTCATTAATTACTCGACCTATTTCAGTTAGATTATTGCTTGATCTTTATGCGGTATCAGATCGAATTGTTAAAGATGCCAACGCCATTACTGTTCCCACTCAATTACTCGTTTCTGGCTCTGATTTTGTGGTGCGTCGTAAACCGCAGAAAATTTTTTATGATAATTTGGGAACAAACCAAAAAGAGTTCCATATCTTACCAAAATTTTACCACGATACGTTTGGCGAGAAAGATCGTTATATGGCTATCGATAGGGCGAGGCGGTTTATACAAGGCTGTTTTGCAAATCAACCCAATGTTCCGGTATTAACAAATGCTGATCGAGTTGGTTATACTCGCATGGAAACCGATAAATTAGCATTACCGCCTTCTGGATGGATTAAGTCATGGTATTGGAAGTGTGTTCGAGCGACCTTAAAACATGCTGGTAAAATGTCGGATGGTATCAAGCTAGGCTTAGAAACAGGATTTGATTCGGGTAGTACACTAGATTATGTTTATCGAAATGAACCTTCTGGTTCCTCTAAACTCGGTCAATTTTTTGATTATCTCTATTTGCAATCTATTGGCTGGCGGGGTATTCGACAACGTAAAAACCATTTAGAGCAATTGTTAAAGCAAACTATTGAAAAGCTACAATCTGATGAAGTCAACATTGTTGATATAGCTGCAGGACATGGTCGCTACATTCTTGAAACGATTAATCAAATTGCCCATAAACCAAATTCGGTTTTATTACGTGATTATAGTGATATCAATATTCGTGATGGGCGTATACTCATAGAACAACAAGGTTTAAGTGATATTGTCCGTTTTGAAAAAGGTGATGCATTTAGTCGTAATGAACTGTCACAACTATCTCCAAAACCTAATTTAGCGGTGGTTTCAGGTTTATATGAATTGTTTGATGATAATCAGTTATTACGTGAATCTTTGTTAGGGTTGTCCGATGTGATTCCAGCAGGGGGATATTTAATTTATACCAATCAACCTTGGCATCCTCAACTTGAATTTATTGCTAGAGCTTTAACCTCTCATCGAGAAGGGAAAGCATGGATTATGCGACGACGGACTCAGCTTGAGATGGATCAGTTAGTTGAGGAAGCTGGATTTACTAAAGTTACCATGTTGGTAGATCAGTGGGGTATTTTTACCGTTTCGCTTGCACAACGAAATTCGAATTAATTATGTTAAAAGTATATAACCGACTTAACTTTTATAAGTGTATATGGTTAGTCGGTTTATCGGTGTTCTTTTTTACTAGTTACAATTTTGCTAACTGGTTTACGTCTCAACGTGAGGGGGTTCCGAGTCTTTTTTTTAGTTGGGAACGTAATATTCCACTTTGGCCATGGACGATTGTTCCTTATTGGTCTATCGATCTCATGTATGGTTTTGCCATTTTACTAACATCTTCATGGCAATCTCTTAAGACTCTTGGTTTACGGCTGTTAACGGCGCAAGTCATTTGTATTATTTGTTTTTTGCTTTTTCCACTGAAATTCTATTTTGATCGTCCGGCTTTGGACGGATTTTTTGGATTGATGTTTGATATTTTGATGGGATTTGATAAGCCATTTAATCAAGCTCCTTCATTACATATTACGTTATTAGTAATTTTATGGCAGTTTTACGCTAACTATTTTCGTGGATTGAGTCGTTATCTTTTACATATTTGGTGCTTGTTAATTGGACTTTCAGTTTTAACCACTTGGCAGCATCATTTTTTTGATATTCCAACTGGATTATGGGTTGGGTGTTTTTGTATTTGGTTATGGCCGGATAAGAGAGAAAAACAGATAAAACATCGATCGTCAAGCTATTGCTGGGCTTTGATTTATTTTGGCTTGAGCTTGTTATCACTGGCCGTTGTTGTCTATTATTCTGTATGGGCTCTATTATGGTTGGCAGGTGCTTTGTTATTGGTTGCTGCTAACTATTTGTTCTCATCAGACTTTCAAAAACAACAAAATGGCCATTTTAAGCTTCCCGTTATTTTCCTTTTTTTCCCATATTTTATCATTATGTGGCTAAATTCAAGGATATGGACAATCAGACATCAAACTGATGATTTGATCGTTGATGAAGTTTATTTAGGCCGCATTCCATCCAGTCAAAGCTTAAAGCAAAATCATTATAATTCGGTAGTAGATTTGTGCGCCGAGTTACCAATTGGGCATTTTAAAGGTGCATATACTCTTATTCCCGTTTTAGATATGACCCCACTTTCGCAGGAAGAGTGTCAACAAGCCGCGAAAACTATTGAACTTTATCATCAACAAGGTAAATTATTAGTTTGTTGTGCTTTAGGTTATTCTAGAAGTGCAACCGCTGTGATTGCGTGGTTATTATGGACGAAAAGAGCCAATAATCTACAAGAAGCAATAAATAAAGTAAAAGCCTGTCGGAATTCGATTGTTATATCTAACCAACAACAATTGATTTTATCCAATTGGTTTTCAACGATTAAAGAAGGGATAGGGAGATGTTAAGTTCGGACCCATTGCAAAATAGTATTAGCAAAACCGATTTGGAGATATTTTGTCATTATTTATCAATTAGCAGACAGATTGATATTTATTCTATGCTTTTATCCGTATTGGGTGCTTTTGTTGCTTTGATAAGTTTTGGGGAAGGGGCTTTAACCATTTTTTGTTTGATTATTTTTCTCCTTGGTTTAGTAAGTAAATATTACGCTATAAGAGTCGCTTTTGATAAAAAGTTATTTGAATATTTAGCCAATCATTCAGACCATTTGCAAAATGAGTTGTTGGCGATGGATAAGGCGTTAATCAATTTAAAACTCATTAATGCTCCAACATTAAGGACAGTGGATGATCGCCAAAAGGGAGTTTTATCGCTGTTAAGATTCCAAATAATTTTATTTTTATTACAAAATTGTTTAATCGTTTTTGCTGTCATTAATGGTATTATCAACAATTAACGGATTTTTTTGTAACATTACACACAAGGAGAATTAAGATGTCCCATTATCAATATGATACATTTTTATTGTTTTTGGGCATCGGTTTGTTTTTGTTAGTGGCATCGATATTTGGTCAGCTTCTAAAATACCGCTTCAAATCCCCCAGTATTGATAATTTAAATGCTCGAATTAATGCATGGTGGGTGATGGTAGCCATTATTGGTGGAGCTTTTTGGTTAGGTCAATTGGCAGTGATATTTTTGTTTTTTATTGTTTCGGGCTTAGCTTTACGTGAATTTCTTATTTTAACACCGATTAATCGCTACGACTATTTTGCATTAATTTTTGCATTTGGTATCGCTTTACCTGTGCAATATATTTTGGTCGCTTATGCTTGGTATGGTCTATTCAGTATCTTTATTCCAGTTTATGCGTTTTTGTTCCTGGCAATATTTGCTACGATTACAGGATCGACCCGAAATTTTTTAGAAAGAATAGCGGATGTACAATGGGGATTGATGATTACGGTTTATTGTATTTCATGTGTGCCAGCATTATTAGTGTTAGACATCGAAAATTATCAAGGTCGTAACCTGTTGTTAATCGCTTATCTAGTACTTGTCGTTCAGCTATCAGATGTATTGCAATACGTTTTTGGAAAATTATTTGGAAAACATAAAATTAGCCCAAATGTCTCACCAGCGAAAACGATAGAAGGGTTTGTTGGCGGTATTTTATCAGCCAGTTTTATTGGGACATGTATGTTTTGGATCACGCCTTTTACTTTTCTGCAATCGGGCTTAATTTCGCTAATGATTACACTTTTGGGCTTTTTTGGGGGATTAGTGATGTCTGCCATCAAACGTGATCGGGGTGTAAAAGACTGGGGAAGGCTTATAGGTGGTCATGGAGGAATACTTGATCGCTTCGATTCAATCTGTTTTGCTGCTCCAATTTTTTTCCATGTGGTGAGATATTTCTGGGTAGAGTAATTTTAGTATTATTAATAAACAGCTATTAATAATCAGAATGTTATGAATAAATTTCAAAAATTAACGTTAAAAAAGAGCAAAAAAAATGAATTTATGATATAAATACATGTATCGTATTAACGTTAGATATAAGTAAGGACATATAATATGCTAAAAGAGCAAATGGTAGTAAAAAATTCAACTGGTTTACATGCCCGCCCAGTAACGACACTTGTTAAATTAGCTGGTCGTTATAAATCATCAATTGAACTTGTTTATAACGATAAAGCTATTAAATTAAAAAGTATGATGGGTTTACTTGGTGCTGGCGTTAAAGGCGGTTCAACTGTTGAAATCATCTGTGATGGTGAAGATGAAAAAGCAGCTATGGATGAAATCCGTGAATTATTTGCTACAGGTTTTGGTGAATAATTTTAAGCGATTTTAATCAAGTTTTATTACTTAAGAATGAAAATCCCGTCGACCTTGGTCGACGGGATTATTTTTAAAGGGCATGAACTAAATACTTTTAAGTAGACCTAATAGAATTATCTAATCTTTGATAATTGAATCCAATTCCGAATGATCAATTGATGGTAATGTTGTTGTAAAAAATCTAGTTAAATAAAGTAGATAACAGAATCCAAAAGCCAACCATATCAATCCAACCATCATTGCTGTCGATTCAAGGCTAGTCCATAGCCACAACGAAAGTAGTAAACCAATTGCAGGCATTAGTCCATATTTTAATAGCATCAACACTGTTTTCTTGGTTTCACCGCCTAAGTAGCTTTTGATAACGCATAGGTTGACAAAGGTAAAAGCGACTAATGCACCAAAACTTATCATCGATATCACTAAGGTTAAATCAAGAACCAAAGAGAATAATGAAAAAATAGAAACAAAAATTATTGATAAGTAAGGTGTTCTAAAACGTGGATGAATTCTATAGAAGATTCGTTTAGGTAATACACCTTCACGTCCCATAGCATAAAAAATTCGAGACACACTAGTTTGTGCTGTCATTGTTGAGGCAAATACACCAGTTAAATATGCTGTTTGGAAGAAATTATATATAAAATCATTACCAAAATTGCCAAGAATATTGGTTAAATGACTTATACTGTCAACTCTGTGCATTACATCCAAACTCGCTGTATCTCTATTATCAACAAAATCAGTCCATTGCGGATACGCTAAATGCGCACAATAGGAAACAACTAGGAATATACAACCAGCAATAAGTATGGTGCCAATAATAGCTCTTGGTAAGGTTTTTTTCGCTTCATTTGATTCTTCAGCCAGTGTCGCTATTGCATCAAAACCTAAAAATGCAAGGCATAATATGGCAGCTCCGGAAAATAAACCACTAAAGTCATCTGGTGTAACTGATATTGGTTTGAGCATTGCTTCGGGTGTTAAATCAACATTTATTAACGTTATAATAATAAACAATACGATAAATAACGCTTGAAATAAATTTAAAGTGATATTGGCCCAATTGATTAACTTTATTCCAAGATAATTTAATATACTGACACCCATAATCGATACTAATACAAATACATAGGCTGGAATATTCTCAAAGTGCTCATGTAGATATATTCCTAAAACCAAATAATTTAATATTGGTAAAAATAGGTAATCAAGAATTTGTGCCCAACCAACTAAGAAACCAACTTTTCCACCAAAAGTTCGTTGTACATAGGTATACGCCGAACCAGCAATAGGGAGTTTATTTGCCATTCGGCAGTAACTCAATGCTGTGAAAAAGATCATGGCAAGGGTGATGATGTAGGCTATAGGTAAGTGTCCATTACTGACAACGGTAACTTCCCCATAAGTGGTAAAGATCCCTAAAGGAACCATATAAGCTAAACCAAATGCAATTAATGCAGGTGTGGTTAAAACTCGTTTCATTTTTATTGCGGACATGATTTATTTTTGCTCCTCTGTCCCAAAAAACAATAAAAAACTACTAAGTATAGTTTTGCCTTTTACCCGCTTGAAGCGGCAGGGAATTCTGCCACATTATCATAATTATGCAAGCTAATTTTTATTATATTGACATTTAATTTAGTAAATTCTGGATTTAACCATTTAATATGAATTATTTCTGAACAATTCTTAATAAAAATAGATTTTTTAGACTCAAAGAAAGTGATTTATATTTAGGTTAAGCTCTCTATTATGAATAAGAATAAAAATAGATTAAACCAAGGTTATTTGCCTATAAAAATAAATCGCATTTTTAATTTCTGAAGAAAGGGAAATATTAAGGATTTGATATAAAGTAATGAGAAAATATATTTATAGGAATATTATGGTTAAATACTTTTCTAATAATAGTGACATTTTTATGTGATCCAATAATTGGCGTGTTAACAATTTTTTCAACTCCACATACGCATAAGCCAGTTAAAAGTACATTGTTAACGAGTAATAGAGAGTAAGCCTATTCTTTTCTTGTCAGTAGGCAAAATAAAAAAATTATTATATTTAAGGAAATTAAGGAAAACTAATGAAAAAAGTACAATTTGTTGTATTAACAGCATTATTATCGACGACGGCTTACGCTAATAATTGCGCTACCTATTTCGAACAAAAAGCTTTTGATAAAGCTTTTATTGCTTGTAACACTGAGGCTGAGCAGGGAGATAAAGATGCTCAGTTTAATTTAGCATTTATGTATTACAACGGCGACGGCGTCGAAGAAAATACAGAAAAAGCACTAAATTGGCTTACTCAGGCAGCGGAACAAGGGGTTTCTATTGCGCAATATGGTTTATCACGCATGTATGAAGAAGGTGAGGGAGTCGAGGAAAACAGAGAAAAAGCACTATATTGGCTCACTCAAGCAGCGGAAGCCGGATCTGTTCAAGCACAATATGATTTATCCGAAAGGTTTGAACGTGAAAAATGGCTCACTAAAGCAGCAGAACAAGGATTTGTTGTTGCGCAATATGATTTAGGACAATATGGTAATAAAGAAAAATCGCTATATTGGTATACTAAAGCTGAGCAACAGGGGCTTATTTCTGCACAAATTGGATTAGCAAACATTTATAACTATGGGCTCGGTGTCGAAGTCAATCAAGAAAAAGCGGTGTATTGGTATACAAAAGCTGCGGAACGAGGGGATGGTTGGGCGCAATTCGAGTTAGCAAAGAGATATGATAAAGGAGACGGTGTTGAGGTCAATAAAGAGAAAGCAGTATATTGGTACACGAAAGCAGTAAAAAAAGGATTTGTTGAGGCGCAGTATTATTTAGCAGTTTTGAATAATGAAAGTGACGATGTTATAGCAGAACTACGTAAGAGGTTACCTAGAAAAAACGATGTACCAGAATATGGAATTGCTCAAGCGCAATATGATTTAGCAGAAATGTATGACAAAGGTGACGGTCTCGAAGTTAATAAAGATAAAACGGTATATTGGCTCAGTAACGCAATGAAAAAAGAGCTTAGTCAAACACAATATCGTTTAGCACATATGTATGACAAAGGTGAAGAGATCGAAGTCGATAAAGAAAAAGCACTATTTTGGTATAAAAAATCTGTAGATAATGGTAACACTGAAGCAATGCATGATTTGGGCGTTATGTATTATAAAGGTGATGGTATTGAAAAAAATAGCGAGTTAGCTAAAAAGTATTTTGAACAAGCTTGTGAGCTAAAATTTAAAGAAAGTTGCGATATCCTTCACAAAGGAATCAAATAAACATTATTCATAAGTCAGGCAAATTTGAAATCTGTTTAAAGAACTGTCTTACATATTAAGGCAGTTCTTTTTTTATACAGCATCAAAATATCATTTATTCTGTTAACACAATTACTTTTTTGATATAAATTAGTCTAACATTGACATTTTAATACGGCTCAAGATATTGGGTTGGCGTGTTAGTCATTTTATCAACTGCATATACCGATAAGCGATTTAAAAGTACATTGTTAACAAGTAATAGATAGTAAACGTATTTTTGTTCTTTTCTTGCCAGCAGGCAAAATAAAAAAATTATTATTATTTTTAGGAATTTAAGGAAAACTAATGAAAAAAGTACTATTTGTTGTATTAACAGCATTATTATCGACGACAGCTTACGCTAATAATTGCGTTACCTATTTTGAACAAAAAGCTTTTGATAAAGCTTTTATTGCTTGTAACACTGAGGCTGAGCAGGGAGATAAAGATGCTCAGTTTAATTTAGCATTTATGTATTACAACGGTTACGGTGTCGAAGAAAATACTGAAAAAGCACTATATTGGCTTACTCAGGCAGCGGAACAAGGGGTTTCTATTGCGCAATATGGTTTATCACGCATGTATGAAGAAGGTGAGGGAGTCGAGGAAAACAAAGAAAAAGCACTCTATTGGCTCACTCAAGCAGCGGAAGCCGGATCTGTTCAAGCACAATATGATTTATCCAGAAGGTTTGAACGTGAAAAATGGCTCACTCAAGCAGCAGAGCAAGGATTTATTGTTGCTCAATATGAATTAGGGCGGTCGTTCGATTTCGATAAAAATAGAAAAAAAGTGCTCTATTGGTACACTAAAGCTACTAAACAAGGGTTTGTTTATGCGGAGCACAGTGGTTTAACCTGGATGCTTGATCATGAAGGAAATAAAGAAAAAGCGCTATATTGGTATATGTTGTATTAACAGCATTATTATCGACCACGGCTTACGCTAATAATTGTGCGACCTATTATGAACAAAACAAATTTGATCAAGCTTTTATTGCTTGTAATACTGAAGCTGATCAGGGAGATAGGGAAGCTCAGTATAATTTAGCACGTATGTATGCCCAAGGTAATAGGGTCAAAGTTGATATCGGGGCATTATATTGGTACACAAAAGCAGCAGATAATGGTGACACTCAAGCAATGCATAATTTAGGTGTTATGTATTATAAAGGTGATGGAATTGAAAAAAATAGTGATTTAGCTAAAAAGTATTTTGAACAAGCTTGTGAGCTAAAATTTAAAGAAAGTTGCTATATCCTTCATAAAGGAATGAAATAAACATTATTTCTATATAAGGAGATATATGGTGTTGATATCTCGCCAGTGCTGATTTTTAAACTGACGGAATGAGTAAAGCAGCTCGTGTTAGAATGGTAATGCATAATCCTTTTAAAGTTTCAACGCTTCTGCTTATCTAATCGGTTCCGATATTACGACAGTAATACCGGAACCAATATAAGCCAAGATCCCATAAAACTAAAAGGAAGATAACCAAAGTTCATGCTTATACGCATGATTATAATACTCTCGTTAATCCCTTCGGGGACGGTCTTTTAATATCTAGAAAAGCTATGGATATATTAATTAGGATGGGTATTGGTGAGTTGAAAAAGATAATAAAGAAAGTTCTGGTTGGAGCATCTAAAAGCGTTGGTTTCAAAGAAACTATCTTCATAGCACCAGAAGATTTAAATTTAAAAATAGAGGGATAGGCATAATGGAAAAATTTTTCTTTTAATTCAAGTTTTGTTTTTCTCGTTCGTTAGTCTCAAAGGAACAAGTTTTGATGTAGATGATATGCAAATGTCTAATTTTAAAAATGTATGTTGATAATTATGATGTGGTAAATGCAACAAAAGGATATAATTTGCTCAAAAGACAATGTGCAAGTTCTATGTATAGTGCATCTTAAGCAGCAGGTATAATGAAATGAAAATCTTTAAGGTAATTTCAGTTATAACTTTTTTAATAATATCTTTGTTATTTACGTGCTCATTTACTAGCCCTAAGTTTTATATAAAATCCTATAAATATGATAAAATTGAAGATGAGGATTCTTTAACATTAAAAATTTTTGCTAAAGTTGATGAAAAAGAGTATGGTTATATTCATATCTCAAAACAATATGTAACTTTCAGATATTATTATAATTTATCTAATTTTAATAAAGGCGCTACATCGGTAGAAAATATTATTTTTGATAATAAGGATAATCATTTTCTCGTCATAAATAAAAGTAATAATAAATTAATCTTAAACATTGAATGCGATAAAGATATATATATCAAAGCAAATAACTATTTAATAGAAAAGAAGAAACAAATTAAAGATGAGGGTTCTAGATCCAGTAAAGATATTTTTTTAGGACGTTAACCATAAATAAATACTGAAAACTAGAAATAAACCAGTCAACTTTTCAGGCTTATTTTTCAAGAAGAGTAACTCAAAGTAGAGGTTAAATAGCGCCGCCTACAAATTCATAATACCTTTCTAAGAAAAATTTTATTAGAATATAATAATGGACAACAGTTCATTTATTGCTAACTAAATGTTATGCATTACTTAAATGATTAAAAAATAGCTTTTGTAATTTTTTACGGTTTATTTTTCCAATACTTGTCATCGGTAGTTCGTCGATAAAAATGATTTTTTTGGGCATCTGATAACGGGCTATTTTTGATTTAAGCCAGTCCTGTATTTTAGTTTCGGATTGTTCGGTATTAGGATTTAAAACAATAAAGGCGACCAATCTTTGCCCGAATTCTTCATCCGGCACACTTATCACTGTTACATCATTAATTTCCGGATGAGTTGATAAGCAGTGTTCAAGTTCATATGGATAAACATTTTCACCACCTGAAACAATCATATCATCAACTCGACCAGCTAAAAAGTAATAACCGTCAGCATCTTGATAGACTAAATCTCCTGTTGAAACCCAATGGTTGCCTACAGTTGACCAGGCACATTTAATAAACAGCTCATGGTGTTTTTGTGATGCATTGTTTTGCTTCTGTAATTTAGTTGATAATCCTCTCAGCGGTTTACCAATGGTTTCAGGTTTGATAGAGAGATCATCGGGCGAGGCAATCATGCAAACACCTGCTTCTGATGTGCCATACAAATTGAATAATATCTTTCCAAGCGTAGCAATGACTTGATCAACTAATATTGCTGTAATTGGCGCTCCTCCAGTAATAATACATTTTAAACTAGTGAGTTGATGTTTAGAGCATTTCAACATCCTATTTAACATTAAAGGAACAAGTGTGACCACTTCTATTTGGTTACTCTCAATTAACCTACATGCTTTTTGACTATCAAATTTTTTTGTTAAAAACATTGTTGCACCTAATAACACAGCAATACATAAACTTGCCATGCCAAACCCATGATAAATAGGCGTTGCAATATAGATTTTTTGATAACGGAAAAGATTTAGTTTCACCAGTAGTTGACAAAATGGGCTAATAAAATTTTGTGCCTTACTATCGCGTGCTGCTAATTTAAAACGGCCTGTTGTGCCACTTGTTAAAACTGTAATTTTTGAGAAGTGGGTCGTTTTAATTTTTACATCAATTGTCGAGGTTGAAACTAATAGAGAGTGAATTGACATAAGGCTTTCATGATAAATGGGTAAGCTTTTTACATTTGATAAACACGCTATTTCTGGATCGTGAATTATCCAGTCAAAACCGACATTTTCGTGAATGGACTTAAGTTGATTTGTCGACAGTTCAGTATTGATAAGATAAACATCAACGCCTAATCTTGTCATTGCAAATAAAGTGTGAACTAAGAGTAGGTGGTTGTGCGCTATAATAGCGACTTTTTGATGACGCTTAATTTTAAAATTAATTGCTAATTGTTTGGCAAGGTGCTGAGATTGGTTAAAAAGGGTACGATAATCGGTGCCAGTGCCGTTCTCATCGATAGCAATTTGGTTAGGAGAAAGTTTTTGACGAACATAAAGCAACGCCATTAAATTGATACCAACAATATGAACGCTATTTAATAAGTGCCAAATGCCTAATAAAGTTAATAATTTCTTTTTATATAGCGCTTTAATAAGTTTTATCATAGCTTTTTCTTCAAAAAATAACGGTTCAATTTAACCCAAATATTATTAAAAAATAATGAGGCAAGTTGAACTATGATAGTCCACCATGGTTTATATTGATGTTTTTTTGTTTGTAATAAACGGCAAATTATGGCTGCAGCTTCATCAGCTTGTAAGGCTGGAAATCTCTTATAAATCTTAGTAGGTTCAATCATTCGTGTTTTAACAAGAGGTAAATAAGCTGTTGAAACATTGATTTTCTGATTTTCCAATTCAGGCCTTGCACAGCTTAACCATTGGTCAAAGGCCGTTTTTGAGGCTTGATAAGCAGCCCAATTAGCCGTTGGGGCTAAAAGTACGTTTATGGCAGAAACATTAATAATTTGCCCTTGATTACGCTGTAATTGGGGAATTAACGCCAAGCAGAGTTTGACCGGTGCATAATAATTTAACTTCATCGTTCTATCAAAATCATGCATACGTGATAATGATTGCAGTATTGACCGACAAATTGATTTGCCAGCATTATTGATTAAGATATCAACAGAGTATCGCTGTAAATTAGTAATTAAATTATCCAATTGTTCCGATTCGCGCAAATCAACCGAAAATATATCAATCTTAGCTTTTTTGTGAGCTAATGACTGCTGTATATTTATTAATTTATCATGTGTTCTAGCGACTAAAATAAGATGACATTGAATATTGGCTAAAAGATTAACCAGACTTTCACCAATTCCATAGCTAGCGCCGGTAATGACAATCACTTTATTTTCTAATTGGCATTTTAATTTTGAATAATTAGGCTTAACGATTGAAAAGAGTACACAATTAAGAAGATTTGAGGAGTTGAACATTTTTGTACTGCCGGTAAACAATTGCGCATAGTATAAGGTAAACATTCAATCAGTCAACAAGTTAATGTTTTTTAAAATAAGTTGATTTTAAAGTTTATATCTAAATAAAAAACAGACCTTCCTTAAGAAACTTGAAATTATTGTATTAATTTCTAACTGTCAGTATTTCAAGCAAGTTATTTATTAGATTGCTTTTCCCCTATTAAAATTTTGCTGCATCAGAGTTGGATATAAAGCTAAACCTAAAGGTTATTCTTTTAAACGTTCAAGTATTGTTATCTGCTGAAAACAAATGATTCCTTAAATCCTTGGTGATGCATTAAATTGTAATAACATTACTCCATATTTCACTGATTTATAAATCTTTGCTTATGCAATTCGAGTGCAAGCTTTACTTTTCAATGCAGCACAAATTTTAAAGGCCAGCATGTTATCTTGATATTTAATAATTGTTTAAGCACATGTGAGATTTTTAGAATGCTATTTTCAATATTTAGAATTTTTACTTCTTTTATAACGCAATAATTGGTTGCTGCTCAGCAGTTAACTTTACCAACTAGTTTTATTCAGTGTAAGAATTTGCTATTGAATTTAATGATTATTTTAATCATTAATAAATTCTATATATTTCATATTTGTGATCTAGATCAAATTATTTAATCAAAAAATTAAGTGTCAATAAAAAATGAACGTTATATATTTGTTTTGTATATCTTTATTTTACTAAAATTTTATACTAAATAATTATCAAGAGGACTTATTTATGGCTTTAATTCCGGTTATTTCCGTCGAACTAACTGATAATCTTGCTCAAGATAAATCATTAGTGATCAAATTAATGGCAGAAAACAGTAACGAGTATTTAAACAATGTCACAAAATTTTTCCAAGATGTTATGAATCATGAAGAAGAAATGGATACAGATGTACTAACAGATATTGCTTTGCCTCATGCTAAAAGTGGCGCAGTGAAAACACCATTTATTGTGGTAGGTAAGTATAATCCAGGAATAATTTGGAATAATGAAAATAAAGTTAAGTTAGTAGTAATGATTGGCGCTCCAGAAAATGCGGATAAAGAGCATTTGACAATAATTGCTAAATTGGCATCTAATTTGGCTGATGATGATTTTATTGAAGAACTGTTAAATAGTGATATTCAAACTGTAGCAAAATTAATTCGAGGTTTATATGAGTAAAGAATCGCTAAAAAATAAAAAAATTGTGGCCATATGTGCCTGTACAGCGGGTATGGCTCATACTTATATTGCTAAACAAAAAATTGAAAATGAAGCTAAAAAACGAGGATGGGATTGTAAGGTCGAAACACAAGGCGCAGCAGGGATTGATAATGTATTAACAGAACAAGATTTAAAAAGTGCTGATGTAATTTTGTTAGCAACAGATATTTCTATTGATAATGCAGAAAGGTTAGAACCTTTCAAAAATGTGATTAAGGTCAGCACCGGTGAAGCGGTTAAAAACACGGTTAATATTTTTAACAATGCTGAAGCACTATCATCAAAAAAAGAAGTTAAGGAGAGTATTGGAAAAGAAATATTTAGGTCATTAAACACCGGTATCAGTAAATTTTTACCAGTTATTATTGCTTCAGGTATTCTTTTTTCAATAGTGTTAATGACGGGTCATGTAACTGGTGACACTATTTTACCAAGTAATCAATTCTTTGCCGATTTACAGCAAGTTGCGTTTTATGGCTTTGCAATGATGGTACCTGTGCTTGCGGCATATATGGCTTATTCGATTGGTGGTAATGCCGCCTTAGCTCCAGCATTTATTATGGGATATGTAGTAAATAATCCAATTGGTGCTAATCATGTAAGTACAGGCTTTATTGGTGCTATGATTTTCGGTGTTTTAATTGGTTATTTTGTAAAATGGTTTAAAACAGTTAAAGTCCATCCAGTTATTGCCTCTGTTATGCCTGTTATGATTATTCCAACTGTGACCTTATTAGTTATGGCTCCTATTTATATTTATGGCTTGTCATATCCGCTTGATTGGTTTGTAAAAGCGATGGTCGAAACTTTAAAAGGCATGTCTGAAGTTAACGCAGCATTTTTAGGTATAGGAATTGGTGTTCTTGCAGCGCTAGATATGGGCGGACCATGTAGTAAAGCAGCTACAGCCTTTACATTAGCAGCTATGGCAGAAGGTGTTTACGGTCCTAATGGTGTATTTCGTATGTGCTGTGCAATTCCTCCTTTAGGATTGGCTATTTCTTCTTTGATTGTGTCTCGCTCTAAATATACTAAGGAAGAAAAAGAGTTTGGTATTACTGCGTTCTTTTTATCCCTAGCTGGTATTACAGAAGGGGCGATTCCATTTGCGGCTAAAGATCCAAAACGCGTTATTATTGCGATCGTTGTTGGTACAGCAGTTGCGGGAATGCTAGGCATGATTAATGGTATTGATTCATTAGTTGCATTTGGTGGTTTAGTTGCGTTAGGTGGTGTAACCAAAGGTGCATTATGGTATGTCATTGATATGTTTATCGGAGCATTTATTATTGCTGCGATTTTACATTTTTCTCGAAAACCTGCAGTGGAAGGCGATGTTATTGTTGATGCTGATTAATCATTGAAAAATTACCCCGACTAATAGGCGGGGTAATAAATTTTTTAACGATTATTAGGCGTGTTGATAAACTGTTTTCCCTCCAACAATCGTCGTTAATACTTTGACATTTTGAATATCCGTTGCTGGAATGGTAAATGGATTACGATCTAAAATAATTAAATCTGCAAATTTTCCTTTTTCGATAGAGCCTATATAATCATCTTGTTTTAACACATAAGCGGCGCCAATTGTTGCACAGCGTAGGACTTCGGTCGCTGTTAAATTGCGGTCACTATTTAAACGAGGGTGCTGTGCATCAATTTGTCTGGTCATGGCGATTTGGAAATCATACCATTCATTAAGTGGATCAATTGGCCAATCGCTACCAAACGCACAAGTGACTCCAGCATCTATATACTGACCGTGGGCTTCTAAACCATTATAGCGTTCGGCACCAAATAAGGTTTCGTATTGTTCTACCATTGCTGAGCTACAGCCAGCCCATTGGAATGAAAATACTACACTGGTTTTCAATTGTTTATAACGAGCAAATTGATGCATTGCACTGAGTTCATTATGTGCAGTACTTGGACGAATATCCGCATCTGGTAGTGTTTTTCGCATTTTTTCAATCGCGTTAAGAACAACTTCAATTGCTCCTTCGCCAACAGTATGCATGTGAGGATGAAATCCAGCTTTAGATGATTCGAGTATTAATGCATCTAACATCTCTGTTGAATAATATAGATCACCGAGGCGATCTTTTTCATTTTCTAATTGATAAGGTTTTAGTAAGCGAGCTGTCATTAATGGTGCTTGCATCACTCCATCGACAAATAATTTGGTATGCGATACTTTTATACCTGGCTTAGGTTGCCAGTTTTTATCATCATAACGCTTAGCAAATTGTTTAACGCGATCAATAACAGCAGGAATATCCTCAATAGTACCGACATCATCAGGTGGTAATTCACGTGCACCAAATAAACGTATTGAGAGCTGATCTTGTTGTTGTAATTTTAGAAATGCATCGGCTTGTGTTTCAGTGATGCGTGCATCCATAACTGACGTTACACCTTGCTTATTTAATTCAGTTTGTGATAATTTAGCTATGTTTACTGCTTGTTCATCGGTAATTTTAGAGATGCTGTCAAACGCGCGCATAGCAGGGGCATCTTCTAATATACCGTTTAATTCGCCATCTTCAGTGCGTCCAATTTTTCCATCAGAAGGCTCTGGCGTATTACGGTCAAGTCCAAATTTTTCTAAAGCAATGCTATTTGCAACAAGCGTATGACAATCATTTGAAAACAGAATTACGGGGCGCGTGGTATTAAGTTTATCAAGATCAAAGCGGGTAATGTCGGTTCCGATTGGTAACACTTCTTGGCGCAACCAGCTACGAACTTGTAACCAATTTTTACTATTGTCTGCGGAATCATTATCTAAATATTCTTGAATAATGGCTAAGGTAGTATCAACAGTTAAACTTTGATAATTTAAATTACATGATGATAATTGCATACCGCCCCAAAAAGTATGTAGATGAGCATCAATTATGCCAGGCATCATTGTTTTACCTAGTAGATCATGAATTATTGTACAATTATCAACATATTGGGAGTTATTTATCTCTTGTGTGGTACCAGTTGCAACAATATAGCCATTTTTAATTGCAAGCGCTTCACAAACGGTATCATGCTCGTCAGCAGTGTAAATGTAACCATTAATATAAATAACATCGGCTTTTGCCATTATTTGTAATTCCTTAAGTAGAAGTTCAAAATGATAGGCGAACGATAGCAGATTTATAAAAAATTTGTCAAATGCAATAATTTTCTTTATTGTGTGTCAAGATTATGCTACAACTAACATATTTAGTTACAGCGTCACAAGGTGAGCTTATGAAATATCAACAATTAGAAAACCTTGAATGCGGTTGGAAGTGGCACTATTTAGTAAAAAGACATTTAGAAGGGGAGCCTATCACTCGTTATGTTGAAAAGAGTGCAGCTCAACAAGCCGTAAATGAACTATTGTTATTGGAACACAAACCGACAGCCGTCGTTGATTGGATTAAGCAGCATTTAAATCCCGATTTAGATAACCGCATGAAGCAAACCATTCGGGCGCGACGAAAACGACATTTTAATGCCGAGCAGCAAAATACACGTAAAAAGTCTATTGATTTAGAATTTCTAGTCTGGCAAAGATTAGCTAATTTAGCTAAACGCCGGGGATGTACGTTGTCACAAACAATTACACAATTAATTGAAGATGCAGAGCAAAAAGAGCAGTATGCAAGTAAAGTGTCGACAATTAAAGATGATTTACTGTCATTACTTGATGTTAATTTAGACAGTAAATAACTTAAACTACAGGATAAATAGGTTTAATTATGGGAAAATCCCTTGTTATTGTGGAATCACCAGCAAAAGCAAAAACAATTAATAAATATCTTGGCAAAGATTTCGTGGTTAAATCAAGCGTAGGGCATATTCGAGATCTTCCAGTTAGTGGTAGTAGCCACCGCAATGAAAAAACCAGTAAAGATAAAGCCGAGAAGAAAGTAAAACGATCTGAAAAGCAGATCTTAGTCGATCGTATGAGTGTCGATCCTTATAATGGTTGGAAGGCTCATTATGAAATTTTACCAGGTAAAGAGCGGGTAGTTGATGAGCTTAAAAAGTTAGCCAAAGATGCTGATATGATTTATCTCGCAACCGACTTGGATAGAGAAGGGGAAGCCATCGCGTGGCATCTAAAAGATGTTATTGGTGGTGATGATGATAAATATCGACGTGTTGTATTTAATGAAATCACTAAAACTGCGATTCAAAATGCGTTTAAGCATCCTGCTATGCTTGATATGGATCGTGTTAATGCTCAGCAGGCACGCCGATTTATGGACCGCGTAGTTGGTTTTATGGTGTCGCCATTACTTTGGAAAAAAGTAGCAAGAGGGTTGTCAGCTGGTCGAGTCCAATCCGTTGCGGTACGATTAGTTGTTGAACGTGAACGTGAAATCCATGCCTTTATTCCTGAAGAATATTGGGAGCTCTATGCTGACTTAAAAACAGCTAATCAAGAAAAACTAACTATGCAAGTTACGCATTATAAAGATGATGCGTTTGAACCGAAAGATCGGGTTGCTATTGATATTGCTTTAGCAGAGCTAAATAATAAACAATATCAAGTAACCAATATTGAAGAAAAGCCAACTAAAAGTAATCCAACTGCGCCATTTATTACGTCGACTTTACAACAAGCTGCAAGTACTCGCCTTGGCTTCGGGGTGAAAAAGACAATGATGTTAGCACAGCGTTTATACGAGGCAGGTTATATTACTTATATGCGTACCGACTCTACAAATTTGAGTCAAGACGCATTAACGATGGTCCGAGATTATATTGGTGAAAATTATGGTGATAAATATCTACCAAAATCACCGAATGTTTATACCAGTAAGAAAAACTCACAAGAAGCGCACGAAGCTATTCGTCCTTCTGATGTTAATATACAAGCTACAAGTCTGAGTGATGTTGAAGTTGATGCAGTTAAGTTGTATCAACTAATTTGGCGTCAATTTGTTGCTTGTCAAATGACATCAGCTGAATATAACTCAATTACTGTTACTGTTAAAGCTGGGGATTTTACTTTAAAAGCAAAAGGTCGTACTTTACGTTTTGATGGTTGGACAAAAGTACAATCTCAGTTGAGTAAAAACAATGAAGATAAAATGTTACCCGCTGTATCTGTCAACGATATTTTAGAGTTACTTAGCTTAAATCCAGATCAACATTTTACTAAACCACCTGCTCGTTACAATGAAGCTTCTTTAGTAAAAGAGTTGGAAAAACGAGAAATTGGTCGTCCTTCTACTTATGCAACGATCATTTCAACTATTCAAGATCGTGGATATGTACGATTAGATAATCGTCGTTTTTACGCAGAAAAAATTGGTGAAATTGTTACCGATAGATTAAGTGAGAATTTTAATGATCTTATGAGTTATGATTTTACCGCTCGTATGGAACATGCACTTGATGAGATCGCTAATAAAAAACAAGAATGGCGCGAAGTTTTAGATCAATTTTTTGAAGATTTTAGCCAGCATCTTGAAATCGCTGAACAAGATCCAGATCATGGTGGAATGCAATTAAATCCTTTAGTTTTAACACCAGAAATTAAATGTCCTAATTGTGGTCGTGAAATGGGGATTAAAACTGCAGGAACCGGCGTGTTTTTAGCTTGTTCTGGTTATGCATTACCGCCAAAAGAGCGTTGTAAGCAGACAATTAACTTAATTCCAGAACATGAAACCTTAAACATTTTGGAAGAAGCTGAAACAGCTGAAACCAATGCTTTAAGAGCACTTAAGCGTTGCCCTAAATGTCATACCGCTATGGATAGTTATCTGCTTGATAATGAGCGTAAGCTACATATTTGTGGTAATAATCCTATATGTGATGGTTCTTTGGTTGAAAAGGGTACATTTAAAGTAAAAAGTTATGATGGGCCCATTATCGAATGTGAAAAATGTGGATCAGAAATGCACCTTAAATCAGGTCGTTTTGGACTCTATATGGGCTGTACTAATCAAGATTGTAAAAATACACGTAAAATCTTGAAAAATGGTGATGTGGCTCCTCCTAAAGAAGATCCAGTTGATTTGCCTGAATTACAATGTACTAAATCAGATGCACATTTTGTCCTTAGAGATGGTGCATCAGGTATATTTTTAGCAGCGCATAATTTCCCAAAATCACGGGAAACTCGTGCACCATTAGTTGAAGAGTTACAACGCTTTAAATATCGTTTACCAGAAAAATTTATTTATTTAACTGAAGCACCAAGCCATGATCCAAATGGTAATCCAAGTATTGTTCGTTATAGCCGAAAGAATAAAGAACAGTATGTTACTTCTGAAGTTAACGGAAAATCTACTGGTTGGGTCATGCAATATGTTCATGGTAAATGGGTTAATAGTAAAAAATAGGTAATAACACTTAATCATTTTATAAAGAATAGCTCAGGTTCAGTAGCTGTTTAATATAAAAAGCCGTTTTTGTGGTAAGGTGTGAAGGGAATTACCTTAAAAAACCCCTTTCCTCAAGTTTTTTTTGAGAAAAGGGAAAGGTATATAGTTAAAGGAGCCTTTGTCATGAAGTTGCAACAGCTGCGTTATATTGTTGAGGTTGTTAATAATGATCTCAATGTATCGCTTACCTCTGAAAAACTTTATACCTCTCAACCTGGAATAAGTAAGCAGATTAAATTATTGGAAGATGAGCTAAATGTACAAATCTTTACCCGTGTAGGTAAACATCTTTCAGAAGTTACACCAGTTGGTGAGCAGATTATAGCTTTAGCCCGTGATATTTTGAATAAAGCACAAGATATTAAAATTTTAGCTAAAGAGTTTAGTCAACCAAATCAAGGCTCATTAACGATAACAACCACTTATACTCAAGCTCGTTATACTTTACCTCTTGTTATCCAACAATTTATGCAACAGTACCCGAGTATCACTCTTCATATGGAACAAGGGTCATCTCCTCAATGCCTGATGCAAGTACAAACTGGACAAGCTGATTTTGCTATCGTGACCGATTTATCAGATCTTAGTGATGATATGATTGCATTACCTTGTTATCATTGGAACCAAGCTGTCATTGTCATGAAAGATCACCCTTTAGCTAAAAGCAGTTTAGTTACAATTGATGAGCTATCTAAATATCCATTAGTTAGTTATGATTTTTCTAATGATGGTTCCGATCTTAATCAGGCATTTATTAAAGCTAATCAAGTCCCAAATATTGTATTTAGCACTACTGATGCTGATTTGATTAAAACCTATGTCAAATTAGGTGTTGGTGTTGGCATTGTGGCTAAAATGGCGGTTGATGAAAGTTCAGATTGTGAATTTGTGGTGCTAAATGCCGGCCATATATTCCCTTACAGTACAACTTATATCGTCTTTGCGCGATCTCTGTTCTTGCGTAATTATATGTATGATTTTATTAGTCAATTTTCTCCACATTTAAATAGACAAACAATAGATAAAATTAGTCTTTGTGAAAACAATGTAGCAGTGCAAGCTATGTTTAATGGAGTTAAATTACCTGTTAGATAAATCGATAGGTCATTTTGAAATGTATTTTAAGAAACCAAGCTCAAAGATTGTGCCTCGCTTGGTTTCTTTTTAATATTATTTATGTCTAGCTTTTAAAATGCCAATCACATCTTGGAGTGATAGATTTTGATCCTGTAGTAAGACTAATAGATGGTAAATCAAATCTGCCGATTCATTTTTCAGTTCTTCTTTATCTTTTACAGTTGCAGCAAGGGCTGTTTCTACACCTTCTTCTCCGACTTTCTGAGCAATACGCTTAGTACCATCATGATAGAGTTTTGCAGTATAAGAGGTGTTAGGATCAGCTTGCTTACGAGAGCCAAGTAATTGTTCTAAATCGTATAGAAAGCCCCATTCAGTTTTAGAATTCTTAAAGCAGCTGTTTGTTCCAGTATGACAAGTTGGTCCAATCGGATTGACTAAAATTAACAGCGTATCGTTATCACAATCGGTTGAGATATTAACCACGTTTAAAAAGTTGCCTGAGGTTTCGCCTTTGGTCCATAAACGTTGTTTAGTTCGAGAATAAAACGTTACTTTTCCGCTACTTAGAGTTTGAGCTAAAGCTTCCTGATTCATATAACCCAGCATGAGCACTTCACCAGAAATATAATGCTGAATAATAACTGGCATTAAATTATCGATTTTTTGCCAATCAAGTGATTTTGTATCTATCTGTATTTGGGAATGTTGAGTTAACATAATCGTATTTCTACTCCATGTTGAGCTAAATATTGTTTAAGTTCGCCAATATTAATAATTTGTTTATGAAAGACTGAAGCCGCTAAAGCACCATCAACATTAGTTTCTTTAAAAGCTTGTAAAAAATTCTCCATAGTACCCGCACCGCCAGAAGCAATCAGTGGTACTTGGCAAACTTCTCTAATCGTTTTAAGTTGCTTAAGATCATAACCATTACGAACACCATCTTGGTTCATCATATTCAATACAATTTCACCGGCACCTCGCTTTTGGACCTCTTGAACCCAATCAATTGTATTCCATTTGGTGGCTACAGTTCGCTTTTCATCACCGGTAAATTGATAAACGTGATAACTATTTGAATCTTTATCATACCAAGTATCAATCCCTACCACGATACATTGCACACCAAAGCAATCAGCTAATTGAGTAATCAAGTTTGGGTTAGCTAAAGCAGGGGAGTTGATTGAAATTTTATCTGCCCCATAAGTTAAAATCTGCCCAGCATCTTCAACCGTTTTTATACCACCAGCAACACAAAAGGGTATGTCAATAACTTGAGCAACTTTAGCCACCCAACTTTTATCAACCACACGCCCATCAGATGAAGCAGTGATATCATAGAAAACCAGTTCATCTGCACCTTCTTCCGCATAGCGTTTAGCTAATGGTACAATATCACCAATGATTTCGTGATTACGGAATTGCACGCCTTTAACAACTTGGCCATTACGAACGTCCAAGCAAGGTATTATCCTTTTTGCCAACATGAAATTGCCTCCTGAACTGTAAATTTACCTTCTAGTAATGCCCGACCCACAATGACACCAGCAACACCACTGTCTTTTAAGTCCTTTACATCGTTCAACTGTCCGATTCCACCAGAAGCTTGAAAATCAATAGTTGGGTATTTTTTGCTAATTTCTTGATACAAGCTTATGTTAGAACCAGTTAATGTACCATCTTTTGAAATGTCAGTACAAAGGACATGTTTTAAGCCATAAGGTAAGTAATCCTCAATTACTTGTTCTAAAGTTTGCTTAGAATCTTCTTGCCAGCCATGAATAGCGACATTTTTATTGCCATATTTGTCAATACGAACATCCAATGCTAATACCAAAGATTCAGGTCCATAATTTTCAAACCATTTTTTTACTAATTTGGGATCTTTAATTGCAGTTGAACCGATAACAACTCGTGTTGCACCAGCAGAGAGAAGCGCTTTAACATCATCTTCACTGCGAATTCCTCCTCCAACTTGTACTGGAACTTGGACACCATTAATCAGTGTTTTAATTAAGGCGATTTGTCGAGCTTTTGGATCTTTAGCACCTGTTAAATCAACTAAATGTAGTAATTTAGCTCCTTGCCTCTGATAGTCTTGTAATCGAGCTAAAGGATCATTACCGTAATCACGTTTTTGTTCATAATCACCCTGATGTAATCGAACCACAGTGCCATCAATTAAATCAAGAGCAGGAATAATAATAGGGTAAACTGCCATTTTTACATCTCCAAAAAGTTCTTTAGTAATTTTGCACCGGCTGAGCCAGAACGCTCTGGATGAAATTGCACACCGTAAAAGTTGTCTTTTTGTACGGCAGCTGTAAAGCTTTCGCCGTAATTGGTTTCTGCGATAGTTGATGAGCATAATGGTAAGGCGTATCCATGTACAAAGTAAAAATAAGCACCATTAGGAATATCTCGGAATAAATGGTGGCCAGCTTTAGGGTTAACTTGATTCCACCCCATATGCGGTAGTGGTAGTCCACAATCAGGAATTTCAGAGACTTTTTCGTGAATGATACCTAACGTATGGACATGCCCTTCATTACTATAATCGGCTAAAAGTTGCATACCAAGGCAGATGCCTAATACAGGTTGGGTGCAAACTTTTATCAGCTCGATTAAATTCCGTTCTTTTAACTTTTTCATTGCTGCAGATGCGGAACCCACACCCGGTAAAAAGAGTTTATCCGACTCAAGCACAATATCAGGTTCAAGACTAATAATTGGATTATAGCCTAGTCGTTGTATTGCGTATTTTACTGATGAAAGATTTGCACAGCCTGTATCGAGAATGACAATTTTCATCTATAGCACTCCTTTCGAACTAGGTAATCTATCACTTTCAATTTTAATTGCTTGTTTAAGTGTTCGAGCAAACGCTTTAAATAAGCTCTCGATTCTATGATGATCATTATTTCCCGATGTTTCAATATGTAAGGTGATCCCCATAGCATAAGTTAAAGAGTAGAAGAAATGTTCTACCATTTGTGTACTCATATCTCCAACTTTAGGATCACTAAATTGTGCCGAAAATACAAGGTAAGGCCGACCAGAAATATCTATTGCACATTTTGCTAAACATTCATCCATTGGAATAACTGATGCATAGCGTGTGATTCCACGTTTATCTCCAAGAGCTTGTTTTAGCGCTTCACCTAAAGCAAGGCCAGTATCTTCAATGGTGTGATGATCATCAACATGAAGATCACCTTCAACTTGGATATTGAGTTTAATGCCACCATGAGTAGCAATTTGATCGAGCATATGGTCAAAAAAACCAATACCTGTATTAATTTGGCTACCACCTTGTCTATCTAACCAAACCTCAACTAAAATCTTAGTCTCTTTGGTGTTTCTTTCGACTTTTGCATAACGATCTGCTGTGGTTAAACGTTGAGCTATTTCGTTCCAATTAAGATTTACTGGATCATAACGTAACCCTTTTATTTGCATATTTTCTGCAAGCTGGATATCAGTGACCCTGTCACCAATTACATAGCTATTTTGTTTGTCTAAGTTGCCATTCATTAAATAAGGAAGCACCAGTTTTAGTTTAGGTTTACGGCACTCACAATTGTCCTCAGGAAAATGTGGACAAATTAAAACTTCTTCAAATCTGACGCCTTGTGATTCAAATATTTGCATCATTAAGTTATGAGGGCCATCAAATTTGGCTTGTGGATAGCTGCTGGTGCCTAAACCATCTTGATTGGTCACCATAACTAATTTATAACCAGCAGCTTGTAATTTAAGTAATGCGGGTATCACATTAGGTTCAAATTCAAGTTTTTCGAAACTATCAACTTGAAAATCGATAGGAGGTTCAACAATTAATGTTCCATCACGATCGATAAATAAATATTTTTGTAACATACTTGCTCCTATAATATGGCTTTAAGTGCTGTTATTACTGCTTCACATTCAGCTTGAGTACCAATCGAAATTCGAACAAAACCATCTTGACCAATTGATTTACTTTGGTCACGCAATATAATGCCTTCATTCCAAAGTTTATGAAATACATCCTTATTATTCTGAAATTTAACACATAAATAATTTGATTCACTAGGATAAACTTTTTCGACTATAGGCAGTGCTGAAAGATGCTTAGCCAGCTTTTCTTTTTGATTATTCAGATTGATGACATGCAATCTCATCGTATTAATACCGTCTTTACTCAATGCCTGAGTGGCAATGTCAGCTACAGGTGTAGCTAATGGATATGGAGCGATCACTTTTTGTAACGCGTCGATTACTGGCTTATTAGCTAAAGTAAATCCACAACGTAAACCGGCAAGTGCAAATGCTTTTGATAAGGTGCGTAAAATCACTAAGTGAGGAAAGTCTTTAAGCCAACTGACTACCGTTGAATTAGGCGAAAACTCAATATAAGCCTCATCAATCACAACTAGCGCTCGATCTTCGGCTATATTAAGTAATGTTTTAATATCATCTTGATTGATTAAATTACCAGTTGGATTATTTGGTGAACAAACATAGATTAATTTAACACTATCAATATTTTGCTTAATTCCTTCAAGATCAAGTTGCCAATCTGATTTGGTCGGTACAGTTTTAGTTTTTATTCCTAAAGTTTCAGCACTGACTTGATACATACCATAAGTTGGTGGACAGTAAAGTATTGTATCTGTATCAGGTTCACAAAAAGCACGCATTAATAGCTCTATCGCTTCGTCAGCACCGCGGCTAACTATCACTTGATCAGGTCGAACTCCTGCATACTGCGCATAACCATTTATAACATGTTCAGGCTGTGCTTCTGGATAACGGTTTAATGTTTGTTCTGTTAACTGATAATTGGGGGCAACAGGGTATTCATTGGCATTTAACCACACGTCACCTTTACCACCAATACGTCTGGCTGATTGATAAGGTGTCAACTTTTGTACGTTTTTTCTGACTAATTGATTAATATCCATTTTATCCACCTATTATTTATTATCAGCATTAAGTTTAGCTAAGCGAATCGTAACCGCATTTTTGTGTGCAGTCAGTTGCTCAGCTTGTGCCATTAGCTCAACTGCTGTACCTATCGCTTTCAATCCATCAGGCGTTAATTTTTGTACAGTCATCCGTTTTTGAAAATCTGGTAACCCGAGGCTTGAATAAGTTGAAGTATAACCATAAGTAGGCAATACATGATTTGTACCTGATGCATAATCGCCAGCAGACTCTGGTGACCAATCACCGATAAATATTGAACCGGCACTATTAATTTTATCAACCAGTTGATCCGCATTTTTAGTTTGAATAATTAAATGCTCAGGCCCATAACGGTTGCTGATATCTACACATTCTTCTAAATCGTTGGTTACAATAAGTCGGCTTTCTTTCAACGCTTTTTCAGCAATATCTTGGCGCGATAGTTGCATAAGTTGTTTATCAACCTCAATCGAAACTTCCTGTGCAATCTTCTCATCAGGAGTAAGTAGTACCACTTGTGAATCCGGTCCATGTTCAGCTTGAGAAAGTAAATCAGCAGCTATAAAAGATGGATTAGCAGAACTATCGGCGATGACCAATACTTCAGAAGGGCCTGCTGGCATATCAATAGCTGCACCATCAAGACGTTGGCTTACTTGACGTTTGGCTTCAGTAACATAAGCATTACCCGGGCCAAATATTTTATCGACTTTTGGAACTGACTCGGTACCTAATGCCATTGCAGCAATCGCTTGTGCCCCACCTAGTTGATAGATTTCTGTTACACCGCAAAGTTCAGCTGCATACAAAATTTCATCAGCAATTGGGGGAGGTGAGCATAAAATCACTTTACGACAACCAGCAATTTTAGCTGGAATAGCGAGCATTAAAACAGTTGATAATAAAGGAGCAGAACCTCCTGGTATATAGAGACCAACAGAATCAATAGGTCTAGTGACTGACTGGCATTTGATACCAGGCATAGTTTCAACTGTTATGGTCTGTCTTACTTGTGCCTGATGAAATTTTTCAATATTGCTTACAGCCAATTGCATTGCCTGTTTTAAATCCGATTTGACACGACTAGTTGCTGTTTTTATCTCACCTTCAGTTAATTTAATTTGATTGGTTTGAGTTTTATCATATTTACTACTCAATGCTTTGAGGGCTTGGTCACCATTTTGTTTAACCTGTGTCAAAATATCTTTAACCACTTGGCTAATAGAATCTGAGGCAGCAATTGCCGGGCGAGTTAATAATTCTGCTTGCTGTTCTTTAGAACAATTTTGCCAATAAGAAAGCTTCATTTGATTACTCCATCATTTTTTCAATTGGTAATACAAGGATTGAACTAGCACCTAATGCTTTTAGTTTTTCCATGGTTTCCCAGAATAATGACTCAGTGCTAACCATGTGTAATGCTACCCGATTTTGTTCACCGGTTAATGGTAAAATAGTTGGATTTTCTGCACCAGGTAATAGCGAAACAACTTGATCTAAAACTGCTGTTGGAGCGTGAAGCATAATATATTTAGATTCACGAGCTTGAATTACACCTTGAATTCGAGTCATCACTTTATCGATTAGGGCTTGTTTAGTGCAGGACATTTCACCTTCACGTTGAATTAAGCATGCTTTAGATTTATAAATGACTTCTATTTCTTGTAAACCATTGGCCTCAAGAGTTGCACCACTTGATACCAAATCACAAATTACATCAGCTAAACCAGCTCGAGGAGCCACTTCAACAGAACCATTAAGCAAACAAGTTTTAAAACTTACATTATATTGAGAGAGATAACGGCGGAGTAGGTGAGGATAAGTTGTTGCTACACGCAAATTATTTAAGCACTCAGGACCTGTATAGTTAAAGTCACGAGGGGCGGCAATAGATAAACGACATCCTCCAAAATCAAGTCTACGTAATTTTTTATATTGTGGATTATAACCTTCAGCTTGCCTATCTAGAACTTCTTCTTCTAAAACATTTTCGCCCACAATACCAATATCAACTACGCCATCAATCACAAGGCCTGGTATATCGTCATCACGAACGCGTAAAATATCAATTGGCATATTTTCAGCGAAAGCAATTAGACGTTGCTCTTGTAGATTAATTTTGATACCACACTGAGCTAGTAATTTTTTTGACTCATCACTTAAACGTCCTGATTTTTGCATTGCTATACGTAAACGTGAATTATCCAACATGTTATTCTCCCTAAATAAAATTATTAACCACAAACAAAAAACCCTCGGAAGTTTGATCTTCCGAGGGTTCTCTATTTGCTTTTGCGAAATCACCGGAAGACCATTTGTCTTCCAGCACCAATCGCCCGAAGACTATTCAGGAATGATGGTGATGATGGTGTTTAGTCATACAAAAACAATTCATAAAAATTAAAACCTTTAAATTTAACTGTTGTACAAAATATAACAGAAACGATTAATGAGCAATATCTTTTTGTTAATTTATTGAAATAAATTGTAAGCAAGCGATTATTATTAACCATAATGACTTATCAAATATAAATATTTAATCATTTATTTTTACGATTAATTATAAGATTTGTTTTAACTTATGGCTGACTTTATAACGACTATAATCAGCAATTTTATTTAAGAAGTTCTCTAGACTATTATTTTCAAAGTGGCAGACAATCATATAACAACCATCACCAGTAATTTTGTAAAATTCGGAAACCTCATCAAAAGATTTTACTAACTTTTCAAACGATTCAAATTGATTTGAATTCATATAAATAGTAATAAATTGTAATTGAGATTTTTGCTCTTTAATGGTGAATTTTTCGATAATATGATTATTTAATAACTCTTGCACACGTTGACCAACTGCTTGGCTTGACAAGAATACCTTCTCTCCAATCTCTCGCCAAGATTGACGACTATTCTCTTTTAACTCATTTAATATAGCGCGATCTTTTTTATCCATATTTTCATTTTGAAAGCGAACTGCTGTTAATTCCTTCAATTTACTATGTTATTTAAAAGTTAATACCTGCAGAATAATAACATAAAACATTATAAAGGAGAGCAAAATGACGCAAGCATTAATAATTATTGATGTGCAAAATGATTATTTCCCTGAGGGAAAATACCCATTAAATAATACCGAACAGACGTTGAAATATATTTTAAAGTTACAAAATTATTTCCGTCAAAAGCAATTGCCGATTATTTATATACAGCACGTTAATCAAGATGTTAATGCCGCTTTTTTTGTAAAAAATAGCGACGGAAGTCAGTTACATTCTAAATTACTTCCTCTTGAAGAGCATAATGAATTTATTGTTCAAAAAGCATATCCAAATAGCTTTTACCAAACTCATTTACAACAGAAGTTAGAGCAATTAGGTATATCACAATTAGTGATTTGTGGAATGATGAGTCACATGTGTGTTGATTCCACCACTCGCTGTGCATTTGAACTAAATTATCAACCAATTTTGATTCACGATGCTTGTACTACTCGTGATCTTAACTTTAGTGGCAATATTATTGCATCACAAGTAGTTCATGATAGTTTTATGTCTGCATTAATGAAGTTTGCAACAGTAATGAAGTGTGAATCGTTTATACAAAAATTTAATGAAGTGAATAACTGAAATACTATCTTGAACTTTAATAATTGAAGTAAAAATTCTTATTTTTGACATTAATATTTATCTGTGATAATACTAGCTGATATCAAAATAATTTGATATTAATTATTCTGTTAGAGGTGTATTACATGTTTCAATCCGTTGGAGGGCATCATGTAGCAAGAGAGGTTATTATATTATTATTCTTGTTGCCAATTTTTTATTTCTTTTATGTTTTGTCGTTCATAGTTATCTTTGCAAGAATGAATCGAATTATTAGAGCAATTCTTGCAACTATAATTTTGGCTTTAGCTATTTATATTTCAATCAATGCTAATTTAGAGTTTTTTGTATTTTTTCTTTCAGCTATTGTTTTTCCGCTTATCATTCGTTTTTGCCAATCAGAAACGAAAAAATATTTTGGTTCAAGACATAAATTGGCTTCTCTATTGAGTTATATATTATTACCATTATTTTGTACTTTCTTTTGGCCGACTTATTTAATCATAGTACCTGGCGTGACTAAGTATTTAGAAAATAGACCAAGTAGCGAGTGTAAAAAAAATGGACGTTTAGTTGAACTGTCCAAAGATGCAATCTTACGTATTTATCCGAATTCTAAATATTCACCATTTTGGGTTATTGAAGGATATAATAGTGCTAATGTTTCAGAAAGAAAATTTTGCGAGAAGTTTTCTAATGATGTAGCTCATAAAATTGATAAAATTAGTGATATTAGAATTGACTCGAGTGATATTTGCCTTCATCCAACATCCAAAGCATTAACTGCTTATTGCAATAATATAAAAAATGAAAATTTACAATTTAACAATTTAGATATTGATTTTTTTAGAACTAATAAGAATAGCTCTGATGACAGTTCATTTAAAATATTTCAAGAAAACTTAGAGTATGCAAAAAGTAAAGAAAACTGCGATTATTGTTATAATAAATTTATAGAGAGTAATCAATTTGACAATAATATAGTTCTGTATAGATTTAAAAATAATAATATTCTAATTGTTCCCCAACCAAATTGGTTACCTATTCAATCTGAACCTTTAGTAATTAAATGTTCAATTGATAATGATTTAGGATGTCATTATGTTTATGAATATAAAGGGGATTTCAAAGTATCACTTCACTATGAATTTATTAGTCATGATAATAAAGCTAATTATGGAGAGGAACCCATTTACAACCAAGAGTTCATTGATAAATATTTAGAAGGTGCTAAAAAAGCCGCTTTAGTAGTTGAAGATTTTATTGAGAGTCTAAGTGACAAGCAAGATATGGTGGATTGAGACTTTAGTTAAATAGTTTCAAATTACTTGCCGATTGATGTTAGTTTATATTTTATGGATTGATTTCAGATAAAGCTTTCAATGCTTAGATAAATTTACCCAGAATATACAGATTATAGTTTTCTTATTATCAATAAATAAACAATCAAAAAATTGTAGCGTAATATGTTTAATAAAATAGATTATATAAACATAACTGGTTTAAATAAAATATAATTATTTGAATGTTAAGATAGGGAAGAGTAATAAACAATATCGATAGGAAAACTAAGCCATTATTAAAACTAGATTGAACTATTTATTTAAGCGATAAATCAAAATTAGAGGAAAGGTAATCATTTTTACCTTTCCTAGAAATTTAACATATTATGACTCGATAATTTGTGGATATTTTTTACCAGATAGAACACTAAATCTGCCGGTTCCAAGCAATGAAAGACTAAAAGCAGTTAAAGACATAAATGCTGGATATTCCCAACCACCACCTGGATTAGTAAATGACCAACCATTAGCCCAATGCACAATAGTTATTATGGCTAGTTGAAAAAAGGCAATTAATGCAACAGCGCGAGTTAGAATACCTAATAGCAACAATGCACCGCCACCAATTTCAAAAACGATTACAATATAAGAAAAGAACCCAGGAAAACCAAGAGTGTGAAAATACTCTGCGGTACCTTCTGGTGTTAGAACAAGTAACTTTGTAAAACCATGAGCTAAAAACATCATACCTAAAGCAATTCGTAATACGAAAGCAGCTACATCAGTTTGATATTCTTTCATTGTGTGTTTCCTATATTAAGTTAACAAAATAATAAAAATCTTATATATCTATTACTTATTTGAAACATAGGATACTGCATGTGAGATTGTCTCACAGTTAACAATCAATAGTAAAGGAACATTAAAATATTAAAGTTCTTCTTATCAATATGAATTAGTACTATTAATTGCGATAAAATAGCGGTGCGACTAATGTCGCACCGGTATTACTTACTTATTGTTGGTGTCGAATAGAATTGGTATTTAAATTTGTTTGCCTAAATTATGTTTCTAAACATTCAAATTTTATTGGGTAACATTATATATCAAAAATGAGACTTTAGTCTCATTTTTTTAAAATATTTCACAATTAATAATTTATTATTTAAAATGAAAGAAATGGAGTAAAATTAATATAAGTCAAAAAACACTGTTATGAGCAAATTTGAAACTAGTTCTTTGAACAACTTTACAAGTCTTAAAAAAAAGAATTATGAGCGACTATTAGAGATTGCTTTGGACTCATTAGAAAATGGAATTGAACCTACGATTACTGAGTTAGCTGATAAATCAGGAATCTCAAGATCGACTGCTTATCGCTATTTTCCAACACAAAATGATCTGATATCGGCAGTGGTTAATCGTTCACTTGATCCTATTTTACAATGGCATACAGACGAACAAAATATAAGCCAAAGAGTTAATGAATTCATATCGTTTGCTTATACTGAAATGATAAAACATGAAGGTGCTATAAGAGCGACGATGCGATTATCTTTGCAACAATGGGCTAATGAGCGTTCTAAATCAGCACCTAATACAACAAAACGAGTACGGGAAAATCGTAAAGAGGTAATTTCGAAATTATTACAACCGTTACAATCACAGCTTAGTGAAGAGCAATATAATAAAGTCATTTATACCATATCAATCATCTGTGGTTCGCAAATAACGGTTTTAAAAGATGTTTGGAATTTAGATGATTCATATATTATATCGCTTTCTCAATGGATAGCTAACGCTATCATTAATCAAGCGAAAAATGATGCTAACACTTAACGTGTTTTTTTCCTATTCCTTTCTAAGTTTTTAAAACGAAAAATTATTCAAAACACTGCCATATTAGACAGTGTCTTTCTTTTATAACTATAAATTTTAGAAACAGATATTTTTTTAATGGTATTGAATTGGTTGTTGGTTTTGTTCATCGTGAACTAAAAACAAACAGGTATTGCTGGTTAAAACAGCTTGTTGTAAACGCAGTTTATCTTGCTCATTAAGATCATTAACACATGCAACTACATAACTACAGGTTTTACTTTGTAATGCTTTCTCAATAGTAGATACTAAATTTTCATTATTCAAATTAGCTAAATGAACAACTTTTTCTTTATCTAGTCCAGCAGTATTCACCCATGAACGTTTCAGCATCGGACGATCTGATAGCCATAATTGCCATTTTTTCTCTTTATTAAATGAACGTAATAAAGGTCGCTGTTGTTGTAACACCTGTTGAAAGGGTGTTTCAAAATTGATAGCCATAAGTTGTGGTGAAGAATGTTCAATAAGCATAAAAACCTCGATACTGTTTGCATATACAGTGTATATTAATACAGTAATTTGAGGTTGTAAATACTATTTGTGATCATTTTTTATATTGTTTTGGGTTAATATACCTTCATGAACGAAAAAATTGATAGGTAAAAAAGCCTAAAAATGTCATTAAAACTGAGCCAGTAACATGAACAGCAATGGTCGCTAATCCCCAACCAATACGACCTTCTTGAAGAAAATTAACAATTTCAGCTGAAAATGTTGAAAAAGTAGATAACCCACCACAAAAACCTGTAATTATCAGCAATCGCCACTCAGCAGAAAGATTTGCATGATTAAAAAAAGCAATTGCAAAACCAATAATATAACCAGCGATCAAATTAGAAAATAATGTACCTAGAGGAATAGCAAAAGCAATGACATTTAATTTTAACGATAAGAACCAGCGAAGCAATCCTCCGAAAACTGAACCGATTGAAATAGCTAAAATAAGTTTCAACATAAATGGGCAACCTTTAAATCATAAATTAAACCTGATCATATCAGTAGAGCATCCAATTGGATATCTTTTTGAAGATAAAATCATTCATTTATTAAATATATTAAATATTCGATTTCAATCGTTATTATTTTTTACTGGTTTGCGCTAAAATATTTAGCTAAATGATTAAATATAAAGGTTATGATAATGTTTACAGGAATCGTACAAGGTGTTGGTCAGATTATTTGTATCACAGATCAGGACAAATTAAGAACCTATAAAGTCAAACTTCCACACAACTTAACAAATAATATTGAAATCGGGGCATCAATAGCAAATGATGGCTGTTGCTTAACTGTAACCGGAATTGAAAATGACTGCGTAACCTTTGACATTATGCAAGAAACCCTTGCTTTAACTACTCTCGGCAATAAGAAGCAAAACGACTTTGTTAATATTGAACGAAGTGCTAAATATGGTGATGAAATAGGTGGGCATGTAATGTCTGGACATGTCTCTTGTACTGCAACCATTATCGATATCCAAAAAACAGCTACCAACTGTCAAATGACCTTAGCTATGCCAGAAAAATTTATGAAATATGTGCTATATAAAGGCTTTATTGGTATAGACGGCGCAAGTTTAACCGTTGGTGAGGTTAAAGATAACCATTTTAACATTCACCTGATCCCAGAAACCTTATCGATTACTACTCTGGATACCAAAAAAGTAGGGGATAGTGTTAATATCGAAATTGATTCACAAACTCAAGCTATTGTCGATACGGTTGAACGCGTATTAGCAAAATAAATGATTGATCACAAAAGATTATTTAATAATGGTTTATTGCAAAAAATAGACTTTTTATTGAGGTAAAAGCAAACTATTAAAAGCATCAAACCATTATTATTGAATTAACTTATAATATAAGTTATTACAAACATTTATCCCTTTTAAAAAAAATAAACTCAGCTATTTAATAGGATGAAAATATTAAAGATATGCTTTACTATCTGAAATGAATCATCCAAATAATCATCATTCTTAATTTATACATTAAAAAGAAATATAAAATAGTAATTTCATGTCAAATGACTAAATGTATTACCTCATTATTAAGACCTTTATAATCATCTAGATTAAGAAAAATACCCCATTTTAAGATTGCTATTCACGCAATCAGACTTTTCAACATTGGTTATTATCACATTTGATTCCAGATTAATCTGGAAAAAAATGTAATCGTCTTATTTATTTACCTAACTATACTTTAAATCATCATGAAGGTATTACATATAGAAAAAGGAGTTGAGTAATGGAAAGACAGATCAAATTACTTAAACTACTTTTTAGCCAGTCAGAATTTAAACCGGCTGCTTTTTTTAGTTCAAAATTATTAATTTCAACTAAAACCGTATATTGCGATATTGAGAAACTAAACGAACGTTTAAAAACGATACCGAATATGGATATTCGAATCGAAAAGTCACCTCGTAAAGGATTAATTTTATTAGGTCAAAAAACGGATATTGAAACAATAATTAATTATTTAGAACAAAAAAATAGTCACAGTTATTTTAATAAAAAATCACGGCGATTAAGTCCTGAATACCGTCGCTTAGATATTGTTAAACGATGTTTATTAAATAGTGAAAACGTATCACTTGAGCAATTATCTTTTGACTATTTAGTCAGTAAAACATCATTACACAAAGATATCGAATTTATTAATCGTGCGCTTGAACAAGAAAATATCGTATTAACCGTCACCCACAAAGGAATTCATGTTGACGGTAATGAAAATCAAATACAACGAGCGATTAAACATTTTCTCTCCTTATATATTCACAAACAAGATGACTATTATCTAAATCAATTGATGAAATCCTTTATTGGGGATGATTCGTTTGAACAGATAAATCGATTACTGTTTGAACGTTTTGAATCGGTCGTTGCACAATCTACTGAGCATTATCTATCTTCGCTACTGATATCAATTACCATACAACTTAAGAGATTGTGTTTGGGATATTCAATTCCTGAAGAAAATGATTTTTTATTTAATCATATTCGATATATGCAATCCTACTTAATTGCCTCGGAATTGGCAAAAACACTTGAGTCAACTTTTCATGTGGCGTTTCTAACCAATGATATTAAATATTTAAGCAAACTGTTTTTTGCTCATCGAATCATTGATGAAAATATCATTGTTGATGACAGTTTTTATGAACAAATTATCTTCAGGATCATAAAAAAAATTGGTGATATTGAGAATGTAGATTTAACGGGTGATAGTAAATTGTTTCACTCTTTATTGTCACATTTTCCATCGATGATTACTCGTTTACAAAAGAAAATCCGTATTATAAATCCAATATTAGACGAGATAAAACAAGAATATTCTAAATTATTTAGTGTGTTATGGTATGCACTTTCAGACTTAGAACGTAAATTTGACATCCATTTAAATGATCATGAAATCTCATTTTTATTGATTCATTTTCAAATAGCTTTAGATAAAGCCGCGGATGCAAATAATATTGTCATTATTTGCCAATATGGGTGCTCATCATCAAACTTAATTTTAAATAAAGTACGAAAACTTTTACCGTCGAAAGATAACATCGAAGTCTATTCTGTTTCAAAATTAAATTCGACCAAACTTAGTAATGTCGATTTAATCATCACTACACTTGATATCAACAACATTAATAAACCAATTGTCAAAATATCGTCATTATTAAACAATCAAGATTACCAAAATATTATCCAAGCTTACGCCAACTATGTTCTTAATAAACAACCCGATTTTTTAGACAATTACTATCCAACAACAGCTAAATTCGTTAAAGCCGATTTAATTGAATTAAACGTTGATATTCAACACAAAAATGAATGCCTTAACTTACTGATAAATAAGCTTGAAGAGAAAGGATTTGTAACTAAAAACTATCGTGATTCAGTGTTATATCGTGAAGAAATCGGTGATACCTCGATTGAAAATGGAATTGCTTTACCACATGGTTCACCAATGTTTGTTATCAAATCAAGCATATCAATCATGACCTTAAAACAACCGATCAAATGGGGCATGATTGATGTCAGCATCATTATCATGGTTAGTCTTTCGGAGAACAATATTAATAGTATTAATGACGTTTTCACTGAAATTTATGAAATAGTCTCGAATAAACAGGCAATTTCATCCTTAAAAAATCTCACAAACTTTAAACAACTTAAACTATTTTTGGACAATCAAAGAGGAATCAAGAATGTACTTTGATCAGCATTTATGCCTATTCAATATTGAGGCAAAAACTAAAGAAGAGATCTTAACAACAATGGCACAAATGTTATTTTCACATGGAATTGTTAAACAAGACTATTTAGATGGAATTTTGCAAAGAGAAAAACAATATCCAACAGGATTATTAATTAATTCCGTCGGTTTTGCCATACCACACACTGATTCTTCAAAAGTTAATCAGTCACAAATTTGCTTTGCATCCCTAAAAAATCCAATCATTTTTTCTGGTATGACTGATGATAAAGAACAAATCCCAGTCAAATTCATTTTTATGCTAGCAATGAAGCAGCCACATGAGCAAATTGAAAATTTACAGAACCTTATTGGCTTATTTCAAAATGATGAGCAAATAAAATTATTAGAAAAGTGTCAATCAATTAACGATTTTACCTCTATTTTAAATAGCGCAGGCGTTAAATAGGGTTGATTAATTTTATCAAGGAGTTACAAATGGATAGTGTCATTAATATTTTTCAATGGTTAATAGATCTTGGTGGAGTGGTTTTTTTACCAATCATCATTTTTATCATAGCCTTATTTTTTAGAGTCAGTTTTTCCAAAGCGATAATGTCGGGTATTACCGTCGGTATCGGTATCGTTGGTCTTGGATTAGTTATCGGTTTACTATCTGACACTTTAGGTGTTGCCATCCAAAAAATGGGTGAACAGTATGGAACATCATTAAGTATTATGGATATTGGTTGTGGAGTAGGTGGGCCATTGGCATTCTCAACTACATTGGGGTTATTGCTAATTCCAGCATCATTAATTATCAATTTCTTATTTATCTCACTCGGTTGGACTCGAACTTTAAATGTCGATATCTGGAATTTCTGGTTTGCGATTTTCCTAGGTTTAGTGGCATATTCAGTCACAGGTGAATATTGGGTTGGTATCATTGGCTGTATAACTGCAGTAATGTTGCAATGGTTTTTAGCCGATCTATTACAGAAACCAATAAGCTCATTTTTTGGTTATCCTGGCATTGCTATTACTCACCTCATGGCATTATCGGGTGCAATTGTCGCAATCCCATTAAATTGGATCTTTGACCGAATTCCAGGTTTAAATAAATTAAATGCCGATTCAGAAACGCTAACCAAACGTTTTGGTATCTTTGGTGATACTGTTGTTATCGGATTAATCATCGGTATTGTCGTTGGGATTTTAGCCAATTATGATGTTCCAAAAATTGGTCAGCTAGGTATTTCAACTGCTGCAATCATGAAAATTATGCCAAAAATGGTTGCAATGTTTATGGAAGGCTTACTTCCTGTTGCTGACGCTGCGCGTGAATTTACTAGCAAAAAACTTAATGGAAAACAAGTAAACATCGGAATGGATGCCGCGTTAACTGTTGGTCATCCTGCGGTAATGGCAACTGCGTTAATCATGGTGCCAGTATCATTACTACTTGCTTTGATCTTACCGGGTAACAAAGTACTACCTTTTGGTGATTTAGCCTTCTATGCATTTGGCATTTGCTTAATGGTACCGTTCTTTAAAGGTAATATTATTCGTTCAATCCTTGGTGGCACCATTTACCTAGTTATCTGCCTATATATGGCAACTTGGCTTGCACCAGTCATCACTGATGTATTCCATCTAGCTAATTATGATGTAGGTACAGCTGGTATTGTTACTGTAATTTTATGTGGATTATGGCCTGTAACACTATTTGTACTGTTATTAACCCATATCGGATACCTTGGCCTAATTGGTTTAGCTCTCGTAATCCTTTGCTTGCTTATCTATATCAACAAAATCAAAAAAATTGAAATGTATTAAAAGGAAATAGTCATATGAAAAATTTACTCATAATGTGTGGTGCAGGTCATGCAACTTCAACTATTGCAGTAAGCAAAGTCACTAAATGGCTTAGTGATGAAAAATTAACAGATCAAGTGAAAATTTATCAATCTAAAATTGCTGATGAACTTAATAAAATCGACTCTTATGACGTTGTGGTGAGTACCACCATCGTACCAGATTCAATTAAGGCTAAAGTCATCAACGGTTTACCATTACTTACTGGTGTAGGATTGAATGAGTTTTTTGCAGAGTTAAAAAAACGTTTAGCTATTTAATTGAAAAGCATCATTAAGTATTTATAACGACCGCCTCATTGACTTTCGTTAACTGAAATAACAAAGTTAATGAGGCTGCAATAAGGAATAAAGCAATATGAAAATTATTCATCATGCCATTGAAATCAATACTGTTGCTGGCAGACACTCTTACCATGATATTAGTGAAGAATTAAATCAATTTGTTAAGCAATCCAATATCGAAAATGGTCAGTTAACCATAGCTACCACACATACAACTTGCTCACTATTTTTTGAAGAGTGTATGCATGACACTAATTTTTTTGGGGATGAGTTTCTTCATGTCGATATCAACAATACCTTAGAAAAAATTGTACCACGCATGACCAGTGAAAATCAGTACAACAGCCCAGGTCCAAAGCATGTTGAATTTGGTTTAGGACTTAGTGATCCTAATTATCCAGCAGAAAAATGGGTTATGCTAAATACTGATGCTCATATCAAATCATCACTTTTTGGTCATTTCTCATTGGTGTTGATCATTAAAGATGGTTCGCCACTATTAGGGCAATTAGGAAAAATCTATTTTGTTGACTGGGATGCGCTTCGTGAACGAAAACGTAATGTCAATTTTATGTTGATGGGCTGTTAATAAGAGGGAATAATTATGATACTGTCTCCATCACTATTTAATTCTGATCTTTATCAGATTAAAGAAAACTTGGAAAAATTGAAATCATTGGGTATTCGTCAATTACATATTGACGTGATGGATAATCACTATGTACCAAATCTTGGTTTTAATGCAAGCTTTGTCAAAAATTTAAAAACACATACTGATTTCATTTTAGATTGTCATCTTATGGTCGAGAAGCCTGAGTTAGCCATAGCAGATTTTATTGATGCTAAAGCTGATATTATCACCTTTCATTACGAAGCAACGGCCCATCACTCATTCATTATCAACAAAATAAAAAGTAACAATATCAAAGCTGGAATAGCTATCAATCCAAGCACACCCATTGAAAACCTTAAACTACTCTTACCTTTTATTGATTTGGTATTAGTTATGACAGTCAATCCTGGTCAAAAAAATGAAAGCTTTTTACCTTTTACCTTACAAAAAATTGAACAATTAACCCGTGAAAAACAAAAAGGTAATTATTATTACGACATCCAAGTTGATGGCAATATTACTGACCAAACTATATCACCATGCATTGCCGCTGGGGCAAATAGCATTGTATCGGGTGGATTCATCTTTAAAAATAATGCCATCGAAAACAATATAGAAAAGTTAAAAATGGCAATAAAATAGGAATAAAACAGTGACTATCAAAAATGTACTTAGCAATATATTGACAGAAATATCGGCGCAGGAAGGCAATTTAAATGAAGATCAACTTCAGGAATTTAAAAACGCTATTATTTCCGCAAAACATATCTTTTTAGCTGGAACCGGCAGATCAGGATTAATGATTAGTGCATTTGCTAATCGATTAATGCATTTAGGTTTAAATGTGAGTTTAATAACTGAAATCAGCAAACCTAAAGCAAATGTTGGCGATTTATTGATTTTAGGATCTTATTCTGGGGAAACTAAAAGCCTCATTGCTTATGCTAATCAAGCAAAAGCAATCGGTGTTAAAATAATCCTATTTACCACCAACAACAACTCAAGTTTAGCAAAACTAGCTGATAACATTGTTGCAATTCCAATCAATGTTGTTCAATTAAATCAACCTATGGGCAGTACCTTTGAACAACTATCTCTGCTGACTTATGACAGCATCATTTATAGCTTAATGGAAGATTTGAACCAAACGCCAGAATCAATGAAAAATCGACATGCCAATATTGAATAGCATTGAGTCTAAAAAACTCCAAATCTCAAAACCAAATTAGTGACGGATGCTTTTGGAGGCAAGTTCATTGCATCTACACTATATGGGATAGTTAACATTATCGTATTTAATATCTTTATAAAATTTTGAGGAACGGGTTTTTGATTCAAAAAAAGTTGAGGAGCGGGGTTTTTGAGGGGATGAGAATGCAAATAGCTCTTAAAAAGTTAAACCGCCATTAATTTATCTATTCAATTAACAGCGATTTTATCCCTTACAGATTGAATCACTATTTAATATTTTTTAAATAGTCAGCAATTTCTGCAATATCTTTAGGTGTAGTTTGGCAGCATCCGCCAATCAATTTAGCACCTAATTTTAACCAAGTTGGTAATTGGTTTTTGAAAGTACAGTTGTGTTGGTGATTATTATGCCATTGTTTGGTAGTTGGGTCATACTGCTCACCTGAGTTTGGATAAACAATCAAAGGTTTTCTAGTTAAGGTTTGTAATACGGTTAATGCGGCAGTTACTTCTTCTAAGGCAATGCAATTAATACCAACACTAACCACTTGATCAACGTTATTTAGATAATCGATCACTTCTTTTAGCGGGGTACCATCGCTAAGGTGATTAGCATCTTTTAATGTAAATGAGAACCATGCTGTCATTGTTGGATACTGTTTCAGTACTTTAACAAGCGCTTTAATTTCAGCAAAATTGGGTAAGGTTTCGTAAGCTAGGATATCGGTTTTTGCATCGATGAGTGCTTGTATTCGGATCTGATGAAACTCGATAAATTCTTCTTCACTTAATTGGTAGTTGCCTGTGTATTCTGAACCATCAGCTAAATAAGCACCATAAGGACCAACTGAACCAGCTATAAATAGTGGTTTATTTTTACCAATCTGAGTTAAATATTGCTCTTTTGCTTGTTGAGCCAGCTCGACACTTTTTTTGATAAGCTTTATAGATTCATCTAAAGATATCCCTTTTTTAGCGAAGCCCAATGGTGATGCTTGATAGCTGGCAGTGGTTGCACAATCTGCACCAGCTTTAAAGTAGTCATAATGAACTTGCCTAATCAGATCGGGTTGTTCTATTAATACTTTGGCTGACCACAAACTATCATTAAGATCACAGCCACGGCGCTGTAACTCACTAGCTAAAGCACCGTCAATTATGATATTTTGGTTGAATGATATTGGATTAGACATTATCGGTTCACTCGTTGTTGATAAGCTCGGGTAACATGATAGGCGATATAGCAAAACACCACAAATGGAATACCACAATAAAGCGCGATGCGCTGTTCTGGATCAAATGCCAAACCAACACAAGCAACTAAGCATAGAATAAAGCCTAAAATTGGTACTAATGGGTATAAAGGTGCTTTATATTTGAGACCTTCAATGTCAGAAGATGAAAGTTGTTTTCTAAAAAAGTAATGAGAAGCACAAATACTTAACCAAACCGCCACCACAGCAAATCCAGAAATCGCGGTTAGACCGACAAACACCGTATCTGGGGCGATGACACTTGAAAACAGCGCTAATAAACCGCCAATCATACTAACGGCAATAGCTGTGGTTGGAATACCTTTTTTATTTAGTTTACTAAAGTATTTAGGTAATGTGCCTTGATTGGATAATGACCATAACATCCGACCAGAAGCATATAGACCAGAATTAGCGGCTGATAGAATAGCGGTTAAAATAACAAAATTCATAATATCAGCCGAATAGGGGATACCAATACTTTCGAACACTTCAACAAATGGACTTTTGATTACACCAGCTTGCTCCATTGGTAGTAGCGCTGCTAATACAAAGATTGTACCGACGAAAAAGATGATTAATCTGAAAATAGTGGTTTTAATCGCTAATGGAATCGATTTTTCAGGCTGATGGGTTTCACCAGCAGCTATACCAATAAGTTCGGTTCCAGAAAAAGCAAAATTAACTGATACCATGGTCATAATTATTGGCGTAATACCATTTGGGAACCAGCCATACTCGGTAATATTATGTAAAAATGGAGCTGGCATATCATTTTTCATCGGAATTATGCCAAAAATAGCTGCGCTTCCGGCAATGATAAATACTACGATAGTGATGACTTTTATTATCGAAAACCAAAACTCACTTTCGGCAAAAAATTGTGCAGTAATTATATTCAACATAAAAATGACTAAGCAAAAAACTAAACACCACTGCCATACAGGGACTTGCGGGAACCAGTATTGCATACACAATCCGGCAGCGGTAAAGCTTGATCCTAACGCGACAGTCCAAGTTAACCAATAAAGCCAGGCTACCGTATAGCCTGTAGCAGGGCTGATAAATCGTGATGCATAGGTATGAAAGGCACCCGTTTCAGGCATAGCCACAGCAAGTTCACCTAAACATAACATGACAAGATAAACGACTAATGCGCCAATTAAATAGGCAATGATTGCACCAATTGCGCCAGCAGTGGCAATAATATAACCGGTATTAAAAAATAGACCGGTCCCAATTACACCACCTAAAGATAGCATAATTAAATGCCGAGTTTTCATGGTGCGTTTAAATTGATTTTCATTACTAACAGAAGAATGTTTATTCATAAAATTTATTTTTAGTTAAAGTAAAAGAATCCATAATTCTAAGTAAGTTGAATTATGATTTAAATTTTCAATGATTTATATCATGACATTTATTTGGATGATTGCTCTTAATTGTAATAGATACGATTAATATAAGCGATATTTTTGTCATCATTTAACTATTAATAAACGCATTGTTCTAATCAGCTGATTAAAGAAATCTTGTTTATTTAATTTTTTATCATTAACATCAACTTCATCTTTATCTCGTTCTAAATTGTAATCAATGTTGGAATAGATTCCTTTTTCATTGTTTTTATCAAATGTAAATAATGGATTATCCTTTAAAAATTGATGACAAATTATAAAAAGTTCTCGACTACTACTTTGTATCTCTTCCAACTGAACGTTATTGTCTATAGGATTGTTGGTTTGTGCTTTAATACGTCCTAATACTTTAATTGGTATATCAATATTCCATTTGAGGGCTTTTATTTTATCTATATTACGGTACTTATAGATATCATCGGTTATTTCAATTAAAGCACGGATTGCTATATCGCCTTCATCATTGTGCCAACTTAAATTATTTAATGAAATTTTTCGATTAGAAGGGGTGAGAAAATTATCAAAAAGCCATTTTTGTTTGGCTATTGGATCGATTGGATATCCCAAATCTTCACCATCTATGCCTTCATAATTAATATCTAATTTTCCTGATCCTAGATTTTGATTGCCATAAGTAATTGAATTAATATTTGTTATAAAATAACCATCTACTGTGAGATTATCATTAAGTTTACTACTTTGCTTTATGTTTAAATTATTAATTGCAATTGGTGGAACATAAGTCGAAGTGAATTTGATTTTATCAATATTTGTTATTGAATCGATATTAGGAATGGTAAATATTTCTTGTTCATCTATATTGAAAGCATAATGGCCTTTATTTTCAATATTGCTTACATCAAATAGAAATCGATTAATCGTGCCAACGTTTATGTGTAAGTTACCAAGGTTCATTTTATATTCTATCTGATCCTGGTTTGGTTTTGCCGTTAAGATAAACTGCTCAAATGAAATAGCATCCTGTTTATTTTTATAAAGTGTTAAATTATCAAATTTTAATGTCGATATGAGTTGATTTCTGTCTTCTCCACTTTCTAAATTGTAAATAACATCTGAAATATAAAATTCTAATTTCGAATGATTCAATTTGATTGCCTTTGTCGCTAATTTAACAATTAGATATTGCCCATATCCGATGCTTGCATGACCTGTTATAAAAGGTTTATTACCCGCAATTTTCCAAAGTTCTGGAGAGTTTATTTTACCCATTTCATATTCAATCCAAGCAAATTTTGGAGTAAAAACACCATTTGCCAAAGCTGCAGTGGGGAAGGGACCATGATAAATAGTTAAATCATCATCAAATACTTTTAGGGTACTTTTTTGAGATTGATTTTTAGGGGATAAGGTAAAAGTTAAGTGAACTTTTGTCGAAAAAATATTCTTTTGATAATGGCTTTTATTAATCGTAATATCAAATAATTGTTGATAGCTATTAACTTTTTCGGTTAAGGATTGAAGGTTATTATCAAATTCTCTTTCAATAATATTGCCTGTATGCCATGAAATTCCAATATAGCCAAGTCCTAGTGCTGACATTATAATTAAGATGCTTTTTTTCATTAATATTCACTTATAATATTCTTATTTTCTAATGATATTTTTTAAAGACTTATTTAACTATATTAAGTATGTTATTTCAAAATTTAATAAATTCTATAAATTTACATCTATCATTGTTTAATCAAAAACTTTATTTTGCGATTTGATATAACTAATCAAATAATATGTATCGGATTTGCAAATAAATTATTTTTTAGAAGCTATCCCGCCAAAAGGTGGCGGGATAAATTAGTGATAAAAAGTTTAACTTTTAAAAATGGTTTTGAAGCTCTTGAAAACTCATTTTTTTGCCATTAAGGTTGAATTGACCACTTTGTTTAGTGTATTCAATTTCAGTGAATATACCTTCCACATCTCCTTTTTTAAATAAAATTGCTGGATATGGAGATCTATTAAAAGATCTTTCAACGATGAATTGCATTTGTTTAGCATCAGACTCAAATTGTTGTTCAGAAATATTTTCATTTTCTGGATTATCAAATTGAGTCTTAATACGTGCTATAACTTTGTATGGTGCATCAAGATTTACTTTAAATTGGTTAAGTTGATCGATATTTTGAGCCAATCTTAAACTTGACATTATAGTGAAATCTGAAACATCAAAAAATGCACTGAAGTTAAAATCACCGGCTGCATTGTGCCAATTGACTTTTTTGAAGTTCATTTTGGTATTAGGTGAACTATGTTTTATTTTAGCTAAAAACGGCGCTGCTTCTGGGTAAATTTCTAAAAAAGATTTATCTAATCCTTCAAAATCAAATTCAAACGAACCATTACCTATGTCTTGTTTACCATATTTAAATGAACCAATCTTGAATGCAAAATCACCATTTAAGCCACTCTCTTTTGCTTCTAACACATAATTCCAAGCTAAATTTTTCAGAGAAATTTCTGGTGTATCTCTGGCCGATTCAAAATTAAAATAGAAATCATCAACGCTAGCATTTAAAGTATATTTATTTTGAAAATCTGCATCGTTAACAACTTTTAAATTGGTTATTTTTAATTGATTATCTGCATCATGTTGATAATTAATTTTACTTGCTTCAATCGAAATTGATGGGGCAACAAAATTAATGTTTCCTGAAGCACGCCAATTTATCTCACCAAGATCAAGTTTACCATCAGCATCTTCAACTCCGATATCTTTCAAATCAAGTACAATTGGTTGAGTTGATATGTTATAGTCTATGAAGTCAGAGTAAGACAGGCTTATATGACCTTTCATAAATGGCTGATTGCCCGCTTTTTTCCATAAATCAGGATTAAATTGTTCACTATTTTGAAATTCAACCCAAGCTTGTTGTGGTGTGAATACGCCATTTTTTAACGCTTCAATTGGAAAAGGACCATGATGAATAATCACATCATCATCGTATAATACAACTGTTTTTGAATTTTCAATGTTTGTTACAGCTAATTTTATGTGTGTTTTAGTTGAGAAGAGGCTTTTTTCGTCATTTGTATGCGTGATTTGTACCTCAAAATTATCTTGTAAGCTATTAACTTCTTGGGTTAAATTTTTTAATGTGCTATCAAGACCATCTTCTATTACATTTCCGGTATACCATGCAGTACCAACATACCCCAAACCTAATATTGCAATAACACCAACTGCTAATTTTGTTTTCTTCATTTTTACTCTCTTGATTTCTATTACTTGTTAATTACTTTTTAAAATTAATAATTTTTAATGTTTTCTTACTTCGGGTTTAAGCCTAATTGGGTTTAATTCATAGTTATTTAAATAGTTCCAACACATTACTTTTATTATAAATTTTTCCATTAATATTAACATCATTGCTATCTTGATGTATATCGATAAATAAACCTTGCTCTCCGTCTTTACTAAAGGTAAATAATGGCGAATCATTAGACATATGTGCCAATATGTCTTGGACTATTTTTTTAGATTTATTAAATTGATCCTCTGTTATACCACTATTATTAGGCGAATGATATTGAGCAAATGTACGCGCTAGTACGTTAAGCGGGGCGTTCACGTGTAATGTAAAGTTATTGATGTTATCAAACGGATCGTTAATTGTATAAATTTTACTAAGATTAGTAACATCAAGTAAGCCTTTGATATTGATGTCACCATTATCATTATGTAAATTTAATTTTTTTAACTCAAATCGACTATTGATAGGTTGATTATATTGAGTATCTTCATCGATAAACGCTGCACCAAATTCCGCCTTATCTAAACCTTGATAATCAATATTTATTTCTGCTTTGCCTAACTCTTGTTGTCCATATAAGATCGAGTCAATACTACCGCTAAAAAAGCCATTTAGAGTACGGCTATCACCAAAATTAACTTTCTGATTGACTGAAATTTTATTTAATTTTATAGCAGGTCGTTTATCGTCTGACTCAGGAATTAAGGTAAACTTATCGAGGTTAGCTTGTAAGGTTATATTTTGATTATTGGAATCAATAGTGCTATCTACTTTTAGATTGTTTATTAAGAAAGTGTCATTATCGGACTTAGTAAAGTCATAATCAGGATTGAAAAAAGCATCTCTTAGATTTGTATTTAAAGAATCTAAACTCAATAAATAATGAGTATTTGTTGATTGTTTTTCGCCAGCAAACTCAATGTGAAGCTTATCTAAAGTGAAATATACATTAGCTTTTTGGGTGTGAAATCTATCTAAATCCAGCGTTATCGAAGGTATAGGGGAATCATTATTACTAATAAATGTAAAACTACCATTACCTAATTCGTATTCAAGATTAATATTAGTTTCGAACTCCCTTTTTTCACTAAATTTTCGACTAAAAAGTTTCATGATCAGATTATTACTATAATCCAAACTAATGTAGCCAGTAATAAATGGTTGATTTCCCATAGCTTCCCATAACGCAGGTTTAGCTTCTTGGCTGATTTCATAATCAATCCAAGCCTGTTGTGGTGAAAATATACCTTGTTTTAAAGCTGCAATTGGGAATGGTCCATGATGAATAGTAAAATCTTTATCAGCTAACGTTAATACATCCTCTGAACTTCCATCTTTGGGTGTTAACGTCATATAGATGTGTGTTTTGGTTGAAAACAGATGTCTTTCATGATTAGAATGGGAAATGTTTAACTTAAAGATATTTTGCGCATTGTTAAATTTTGCAACGGTTTCGGGTAACGTATTGTATAGTTCTTTTTCTATTACGATACCTGTATGCCATGCAATACAAATATAGCCTAATATAGTAATAATGGTGAATATAGCAATAGTAATAATGGTTAATATTGTTTTTTTCAATTCTTATGTTCCTGTATATTTCGAGCTATTTTTCTTGATGTTCAGCAAAATCCGCTAATAAATTTTTAATATAATCAATGCGTTCAATGCGCTCTAAATCAGCTTTGAGTAATTTTAATCGATTTGTTCCTTCCAAGCGATAATTTTTTGGTGATTTTTGAATTGTTTCAATTAAATAATCAACTGAAATTTTGTTGTTAGATCCAAACTCAATAAAACCACCTTTTTCACCAAATTCAATTTTTGTAATACCTAATTTTTGTGCTTGATAACGGATTTTCGTTGTTTCTAATAAAAAAAGTACCGGATCAGGTAGCTGACCAAAGCGATCGCGCATTTCGACTTGAATATCGGTTAATTCATCTAAACTTTCGATGCTTGCAATTCGCTTATATAGTGACAATCGAGTATTGACATCGGGGATGAAATCATCAGGAATCAACGTTGGTAATCGTAACTCAACTTCGGTCTGTTGATTATTGAGTAATGATTCAAGAGTCGGTTCTTTGCCTTCCTTAAGAGATTTAACGGCATCATCAAGTAATTCGATATAAAGGTTAAAACCAATTGTTTCAATCTGCCCACTTTGATCACTGCCTAATAATTCGCCTGCACCACGGATTTCAAGATCATGTGTAGCTAAAGCAAAACCAGCACCTAAGTCCTCTAATGTAGCGATAGCATCAAGACGTTTTTTAGCATCTTTACTTAGTAATTTAGGGTGTGGTGTTAATAAATAAGCGTAAGCTTGGTGATATGAGCGTCCAACTCGACCACGCAATTGATGTAATTGTGCTAAACCAAATTTATCGGCTCTTTCAATAATAATGGTGTTGGCATTAGGGATGTCGATTCCGGTTTCGACAATGGTAGTACACACCAATAAGTTGAATCGTTGATGATGAAAGTCATTAATTACGCGCTCTAAATCGCGTTCATGCATCTGCCCATGACCAACTGCAATTCGTGCTTCAGGAACCAATTCAGCTAACTTTTCAGCCACATTTTCAATATCTGATACGTCATTGTGTAAGTAATAAATTTGACCACCACGCAAAATTTCACGCAAGATGGCTTCACGAATAACTAAGTTATCATATTCTCGAACAAAGGTTTTTACCGCTAATCGGCGAGCAGGTGGTGTAGCGATAATTGAGAGATCACGCATACCACTCATTGCCATATTTAGCGTTCGAGGAATTGGGGTTGCCGTTAAGGTTAAAATATCGATATTGGCTCGCATCGCTTTAATTCGCTCTTTTTGGCGAACACCAAAGCGATGCTCTTCATCAACAATTAAAAGCCCTAAATCTTTCCATTTTACATCTTCTTGTAAAAGTTTATGGGTGCCAATAACAATATCGATTTTACCTTCAGCGAGTTCTTGAATTATAGCTTGTTGCTGTTTAGCGGTTTTAAATCGTGACAAACTTTCAATGCGTATTGGCCAATTGGCAAATCTATCACAAAAACTTTCATAATGTTGCTGTGCAAGTAAAGTAGTCGGGACTAAGACTGCGGTTTGTTTATGATTTATCACCGCTAAAAATGCAGCACGAATTGCCACTTCGGTTTTACCAAAACCAACATCACCACAAACTAATCGGTCCATAGCATAAGGTGAGCACATGTCACCAATAACAGCACCAATGGCATTTTGCTGATCTTCCGTTTCTTGGTAAGGAAAAGCTTGGCAAAACAGCTCGTATTGTTCACGATCTTGTTTGAATTCGAAGCCTGGCTTACTTTCGCGTTCAGCATAAATATCTAACAATTCAGCTGCAACATCTCGTACTTTTTCGGCAGCTTTTTGTCTAGCTTTACTCCATGCATCAGTACCTAATTTATTGAGTGGAGCATTTTCTTCATCACCACCAGAATAACGGCTAATTAAGTTTAGCGATGAAACGGGTACATAGAGTTTGGTATCATTGGCATAAAGTAAAATAAGGTATTCAGCAGTAATACCACCTGTTTCTAATGTGGTTAAACCAGCGTAGCGACCAACACCATGCTCAAGATGTACAACAGGCTTACCAGGTGTTAATTCTGCTAAACTACGGATTAAACTGTCAGTATTAATTGCCTGCTTGTTCTCTTTCTTACGACGAATAACTCGACGGCCCAATAATTCGTTTTCAGTAATAAAGGCCAAATTTTGTTGATGATCGATAAAACCTTGTTCGCTAGCACCAATCATTAAACAATAACGATTATCCGATTGTTGGCTAAGTTGAGTGATGGTGGTTGGATGTATTCTTATACGGCCTAATATTTCTAGCAATGCATCTTTTCGACCTTCCGATTCGACTGAAAAAATAATCCTGCCATTAAAATTTTGAATAAATTGTTCAAAATGTGAATAGGGATTTTTCTGCTGAATCTGTATAGCCATTTCAGGCAGTAAACTAAATGGTAAATTAATACTTTTGTTCGATTCAGTGATTTGAGCGCGTGAAACCGTAATTCGTGGATAGTGTTTGAAATGAGCAAAGATTTCATCGGTTTTTGACCAAATAATTGTTGGTTCTAAAAGCGGTCGCATAGGATCGACTTTTCGGCTCTCATAACGCTGAGTAATATCTTGCCAATATTTATTAGCAAACTGTTCGATGTTAGCAGTGTTAATGATCAGTGTATTAGATAAAAAATAACTAAATAGTGGCGTGAGCGGTTCAGTAAAGAATAATGCCTGCCAATACTCAATACCGGTTGGTAAAATATTTTTACTGACTTGTTGGTAGATACTTTCAGGATCTAACCTTACTTCAAATCTCTCTCGCCATTGGGTTCTAAACAATTCTATTGATGTTTTATCAAAAGGAAACTCATGAGCAGGTAGTAGTTGAATTTCGGTAATTTCATCGAGAGTCCGTTGAGTTTCGACATCAAAGGTACGAATGCTGTCTATTTCGTCGTCAAAGAAATCAATGCGGTAAGGACTTTCACTGCCCATCGGATAGATATCAAATAATGCTCCGCGAGTAGCATATTCACCATGTTCCATGACTTGACTAACTGAACGATAACCCGCATTTTCAAGTTGCAAGCGTAGATTTTCCCGACTTATGGCTAAGCCTTTTTTCATCATAAAGACATGCCCACCTAAATAGTTCTGCGGGCAAACTTTTTGCATAAGCGTATTAATTGGTAAGATTAATGCACCTTTGGTCAAATGCCCTAGATTATAGAGGCAAGATAATCGTTCTGACACGATATCTTGGTGCGGGGAAAAGCTATCATAAGGCAGCGTTTCCCAATCGGGGAAGAAGATCGACGGATAGTGTGAAAATTGTTTTAGCTCTTCATGGAGACGAGTTGTTTGTTGCATATCATCTGTAACAATCACCACTAAACCATCATGTGCGTCAATGATTTGTGCACAAAATTGAGATAATGAAGAACCGACAAGTTGACCAACTTGTTTAACTTCACCTGATTTTTTAGGAATGATGCTAGAAATATTATTAGGCATGTTGGAATAATAGATAATTGCGACAAAGTTATCGTGATATTATAACGTAATTATATGGTTGTTTTCTATAACTGTTTAATCCTGTATGATAAGCAACTAAAATTTAAAAAGTTGATTGAAAACTTCAGGTATTTAATAACTATTATGTCAAAGATATTTCGTCCATTAGTATTTTATATTGGTTTACGCTATGTATATGGGCAAAAAAACGATGGTTTTGGCCGCTTTGTTTCCTGGCTGTCTATGATTGGAATCATGCTTGGTTCTATCGGTTTAATTGTAGTATTGTCGGTAATGAATGGGCTGGAAGAGCAGATGCAAAATAGTATCTTAAAGTTTTTTCCTCAAGCACAAATTACCTCTAAAACAGGTAAAATTGATTCTAGTATTATCACTTCATCGCAATTTGAAAATATCCAAGGTGTTGAGCGGATAACGCCGATTATTACAGGTGATGTGGTTTTACAAAGTCAACAAAGTATCACGGTCAGCACCTTAATGGGGATTACTGCTGACGACCACGATCCGATTGAAGATTATGTTTATGCTGGTTCAATCGACACCTTACAGGCAGGCAGCTATAATGTAATATTAGGGCAGACGTTAGCCGATCAATTAGGTGTGATAGTTGGTGATAAGATTCGCTTGATGGTCACCGATGCCAGTCAGATTACACCAGTAGGCCGTATTCCTTCCCAACGTTTATTTACCGTGAGTGGGTTGTTTTCCGTTAATCATGATATCAATCAAGCGTTAATTTATATCAATCAAACTGATGCTAGAAATTTATTACGTTATCCTGCTAATAATATTAGTGGCTGGCGTCTATTTTTAGCTCATCCACTTGAAATTTCATCAGTAACAAAAAATCCATTACCTGAAGACTTGGTGTTTACCGATTGGCGAGCAAAACGAGGTGAGCTGTTCCAAGCTATTAAGATGGAAAAAAATGTGATGGGGCTGTTGATTAGTTTAATTGTAATTGTCGCGGCATTTAACATTATTACTTCGCTTAGTTTATTAGTTATGGAAAAACAAGGCGAGGTGGCCATATTAAAAACGCAGGGTTTATCACGCTTTAAGATTATGCTGATTTTTATTATTCAAGGTGCTAGTTCAGGTGTCATTGGAACTTTATTAGGTAGCGCCATTGGTTTGTTACTAGCCTCATATCTAAATGAGTTGATGTCGGTGCTTGGTTTATCCTTTGCTGGTATTGAATTACCAACGCTAGTTGAACCTGCACAAATTATATTTATTATTTTCGGATTACTTATGTTATCGCTAATTTCAACTATTTATCCTGCATATCGTGCAGCCAATATCCAACCAGCCGAGGCTTTACGTTATGAATAATTCACAGCCACTTCTTTCAGCTAAAAATCTCTATAAAACCTATAAAGAAGGCAAAATGGTGACCGAGGTATTAAAAGATGTCTCGTTTGATATCTATCCTAAATCATTGCTGGCAATTATTGGTAGCTCTGGCTCAGGTAAAAGTACTTTGTTGCATTTGCTTGGTGGATTAGACAAACCAACTTCAGGTGAAATCACATTTAAATCTCAACAACTGAATCGCTTATCAGAACAAGAAAAAGCACATTTGCGTAACCAAGAAATTGGATTTGTATATCAGTTCCACCATCTATTGCCTGACTTTACTGCGCTTGAAAATGTAGCAATGCCTTTGTTGATTGGAGGCACATCACCTAGCGAAGCTAAAAAACGCGCTATGGCGATGTTAGAGTCGGTAAATCTAGTTAAACGTGCTAATCATCGTCCATCTGAACTATCAGGTGGTGAACGTCAACGCGTTGCGATAGGACGAGCGTTGATTAATAATCCGGCACTCGTGATGGCTGATGAACCAACGGGTAACTTAGATAAATCAACAGCTGATTCAATTTTTGAGTTACTGATAAAACTTAATCGTGAACATGGTACGGCTTTTTTAGTGGTGACGCATGATCTCGCTTTAGCAAATCAACTCGATCATCAATTGATTATGAGTGATGGGCAGTTGTCTCATTCGGTGAAATAAAGGTAAATGGATTATGAATTTATCATTAATCACAGCCATAAAGTTCCGTAAAGGACGTCGTAAAAGTGGTATGGTTTCGTTGATATCAATTATTTCAACTCTGAGTATTGCTATAGGTATTGCTGCGCTGATCATTGGCTTAAGTGCCATGAATGGTTTTGAGCGTGAATTAAATGATCGAGTTTTATCGGTCGTGCCTCATGGACAAGTTTATTCTCATATGGGCAATTTGGAAAATTGGGAACATATTCAAACTGAACTGCAAGAAAATAAACGTATTGTATCTGCCATGCCGTTTGTTAGTTTTACGGGATTGATTGAAAATGGTAGCAAGCTTGGTGCGGTTGAAGTGCAAGGGCTTGACCCAGAACAAGAAAAGAAGATAAGTGCATTACCTAATTATGTACTTAATAATAAATGGCAAGATTTTAAAGCAGATAATCAACAAATCATTTTAGGTGCCGGTTTAGCTAAATCACTTGCAGTTCAAGAAGGGCAGTGGGTTTCTTTGCTTATTCCGGTTTCAAACAATCCAGAACAACTTAAACCACCTCGCCGAGTTCGTTTACAAGTACATGGTATTTTAGATCTTAGTGGTTCATTGAGTAACAATGTGGCTTTATTACCTTTAACTGATTCACAAAAGCTACTCAATATTGGTGACAGTGTCACAGGATTGATGATCAATGTAGATAATGTTTATCAAGCTAGTGATATTATTGGCCAGGCAACGTTGAATCTTGAAGAAAATCTCGATTTTAATAGTTGGGAACATACATTTGGATTTATGTATCGTGATATTCAAATGATTCGACAAATTATGTATTTAGCGATGATTGTCGTAATTGGCGTTGCTTGTTTTAATATAGTATCGACGCTAGTTATTGCAGTTAAAGATAAGCAACGAGATATCGCTATTCTTAAAACACTTGGCGCAACCAATAATCTTATAAAACGTATTTTTATTTGGTATGGTGTAATTTCAGGTTTGATTGGTAGTGTGATTGGCGTGGTGCTTGGCGTTATCGTTTCATGGCAACTCTCAAACATAATGGGTGTTTTTGAGTCGATGATGGGACATAAAATCTTAAATAGCAACATCTATTTTGTTGATTTTTTACCATCTGAAATTCATTTATTTGATGTTGTCATTGTATTTATTACAGCAATGTTATTAAGTTTGATTGCCAGCTATTACCCAGCTCGAAGAGCGTATAAAATTGATCCGGCTCGAGTGCTAAGTAGTTATTAATAAATCAGATAAAATAATAAAGGCGTAAAGTTCAATTTGCGCCTTTATTTTTAGTAATTAAAACCATATGTTGTTTTATAATATTGATAAATTGAATATAACAGCAAACACGATGCCGCAAAGAGGATTAAGATTAATAGAGTGTAAATATTGCTTTGATAACGAAATTTTTTCAAACAGACCGTAATTATTCCACCTAGAATAAACCCTGTAATCGCACCACCAATGTGCGCCATATTGTCAATAGAAGGTAACAAACCTAATCCCAGAGTCAGAAATAAACTGATTACAATAGACTTGATAGGCATCTCTTGCAGATCGGTACGATTGATGAGTGAATAGGCAAGCAGTGCAGTGATAATACCTAAGATAGCCCCCGAAGCACCACAACTAATAACACTATGACGAATGGTTGAAACGTCACTCGCTAAGCTACCAAATAAGCCGGACAATAAGTAGATACCAATAAAAGAAAATGGTGGGATCAATCGTTCTAAAACAATCCCAACACTCCATAATGCTAACATATTCATAGCAAGATGAGCTAATCCTGCATGTACAAAGATATTGGTAAATAAACGCCAATATTCACCAGAAAAAGTTAACTGATCAACATCCGCACCCCAGTCAATCAAGAAGGCGTTTTCCATATATGTTGAAAAACCACGAGAATCAAGTAGATGAGAAATAACAAACCATGCAACATTAAGCAGAACTAAAATACTCGTAATCTTTGCTTGTTGAAATAAATATTGAAGATTTCTTAGATTGCTCATGTGTGGAGTATCCCTTTTGAAAAAAAATAAATCATAACTAAATTAGATAAATGTGTTAATCCAGATGATTACCTAAAATAACTAAATCACGCTTGACGCCATCAAGTTCGGCAATTTTGGGGAGTAGTGCCCAATGTTGATAATGAAGTTTTTCAAATAGTTTTATGCTAGGCGTATTGTGTCCAAAAACATAGCTAAGTATGGATTGAATACCGATTTTTTTTGCAAATGATTCAATTTGTGTCACTGTGGCTTGGCCGATTTTCTTCCCTCTAAAATCTTGATGAATGTATAAACTAATTTCAACCGTTTTATCGTAAGCCGGGCGACCATAAAATGATGATAAGCTCACCCAACCACAAGGTTGATTTTGATATTTGATTAACCAAAGTGGGCGTTTTTGTGGATTATGCTGCTCAAACCACGCTAAACGACTTTCAACAGACACCGGCTGTAAATCAGCTGTAACTTGGCGACTAGCAATTGTTGAATTATATACATCCACGATAAAGGGCAAATCATCTAAAGTTGCATCTGTATAAGTAATCATAAGTTTAAAAGAAAAGTGATTAGTTTGCATAATTGTAATGGCTTTGTTATGTACAAGCAACCAAAGGCGATTTAATAACTAAAAAAAGAAAAATAGTTTAAAAGAATTTACCAAAAACCCCTTTCCTCAACATTTTTGACACCATTTCAATAATAAATAAATTAGCAAAAAAAGTTGAGGAGCGGGGTCTTTGAGGTTTAATTTAGCTGATTTTATGCTGATTAAAATAATCAATTATTGCTTGATTGACTGTTGAAGTTTTAATGTTTTTACGCCATATCAGATAAATATTTATTTTTAATTTTTTATCTTGGCTGTTGATCAACTTTTTATAGATAACACCATCGACTTTCATTTGTGTCATCGATTGTGGTAAAAGCATTATTGCTTTACCCAATGCAACTTCCAGTAGCATAGATAAATTATCAGCGAGTTCGGCACGACGATGTAGTGGGTGGTTTAAGCTATTGAAAACCTTTTCACACTGGTCGTAAAAAAATGGGTTTAAATGTTGTTTAAACCAAAACAGGGGTAAATCAATCACATCATTAAGATTAACTTTATCTTGTTTACTACATGGGTGATGAGCTGGCAATACTAAGGTCATGGGTTCTTGATAGATTAGTATTGAGTTTTCATTAAAATCTCTAGTTGAATAATCCGAAACAAAGGCAAAATCAATATTGCCTTTTTGTAACTCAAGTAGCAGCTCTTTAGAGGTATAGTTATGTTTATATATTTCTGTTTCATCACTAAATTTGGATAAAAACGATTTGAAATAAGGAATATAGTCAAAACTTAAGGTTTTAGTTGTTCCTATAATAACTTTTTCTAGATGCTTTGTTGATTTAACCATTGAACAAAGATCACTTAATAATTGTGTTACTTTAGATTTTAGTATTTCGCCTTCATTGGTTAATACAATATTGTGAGAGTTCCTTAAAAATAGTGTGCTTTGTAGGGTTTCTTCCAAATTTTTAATTTGAGTTGAAAGAGGAGGTTGGCTAATACCAAGTTTTTTGGCTGCGCCAGTAAAACTAAGTTCTTCACAGACCGCAATGAAATATTGTAATTGCTTAATAGTTGGTAATCTTTTGCTGTAAATGTCCATAATTACACAGTTCTTAATACATCAATTAATTTGGTGTCCAAATTGTCGTATAGTTTTTTTAGCTCAATCATCATTTAGTTATTATGAATGAGTTTTACATCTTTTGCTAATCATCATTTTTGGCTATACGATTTTCGTATAACAAAATATGTATTTTTAAATTAATTATTTGTCAGATAGTCTTCTTGAAAACTAATCAATCTTTATTATGAAATTTATGTTAAAAGAAGAAACAATACAGAAAAAATCCAGTCTAATTTTGTCAGCAATTTTAATTGTGCTATTGGTCGGTTCAGTTTATATAAGTCAACTTATCTTTCAAGAAATATCAAAAAGTTATCATATTGATATTTTAGAAGCGAGAAATGTGTTTAGTTTATCTTGTTTTTTTATGCGATTTCTTTTTTTATTTATGGTCCACTCTCGGATAACGTTTCAACAAAGTTATTAGTTCTGATTGGTAGTATTGGTACCATTTGTTGTCTTATTTTATCGGTGATCATTAATTGTTTTAATTTATATTTGGTTGTTATGTCATTAATAGGCTTTTTTGCAGCTGCTGTTCCTGCTGCTTTGTTTGCTTATACCGCTAAAAACACGCCAAATCATAAGTTACCACAAGCAATGGGAATTATGATTTCAGCTTCCATTGTTGGCATCATTTTTAGCCGTAGTGTGATTGCGATGTTAACTGATTTTTGGTCTTGGCAGATTGCTTTTATCATTTATGCGGGATTAATCATTGTAGCATGTCTTTTTGTTCCTTTTGGTATAAAGCAAACAACAAATCAATCTCCAACAACCAGTTTGATAGGTATGTATTTCTCTGCACTTAAATTATTTCTTGATAAAACTGTCGTTATTTTTTTATTAATCGGTTTTTTACTATTTTTTGTTTATCTTGGAATATCTTCTTTACTCATTTTTTATTTGAAGGGCGCACCTTTTTACTTATCTTCAACCGTTTTAGGTTGGTTGAATTTTGCTGGTCTAAGTGCGGTAGTCGGTAGCATGATCACTGGTAAGTTAACTCAAGTCATCAATGAAAAATATCTATTCATCATCTGTCTGTTAGCGGTATGTGTATCGATCGTCACTATCGGATTTAGCTCATCATTATATGTTATTGGTTTAGGCATTTTTTGTTTATTCCTATTCGTATTTGGTATTCAACCATTAGTTATTGCAATGCTAAATAAAATTGTACCAATTAGTTCTAGAGGTGCTATTTCGTCTTTATATCTTCTTGCTTGTTTGGCTGGCGGTAGTATTGGTACTTATTTACTCGGTATTGTTTATCAAAATAAAGCTTGGGATGGAGCCATAATACTTTGTGTCTTTTTGTCTATCGTTAATTTAATTCTAGCGTTAATTGCGATTCGATTAATTAGAAATAGTATCAAAAATTAATGTGTTATAAATAAGGAAATTAATAATGAAAAAATTTTTACTGCGTATATCGATGTTTATATTTTGCTGTTTTTATGGAGGGTCATCTATGGCAGGTTTAACAAAGATTTCCTCAGACTTCAATGCTCCAACAGGAATCGCATTTGATAGTAAAGGTGGGATGTATGTAACAGATTGGTCAAATAATTCAATTTTGAAAATAAATACTAATGGTAAAAAAGAGACTTTTTATTCAGGTATATCTTCCCCAGCTGGAATAGTTTTTGATGCACAAGATAATATGTATGTTTCATCTTATGGAGATGATTATATTTTAAAAATTAATCGTGATGGTAAGTCACAAAAAATTTCTGATGGTTATCATACGCCTACCGGAATCGCTTTTTCTAATCAGGGGCAGTTACTCATCACTAATCGTTCAACAGGTGAAATTGTTTCGCTTGATCTTCAAACAAAACAAAAAAATATTGTTGCTCGTGGATTAACTACACCAGTTGGCGTGACTCAATTAGCGGATAATAGTTTAGTTGTTTCTCAATACAGTGGACGTCTAACTATGATCAGTCCAAATGGTACTCAAACGGAACTCGGCGCCGAATTTAATCGCCCAGGTGTAGGTATTGTACTAATTGTCCCAAATGTAGTGGCAGTGGTTGATAATGGTGCAGGTATGGTGCGAAAAATTGATGTACAAAGCAAAAAAGTGACGACATTAGTTTCGAACTTATCTCAAGCTGTTGCATTAGCTTATCATAATAGCCGTTATTACATTGGCACATGGGGTGACGGTAGTGTATATGAGTTTAATAATTAACTATTTATCACTAGCAATTATTTATCCTTGAGGGGAAAGAAAAAAAGTTGAGGAGCGGGGTTTTTGAGGTTTTATTTAAATGATTAAAATCATTTACATTAATTCTTTATATTATTACGCCGCCTCGACTAAATATGTTAAATAAACTTTCTATTCTGATTGAAGCTGTATTTTACTTTATACTTTTATGAATTATTCATTTATCTATTTCATCATCAGTTTAATTAAGCTTATTGATAAAATTTATCGATATTGAAGATACTCAAAAGATTTCTTATACTTCAATAATCACTCTTCCGCGAGTAATATCACTAATATTCTTTTTAAGTGTGAGTAAATTGTCTTGCGTGATAGCGATGCCGACTGTGACACCTTCTGCATCAAAATTTTGTTGTTCAATAATTGCATCGAGTTCCTTCAGTCGGTTTTCTATAATAGGCCACTCGTTATAGTAACAGTGAAATTCTAAGGTTGTTCTGGCAATAAGTTCTATTAATTCAGCTTGTTGTAAGCAATGGCTTGCTGAACCACCATAAGCACGAATTAATCCACCTGTGCCTAATTTAATTCCGCCAAAGTAGCGAGTCACAACAACGACGACCTGATCGCAATCTTGTCCTTCAATAGCCGATAGAATAGGGCGCCCAGCAGTACTGGTAGGTTCTCCATCATCATTGAAACGATATTGTTGTCCTATTTTCCATGCCCAACAGTTGTGAGTTGCATTTGGATCACTAATGCTATCAATAAATTGCGTAGCCTGCTCCGCATTTATAATGGGTGCCGCATTGACAATAAAGCGACTTTTTTTTATTTCTTCGGTTAATTCGGTTGGATTTGCTAATGTATAAGGCATACTTATTCTGGTAAAATCATTTTATTGTAACTAATAATACTCAGCAGAGTTGAAATGTCTATTAATTTAGCACAATTAAAACTTTCACAACAGCAATTAGCCAATCAGGTTAGCTTGGTGGATGATTTTAACCCAGCAATAAAATTGATTGGTGGGACGGATGTCGGTTTTGAACAAGGTGGCATGATAACTCGTGCTGCGATTGTGATATTGACATTTCCTGATTTTGAAGTGGTTGAATATAATATTGCTCGATTGGAAACAAATTTTCCTTATATTCCAGGATATTTGTCTTTTCGGGAGTATCCAGCATTGCTTAAAGCATGGCAACAGCTTAAGCACAAACCTGATTTGTTGTTGGTTGATGGGCAGGGTGTTGCTCATCCCAGACGATTAGGTATTGCAAGTCATTTAGGTTTATTGCTCGATATACCAACGATTGGTGTAGCAAAAAGAAAATTATGTGGACAATTCGAGCCTCAATCGAAAAAAGCGGGAAATGTAACGCCTCTGTTTGATAAGCAAGAACAGATAGGCTGGGTTTTACAAAGTAAAGATAATTGTAATCCGTTATTTGTTTCCGCAGGGCATAGAATCAGTCAGGACAGCGCATTACATTGGGTCAAACAATGTTTACGCGGTTACCGTTTGCCGGAGCCAACTCGTTGGGCTGATGCAATTGCGTCCAATAAGCCATTATTTAGAAAGTTTAGTCATGCCAAATAATCAGCTACCATTAAAAAAAGGTGGATTTACCTTTAAGCGTTTTTTTATTGCTCATGATAAAAGTCCCATGAAAGTGACAACGGATAGTTGCTTGTTAGGTGCATGGGCACCAATTAAACCTGATATACAAAATGTTTTAGATATTGGTACTGGGTGTGGCGTTATTGCATTGATGCTTGCCCAGCGTTTAGAAAACCATTCATGTCAAATTGATGCGATCGACATTGATCCGCAAGCGATTATGCAATGTCAGCAAAATAGCTTAAATGCTAATTTTCAAACGATCCAAGCATTAAATATCAATGTTAATCAATTTAGAATAGATGATAATGCTTGTTATGATTTGATTATAACTAATCCACCTTATTTCCAATCAGCAGTCGAATGTCGAAATACAGAGCGTCAGTTGGCTCGTTATACCGAGAGTTTAAACTATCAGCAACTTATTGATGCGGTAATTCGTTTATTAAAACCAAATGGATTATTTTGTTTAGTCTTACCTTATCATGTTGCAGATAAATTTAAACAGTTATGCGAGTTAAATAGGTTATTTTTATGCAGTGAAATGCAAGTAAAATATTCAGCTGATAAGGATTTTTCGTTGGCACTGATGGCCTTTTCATTTCATCAAAATGATAATTTCCTTAGTCAATCATTGTGTATGCGTGATGACCATGGGAGGTATTCTCAACCATTTAGAGAATTATTGGCTGATTTTTATCTGTTTCGTAAATAATGCCTTTTTGGTTATTGCGGAATAATGTAGAAGTATATTATCGCTATAACAGCTAGTATAACTATGGTTATGGCATAAATTTTGTCATGCAAATAACTGAAAGATGATAGATGCCTTTGTTTTCTTGCATAAAGGTAGAACAATAATCCAACACTATATAAGATCATGGATAGTAATAAATAAGACACTCCACCAGCATAGATTAACCAGAATCCATAAATTGAACCCAGTGTACCGATGAATAATAGATGTTTTTTTCGTTGCCTTATAGATAGTTTAAACACGAATAGTGCTGATAGTAGATAGGGGATGAGTACCATTGAAGTTGATAGCTGAATTAAGGTGTTGTAACCCGATTGATAAAAATGTGCCAAAATCATAAGTACACTAATTAAACTCGTTGTTAACCACAATGCATTAGCGGGTGTGCTGTTTTTATTGAGTTTACCGAAACAACTAGGTACGGTATGTTGATTGCCTTGGCCAGAAAGGAACAGCATTTCAGCCGCTAACATTAACCAAGACAATAATCCACCACTGACCGACACAATCAAACCAATGTTGATACATTTAGCTCCCCAACTACCTACAACATGTTCAATCACTAAGGCCATGGATGGATTTTTCATTTGTGCCAGTTCGTGTTGTGGGACGATCCCTAAAGATAGCACCGAAACACAGACTAATAATAGACTGGTAATAGCAAAACCAAAAAAGGTGGCTCGACTTATACTAATTATATTTTTAGCTCGAGCGGCATAAACTGTTGCACTTTCAATCCCTAAATAAACCCATACGGTATAAAGCATGGTATGTTTTACTTGACTGAGGATGGTTCCTAATTGAGGTGTCCCCCAAAAGTCCATGTTAAAAGTATCAACTCTAAACGCTAAAACGACACAAACAATAAATAAACAAATAGGCACAATTTTAGCTAATGTGACTAAACAATTAAGTAAGAATGCTTGATAGATGCCTTTTATGACAAAAAAATGGATAATCCATAAGAATATAAGTCCAGCCATCACAGCAGGAATAGTTGTGCCATTACCAAAATAATTGAAGCACTCAAATGAACCTAATGCGCTAAATAGGATAACTAAATAGCTGCCACATGACATCCATGCCGATATCCAATAGCCCCAAGCGGCATTAAAACCAATATAATCACCAAATCCTTCACGAACATAGCCATATAATCCTTCATTGATTTTGTAAAAACGAATTGAAAGATACTGAAAAATTCGCGTAAGCATAAACATGCCAAATAAGGTTATTACCCATGCAATTAAAATTGCACCTGCTCCAGCCCCTTCGGCCATGTTTTGAGGAAGGCTAAAAATACCACTACCGACAATACTGCCCACTACCATTAATGTAAGTGGGAGTATGCCAAGCTTTTTTCTTACTGGCATATTCATATCGTTTTCTTATTTTAATTGTTCAGTTAAGTTTTAATTAAAATCGCAATGACATACAACTAACTCCGCCATCAATTTTGCGATATTCTGAGGTATCAACTTCGATGACTTGATAGCCAAGCGCTTCAATTTTAGCTTTAGTAATTGGATAACCAGCCGGTATGATGACTCGCTCATTAACCCAGATACAGTTAGCGGCATAACTCTCTTCTTCTGGTATTTCGATAATATTGAGATGTTGAAATTCTGGTTTAGTGATAAATTCACCCGCAGCTAATAAATTATTGTGTTCCAAATAGGCAAGTCCGGTTTTTAGATGTAATACTTTCTCTAAAGTCACCACTGAACCCGATAGTCCGTATTTTTCTAAGATAGCAATCATTTGGTTGGCACCTTCTTGATTGGTACGAGCGGATAAACCAATGTAATAGTGATTCTCAACCATCATAATATCGCCCGCTTCAACAGTGCCAGGGGCGGTAATGTGTTCAACATTATTAGGATAAAATCGTTCAATAGTATCAACGATGATTTCTGTTTCTGCACGACGGCTTACCGCGCCAGGGCGAGTGATAATGGCGCAACAGGGCGTACATAACACGGCATCTTCAACAAAAACAGAATCTGGAAATCGTTCATCGGCAGGTAATATTGTGATATCGACATAGCATTGCTGTAATGCTCGAATGTAGTTGTTATGTTGATCAAGCGCTTTTTGATAGTCTGGTTTTCCTAAATTGGCAGAGGTTAATCCGTTGATAAGCGACTTAGCTGGGGTTCTGGCAATAATATGATTAAATTTTTTCACTGTTTAATTCCTGTTATAAATATTCATTATTTTTGAATAATAATTCATAATAATAACTATTTCAAGCGTTAAGTTGATGTTTTATGCAAATTGAGCATGGCGATATTTGTTGTGGTTTGGGCTAGTTAAAATGAAATTAGAGTAGCGGATAAGATAAGCCTGAATTTGATGGCAAAAATAAGGATATTAATAAATGAGGATGTTGCAGACGAATAGGGCGACATTTCGCCCTAAAAATATGCGTTATTCACCGGCAAAATCGACTAATGTGTAACAGTTAATTCCCATATCAGTTAATTTTGTTTTCCCGTGTAAATCAGGTAAATTAATTACAAATGCCGCATCTTGAGCAATACCACCTGCTTTTTGAATTAATTTTGCGGTAGCTGCAACTGTGCCTCCAGTTGCAAGTAGATCGTCAATAATTAACACTCGTTCGTTAGGTTTGATCGCATCGCAATGCATTTCTAAGGTATCTGTACCGTATTCAAGTTGATACTCTTCTTTAAATACCTTACGCGGTAGTTTATTTGGTTTTCTTACCGGTACAAAACCAACGCCTAATGCTAACGCAAGTGGCGCTGCAAAGATAAAACCTCTAGCTTCGGTGCCAACCACTTTATCGATTTTTTTATCTTTATAATGCTCAATTAAAAGATCGACAGATGTTTTAAATGCAATAGGGTTTTCAAGTAGACTAGTGATATCACGAAATAAGATACCTGGTTTAGGGTAATTTGGTATTGTGATAATGCTATTTTTAATAAGTTCAAGTTTTGATTGAGTCATTTTAAATGTTCTCTAACTATTCTCTTCAAGAGCGACTAATTTTTTATTATATACCTTTGCACTTTAGACTGGCAATAAACAAACAGTTAACGCACCGTAAAATAGAGAGATTGGTTAGTTTAAGTACTAATAGGTGTTTTTTATCACGGTTTTACTTTTTACAACTTTTTACAATTAAATACATTATTTAGACAATTTATTTGGCGATTGATGAATAATTGAATAAACTTTATATAGGAAGGAAAATACTATGAAATTTATTAAACTATTTGTCATGTTAGGTTTTGTCTTGTCTAGTTTATTTAGCTATGCCACGACAATTCTACCAAGTTCACAAGTTTCACAAATTAACGTCCGTTCAGAATTGTCTTCACCTATTATTATGGCAGGAAGTGAAGAAACCAATTATTTAAAAGTTTCATTAACTGGTGAAAAAGCGAACTCTAATAAACATGTGCCGATCAATTTAGCGCTTGTTATTGATAAATCAGGTTCAATGCAAGGCGATCGCATAGTAAAAGCGAGAGAAGCTGCTATTTTTGCGGTTAATATGCTAAATGAAGAAGATACCTTATCTATTGTTACTTATGATTATGATGCGAAAGTTATTGTTCCAGCAACTAAAGTAAAGAATAAAGAACAAATTATTAAACTAATCAATAAAAATTTAGTTGCAGGTGGAGGAACAGCCTTATTTGCAGGATTGAGTAAGGGAATAAAACAAGTTGAAAGCCAACTTACGAAAGATAAAGTTAATCGTATTATTTTGTTATCTGATGGTCAAGCCAATATAGGTCCTAGTTCAGTAGCTGAACTTTCTCAATTAGCTATTATTGCAGCTAAAAAGAATATTGCTATTACCACAATGGGGATAGGTTCTGATTATAATGAAATATTAATGTCATCTATCGCAAGTTATAGTGATGGTAATCATGTATTTGTTAATAATACTTTTGATCTTGAAAAAATGTTTGTTCACGAGTTTACTGACGTGATGTCCACGGTTGCTCAAAATGTTGTGATTACTATCCAACTGAAAGATGGCGTTAAACCAGTGCGTTTACTTGGTCGAGATGGTGTAATCAAAGGTAATCAAGTTACGATTAAAATGAATCAATTGTTTTCAAATCAAGAAAAATATGTACTGTTAGAAGTCATCCCTGAGGAAGGAAAAGTTGGCCAAAGTAAAACGTTAGCTCAAATTGATTTATCATATGACAATTTATTGAGAAATAAAGCTGAACACGAAACTCAATTTGTAAGCGTAGCGTATACCGATGATAAAAAGTTGGTCAAGGATTCAATGATTCAAGAAGTTTTAGCTGAATCAGAGATCCAGAAGGTAACCATTGAGAATGAAAAAGCCTTAGAGTATCACAATCTAGGTAGGTTCCAAGAAGCAGAAGATATTCTTATGGAAAATAGTAAAAAACTTAGCTCAATTTCAAATTCAGTATCCTCAGAAGAGGCAAAAGAAAGATTAAGAGGCCAAATTGAAAAAAATAATATTATGGCTGATGCTGCTAAAGCTGATAAAGACGTTTTCAACAAAATTTCAGCTGAAAAGCAGTTTGAGTCAAAAAGCAATGTAATTAAGAAATAATTATGAAAAGATTAGCAACGATTTTATCTTTAATGATGTTAATAGCGTTTATAAGCTATTTAGGTTGGCGAAGTGTAGAACACGAAGTGTTATTACGAGAAAGCAACCAAATCTTACTCGCCAAAAGCCGTATAAATAATATCAAGTTATCGATTGAATCGTTGCTAAATCAGCGTCTATCTTATTTGAGTAGTTTGACACTTCAAATTAATGACGACAACGATAAAGCGGAAGATTTATTAGGATCAGAAACTGATATTAAAAATATTTTTATCATCAATAAAAATAAAATTTTATTTGTAAGTGATGTGTATGATTCGCAATGGCATAAGATAGTAGAATCCATCGCTTTAGATAATTCTGTTTTATTCAATCAACAAGATCATACTGAACAGTTTCAACCAAGTTCTGGTTGGTATCAAATGTATAACCACTTAATTTACTGGTCAATTCAATCGGATAATATTATTGGTTTTGAGCTTTCTAACATCAAGCTTTCTTTTGATATGATCAATTTATTAGATAAGCAAGCTTTTGATGATAATTTTAAATTATCCGATGGCGATAAACAGATTTATACCAATGGTGAAAAATCTGATAATGAAATTTTGATATCGCTTGACTATCCTTTACAAAATTGGCATTTAACCTATTATTATTTCTCCCCAAATGTTGTTAATTTGTATTTATTAGGTTCTGTTGTTATTGGTCTTTTCATTACCGTAATACTTGGATTGATTTTCTATAGCTATCGAGAATATACTCGAACATTGCGCTTAGCAAAACAGCAGGTTAGTTTTGTCGGGCAAGTTTCCCATGAATTTAAAACACCCCTAACCAATATCACACTATATTCTGAAATGTTGTCAGAGTATCTAGAAGATGAGCCTGCGCCCATTCCTGATTATTTGCATGTAATCAGTGCTGAAAGTAAGAGATTAACTAGGCTAGTTCAAAATGTTTTAAGTTTTAATAAACCACTTAGTGTCAATATAAAACCAGTTAATTTAACCGAGCTAATCAACCAGATATATCATACCTTTAGTCCTATTTTAGAGGCAAAATCGTTACATCTTAATATCACTAATATTGCAAGTGATTGTATTGTTAATACGGATGAAGACAGTGTAATGCAAATTCTCAATAATTTTCTGAGTAATGCTGAAAAATATGCGTCTAAGGGCAAGCAAGTTGATTTATCTTTAACTAAATCGGGAAAACAGGTGATAATTACGGTTCGAGATTATGGTGAGGGCATTGCTAATCATTTATTAAAACAGATTTTTGATCCTTTTTATCGGGTTAGCTCATCCATAACCGAAGGGGTTTCAGGTACTGGAATAGGGTTGACGATTGCCAATCAGTTAGCTAATCAGATCAATGGTGAAATTAAAGTTATGAATCAGAATCCAGGAATTGCGTTTTCACTTATTTTAATGGAGTTAGAAAATGAAGATTTTAATTGCTGAAGACGATAAGCATATTCTTAATGGTATGTCAGATCTTCTAGAAAAAGAAGGTTATACGATTATCAAAGCAAATGATGGTAAAGTTGCACTTGAAATGTTTAATCAACATCAACCCGATTTTATTATTTTAGATATTATGATGCCTGAACTTGACGGTTATTCTGTTTGTCGTGAAATTCGTAAATTAAATGAGGATGTGCCAATTCTATTTTTATCTGCTAAAGATGAAGAGATCGACCGAGTAATTGGATTAGAGCTCGGTGCTGATGATTATATGAATAAGCCATTTGGTATTCATGAACTGAGGGCAAGAATCAAAGCAATAGCCAAACGTTACTTAAAATCAAAATACTCAAATAGCTCTAAAGAAGACTATTTTCAATTTGGTGATTTGAATGTCTATTCTTCCGAATTATATGCAAAAAGAAACGGTCAGGTTATCGAATTAACCTTAAGAGAAATTAAGATTTTAGAGTGTTTATATCAATTTAAAAATCAGGTTGTTACTCGAGATATGCTTTTTGATTATGTTTGGGGATATGATTTTTTACCTAATAGCAGAACGCTCGATCAGCATATTTCAAAACTCAGAAAACAAATAGAAATTAATCCATCCACACCAACTTTAATTAAAACTGTTCATGGGATTGGTTATAAACATTAAATTTAATATAAATTTTATGAAGTTCAATTTTATTTTATGCAAGTAAAATCTTAGATGTAGTAACTCAAACCTGATCTGGCAGTTACCCGTTTTTTATAGGTGTCTATCAGCTATGCTAGGACAAGTCCTACTCAATTGTATCGGATTATTTGGGCAGACCCGCTCAGGCCTATGATGATAAAGGTGAATTGGTTTGGCAGGTGGAGATTGACATCTATGGCAGAATACGGGAAAATTTATTTAACAATAAGTCGTTTATTCCGTTCAGGCAACTGGGGCAGTATGATGATGTAGAAACGGGGCTTTATTATAACCGTTTCCGGTACTATAACCCTGAAACAGGTTCCTATATTAGCAAAGACCCTATTGGACTCGCTGGAAATAACCCGAATTTATACGCTTATACTCACGACTCCAATACGATGGTCGACCCGCTGGGGTTGGATATTTTTGATAGTATTGATTGGGATTTACCAGTAAATACAAGAAATGGTGTAAAAACTAATTTAGATTTAGCATTGGAGGGTAAAGCCCCTTTTATAGTGAAAGATGGGAAATATAGTCAAATTAATTTGCATCATTCCAAGCAAAATGCTAAAGGTTCATTATTTGAACTATCAGCATCAACACATCAAAAATATTATGGAAGTGATGCGCTCCATCCTCATTTACCAAATGCACCCCCTGATAATCCAGTAAATAGAGATTTATTCAATATTGATAGAGAAGCTTATTGGAAGCAAAGGGCAGAAGCAGAAGTTAATGCTCGAAAATTAAAAGTAAAATGTCATTAAAATTTATTTTATATGTTATCAAATAAAGTTATAAACTTTTGTAAAAATAATGGTTGGTGGTTCAATGATGTATCAGAAGAATATTCAAATGTTTTATTAGATTTAAACATTTCATTAGAAACAGATTTTAGTCAATTTTATTTACATGCAGAAGATGGTCCAACTTTTTATTCTAGAGGATATGAATTATATCAAATTTGTTGGTTTTCTATAAATTCTCACTATGATTTAGATATCAAACGAACTCATGAGATACTTAAAATGCCTAAGCAGTATATACCGCTTGACAGCTTTGAAGGTGAAGAAGGTTTTTTTTATAATATAAAAACAGGAGAAATAATAAGCTTTAAATTAGGAGAAGAATTAAGTAATTTGCAACCACAGTGGAATAATTTTAATGAATTTTTAGAATGGTATTTTGAATTAAATTGAAAAGAACAAGCCAACTTTTAAAGTTGGCTTTTTTGTTTTTTAAGCATTGAGCTTATCTAAGAGTTCGAGTTCATCTTTGGGAATAAGCGAGCGAATCAGTTGCAGAATGTTGTAGATATCCCATTTATTGTGTTCCATATAATTCGGATACTAAATTTCTGCCAGTAAAGCCGTTTGCCACTATTACAACTAGAGTTAAGCGTGAAGCCTAAATTCTTATCATCAGGAATAAATTTTAGATATGGTAAAGTTATTAATAATGCTTGAGGTTTAAGGTTTTTTTCAGTTTTTATTCCGAACTCAAACAATACGATAAAATAAGAAAAAAAGAACGCTTGAAAATTCTGACCCTCCCAAATGGCAGCAAGGTGACTGGAATACCAATGGCAGGGCAACGGAATGTTAAAAGCAGTACGCAATCCTCAAGGAAAATGGATCCGTTTTGAATACGACGCGTTAGGTAGAAGAACAGCGAAAATTGCAAATACAAAGATTTATCGCTATCTTTGGGATGGTAATGCAATATTGCATGAGTGGTTTTATGAGAATGAACGGCGTCCTAAGATTATTTCTGACGAGCTGGGAATGCTTATGTTGGAACAACCCGAGCCGGTTGAAAACCTGACTACTTGGGTTTATGAAGAAGGAAGTTTAGTACCCTCTGCAAAGCTATATGAGGGCAAGTCCTACTCGATTGTTTCGGATTATTTGGATCGCCCGGCTCAGGCCTATAATGATAAAGGTGAGCTGGTATGGCAGGTGGAATTTGACATCTATGGCAGAATACGGGAAGATATCTTTAACAATAAGTTATTTATTCCGTTCAGGCAACTGGGGCAGTATGATGATGTTGAAACGGGGCTTTATTATAATCGTTTCCGCTATTATAACCCCCAAACAGGCACCTATATCTCCAAAGACCCCATAGGTCTTGCCGGGAATAACCCTAATCTTTATGCGTATACCTTCGACTCCAATACAACGGTCGACCCGTTTGGGTTGGATATAATAAATGGTGTTCCTCAAAACCCAGGTGTTGTTAGACGTTTTATGTCTAAATCAGAATATAAAGCTTTCAAGAAAAATGGATTTAAGTTTAATCCTATTGATTCTAGGGGTGGAATAAGTGTAACTTCCACAAAAGTAAAACCCAAAAACCCAGATGCTATAAAAAGAAGTACAGGAGCTTTAGGAGCAGATTATTTTGTAGATATTGATACAAAAGGGAAAAATGTGGAGTTAAAAGGGAAAACTAAAGGAGGCGTTATGGATTTATTTAAAAAAATAGAAAAATACTTTTATTTAAGGGAGGAGATAAGAGAATTATTATCTAATTTAGAAATGAATAATAATGCATATTCTGAAAATCAAAAAGATCTCTTATATAGGCTAATGAAAGATTGTCATTTTGAAGCAAAAGTTTTTGAAATCATATTACATATAGATAAAAAAATAGCTATTGATTATATCAAAAAATTTTATTTAGACGGTTCACCAAAAGACAAAGTAAGGTTTAAAGGAAGTTTAGATATAATGTTGGACGACTATAACACAATATTAGGAAAAGATGAATTTGATGAATTAATAAATTCCTTACCAAAATCTACAAAAGACTTTCCTTTTATAAAAGAAGCAATAGAGTTTGTTGAAGATGAATAAAATAAGAAATTATTCTAAAATTAAAATAAAATCTCTGAGAATTTAGTATTTGAAAAATGCACTTGGAGATTTTTATTAGATAAAAAATAAAAAGAGAAAAGCCAACCCTAAAGGTTGGCTTTTTAATTAATAATTCTTCAATTCGTCTAACAATTCCCATTCCGAATTAGGGAGTAAAGATTTAGCAAGCAAAAAGAGGTTGTAAAAGTCTAGGGGAGAATGGCAGAGCGTAAGCCCTTTGCACTGTGTTTCCGCTAAAAGAGCCTTTGCCCGATATTACATAAAGATTTAAGGGAAAAGCCTAAATTTTTATCATTAAGGATGAATTTAAGATAGGGTAAAGTGATTAAGATTTTTTTTAAAATTTGTATTCCGATCCACAAAAATCCGATCAAATATATGGTGCATCGGGTAAGATTCTAAAGGATAAAAATTGGAATTATATTTATGATAAACAGGGAAATCTTATTTTAAAAACTCCGAGAAATTTTAAAAATTCTGCCAATAACCTACCAAAAAATTCATCTTTCTTAAGTGAAAATATAAATTCTAAGAACAATTTTGGGATTGAAGAAAATGAATTTGACCGTAAGGCCGAAATACGGCGATATTCAAAATCTGAACTTAAACAATACGATAAAATAAGAAAAAAAAGAACGCTTGAAAATTCTGCCCCTCCACAATGGCGGCAAGGTTACCGGAAATACCAATGGCAGGGCAACGGAATGTTACAAGCAGTACGCAATCCTCAGGGGAAATGGCTCCGTTTTGAATACGACGCATTAGGTAGAAGAACAGCGAAAATTGTAAATACAAAGATTTATCGTTATCTTTGGGATGGTAATGCAATATTGCATGAGTGGTTTTATGAGAATGAACGGCGTCCAAAGGTTGTTTCTGATGAGCTGGGAATGCTTATGTTGGAACAAACCGAACCGGTCGAAAACCTGACTACTTGGGTTTATGAGTAAGCAAGTTTAGTACCGACTACTAAGCTATGTGAGGACAAGTCCTACTCGATTGTATCGGATTATTTGGGCAGACCGGCTCAGGTCTATGATGATAAAGGTGAATTGGTTTGGCAGGTAGAACTTGACATCTATGGAAGAATACGGGAAAATTTATTTAACAATAAGTCGTTTATTCCGTTCAGGCAACTGGGGCAGTATGAGGATGTTGAAACGGGGCTTTATTATAATCGTTTCCGGTACTATACCCCTCAAACTGGCACCTACATCTCTAAAGACCCTATTGGCCTCGCAGGAAACAACCCCAATCTTTATGCCTATACCTTCGATTCTAACTCCGAGGTCGATCCGTTCGGGTTAATGGCGAAGAAAGGAAACGACGCAATGAGGAAAATGGCTCCAATTGATTTAGGAGAAGGATATATAGAGCTCGGAAAGATGTTTTTAACTATAAAGGATCTTCTGATTTTGAGGTTCATGTTTATAAAACTAAAGGAAAAGAATTAAAAGAATTAGGCATTATGAATTCTGAGGGAGGATGGATAAATAAACATGGACATACTGAAACTCCTAAATTACCTGATTCGGTTAATAATAAATTGAAAAATATGTGTAAATAGAAAGATTAGGTATGTCAAGAATAATAAAAAAAAATAATATTTGGTATTTTGATGATTATTTTGATTATTTAAATAAAAACGAAAAACAAATACCAGAAAATACTAAATATTTTATACTGGATCATGAAAGATATCTTATTAGAGGAGAAAAAACATTATATGATTCTAATTTTAAAAGTTTAAAGTATAGTATTGGTATAGGAAAGAAAAAAGATTTATTAAGTATAATTTTTACCAATGCTTTTAATACAAAAAAATATTGTTTTGAGTTTCAAAATGTAATAGAAATAAAATTAAACTGTGATTTAGATTACTTAAAAAGCTCTTATTTATTGATTCATCAGTTTTCGATCAATAAAGATAATAGTTATAAATATGAATTTATCTTTACTGATAGATCTAAAATAATTCTGAAATTTAAAAATATATCGATTAAAGAAGAAGATATCAGTAATTATGAGTAAAGTATTAGATTAGATAAGTTTTGTATAGTTAACTCATTCAACAATATTAGAAACCAATCCAACTTTAAAGTTGAATTTTTTCTTTTAAGAGTTTAGTTTATCTAACAACTCTAATTCTTCCTTAGGGATAAGAAAGCGGAGGGGTTGGAAGTGTAGAGCATATGTTCGTTTGGGAACCTTGGAAATATGGAAGTTTATTCTAATTAATTTTAATATAAAATTTATGAAAAAGGCTAGTCCTGAAAAAAAGCTTATGTAAAGAAACTTTGTGAGGAAGGTATTGTAAAAGCAAATGAAATTTTAAGCCATCTTAAAGAAGGTGAGTTTTATCAGGAATTATCACGAGGTGCTTTAATCAATATAAAAAATGAATTAAAAGAAATGAGTTTAATTTTGGATAAAAAACAATATGATCCAGCCTATCCAAGATTCATTTTAGATTATCCGAAAACTGATTTAATAGATTACTATGTTAATATATGGTATGAATATTATAAAAAAACATAACAAAAAGCCAACCTTTAGGGTTGGCTTTTCTGTTTTTGTGTTTCAACGGTTCAGCTTGTCCAGTAGTTCCATTTCTTCCTCGGGGATAAGGACCTTAATAAGGTTTGAAATTTTAAATAGTTCAAGCGAGTAGTACTAAAGAAGCTTTACTAAAACTACTCGATTACATAATATTATTAATGATGGAAATATTGCAGAAATAGATGCAAAAAGTATAAGAGAAGAAGGTTTTGATGTAATTTATAACCCTTCAAAAGGTATAGGGTATTCACATGCAACATTGATACATCCTGATAGTGCTGATGGATTTAGTGATGGCAATTTAAAGAATTTGTCAAGTAAATTTAAATGTTCATAGAATTATGAGTATCACAAGAAAAGAAGATAGAATTATATCTTTAAATAAGAAATATATAAATGAGTATTTAAGGATAACTGATATTGTTCAGCAGAACCAGTATTTTTATAAAGCATTAATTATAGAAAATCATTTTTCTTTAGAAATAAAGAATGTAATTAAAGAGTATTAGGAGTGTGTTAGTCTATTTAGTATATCACTTTCAGATGAGTTAGAAGAGAAGTTAAAAGAGTATAATTTTGCATTAGAATATTCAGACATAAAAATTTTTGATATTGAATTAGATAAAAATTACGTTACCTTTTTTTCAAAATATCCTACTCCAAAAGGCTTTTTAGATACATATCCATAAAACAATATAAATAGATTTAAAAAACCTTTTTTTCGTAGAAGAAATGACTTTGAATAGTTCAACCGCTTTGATTGAAGCGGTTTTTTTAATTCCTTTCCGCTCTAAAAGCGGAATAAAAAAGGGGCAAAAAAAGGAGTGGCAAAGCCACGCATTTATAAAAATTGCTTAAATCCCTTTACTGTTCAACATTTCCACCTTTTTACAAACTATCAATTTGTATTTGGCGGTTTGAGAATGTTTTTTTACGTATTTTTGGCGATTTAGCGCTTTTTTGTTTTTTCAGTGTTTTTCGAGCTGTTTTAAATTCTTAATTTTAAAAATTAAGAAGTGTAAAGCTATCTTCCTACTGCTAAGTTATGCGAGGGCAAGTCTTACTCAATTGTATAGGATTATTTGGGCAGACCGATTCAGGCCTATTGTGATAAAGGTGAGCTGGTTTGACAGGTGGAATTTGACATCTATGGCATAATTCGGGAAGATACCTTTAACAATCAGCCGTTTATTCCGTTCAGGCAACTGAGGCAGTACGAAGATAAGGAACTAGACGGGCTTTATTACAATCGGTTTAGGTATTACGACAGTAATACAGGAACTTATATAAGCCAAGATCCGATAAAACTTGAAGGATACAACCCGAATTTTTATGCCTATACCTATAACTCGAACACAATGGTTGACCCGTCAGATTAGATTAAATATTTTACAGAGCTATCTTTAAATAACATGCTTAAATACTAGAAAGAATAAAGAAGTTATCTCCAACAAAAAAAATTTACCTTTCAAACTCAGGATTTTTCTTATAATTACAGGGGGGAATTTATAAATTTACCATGATAGATGAAACTACAGAGGTATTAGAAAACATAGGTGTTAGAGATCAATCAAAGTTAGTAAAATCTGGATAGAATGGGAACTTCTGCATATTTTAAGCAAGAAAAAGTTGGTAAGAATGTCAAAATTAATATTGGACTAGGCAAAAAACTTGATATATTTAATGAAAATATTATATCATTTGATGACGTAAGTATCGATAATATAAGCATAAAAGTAAATAATCATGGTATCTAAAGAGGAAAGTTTAATTTATAATTTATTGACTAATAAAATAGATTTAAAATCATTTTATATGAAATATCCAGTAAATCTGAACGAAAATAGAGATTATTTTTATAGAAAACTATTGGAATCTATTAATTTAAAAGACTTAGATAAGATAGAAGTATATCTGGATATAGAAGAATATTTGCATGATGATGAGTATATTAAAAATAAACTTGATAGAATTTATAAAGAGTTAATAACAAAAGATTGGATATCCTATTCTTTTTTAGAAAGACTATTAGATTCAATAGAAATAAGTGTAAAAAATAAAAAGTATTTTTCAGAAATACTAAATATTAACAAGTTTGATAAGAATGATACTAATAATATAGAGACATTTATGGTCCCCATATGGAAGAAATGTCTTTGGGATCTATACAAAATAGGAATTGATAATGAAACTCTAAATATCATAGAAAAATATTTAGACTCACCTTATGAAGATTTAAATAATACTGCAAAAACATTAATTAAAAAAATTAAAAGTCAGCATTAATTAACCCTATAAATAAATTTGTGCATTTGCTTATATTTGAACTACTGTAATGAGTTAAAAATAATTCCTTGGCAGGGTAGTAAATTCACTGGGAATTTAGATGATTTTATGAAAACCGCAAAAGAGGCATATAAAGATATTGATGCAAAAGTTGTCTTAAAATTTCCAGGAAAAAATGGACGAATTGTACAAAAGAACCTTACTCCATTAGAAGCCTTAGAAGAAATAAAAAAAAGATAAAAAGTAAAAATATTCCTTGTAAATAATATTATGAATAAAATTAATAAAATAGATTCTGGAAGCTATGGGATATGTTTGTTTTCTTTAAACAACTTTTCAAAATATCTCAAAAAAAATAAGATAAAAAGTAAATCATTAATTAACTTTTTTAATAAAAATAAATTGTTAAGTGATGATACTCTTGAAAAGGGAATTATCTTACCTATAAATACAATGTCCTTTAATCAATTTTATTTTGACTTTATAACAGAAAATAAAAAACAAACTTATTTTTCAGCTAATAATTGGACTAAAATAGCTGAAAAAGGAATTTTTAATTTAGAGATAAATGAAAATGAACTTTGGATATGTAGCATGGATGTTCTTAATGCATGGGATATAAATAAATTTACTCAAAACATTTTAGGTTATACTACAAAAAATGGAGTAGAAGGCAAAGAGTCGTTTTATTATGAAGCTCAAAAAATAAATTTTGCTTCAGGAAAATATCTTGTTACGCTACATGGATACAAAAGGATAAAACATAACGAACCTGTAAATGATGATGAAGACTATGGGCTTGGCTTTGAATTAAAGAAAGTAGATGATTTTTCCATTAATTCAGAAATTCCTGAAAATATAAATTTTGAAATTGTTGATTAACAATATTGAAATAAAAGCCAACTCATAAAAGTTGGCTTAGTAAATATTAGGGCAGTATGAGGATGTTGAAACGGGGCTTTATTATAACCGCTTCCGATATTACGACAGTAATACAGGAACTTATATAAGCGAAGACCCCATAAAACTTGAAGGAAACAATCCAAATTTTTATGCAAATGTGTATGATTCGAATACGATGGTTGATCCTCTGGGGTTGGATTTACATCATATTATACCCAATCTGATATTTAAGGAATTTAGAAAAAATTTAGAATGGTAGTTGTTATATACAAAATGTATCTAAAAAAGCACAAGATTTAAATAATATAGAAAAAAATGAAATATAAAAAATTCGATGTTTCTTATGATCCAGTAATTACTGGAATTAATAATGGTGGAGCACAATTAGAATTAAAAGAAAATAAATCTTTCATCTCTAAAGAGGAAAAAAATAAATTTAACAAATATATTGATGAGAATTTAAATAATAGAGACAGAGTTTTTTTAAAAACTTTCAAATCTATTAATGAGGAACAAATATCTTCAATAAAATATTATCCAACGCGAAAAAAAATAAAAAGAACAGATTTTATAAGTTATTTGCCTTATGAATTTGGATTAAATTATATAATTTCAGAAAAGGCTTATGATGTAATTAAAATGTATAAAATCCCATCATTATTAAATAAAATTAATATAGGTATTGAAGGATGGGAAAATGATAAATTTTATTTGATAGGTTTTCCGATGATTCCTGATACCGAAATAGATTTAAAAAAATCCATTTTTTATGACACACAAAGAAATGAAAAAGTTAACTTCAAAAGTTATCAAGATTATAACGAGATAAATTTTAATCTAGTAGCATTGAATCTATTTCTACTTAATAAGTATCATTATGATATTATTAATATACAAGGAAAAGGTATGTTTTTTTCAGAAGACCTAATTTATGCATTAAAAGAAAATAATATTATTGGTTTTGAAATTAGAGAAATTATTTTAGAAAATTAGATAATACATTAATAACTAAATAAAAAAGCCTACTCAATGAGTCGGCTTTTTAAATTTAGAATATTATTCAACTGGTCTAAAAGTTCTCATTCCGAATTAGGGAGTAAGGATTTAACAAGCAAAAAAAGGTTATAAAAATCTAACGTAGAATGGCAGAGCGTAAGCCCTTTACACTCCGTTTCCGCTAAAAGGTCTGTTTACTCGATAATACAAATAGAGTTAAGCATAAAACCTAAATTCTTGTCATCAGGAATCAATAAGATTTGGTAAATTAGTTAAGAATTCTTGAGGATTAATGAGTAAATTTATACCTAAATACGATTTAGAAAAAGCACCAGCTAAAAATTAGTTCCTAAAGCAGGGTTATACAATAAAAAATCTTATAACAAACACTGTAGTTTAAAGGAGTATAAAAGGAATTAATACGGCAAAAATTTATTAGCTAGAGAAATTAGGGAACTTAAAAGAGTATATCCAGATATTCCAAATTCAAAGCTAAAAGAGCTCATAGAGCTTAATAAAGAAGTGTGTCCTGAAGCGTTTAAAAAACCTAAAATAAAATGTAAATAAATATGAACGATGTAGAATTTGTAAATAATATAATTATAGAAGTATTAAAAAATAATTTAGATCATTATAAAGACAATTTAAGTAATTTGGATAATAAACAAGATGAATTACCAGAAGGGGAATGGAAATATGGAGTATCTCTTTATAATAAGTTAGATGTAAAAGACAAAGATAAATTTATATCTTTTTTAAAATTATCAATTACAGATACAATTTCTAATTTATTAGGTATTATTGATGGTGTCAGTTATCTGAAAGGGCAAGAGGAAGATTTCCAATTTTCATATAAAGGAAAAAAACTTAATGGAAATCTACAGGATATATTTTTAGAGGAAATAGAAGATGAAAGTTAATAATTAAATTATAACATTGGAACATGAAACGGGGCTTTATCATAATTAGTTACGATATTATAATTCTGAAACTGGCTTATATATTAGCCAAGACCCGATAAAACTTGAAGGAAACTATTATTTTCATGGTTAAGAATCCTCAATCCTGCTGTTCTCATCAATCCTTTTAATATACTCTTTTAACTTTGTTAACTTAATCTATTTTTTAGATAAAAATAGTTATTAATTTGAGTGTGTATCTGATTTTATGATTCTATTTTCATGTTCAATTAACCATTTTTTTCTTTCTAATCCACCTCCATAGCCAATAAGTTCGCCATTTGTGTCGATTACTCGATGGCAAGGTATAATGATCGCAACTCGGTTATAACCATTTGCGCTGGCTACGGCTCGGATTGCTTGTGGTTTATTAATCTTTTGCGCTTGTTTTTTATAGGTAGTTAATTCACCATAAGGAATTTGCTTTAAGCAATCCCAAACGGTTTGTTGAAATAACGTACCTGGGGTATGTAAGGCAATGGTAAAATCTTTTCTTGTTCCCTTAAAATATTCGGCAATTTGAACTTTAGTTTGTTTAATATGTTCATTTTCACCAAATGTAATCTTCATTTTAAGTAGAGATTGTAGTTGTTCAAATTCGGTTTCTAGCATTCTTCGATCTACAAATTCTAGTAGACAAACTCCTAGACTAGTTGCGCAAACAAACATTGGGCCGAACGGGCAATTAAAATGATGTCTTGTTGATTGCTAGTTGAAGGTGATTTTTTCATGATTTTTTTGTAGGTGTAACCAAATCCACTTAAGGAGTTGTAGCCACTATCCATTGCAGTATTAATTACATTTTTTCCTGATTTCAATTCTTGAAAAGCATTGTTAATTCGATACATTCGTTGATAAGCATGAAAGGTGATCCCATAGTGTTTTTTGAACCATCTGCGAATGATTTCAGGGCTTAATTGATTTTGTCTTAATTGATAATCGGTAATCTTATTTTTAGGAGTATTGCTAATTAATGATATTGCTTTAATTATTTCGTCAGGTGCAGCGTTTTCAGTGGGTCTACATATTTTGCAAGGTCGATAACCCGCATCAAGCGCTGATTTGAATGAAGAGAAAAATTCAACATTTTCAAATTTTGGTTTTCTGGCTCGGCAAGTAGCAATACAAAAAACTGAAGTGGTTTTAACTCCAGCATAGAAAACTCCAACATAACTTTCATCTTTTTCAAGTAACGCTTTGTAATAAATTTCTTTTTGATTAAGCATTTTATATCTTAATTTTTAACTGTTAAATGATGGATCAAGCTTATTAAAAAAAGCATTTGTTTCGCAAAATTGACAACTATTTTTATTTAATCTTTTATTATATTTTTTATCGATATGAAAAAAATAGATTGATAAATTAATCAATATCAATCTAATATTAAAGCGTCACTCAATTACTCATGATTTATATAATCAAATTTTCTAATTTATTAAAATCTCTTCTAAAATTTTATAGGTTTTCAGTATTAACTTTAATATTTATTGTTTTACTAGCTTAGGTCTTTAACATTTGGAGAGTACTATGCTTAACTATCTGGATTTTATTATTATTGCTTTAAAGTTATTGGTTGTTTTTATATGTATTGTTTTATTTCTAAAAATAACAGGTAAAACTTCACTGTCGCAAATGTCGAGTATTGATTTTATAGGGAATATGATATTAGGTGGGATTGCCGGTGGGATTATCTATAATCCTAAATTGACCATATATGATTTTATTGTTGTCTTATTGATGTGGACAGCAATCATGTATACCTCTAATTATTTAAAAAAACGAAGCCAAAATGCTAAAGCCTTTATTGTTGGTAATCCAATTATATTAATGGATCATGGAAAATTAAAATTAGATGCTTTCACCTCGATTAATTTAGATTTGGCTAGTTTTGCAGTACTACTCAGAATGAAGAATGTTTTCAACATTCATTGTGTTGAAAAAGCTATTTTGGAGCCTAATGGGCAATTATCAATAGTAAAAAAAGGGGATAAGGACATATCCGTCATTGTATTAGAAAACGAACAACCCGTTGATAATGTTTTAGAGCAACTAGGTAAGGATGAAAAATGGTTAAAATCCGCGTTAGCTGATCAAGGTTATAAAAGTTTTGAAGGGCTTTATTGCGTTGAGTATTATGATCATCATCTTTTTGTTATACCAAATGATGCTATACACTAAGGTTGGGACTTTTTCGATTTTATGGTGATTAACCATATAAATTAGTTATATTTATATGGTTAATCATGTTAAACAAAATTAATTAATCTGCATACAGCGGTGATAAGTTTAGTGATTTAGTTATAAAGTTTTTGACTGAGAGGGATTTCAGCTCATTTTGTATCGACAATGCTTGTTCTTTAGAATCACAACGAGTGAAAACACATGCTCCTGTCCCAGTTAGCCTTGTTGGAGCAAATTGGGACAAATACGATATAAGCTGATCGACTTGAGGATAACGTTCACGCACAATAGGTTCACAATCGTTAGTAAACTTATCAAAAGGAATTGACATTAATTGTTCAATAGTTCGTTTAGGTGTGTCACGCTGTAATTTAGGATCGTTAAATACTTTAACTGTTGAAATTTCAATATTAGGACAACTAACTAAATACCAATATTGAGGAATATCAACTTGTTGAAACTGATCGCCGATACCTTCAGCAAATGCTGAGTGACCATAAATGAAAATAGGCACATCCGCTCCAATTGAACGGCCTATTGTTATTAAAGTTTGTTGCTCAATATTTAAATTCCATAATTGGTTTAAAGCAACAAGAACTGTTGCTGCATTGGAAGACGCACCGCCAAGTCCTCCACCCATTGGGATCATTTTCTCTATAGCAATATCCACACCGAGTTCACTATTATTTGCATAGGATTTTAACCGCTGAGCTGCAATAGTGATTAGATTTTTATCTTCAGGGACTTGTTCAAATTGAGTTAATAATCTTATTTTACCATCATTGCGAACATTAAAAGTCAGTTTGTCGCAAACATCAATAAACTGGAATAATGTCTGTAAATTGTGATAATTGTCTGGACGACGTCCAGTAATGTATAAAAATAAATTTAATTTAGCTGGCGATAACCAATGTTTCATATTCTGTTCCGTTAGTTTAACGTCCAGTTGCTAATTTTTAAGCGAATAAGTTCATCATCATGTGAAAGTTCAATGATGGCTGGTAAATCAACTTTTTTATTTTTGAAAGTATAAGTTGCATAGCTCAAAATCTTTAATGTCCATTTATTGTTATTTTGCATAAAAGATGTTGATGCAAGCCTACCTGAGTTATCTAATTTATCGGTTTGGTTATCATCAGAAAAGCCTTTTAACCAATTATGTAAAGAGTTAAGAGGAATGTTGATGTTAGAAACTTTTTTCATTAATCTTTCAATATTAACATCATTATAATGTCCACCATTTTTATCCACTAATTCGGCATAGTTTGGTTCCGACTTTAGTGTTAAAATATTGGTGCCTACAGGTGTCGTTAATTTGACCTCATAATTATCTTGTGATTGTTGAATAATAAGGAAACGACCATAGTTTTTCGTTTTTGTTCCAGTATGAGCAATACTACCATTAACCTTAAAAGAATTAATTTGTTCAAGTATCTGTTTATGGCTTTGCCATTGTTGCTCGATTGATGCATTAGATTGGTATTTTGTTGTTTGACATGCAGTAATCATTAATGGCAATATAAAAAGTAACGCAAATTTGATTTTTGTCATAAAATAACTCTTAAGTAGTTATGGTCAAAAGTAGGGCATATTATAGCTGATAATTTTGCGAATAAGAAAAAGTAACTGTAATTAACCTTTATTATTTTTTTAGCTATAATATTTAAATTTAGACGCTTTATAAACTATTATAAAAGAATCAATGCAATGTCTATTACAGTATTGGGTGTAAACCATAAAAGTGCGTCAGTCGCTTTAAGAGAAAAAATTGCTTTTTCTAATGAGATTATTGATAAGGCATTATACAGTCTATATCAGCATCCTTTAATTACTGGGTGCGTCATTTTATCAACTTGTAATCGCACAGAAATTTACTTAAGTTATGAGGATGAGGCAGATTTTTTTCGAGTAAAGCAATCTGTTGAAAATTGGTTAGGACAATTTCATCACGTTGATTTGGATGTTTTTAATAAGTCACTATATTGCTATGAAGGCCAGAAAGCTGTCGAACATCTTATGTCTGTTGCTTGTGGTATTGATTCGTTAATTATTGGTGAGCCTCAAATTCTTGGTCAAGTAAAACAAGCTTATAATTTTGCTCAGCAAAATAATTGTTTGTCAGTTCAACTCGAAAAACTTTTTCAATCTATTTTTCATGTAGCCAAAATTGTTCGAACAGAAACTAATATTGGAGCAAATACTGCTTCGGTAGCTTACGCGGCGTGCTTAGTTGCGCGTGATCTTTTCTCTGATGTGTCTGAGTTAAGTGTAATGCTAGTGGGAGCAGGTGAGACCATTGAGCTTATTTCTCGCTACTTAAAGCCTCATGGATTCAAACATGTTATTGTTGCTAATCGAACAAGAGATAAAGCGCTAAAATTAGCATCTATTATTGATGCTGAGATCATCTCTTTACCCGATATTGCTAATCGACTCAAAGAGGTTGATATTGTCATTAGTTCAACTGCTAGTCCTTTACCTATTATTGGCAAAGGGATGGTTGAACGGACACTACATGAACGAAATAATAATCCAATGTTATTTATCGATTTAGCCGTTCCTCGTGATGTTGAGTCAGAAATTAGTCAACTCGAAAATGTTTATCTTTATACTGTTGATGATCTGCAACAAACCGTTCAGAACAATCTAGAACAACGGATTATTGCCGCCAATGAAGCTGAATATATTATTCATGAGCAAGCTGAGTTGTATATCGATTGGCTAAAAACCAGACATGCTGTTGAATATGTAAAGCAATATCGCCATAATGCACAAGTTATTAAGCGTGAATTAGAATTAAAAGCGTTAAAAGCAATTAAACAAGGTGCCAATATTGATGATGTATTTTTTGAGTTTTCACATAAATTGACTAATAAATTGATTCATGCACCAACACAAACTTTGCTTGAAGCGGCAACACATGATTGTGATGATTGTTTTAAAATATTAAGTAAAGGATTAGGCTTAAAAGAGCTTTAATAGTTGTTGATCTTCATAGGAAGAGATAGATTGGATCAAATTGAATTTTTTGACATACAAAGCCCATGTAGACGAGTATGTGAGACAGATAAGCAAGGTTATTGCATCAAATGCTTTCGTTCCAGGGAGGAAAGATTCAATTGGTTAAAATTTTCAGATGTTCAAAAACAAGAAATTTTGCGATTATGTAAGCAAAGGGCATTAAGACGCCGCTATCAATTATTACAACAACAAAATAATAATCAAATAAATACTGCACAAATCGATTTCACTTTCTAATAAAAAATAGCCATTCTTATATATCTTGTATTCAATCTAAACTCGGAGTAGCATTTTTATTCAGGTTAAGTCAATTTATTTTAATTACCTGCAAATTAATTGGAATTTAAAATATGAAAATGTGTATTGCTTGTGGTATGCCAATGACAGCTATTGCTGATTATCCTTTACATGATTTGTCGAAAAACTACTGTAAACATTGCGCTCATTCAGATGGTTCAATGAAAACCTTTGATGAAAAATGGCAAGAAGTTACTCTTAAATATTCAAATAACCATAATGTTGATTATTTAGTGGCAAAAGAGACCGCTTATACTATTTTAAAAAAATTACCTGCTTGGAAACGTAAATGGTAGTAGAAATTTTAGGCAACTAACTGTGTTTATAATAATATCTGTTGCAGATATCACAAAGCTTAGTATAATTGCCAACGTTTACTTATTTACACTTCAGATGCCAGTGTGGCGAAATTGGTAGACGCAGCGGATTCAAAATCCGCCGCCCTTAAAAGCGTGTCGGTTCGAGTCCGACCACTGGCACCAATAATAGATCATATTTCAATTGCTCACCCAAATCCTAAAAAATTAATACTAAATAAAGTTATTATTATCATCAAAATTTTTCCAAGTTCTCCGAAGTAAGCCTGTTTAATCATTAATTTGGTAATAGGAGTAAAATATGGCAGAAAAAATAAATGTTAGAAAATTGACAATTTTCATTTCAACACTCTACTGTTCTTTAATATTTTCTTCATCATTATTTGCTTTTCAAAAAGGATCAACCGAAGACTTTCTTGGTCATGAAGTTGGGATTACATATCATACTGCCGATCAAGCCGTTAGTAGTAAAGAATACTTGCCTATTTATCCTCAAGAAGGTACGCCTGAATTTGAAGCAGATAAGATTGCCTATTTACATGGTTATAATCTTAAAGATACTGATCGCTGGAAACAAGCAACAAAGGATGCTGATTTGCATACGGCAAATGTAGCTGAAATTTTTTCTGAACCTTTAGGTATTACAATATCACCCGAAACAACACCCATTTTATATAAAATGTTTGGTGATTTATTGGTTGATTCTGCTGATAATGCCACTAAAACGGCTAAAGAGTTTTATATGCGAAAACGTCCTTTTGTCTATTTTGGTAATCACTCTTGCCAGCCTGTTGATGAAGAAGAACGATTACGTCAAAATGGTTCATTTCCATCAGGTCATACCGCTTATGGTTGGACATTAGCTTTAGTTCTAGCTCAAATTTCACCTTCACATGCTGAAGCGTTAATCAAACGAGGCTATGAATTTGGTCAAAGCAGAATGATTTGTGGGGCCCATTGGCAGACCGACGTAAATGCCGGTAGAATGGTTGGGGCAGTGGAGTACTCAAAATTACAAACTATCCCACAGTTTCAAGAAGATCTTCGCAAAGCAATTGACGAAGTTAATCATCAATATAGTTTATTAAAAAATTGATAGGCCATTTTGGAAAATTAAAAAGGCAGTATTACTGCCTTTTTAAAATATAAAGATTAATCTAATTAAGATTTCAATGCATCTAAAACAAGTTTAAAAACATTTGAATGGCCTTTACGGCTTGGATAATAGATATAAAATGGCTCATAGGTAATTGAATAGTCGCTTAATAATTCTATAAGTCTTCCAGTTGCTAATTCATTTTTTACATCAGGATAACCAATCCAACAAATACCTAAGCCATCAAGTATCGCCTGTTTTCTTAAATGATTATTGATGGAGAAGTGAGTAGAGGGGTGATATTGAATAATATTACCACTATTAGTAAATTCCCAAATTGTTTCCATTCCATGTTGGCTTGAAACTTTTTTGCCAATTAAAAGATGTTGATCTAAATCACTTATCTGTTTAGGCTCTTTTCTCTGCTTTAGATAATCAGGACTAGCAACTAGGACCATTCGCAAAGGATCTGATATTTTTACAGCAACCATTTCTTTAGCAAGGTCATTCCCAATTCTACAACCCATATCAAAACCATCTTTAACGATATCGACTAGATTATTGTCACATTCAATTTCAATCTTAATTTGTGGATAGCGTAAGGAAAATTGACTTAATTTAGGATATATAAAGTTTTCAATCGCAATATTTGATGCGTTGATCCTAATTGTACCTGATGGTGTATCTAAATAATCACCAAGTGCGTTAACTTCTTCATTTATTTGTTTAAATAGAGGCGCTAGTTGTTTATAAAGTTGTTCACCAGCTTCAGTTAATGAAAGACTTCGTGTTGTACGATTAAATAGCCTGAGATTTAATCGAGTTTCTAAATTCCTCATACTATGGCTTAATGCGGATGAGGAAACTCCCAAAGATTTAGCTGCTCCAATAAAGCTTTTTGCTTCAGCGATAGTAATAAAGTAATTGAGTTCGTTATAGTTATGCATAATATATAATATTAATGAATTTAATTCATGATACTATAAATGAATACCCTGTTTATCTCAATAAAAGTTATCTCTAAAATAAAATTATTAAAATTGAGCTTTTATCAATTTATTAAATTATTTGAATGATTCTGACATACTGAGGAGTTATTGTATGGATTATATAAAATTAGGTACTTCTGATATTGAGGTCTCCAGGTTTTGCTTAGGATGTATGAGTTTTGGTGATCCTGCCAGTAAAATGCATGACTGGACACTTAATCCCGACCAAAGTGAAGCCATCATTAAACATGCTTTAGATCTAGGTATTAATTTTATTGATACAGCTAATACTTATTCAAGTGGAACTAGCGAGGAATATGTTGGAAGAGCATTGAAACGAAATATCGCTAGAGATAAAGTCGTTTTGGCCACTAAAGTCTATTTTAACGAAGGACACCTCTCTAAAACAGCTATTGAAAGAGAAATTGATGGATCGCTCAAACGATTGGGTACCGATTACGTCGATTTATACATAATTCATCGTTTTGATTATAGTACACCGATTGAAGAGACCATGGCGGCATTACATCATTTGGTCGAGATAGGTAAAGTCCGAGCATTAGGTGCATCGGCAATGTATGGTTATCAATTTTATAATATGCAGCTGGCAGCTAAGCAAAATGGTTGGACTCAATTTGTTTCAATGCAAAATCACTATAATTTATTATATCGGGAAGATGAAAGAGAGTTAATTCCGATCTGTAAGCAATTCCATGTTTCATTAACTCCTTATAGCCCATTAGCGGCTGGTAGACTTTCACGATTAGAATGGAAAACCGATACGTTGCGAAGTAAAACTGATAAAGTTGCTATTGCCAAATATGATAGTACGCAACAAATAGATAGAGAAATTGTTGTAAGAGTAAATGATATCGCACAAAAATATGGTGTAACCATGACGCAAGTTGCGCTAGCATGGCAATTTGCTAAAGGCGTTGCATCACCTATCATTGGTGCAACCAAAACGCAATATTTGGATGATGCAGTCGGCGCGTTAAAAGTTTCATTAACTAAAGATGATATTGCTTATCTTGAGGAACTTTATATCCCCCATGTTATTATGGGAGCAATCTAAAAGTATTGTTTTTTAACTGTTTTTTACAGCTCACTAATCCTCGATATTATATTTGAAATATCGAGGGTTAAATAATAAATTGATTTTAAATAATATTTAAATGACTTTTTTATCAATTTAATCAAAAGTATTCCAAATTTCGTAAATAAAAATGCGTCGTCACTTTATTTGGACCTAAACAATATTCTTTAGTCCAATCGCCGTGCTGATTATAATCACCATAAGAACACTCTTCCTTCATCTCAGCTATTCTTTGATTGTTTTCATCGAGTACAATTTTGCCAAATTCAATTTTGTAGTCGTATTGAATTCTTTTACTCAATTGTTTTTTATCATTATAAAAATATTTATATTCTCTTAAAACAACGATGAAACTGTCAGTTTCATCGTATTTTTGAAAAATTTCTACTACCCTTTTAGAGACTAAATCGTTTTCATAATAAACTTGACTAATGAAATCCAAGTCATAGGTTGAATCTTCAATTTTTATTATTCGCCCATTAGAATCATAACCTACCAATAATTTATTATTTTTTTTAGCATCCTGATAAGAAAGAATATTTTTTTCTTGATCAAACTTGATATCAAGATTCAGGTTCTTATTTTCAGATTCATAAGTATATTTCCCATTTTTATAATCAATAACAAATTTATAATAATCTAAAGTCATTGATTCAATGAGTCCATCGGTATTTGCCGTTAAAGTTACAGGATTATCCCCTTTTATTGACTGTTCTTTAATTGGAATGGAATAGGGGGCTAAATCTATACCAGCATGAATTAAATAGCTATTTTCAACGGCTATATTGGGTGTATGATTATCTTTACATCCAAATAGCGCTAAACTTATAAGCAGAATTATTTTGATTTTCATTACTATACTCCTATTTATTTACTTAAAGGTTAATATTCAATTTCACGTAAAACAAAGAAACTGAAATTTTCATTAGGCTTTAAGCAATAATATTTCGTCCAATCACCAAATTGATTAAAATCATAAAATTGGCATTCTAATTTTTGGTTATTTTTTGTTATATAATCATCTAAATAAATTATTTTTTTATCAATTTGATGATGATTATTATAAAAATATTCCACTTCATTTTTTGACATTAGTTTTGTTTCATCATTATCTTTAAGTGTGGTTTCTTCAATGATTTTTTTCAAATTATTTTGGTCATAAAGAAATGTTGATACGAAGGTAATAAGATTAGGATCAGTTTTTTTTGTAAGCTTAATCAATCTTTTTTGCTCATCATAATTAGCATACCAAGCAATAGGTAGTTTTGCTTCATGAATTTCGGTCATATTCTTGTCATTATCGAATTTTATATAAAATTCTAAAAGAAATTGATCTTGTTGCGAGAAAATCATTAAGGATTTTTGGTAATCAATATCTATTTTGACTGGAAATGCTTTATCTGATGATTGATTAAAAATAGGTTGAATTTCGGGTGAAACAACAGAGGTAATAAAACCTTGCTGATTTATAGTAAACTCTTGGTTTATGCTACCAGATAGTATTTGTTTTTTTATTGGTTTGGAAAATGGTTTAAGTTCAGGAGCTTGAAAAAATAAGTAATTATTATTAATAGTTTGCTCATTATCACTCTTTGGGTTACAGCCAATTATCAAAAATGATAAAAAGCAAATGATAGTTTTTTTCATTATGATCCTTATGTTTAAAATCTGGTCCTAATCCTAAGGATACCATTATTTTTTTAATATAATAAGGACATTGAACTAAAAAGCTTAATAATATTAAGGATACTAGTTTAACTAATTTATTGATATCCTATTTTCTTAGCGATATTTTAATCTTATTTCACATATTTCCAATTTGAATATAGATATAATTTTTTCGTATTATCCCAATAGTTATTCACCGTCTATAATGACTCAATAGTCGTATCAGAATATGTTCGACTAATTTATCTTAATAGGGAGTGATAATGAAAAAATATATTTACCTGTTTATATTATTAGGATTTACATTAATTGGGTGTGACAACAAGTCTGATTCAGCTAAAAACAACCAACAAGAGAAGAAAGAAATCGTAGTTGGTTTGCCACCAAGTATGCATAATATAATGATGGAAAAAGTCGTAAAACCTGCTTTAGAACAAGAAGGTTACAAAGTTAAGATGGTAAATTTCAGTTCATTAAGGGATTCAAATACCGCTATAGTTGAAGGAAGTATCGATCTCAATGCCGCTCAACATCAATCTTATTTAGATGTATATAATAAAGAAACTAAGAGTGATCTTGTTTCTTTAGTTCATATTCCTTCAATATCCGCGGCGCTTTTTTCACAGAAACATCATTCAATAAATGAAATTGCTGATGGACAGACAATTCTTATTCCAAATGACCCATCAAATAAAGCTCGTTCATTACAATTATTACAAAGTTTGAATTGGATCACCTTAAAACCTGAAAGTGAAGAAGGAACGTTAGATTTAAATGATATTGCCGAAAATAAATATAATTTAAAATTTAAAGCAATATTATCTGAAATTATTCCTAGAACGCTTAATGAAGTTGATTATGCCATAATGCCTGGGGGAATAGCATGGTTAAGTCATATTCCTGCAGATAATGTTTTAGTTCAAGAAAAGTTAACTCCGAATCTTGAATTAATGGTCGTAGTTAAGAAAGAAAACTTAAATACCAAGTGGGCGCAAGATGTAAAAAAACTTTATCAATCAGATCAGCTTAGAAAATTTATTAATGAAGATCCTGACGCTAAAGGTCGCTTTATTTGGCCACAGCAGTAAATCTTTCCAAGATATCCTAATTACTATTAGGATATTTTTCATATTTTATATAACTGCTTTCAAACTTTGATTAGATCAAAAACTATTTTGTAAAGCAATTTAAAGATAAATAATTCATTTATTTTGATTTTTCACCATGATAAAATTGTTATCTCCCCAATTATGAATATAAATGAATGTGATGAAAAAAATTCAATTACCCATTTTAATTGTCTGTGGCGTTATGCTTTGTAGCTGTTCCGATGAACCTAAGTCAGTTGTTCGTATGATTGATAATCCCACTGATAATGAAATTGTAGTAGCCATTGATGGTAAAAAACTCGCTATTCCGGCTAACTCTAACACTACCTATACTTTTGAATATGGTAAGCATAATTTAGCTTATAACAATGAGTCGCTCGATTTTATCGTTAAACCAGCTAGGTTTCCTAATGATGGTTTTATTAATCCTACACAAAGCAACTATATGTTTCATACCTATATCTACGCTACTGAAAATACCAGTGACGAAGATTATGATAAGTTATATGAAAAATCTTTACGTAAAGTCTCCATTATTATAAATGGTGTAGAAGATGAAGTTGAACTACCTGTTAAAGTGATAAATGATGTTTTTATCGAAAGGGAAGATAATACTTGGGACTATTCAATCAACCAGGAAGCCCCTAATGAACTTCCTAAAAAATTTAAAACCAAAAAAGATATCCAACTTCCTAGAATTAAAGTCTATCGTGAAAAAGATTATATCACCTTATTAAAAAATGAATTTTTTGAATCCAATGAAGATCCAGAGACAGGATTTGAAGTAAGTTTTCCTAATAAACCAGTAAAATTTGCTGAGATTGAGCAATACGTATTCCCTAAAATTAATTTGGGTGGAATTGAATGTGATGCTGGTAAAAAATATTTAGCAGACACATTAGATAATTGGAAACAACTTTTCACTTTAAATGGTGATGACTTTGCTAGTAAGTATAAAAAATTAGGTGGAGAGGAAGGCATAAATTCTTTAAGAAAATCTGATGAACTTTGTCCTAAAGAAATAGATCCAAATATGACTTATTACCAAGCATATGGCCCATTTGAAAAATTTTTAAATTTTACCCAAGATACTAATATCTATATTATCAAATAAATTTTAGTCATTGTGTAATTTATCACTACAATAATTATAAAAGGCATAATATTTTTATTATGCCTTTTATTTTATCAATAACCGTTATTCTGAATTTATTGAATTGTATTTATATTATAAAAAAAGTTGAGGAGCGGGGTTTTTGAAGTTTCAAAATCGCAATTATCCAATCTTTATATTCACAGATCATGCTCCTTCCTTGAATAAAATTCGAATCGCACGAATTGTAGATAATAATATTGACCTAAATCACATAAATCATAAAAAGAATTTTGATTAAAATCGAATCAATATAATATTTATAGTGAGTTAATAAAATAAAGGAATATCTTATGAGTAAAACTAGATTGAAAATTGCAGCATTAATTGGTGGTATTATTTTTAGTGCTTCAAGTGCTTACGCATCAATTGATGATGTTAAGCAACTTAAAATCATCAGTTATAATGTTTATAACGGGATGAAGTTAGATGAGAGCGAAGGCAAGCAGAAATATATTGATTGGGCAAAAGCTCAAGATGCCGATATCATTGCCTGGCAAGAGATGAATTTCTTTACTCGAGAAAAACTTGAAAAATTTGCAGCCAGTTATGGTCACAAATATGCTGTTCTGTTAAAAGAGTCACCAGATGATCCTGCTTTTTTCCCAGTTGCCATTACCTCAAAATATCCTATCGTAAATGTGAATAAAGTGGTCGATAATTTATGGCATGGAGCGCTGTTTGCAGATGTTGGTAATTATCATTTTGTGATAACCCATATGAACCCGTTTTGGACGGCTAAGCGTATCGATGAAATTAATTTGATTATAGATTCAATTAAATACAGTCGTGATCCTAATGGTAAATGGATAATCGCGGGGGATTTGAATTCATTCTCTCCAGCAGATAAACCTGATTATGATAAAAGCACGCTTTTAGAAGATATAAAAGAAAAACAGAAGAAAAGACCAATTCTTGATAATCTGGTAAATGGCCAATTAAGCTATACCGTTCAACAAAATCTACTTGATGCGGGTTATATTGATGCATTAAAGATAAAACACAAAGAATTTATCTCAACCGCACCAACTAAAGTCTTTTATGATCAAGCATCAGTACCATTACGTTATGATTATATCTATGTCTCACCACCACTTAAAGATAACGTGATTGATGTTAAGGTACTTAAAGATGATTTTACTGATAAGTATTCAGATCACTACCCAGTTCAAATGATTATAAAGAATAATTAATATCATCTATATAGTTAAGAATAAAACGGGCATAAGCCCGTTTTTTATATTAATTGATGCGATAAGATCAATGCACTATTTTCGGGCAACAAATACCGCTCGTATTGGAGCAGGGTAACCTTCAATCGTTTTGTTCAAATCGTTTGGATCAAGAAACTCAGCTAATGAGTCAGATTCCATCCAGTCTGTTTTGCGCTGTTCATCTAAACTGGTTTTCGATATATCAACCATTTTTATCTCTTTAAAACCACATTTATGTAGCCAATTTATCATGGTGGGTACAGATGGGATGAAATAGACATTTCGCATTTGAGCATAACGTTCACCAGGCATTAATGCTTGGTGTTCGACTCCCTCAATAACCAGAGTTTCAAGCACTAATTGCCCACCATCAACTAATTGATCTTTCAATTGGTAAAGATGATCAAGTGGCGAACGGCGATGATATAATACGCCCATTGAAAAAACCGTATCAAATGCATTTAATTTTGGCAGATCCTCAATTCCTAAGGGTAGTAAGTGAGCTCGTTGATCATTACCTAATAGTTTTCTTACTGCTTCAAATTGGCATAAATAAAGCGCCATTGGATCAATACCAACGGCAAGTTTAGCTCCTGCGCCAACCATTCGCCATAAGTGATAACCACTATTACAACCAACATCGAGAACTGTTTTGCCCTCTAAATTTTCAATGTGATTAATTAGTCGCTCCCATTTCCAATCAGAACGCCATTCTGTATCAATATCCACACCATAAAGATGAAAAGGGCCTTTACGCCATGGCATCATGGTTTTCAATAATTGGGTGATTCTTTGCTGTTCCCCTGAAGATAACGGCTGCTCAGTTTTAGCTGTTACGCTATGTAAGAAGTCGATTTGAAAAGGGGTAATTGCTGGCAAGTGTTTAATGCTATTTAACCATTGGCTAAAACGGTTATCTAAATTTTGCTTTTGCCAATTAGCTAGTTCTGCTGGTAATACTTCAAGCCAATTTTTAAGCTTATTTTTTGCGATAATTTGGTAAAAATCACCAAAATCAATCATTCGTTATTCCTTTGTAATTGGGTTAAATCTGATGTTATTTTATAGCAATGATGGAACCGAAATTAAAACATTGAAACCAGGTATCGACATGTTTAAATCCTGCTTTAGCAAGACGCTGTTTATGGGTTTCAATAGTATCGGTAAGCATAACGTTTTCAAGCATATTCCGTTTTTGGCTAATCTCTAGTTCACTGTAACCATTCGCTCGTTTGAAGTCATGGTGCATGTTAAATAATAATTCATCAACACTCTTATCATTAAAACTAAATTTTTCAGATAGCACTAATATGCCATTAGGGATTAATGCTTGGTAGATATTATTTAAAACACGTTGACGATTGTCTGGCGTTAGAAATTGCAAGGTAAAATTTAGGACAACCATTGAAGCATTTTGCATATTAATATTGCAAATATCTTCACATATAACATCAACAGGTGTAGTTGATTTATAGGCATCAAGGTGTTTTTTACATCGTTCTACCATTGGTAATGAATTATCAACGGCAATGATATGGCAATTTTCTTGTTTGATATTCCGACGAATTGCAAGTGATGCAGCGCCTAGCGAGCATCCCAAATCATATATCATTGAATTGGGTTGAACAAATCTTTCAGCCAACATGCCTATCATTGAGATTATATTCGAATAACCAGGAACAGAGCGTTGCACCATATCGGGAAAGACTTCGGCAACTTTTTCATCAAAAGTCCAATCGCCTAATTTATCAATTGGTGTTGAAAATAACTGATCTTTTTTGCTATTCATAAAAGTTATTGGTGCTATAGGATCTAATTCTGTTATCATACCATTTTTTGCTTTCGATTGTTCGGATAATTATGACATTTGTTGATTTTATAGCCATTTTTGCAACGATTGTTATTAGTGTGTTTGTTACATTCTATTTTGGTAAACGTTGGCAGTTTTGGTTTAATTTGAATTTAACAGGTTACTTTCGAATTATTTATTGGGTCACTGTCTGTTTTGCCGGATTATCATTAATTTTTGCTAGATTATTAGATGGTTTTATACCTTCATATATACATCTTTCTTTAATCTCCATTTCTGGATTGATGATTTGTAGCGTTTTTATAGCTACTATTTTTGATATCACTTATTGGTTTAGTAAAAAAAGATTAAAACCCAATCTATGGATTAAGGTTAGCTTTATTATTGCTGTTGCAGCGCTGTTTTGTTTTGGGCATGAAATGGCGATAAATCCTCAAATTGTCCATTATAAAGTTGAAATTAATAAACCTGCCCATGTTGAGCATTTAAGAATTGTTCAACTTTCAGATATTCATATCAATGAACATACGTCTACCAAAATGATTCGAGAAATGGTCGAAAAGGTAAACGCTTTGGAACCTGATTTTATTGTGATAACGGGGGATACACTGGATAAAAGTTTAAAGCCTTTTTTAGAAGATGGCTTTGATAAGCAGTTTCAACAATTAAAACCCAAATATGGTAGCTATATTATTTTTGGTAATCATGAATATTTAGGAATTAATGACGCTAATAATCGTGAAGATGATATTATTAATGCCTTCAAAAAAGCAAATTTGAAAGTCTTAAAAGATGACATAGTCTATCTTGATGAAGTTGGTATAACATTGATAGGGCGGGATGATTTTTCTTCATCTCGGTATGATATTAAGCGTGCTTCATTATCTGATTTAATCCTGTTTACTGATACCGAGAAACCTATAATCTTGTTAGATCATCAACCAAGAAATATTGATGAAGCCGCTGAACAAAATGTAGATTTGATGCTATCTGGACATACACATGGTGGGCAAATTTTCCCGGTTAATATTTTAGTCGCCATGATGTATAAAAATGCTAAGGGAATTTATCAAGATACTAATCATCATTTTACCAGTATCGTGAGTAGTGGTTATGGGTTTGGCGGGCCGCCAATACGATTAATGACCCGTTCTGAAATTGTTGTAATAGATGTATCATTTGCAAAAAAATCGACCTCTTAAATAGGATTCATATTTTGAGTTATCAATATATTACTACTGATGAAGAATTATCTAGTTATTGTTTAAAAATTGCGAACAGCAATGCAATCGCATTAGATACGGAATTTGTTCGCACGCGAACATTTTATCCTCAATTAGGACTTATTCAGGTTTTTGATGGTAAACATGCAGCATTAATTGATCCGGTTAATATCAACAATTGGCAGGATTTTTTAGCTATTTTAGCCAATCCTACAATTGAAAAATATTTTCACTCTTGTAGTGAGGATATTGATGTGTTTCTTTCTACATTTAACTGTGTACCCACTCCAATTATAGATAGCCAAATTTTGGCATCATTCCTAGATAATCCTGTTAGCAGTGGCTATGCTAGTTTAGTTAATAAATACCTAGGCATTGAATTAGATAAAAGCGAAACTCGAACAGATTGGTTAAAACGTCCTTTGACTGAAAAACAATGTGAATATGCGATTAATGATGTGTTATATCTCTTCCAATTAATGGAAATTCTAAAAGCTAAACTCACAACTAATCATTATTTAGATGCAGCTTATCAAGAATGTCAAAGTGCGATTGCCCGTAAATGCAAGCCGTTTGATCCTAAAGATGCTTACCTAAATATCGGAAATAGCTGGCAATTTAAAGGTGACAGCTTAGGACAATTGGCTAAGTTAGCATTATGGCGATACCAATTAGCCAAATCTGAAAATATTGCATTAAATTTTGTTATACATGAAGCTGTTTTATTTAAGATTGCCCGTTTCCAACCTTCGTCGTTAGCTGAACTTGATAAATTAGGAATGAAAGGGAAAGAAGTTCGGCTATATGGTCCAACCATTTTGGAAATATTGCAGGAACCTATACCGAATATTCCACCAATTAAACGAATGAATAGTTATCCAAATTACAAAGAAACTTCTGATTTATTAAAGCAAATCACTGAAAATATTTCATCACAGACTGGACTTAGCCGTGAATTAATTATATCAAAACGGTTAATCAATCAATATATAAAATGGAAAATAGATAAAAACGAAAGTATGCCTGAAATATTATCTGGGTGGAGAAAACCACTATTTGAACAATATGGCTTATTAAATTAATCAATATCTAGGTGTCAAATGAAATTGACACCAATTTATTTAAGCAAGTTCACTTAGCATCGATTCAACAATTATAGATGATTGAGCTGCGGCTAACTTTAAAAAGGATTGAAAATCAATTGCTGATTCATTATCTCCATTGTCTGAAATCGCTCTAACCACTACAAAAGGAACTTTAAATAACCAACAAACATGGCCGATCGCAGCAGCTTCCATTTCAACGGCAATTGCGTCAGGATAAGTTTGCTTAATTCGTTCTAGATTACTTTTTCCATTAATAAAAGCGTCTCCACTACCGATTGAACCAGCTACGGCATTGACACCCTGTTTTTTGATACAAGCTTCGGCTAATGATCGATAGTTTTCATCAGCAGGAAACGAGACAGGGCAACCAGACATTTGGCCCGGTTTATATCCAAAAGCAGTTAGATCCACATCATGATAAAAAACATCTTTTGATACAATAATATCACCGATACTGAGCTTAGTTGAAAGCCCACCAGCTGAGCCAGTGTTAATTACCGCATCAACTTGGTAATTATTTAAAAGCAGGGTAGTTCCTGATGCCGCAGCTACTTTACCGATACCTGATTGTAATAATACGATGTCGCAATTAGCAATTTTGCCAATGTGAAAATCACATCCTAAATGATGTTCTAATTGATAATCAGTAATTTTACTTTTTAGTATTGCAACTTCTTCTTCCATTGCTGCGATAATAGCAATTTTCATAAGGACCTCTAGGTGTTTATTAGCCGTATATTTGTTTTAAATGTGCTATCATAATTGCCATAAGTGAACTTGACAATAAATGAATCATAACGGAGATAAAATTTGCGTACAATTTTTATAACAGGTTGCTCAAGCGGTATTGGCTTGATTTCAGCAATAGCATTAAAAAAGCGAGGTTATCGTGTTATTGCTTCTTGCCGTAAAGTTGAAGACCAAAAAAAATTAGTCGAGCAAGGTTTTGAAACCGTTCTTTTAGATTTAGATGATCCAGACACTGTTACTCAAGCTGCGCAGGAAGTTTTAACTTTATGTGAAGGAAAATTATATGCTTTATTTAATAATGCCGGATTTGGGGTATATGGTCGATTAAACACCATCAGTCGAGCGCAGTTAGAGTCACAGTTTTCAACAAATTTTTTTGGTGTTCATCAATTAACACAATTATTACTACCGGCTATGCTTGAGCAAAATGAAGGAAGAATCATTCAAACAAGCTCTATTGTTGGAATTGTTGCAACCCCAGGGAGAGGAGCTTATTCAGCCAGTAAATACGCCTTAGAAGCATGGTCTGATGTATTAAGGTTAGAATTAGCTAAAACGAATATAAAGGTTTGTTTAATCGAACCTGGTCCATTAAAAACCTATTTTTCAAATAATGTGAATCAAACCGAAAAAGAGAATATTGTAAAAAATCCACCAATTGCTAGACGTTTTACCTTAGCTCCTGAAGCTGTTTTACCTTATCTTTATCATGCATTAGAGCACGACAAGCCCAAAATACGTTACAGGGTAACTAAAGTAACGAAGTTAGCAGCGATAGCTAAACGTTTGCTTCCCGACAGATTAATGGATAAAATTTTAGAAAATAAGTAATAAATTAAATTATTCATAGGATAAATTATGTCAAATCAATTTATTTTTGATGTTAACGAACAGAATATTCAAGAAATTGTCGAAAAATCGACAAATACTCCCGTGTTATTCTACTTTTGGTCACCAAGAAGTCCAAATCATCAAGAGATGACAAACACGCTAACAAAATTAGCGACAGAGCATCAAGGACAATTTATTTTAGCCAGCGTAAATTGTGATGAGCAACAAATGCTTGCAGCACAATTTGGTTTAAGAGCGATTCCAACAGTTTATATGTTCCAAAATGGGCAGCCAGTTGATGGTTTTCAAGGTCCACAAAGTGAAGATCAAATTAAAGCATTTTTAGCCAAAATCTTACCTAATGAAGATGAATTAAAACTTGTTGAAGCTCAAAAATTATTTAATGAAGGGTTATATGACCAAGCTTTACCTTTATTAAAACAAGCATGGACGACGCTAACTGATCACTTAGGCAAACCAAGATCAGATATCGCATTAATGTTAGCTAAAGCGCAAATTGAACAAAAGCAACTTAACGATGCTAAAGAAGTTTTAGCAACAATTCCGCTACAAGACCAAGATTCCGCTTTTCATGGATTACAAGCTGAGATTGAGTTACTTGAACAAGCGGCAAATTCACCAGAATTACAGCAGTTGCAAGCTGAATTGGCAAAACAGCCTGACAATATTGAATTAATGATCCAACTTTCATCACAATTGATGCAAGTAGGGCGACACGAAGAGGCTTTAGAGCTACTATTCAAACCGTTAACAAAAGATCTAAATGCGGGAGATGGTCAAGTTAAGAAAACATTACTTGATCTGTTAGCTGCATTGGGTACTAATAACGCTTTAGCTAGTAGTTATCGTCGTAAGCTTTATACGCTGCTATATTAAGAAATACTTAATTGAATTCTGGCGATGGTAAAAGCTTGGCATTAATTCCTAAAAAATTTTATGAGCTTCTATCGAAACTTTGGAAAGTTAAAAGATATCAAAAGAAAGTTGATAGATTAGAAGGATGAAATGAAGAGATTCAACAGTTTTGTTGAATCTCTTTTTTTATTTAATGTTCGATAATACGAGGAAAGTTTTCGTTACTACGAAGGGTTAAAACCTCAACCCCGTTATCGGTTACTAAAATAGTGTGCTCATATTGAGCTGAAAGTCCATGGTCTTTAGTTTTAACGGTCCAACCATCTTTCATTGTACGTGTACGCCAATCGCCAGTATTCACCATCGGTTCAATCGTAAAAGTCATACCTGGTTTTAAAATTACGCCACCATCATCAGCATCATAATGTAATACTTGAGGTTCATCATGATATACCTCACCAATACCATGACCACAATATTCACGAACTGAAGAGAATCCAAATTTATCAACATATTTTTGAATAGCTTTACCGATTTCTCTCAATCGAATTCCTGGTTTTATGATTTTAATCGCTTCGTATAAGCTCTCTTGTGTAACTTGGCAAAGTTTTTCGCCAGCGACAGTGGGTTTACCTGCAATGTACATTTTTGAAGTATCCCCATGATAACCATCTTTGATCACAGTTACATCTATATTAAGAATATCACCATCTTTTAATTTTTTATCAAAACTTGGAATACCATGACACACCACGTCGTTAATGGATATACAACTTGTATGTTTAAATCCATGATAACCAATATTGGCAGGAATAGCTTTTTGTACATTTACAATATGTTCATAACAAATTTTATCGAGTTCACCAGTAGTAATTCCTGGTTTAACATACGGCTCGATCATCTCTAAAACTTCAGCAGCTAATTTGCCTGCAATACGCATTTTTTCAATTTCGGCGGGAGTTTTTAACTTAATAGACATTAACGTGTTCCTGTAATTTTAATGGCAATATCCTATCATATACCGTTGTTTCTTTAAAGCATAGCGGTGGATAATTCCTCTTGATTAAAAGTTTAAATTTTACGAAAAAAAAGTTGAGGAACGGGGTTTTTGTGTATAAAAAATGAAAACTAATACAGCTTGAAACCGTTTAATTATATAATAAAACATTATAAAAAAAGGTTTCAATAAGATGCAATGTAGCTATTATCAAGAAAAAAAATGTTTGTCTTGTCATAAAATTAATCAACCATATCATTCTCAATTAACTGAGAAACAAAGTCATTTGTTGGAGAAATTAGCTGATTTTAATCCTAAACAAGTTAACGATCCGTATGTGAGTCCTGAATCAGGATTTCGTAATAAAGCTAAAATGGCAGTGCTGGGTACGGTTGAAAAACCAATTTTAGGCATCCAAAACGGTAATGATGCGATTGATTTGTGCGATTGCCCACTTTATAGCTCAAACATGCAAAATATTCTAAAATTGGTTCGTACTTATATTCGTAAGCAAGGATTAGTTCCCTATAATATCAACAAGCGAAAAGGGGAGTTAAAATTCGTTATCATCACAGAAAGCATTATTGATAATAACAGCCATTTTATGCTGCGATTTGTATTGAAATCACATAAATTTGTAGAAAAAATTAAAAATAGTTACCACAACTTGCAAATAAATAACTTAGAAGTTGTTACTATCAACATCCAACCTAACCATGCAGCGATATTAGAGGGGGAAGAAGAACTGATTTTAACCGATAACCCTTTTTTAGCGTTCCAATTCAATCAGATACCTTTATATATTAAATCTAAAAGTTTCTTTCAAACAAATAGTTACATTGCAGAAAAACTTTATCAAACGGCTAGTGATTGGGTGGCAAATTTAAATGTTAACTCAATATGGGATCTATTTTGTGGAGTAGGTGGTTTTGGTTTGCATTGTATCGGTCATTCTAATAATGAAAAGATCCAATTGACTGGCATTGAAATTAGTTCTGATGCCATTGAGTGCGCAACAAAATCCGCTGAAAAACTTGGTTATGATAAACTCGATTTTAAATCGTTAGATGCCACTAAATATGTAAACAATGAACAAGGTATCCCTGATTTAGTCTTACTTAATCCTCCAAGACGCGGGGCTGGTAAATCACTCATTCAATACTTAGATAATATAAAACCGAAATATATATTATATTCAAGTTGTAACTTAGCATCTATGGTAGAAGATTTGCAGCTTTTAAGCGATTATCAAATGACTAAAGCCCAATTGTTCGACATGTTTCCGCACACTTCACACATGGAAGTTTTGGTTTTGTTGGAAAAATACAGATAGTTATTTACTGATTTAGGCTATTAATGACTAATATTTATATTAATAACTATTGGTCTAGATTTGCTTCTCTATTCAACCTCATTGATATTAATCGCTCATTTTAATATTTTAGCCTCTCGCATTAAAGCTAATGATAATCATTATCTAACATAAATGATAATTATTCTCATTGATCATATTTTTTATTTTTGCTAGATTAATTAGTAAAAAATGATAATTATCAAATATTGGGAATTAATTTGAGCAGTTTATTAATATAACTTTGTGGTGAAAAATGAAAATAAATAAAATCTTTTTAACCGTTTTGACTGCTTCAATATCCTTCTCAGTATTTGCTGCTGATGATGAATTGGAAACTATGACGGTTACGGCTAGTAGACAAAAAAGAGCCAAATTAGCTATTCCAGAAACCGTTGATGTCATCTCTAGAAAGAATATAGATGATCATCAAATGTCAACAATGGAAGATTTAGTTAGATATTTACCGGGAATATCAGTTAATCGGCAAACTTCAGGGACCGACCCTTTTGGTAATTTAGGCAGTATTAGAATACGTGGTATGGCGGGTAACCGTATTCAAATGCAAGTTGACGGTTCAAGAGTGATTGAAAGTATCCAAGACGGCAATAGAAATTTTATTGATTTAGCAAATATAAAAGCTGTTGAAGTCATTCGTGGACCTGGCTCGGTATTATGGGGGGCAGATGCTGTTGGTGGGGTAGTTGCGTTTAAAACCATAGATCCTAGTGATTTACTTAAAGGTAAGTCTTATGCTGTTCGAGTAAGTGGCGGTTATGATAGTTTAAATAAACAAAATACCAAAACGAGTATGTTAGCGCTTGAATTGATGCCTAACTTAGAAGGATTGATCAGTTTTAGTCGAAGAGATTACCAAGAAACCAAGTTAACTAAAGCTAAAGCAAATGGCGGTATTTGGGGCTGTCCACGTGGCGCAGATGCTATTAAATGTAATAAATTAAATCCGTTGGATGCTAAAGCTGAAAATATGTTAACCAAATTGGTTTATCATAATGATACTCGAGAAACAAAGTTAGCATTTGAGAATTTCCGTTCTAATTCGTATGTAAAACAAATGTATGATTATGGATTACAAACCAATGGAACATTCAACGGGGATTATCGAAGAACACAAATTCAAACTCGTAAAAGGTTTGCGATTGATGATAGTTGGACTCCCGAAATAAGCTTTATCGATCAAATCAAGACCATGTTCTCTTACTCGCCGCAAGAACGTTATTTAAAATCGCATCGTCAACAAAAAGATCGAAGACAAACACCGATTTATACTTATACCACGAATGATTATAAAGAAAAGTTTTGGCAGTTGGATCTTCAGTTAAATTCAAACGTTGATTTTTTCAATACAACGCATGATTTAATTTATGGTTTTCAAGGGGATATTACCCGTAGCAATTATCGTAATGAGAACACAAAAAATGGCGTAAAAACCATAGGTGGCGGATTTAATTTTGCTAACGCTAAAACGCAGCGTGCAGATATTTATCTTCAAGATGAATTTCACTTTATATCAGAAAATTTAAAAATTAAACCGGGTTTACGATATGCAACGTATAAAATTAAACCCAATACGGATAGCCATTATGCGGTGGTTAAAGGCAAAGAACCTCGTGATTTGAGTTCACATCGCCTCATTCCGCAGTTAGGCATATTATATAACATCACTGATCAATACTCTGTTTATGCCCGTTATGCTGAAGGATTCAAAATGCCAACGGCTCAACAGCTTTATACCTCATTGCCGTCGGTAACGATGAATCTGATTCCTAACCCTAAACTAAAACCAGAAAAAGTGAAATCTTATGAGACCGGCATCAGAGGCGATTTTTCAGAAGGTTGGTTTAGTGTAGGCTTATTCAAAGCTGATTATAGCAACTATATCAAGAATTTCATTCGGGTTGGACCGAAGGATTATACCTACAAAAATTTATCCAATGTTAATCTATGGGGCATTGAAACATCGGGCGAGTGGCATTTTGCGCCAAATTGGACTTTGAATGCTTCAAGCTCATATCAATATGGAAAAAAACAAGATTCCCCCGGTGATAAAAAAACTTATTTTAATGAAGCCATGCCTCTGCAAGGTAATATCGGTTTGAAATGGAATGTTCCCGATTTTAATTTTGATACTGAAGTCGTCGGCACTTTTTCCAAAGCGGTATCTCACGTTTCTAGGGATAAATCCTCATCAGATGAAATATTTAAACCAAGCGGTTATGCAGTCTATGATGCCTATTTAAATTGGCACCCTAGCAAAAATATTACTATTCGGGGATCGGTGTTAAATATATTTGACCGCCGTTATTTTAAATGGCCGATGTTTAGTAGTTATTATAAAAATCCACAAAATAATGTAAAAGTGACGAATCCTATCGAGCTTCAAACCGCACCAGGAAGAACTTTTGCAGTTAGTGCGGTTATTAATTTTTAATCATTAAAGTTAAATACTTCTGTCAAATTGATAATTGGCAGGAGTTGATTTAGAAAAAGGCAGTTTTGAGAGTATAAGTTGTGCAAACATTGAAAAATATAATCTTGCTTATGAAGCTTTGCTTCAAAACAAGACAAGGTAAATATGGTTACTGTTATGCTTTAATTATTATTTGTTTAAATATTGTTTTAATTAAAATTAGTCTTGAAATGATTAATTGGAATAAAAACTTTTTTAATGCATTAGAAAAATATGACATGCAAGGCGTTATTACCCAATTAATCGTTTTTGTGTTATTAACTATTTCGGGGGCAATAACTTACTTAATAATTGAATTTTTAAGAAAAACCTTAGTGATTACATGGCGCAAGGTTTTAAATGATTCGATACTTGATAAATGGCTGAATAACAAGGCATATTGGTATTTAAATCAAGACGAAATTGATAATCCTGATCAGCGTATTTCCGAAGACTGTCTGCTATTTATTGAGCGATTAACAAATGAAGGCTTTTCGCTGATTACTCAATGTATAGGCCTGTTTTCCTATTTTATGCTTCTATGGAAAATTACCGATAATTTTGTTTTAAATTTTAGTCTATTCAATATTGATATAAGTATTTCTCATTATTTAATTTGGCTAGCACCTATCTATGTATTATTCACTTCTTGTATTGCCCACATGCTGGGGCGCCCCTTAAAAAACGTGTTAATTGAACAACAACACTTAGAGGCAAATTATCGCTTTGTCTTAACTCGATTTCGTGAATCGAAAGAGGCAATCGCGTTAGCGAATGGTGAAAAAGTGGAGAAACAACAATTTGAACAGCATTTTAATCATATTATTAAAAATTGGTATTTATTAATTAAACGACAACTTATTTTAGGCTGTTTTACACGGCCTTATTATTTAACGGTGTTAAGTGTGCCTATTTTCTTTTCTTTGCCTATCTATTTAATTGGTAAAGTTAGCTTAGGTTCTTTAATGCAAATTAGTAAATCATTTAGTAATGTTGTGACTAACTTGTCTTGGTTTATTTTCAATTATACTAAACTTGCCGAACTTATTGCATGTAGTTATCGTTTAACCCAGTTTTTTGAAAAAGCTAATCAAGCTGCTCATCAATATCAATCAGCTAGCCAATTAGAGATTAATCAAGATGCATTTTCGATTGAAGATTTAACTATAAAAAAACCGGATGGCACTGTTTTATTAACACTACCCAATCTTTATCTTAATAAAGGCGATTCGGTTGTTATATCCGGTGCATCGGGTATAGGTAAATCAACATTTTTCAAAGTAATTTCTGGCCTTTATCCCAATTTTGAGGGGATGATTAAAGTGCCAAAATTAAAGACATTATTTTTATCGCAAAATGCCTATTTTCCGGTTGGGGGATTAGCTCATGCAATAAGCTATCCGCAACCTTTGTTTGAAAAAGATTTAAGTTTGATTAAGCAACTTCTATTAAAAGTTGGTTTTTCTACAGAATTTATCGATAGAAATTTACTCAGTGATAATTTAAAAACACTTTCCGGTGGTGAAAAGCAACGACTAATGATTGCAAGAATTTTAATGCATAAACCTGATTGGATTTTTATGGATGAAACAACCAATGCGTTAGATAAGCAGTCAGAAAAACAATTGCTGAAATTGTTAAAGACAAACCTACCGACAAGTAGTTTTATTATAATTTCTCATACTGATATTTCGAACTATTTTGATAAATGCATCCAATTGAATTTATAACAATGAAGTTAATAAGTTAACTGAATAGACAAACAAGGAGTAATTATGGCTGAGTCCAAAAATGATGTTGTTGAAAGTACAATAGAAAATTTACATGAAACAATTCGCACAATTATATTATCAACCATGACTAAAAATGGTGAAGTAGATACGAGTTATTCACCTTATTTTTTTGATAGAAAAGATTATTACGTTTTAATATCAGATCTCGCCCCTCATAGTCAAAATATGAAAGATAATGCAAATCTCTCTTTTTTAATTATTGATGATGAATGCAATACCAAGAATATCTATGCTCGTAGACGACTATCGTTCCGTGCAACAACAAGCATTGTTGAAAGAGACTCTGAGCTTTTTGATAACATCATTGACCAACTTGCTAAAAGGGTAAGTAAAATGGTGTATATGTTAGCGGAAATGAAAGATTTCAATTTGTTTAAAATCACACCAACAGTCGGTAGATTAGTTTTAGGTTTTGGAAAAACCTATATTGTTGATCATCAGAATAATCTTATCACACCGGTCGATGAGGATTATGTCGCTAATCAAAAAATTGAACAAGCCAATAAATAAGCTGATTCATTAGCAAAGTTACTAACCATTATCTATCTAGTAGATAATGGTTTCTTATTTGTGACATTTTATTAGTTTATATTATTTTGTATATTGATAGATTTCTATTTTCTTTTTAATAGTCACAAAACAGCCTATATAAACCATTAAACTATGCTAAAATTAAGCCAATTTAAACTGAATTTAGGAAATATAAAATTATGATTCCTGATGTTTCTAAAGCACTCAATTGGTTGGAAAAACACTATACAATTTTACAAGGCATTCAACGGGGTGTTGAACGTGAAACGCTCAGAATTTTACCAGACGGCTCTTTAGCAAAAACACCTTTTCCTAATAAAATTGGTTCAGCATTAACTCATCCTTGGATAACAACCGATTTTGCTGAGTCGATGCTTGAATTTATCACGCCGGTTAATACGAATATTGATTATATGCTCACGTTTTTGCGTGATTTACATCGTTATGCTAGTGTCAGTATCGGCGATGAGATGATGTGGCCATTAAGTATGCCTTGTTTTGTGGCAAATGAAGACGATATTATTTTGGCGCAATATGGCTCCTCAAATGAAGGGCGTTTTAAAACAGTTTATCGAGAAGGATTGAAGAATCGTTATGGCGCAATGATGCAAACCATATCCGGCGTGCATTATAACTTCTCTTTGCCTATGGCATTTTGGCAAGCCCGGTTTGGGGTGAAAAACGCCGAAGAAGGAAAAGCGGTTATTTCTGAAGGTTATTTTACTTTAATACGTAATTATTATCGATTTGGTTGGGTGATTCCTTACCTGTTTGGCGCATCACCTTCTATGTGCTCTTCATTTATTCAAGATAAGCAAAAAGCTAAAGCATTTATAGAACAAACCAATGGTAACTGCTTTTTGCCTTATGCAACTTCATTAAGATTAAGCGATATTGGTTACACCAACAATGCCCAGAAACAATTAGGTATTACCTTTAATCATCTAGATACTTATGTTGAAGGATTAAAACGTGCCACCCATGTCAAATCAGATGAGTTCAGTAAATTAGGCATTAAAGTTAATGGTTATTATCGACAACTAAATGATAATGTTTTACAAATTGAAAATGAATTTTATGCACCAATTCGTCCTAAACGAGTTCCTAGAGCAGGGGAGTTACCTTCAGATGCCTTGTTACGTGGTGGAATAGAGTATATTGAAGTGCGTGCGCTTGATGTTAATCCATTTTCACCAATAGGTATTACTGAGGAACAGATCCGCTTTATTGATCTGTTTTTGATATGGTGTGCGTTAGCGCCAGCGCCTGAAATGAGTAGTGCCGAACTTGAATGTACAAAATTAAATTGGAATCGGGTTATTATGGAAGGGCGTAAACCTGGTCTTGAAATTGGTATCGGCTGTGATAGTTATCGAGAGCCATTATCGAAAGTCGGCCACGAATTATTTAAAGATTTGCTCCGTGTTGCTGATGTATTGGATCATCAAGATGATAAACAACATTATCGTAAAGTTTGCGAACGGCTTGATCTGATGTTTGATCAGCCTGAATTAACACTTTCAGCAAGAACGCTTGAGGCTATCAGCGATTTAGGTACTGCTAAATTTGGCTTAGTTTTAGCAACTCAATATAAAAATCAGCTTAGTTCAGAACCTTTGCAATTATTGACTGATGGTGATTTTGTTCAGCAAAGAATTATGTCAATTGAAAAGCAACAAAAGAAAGAACAGAATGATACTTTGTCATTTGATGATTATTTAAAAGAAAAAATGAACGGTTAAAATGTTTAAACATCGAGACTATACACTACGATATCAAGGAAATAGTAGTGTTGAACTGATATTACCAAACCATAAGATAGTCAATGATGAACCACTAATTGATCAATCATCATTCTCGGTTTTGGTTTGGAATATTTTTAAACAAAAACGGGCTGATTGTATTAAAATTCTTGAGCAATATGCGAGCCAATCAAAGTTAATGTTATTACAAGAAGCCCAAACAACACCACAATTATTGAATTTTATATCTGCGAATAACAAAGTTGCCGATCACGTACCAGCTTATTGCTTTAATGATATTTTTGCTGGAGTTATGACTATAACTGATTCAGCACCGACTAAAATATTATCGTTTAGAGAAAAAGAGCCATTTATTCGAGTACCTAAATCAGCTCTAATTACTGTTTATCCAATTAAAAATTCTACTAAACAGCTGTTAGTTGCCAATATTCATGCCATCAATTTTAGTATTGGCGTAAAGATATATCGTCAACAGATGTATATGTTATTAAATTATATTAAGCAGCATGATGGACCTGTTATATTGGCAGGTGATTTTAATGCATGGAGTCGGCAACGACTGAATTTACTCTATCATTTGACTCGATCAATAAATCTAAAACCGGTCAATTTTGCTATTGATATTCGGAAAACGTTTTTAGGCAGGCCATTGGATTTCATTTTTTATCGAGGTTTGAAGCTTGATGCGGCTAAGATAATTAGTACAGCCGCATCAGATCATAATCCATTATTAGTTAATTTTAAAATGAATTAGAATTGACTAAATTAATTGTTAATACATCACCTTCTTTTACTCGTCCATTTTTTAATTTATTCCATTGTAAAAGATCGGTGATTTTCACTCGGTAATTCCTCGCAATGGAATAAAGATTATCACCAGCTTTAACTTGGTAAGTAATCTGTTTTTTGCCATTACTTAAAATAGATTTAGCATCTTTAGCATTTACTGTACTGTATTGAATTGTCGTTGATTTAATTTCAAACGGCATATTGTTATGTGGCACATCTTCTAAAAGCTCAGTTACTTGACTAGTAACTAAATTCTCATTTTTCAACTTTTTGAATAGTTTATTTGCATGAGAATAAGGAACTAATAGATGAAAAGGGCCATTTACAGTTTGTTGCACATAACCGGCATTGTATGTCATTAAATCATTTAGTGATAATCCAGTATATTGCGCTATTTTAGACAATGAAATGTTTTTAGACATATCAATTCTAACTAAAGAGTTTTGATAATTACAATCCGGTAGTTTAATTCCATAACGTTTATTGTTTTTAACAATGTCGATAATAGCTAATATTTTTGGCACATAATGCATTGTTTCTTGTGGTAAATCTAAAGACCAATAGTCAATAGGTAATCCTTTAGCTTTATTTTTATCAATCGCTCGTTGAATTCGACCTTCACCTGCATTATATGCTGCTAATGTTAATAACCAGTCGCCATTAAAACGGTTATTAAGATTTTGTAAAAGAGATATAGCTGAGCTGGTTGAAGCAATTAGATCACGACGTCCATCAAAACTACTGCTACGTTTTAAACCATATTCTTTAGCTGTAATTGGCACAAATTGCCATAAACCAGCCGCTTGAGCAGGCGAGGTAGCTAAAGGGTCATAAGCACTCTCAATTAATGGAATTAAAGCAAGTTCAACCGGTAGCTTATTTTTTCGTAACTGATTAATGATGTAATATACATAAGGTTCAGATCGTAATGCAATATTTTCAAATCCCTGTGGATTACGCAGTAAACGTTCTCTTTCCGCGACAACTCGGCTGTTGTTCGGAACATTTACGTTAATTTGAGTTAGCATGTAATGCCAAGGATTTTGCGTGACTGAAGCGTAATTAACACCACCACTTTTAACGCTAGAATTAACTATTGATTTAGAATTGTATGGTTTTGAGCCAGAAGTGTATCGCGACCCTTGGTTTTGACACCCGACTAAAAAAGCACATAACACTGTAAATATTAATAATTTTTTCATTAGATTATAAGTTAGGACATTAATTTAAACGACTTATTATACCTAAAAAATGTCCTTTTGGCTCCTAAAAAAAGCAAACAGTTCTAACTCATTGTTACAATTGAATTTGTTTTGTAAAGATTTTTCTTTACACCGTAAAAATAAGTTAATCTGTTTTTCTTTGGTTAAAATAGAAGGCAAAGTAATTTTCTTTTTGCAAATATAATTATAATATTCATGAATAACTTTATCATGTGGAACCATCATTTGTGCAAAGTTCAAATTAGCTTTAGTATATTCGTGTCCTGCACAAATAAGCGTATCATCAGGTAGTCGCTTTAAATTATTAAGCGAGCTTAGCATTTGCTTATAATCACCCTCAAAAATTCTACCACAACCAGCAGACATTAAGGTATCACCACAAAATAGATATGGTCGGCAATAATAAGCTAAATGTCCTAATGTGTGTCCCGGTACTGAAATAATATCAAATTGAAAATCAGCAATTGATATTTTATCTATATTATCTAGATAGTTAATCTGCAAATTAATTTCACTAGGCCCATAAACTTCAATATCGGGATAAAATGCTTTTAGCTCTGTTACCCCGCCAGTGTGATCGATATGGTGGTGAGTTAGTAAAATTGCAAGGGGTGACAAGTGATGTTTTTTTAGATAACTAATTACAGGGGCAGCTTCACCTGGGTCGATAATAACAATTTGTTTATCGTTGTTTTCCAACAACCAAATATAATTATCTTTTAGGGCCGGGATAACATGTAATCGATACATAGTTATTATACCTTCTTAGTTATCTAACTGTTTTTTGTATTCAGTCCTTTAACGATGCTTCAAAAATAGTATCGTGTAAAGTTGGGGATTCGGCTTGATTTTTAGCAATAATATCACAACGCTCATTTTCGATATGACCAGCATGACCTTTAACCCAAATCCATTCAATAGTATGTGATTTAGCTATTTCATCTAAACGTTGCCACAAATCAACATTTTTAACAGGTTGTTTATTTGATGTTTTCCAGCCATTTTTTTTCCAGCCATGAATCCAATTCATAATGCCATTACGTAGATATTGGCTGTCAGAATACAGTTGAATTTGACACGGTTCTTTAAGAAGCTCTAAAGCAACAATTGCAGCTAATAATTCCATTCGATTATTGGTAGTTTTAAAATAACCTTGAGCTAATACTTTTTCTGTTTGTTTATATTTTAAAATTGCGGCATATCCACCGGGACCAGGGTTACCCAAACAAGAACCATCTGTGAAAATTTGAATTTTTTTTAACATACTAAATAAACTTTGCCTATTGAATAAAATTTAGAATTAAATAATGTGATGTTGTGTAATTAGTGGCGAAAACACTGTAGGTATCAACATCAGCGCATTTTGGTGTTAGACTATACCATTAATTATTAAATTTCCCAATTTTAGAAGAAGAGTATAACGTGATAACACATTCAACACGTCAAATTGTATTAGATACTGAAACAACAGGTATGAACCAAGACGGTAATAATCACTATGAAGGGCATAAGATTATTGAAATTGGTGCTGTTGAGGTATTAAATCGGCGACTAACTGGCAATCATTTCCATGTTTATATCAATCCAGAACGTTTAATTGATGAAGAAGCCTTTAGAGTTCACGGTATAAGTGATGAATTTGTTAAAGATAAACCAATATTTAAAAATATAGCACATGATTTTATAAAATTTATTGATGGTGCTGAATTAGTCATTCATAACGCATCGTTCGATGTCGGATTTATGGATTATGAATTTCGTCTTTGTGGTTTAAATTTTAAAACAGCTGAACATTGTATTGTTACTGATACATTAGCTATGGCTCGGCGGCTTTTCCCTGGTAAGCGAAATAATCTAGATGCACTATGTGAGCGTTATCAGATTGATAATTCACATCGTACACTGCATGGCGCTTTACTTGATGCTGAGATTCTAGCTGAAGTTTATTTAGCAATGACAGGGGGGCAAACGACGTTAGCATTCAGCGCTGAAGATAATCCATTATCAATGTCAAATAATACCGTCAAGAAAATTGAACGTAATGGAACTCCTTTAAAGATAATTAAAGCAAATGAATCTGAACTCTCTGCTCACGAGTCAATTTTAGAAAAGATTGATAAAAAAAGTGGCGGGGCATTATGGAAAGCACATTAAAGTACATTAATGATTGTTTTCTATTCAATTGAACTTTATTTTTAAAAATTTTATTGACGAAAATAAAAATAATCTTTAACATCACGCCTACTTTGATGTTCCACATTAAAGTATCTAAAAAGCGGAGCGGTAGTTCAGTTGGTTAGAATACCTGCCTGTCACGCAGGGGGTCGCGGGTTCGAGCCCCGTCCGTTCCGCCAATTCTTATTTTTCTTTATACTTTCCTTGTTTATTATAATTGTGCTATCTTCGATATCCTATGAATATTAATTAAATTGATTTAGACATGCTAAAAAAATCGATATTTGTTGTTCTAGGTGGAGTTTCTTTTGCTTTAGGAACTATTGGTATTTTTATTCCTTTGTTACCTACAGTACCTTTTTATTTACTTACTGCATATCTATGGTTAAATAGTTCAGAGCGCCTCTATAACTATTTTACACAAACTACTTACTATCAAACTTATATCCAAAAATTGCTAATTGAAAAGAAGGCAACCAGGTCAAGTTTATTTAAGATGTTGGCAATGGTGTTTGTTGTGCTACTTATTCCTTTTATTATTTTTAATTCTTTACATGTTAGAATAATCTTAGCCACTGTGTTTTTTGCTCATGTCATTTTTGTCTACTATTATTTTAATAAAAAATGATCAATATAAAGGTTGAAATTAAGAGAAAACAGGGTAAATAAGTTACCCTGTAACAAAAGTATTGGCTCTTTATTGCGATGTATTATTTTTTACTATTATTTCAAACTCTTTTTAATTTCAATAGCAAGTAACGGATTCCACATCGCACCTGTTGCACTCATTACAGCATCAGCACCATTTTTTATAAATTGATGATAATGTTCACTGTTACTAACTCCACCAACACCTATAATTGCAAATTTTAAATCCATTTGTTTACGATATTTATCGAGTCGACTAACCATATCTAACCCAGCCCAACGAATTGCATCGCCACAGATACCGCCTTCTTTTCGATTTTCACCTAAAGCTGGATGACCATTTGCGTCAACAGGTTTTGCTGACAACGTATTAATCGCGCTTAACCCATCAACTATATTTCCAATACGAGTTAATAATGAAACGATTCTTTCATCATTTGGGAAGTAAGCTAATTTCAGGATAAGAGGGCGGTCAGGTACAGCATTTTTAATTTCTTTAACAATTCTTTCAACTCTATCTACATCAAAGCAAAGTAATTTACTTGCACCTTCATTCGGGCAACTTAAATTAGCTTCTAAAATTGGTGCATTGGTTTCTCTTACTAATTTAGCGGCTAATGCATAATCTTGTTCTATCACTCCATTACCTTGAGTTCCTTGGAAGCTACCAATAACACATTGTCCTGGACCAGCAGCTTTAACAGCATCAGCCATATCTGGTTGCCATATATCAGGAGCAAATGATGGAACCCCAAATGAATTAGTGATTGAAAGAGGTTGGCTATAATTAGTATCAGCTAAAACTGTGTCTAAATTACACGTAAGTTTACCTTTGGGATGAACAGATAAAACATTAGGTAACGGATGGCATTTGTGTAATTTTGTTCTTACCGTTTTATATACACATAAATCGAATCCATAAGCAAATGCTGCTTTAATATAATTTGCATTTAATAAAGGTCCTGCGGGTTGGCCAAATGGTAAATTAACATCAACTTTTAAGAACTTGGTTGGTTTAGTTGAAACTTGTTCTGCTTTGTCTAATTCTGCAAAAAGTCCAAAAGGTCCTTTAGCATAATTATCTTCATAGCTAATACTTGGGTTATAAAAAGGGATCAAAGGTTTCATGGTATCTCCTGTTTATGGCTGTTCTGGAAGTGGTATTGTTTAGTAATTTGATATAAAATTGGAAGGTTGAATTTATAGATATAAAAAATCCTCCATAAAGGAGGATGAATATTCAAAATAAAAAGACAATTCAATTTTATTATTGGTTTATTTGTATGGACCATAAGCATAATCAAATTCTCTTTTCTAAAATTGGTAAGCATTTTAGTCGAATAAAAATAAAGTACAAGTGATAGAAGTTAAAAAAAATATAAGTAAATGAAATAGTTATAGTGTTTTTTTTTAGACAGGTTTATGCAGTATTGTACGCAAACACTTTCAAAATAATATAAAAAACAGACAATTCTTTTTGTTATATCCATAGATTGTTTTATAAATTATTAATAAATTTGAATAAATTTTTGTCGAAAAAATGATATTTTCCGACTAATGAAACTTATGTAAGTGGAGAAGAAAAATTTCGGATGTTATGATCCACGTTAACATTTAAATATTAATGATTAGGTAATGAAATATGAAAAACGAAGATATTTTTAAACCAGTAATCTTACCCAATGGTGTTTCCCTAAAAAATCGTATTATGATGGCACCAATGACTACTTGTTCAGGGTTTTACGAAGGTTCTGTTACGCATGATTTAATTGAATATTACCGAGCAAGAGCGGGTGAAATTGGCACTATTATTGTTGAATGTGGATTTGTTGACAATAAAGGGTTAGCGTTTCCCGGTGCGATTGGTTTAGATAATGATGATAAAATAGAAGGATTAGCGAAGATCGCTAAAGCCATTAAAGAGAAAGGCTCCAAAGCGGTTATCCAAGTTTATCATGGTGGCCGTATGGTTGAGCCTAAACTTATTGGTGGACAATCGCCAGTTGGGCCAAGTGCGATAGCTGCACCACGACCAGGCGCAGCAACCCCAATTGAATTGACGGCAGATGAAGTTGATGAAATGATTGATAAGTTTGGTCAAGCTGTTCGTCGAGCGATCCAAGCTGGATTTGACGGTGTCGAAATTCATGGCGCTAATACCTACTTAATTCAACAATTTTACTCACCTAACTCAAATCAACGAACTGATAAATGGGGTGGTAGCCGTGATAATCGAGCTCGATTCCCATTGGCTGTTCTAGATATTACTCATAATATGGTTAAAGAGTATGCCAATCCTGATTTTATTGTTGGTTATCGTTTTTCGCCGGAAGAATTGGAAGTACCTGGAATTCGTTTTGATGATTCGATGTACTTACTTGAAAAATTGGCTGAAAAGGGACTTGATTACGTTCACTTCTCTATGGGGGCGATCTTAAGACCGTCTATTGTTGAAACTAATGATCCAACGCCTTTAATTAATAAATATGTTGCAATGCGATCACAGACATTAGCTAAAATTCCGGTTGTTGGTGTCGGTAATGTGGTTAATATAAGTGATGTCGAAGCCGCTATGGATAACGGCTTTGATCTGGTTGCAGTTGGTCGGGCATGTATTGCTTATCCTGATTGGCTTAGTCGAGTCGAAAAAGGGGAGAAACTTGAACTCTTCATCAATAGTGATAAACGTGAAGAACTCAATATACCTGAGCCACTATGGCACTTTTCATTGGTTGAAAGCTTGATTCGTGATGTGAATCTTAATGTAAAAAAATTCAAGCCGGGCAATTATCAAGAAAAGGTTAATGATGAGTCTTATGAATACTTAATTAATGTTGAATTAGGTAATGACTTTGTTAAAGACATGCAATTGCTCAATGCTAATGATTTTGATAGTGAAGTGGTCAACAACTTTTCTGAGATCAAACATCGTATTATTGACTCTAATAGCCCTCACGTCGATGCAATTTCTGGCGCGACATCACAATGTGAGGCGTTCAAAAAAGCCGTAACGAAAGCTATGGCGAAATCAAATAAAGAAGCTATCCTTGCTGAGGGTGGTGATCCTAATGATAAAGCTTATGATGTGGTGGTTGTTGGTAGTGGTGGCGCTGGACTAGCAGCCGCTATTCAAGCACATGATTTAGGAGCAAGTGTAGTTGTGGTTGAAAAAATGCCGGTTATTGGCGGCAATACAAATAAAGCTTCTGCCGGTATGAATGCAGCCGAAACCAAATTCCAAAAACTTAAAGGCATTGTGGACAGTAAAGATCTGTTCTATAAAGAAACGTTAACAGGTGGTAAAAACAAAAATAATCCTGAGTTACTTCGTTATTTTGTTGAAAATGCACCTGATGCCATTGACTGGTTAGATAATAATGGTATCGAACTTAGTGGTATCACAACAACGGGTGGTATGAGCATTGACCGTACGCATCGCCCGGCAAGTGGCGCTGCTGTTGGCGGATTTTTAATTAGTGGATTGCAAAAAAATATCAACCGACGTGGTATTGAAGTCATGCTTGATACCAATGTAACTGAAATATTAACTGAGAATCATAAAGTTGTTGGAGTTAAAGTCAGTGAAGAAGACGGCTCCGTTCAAACGATTAAAGCCAAAGCGGTTATTATTGCTACTGGTGGATTTAGTGCAAATCGTGAAATGGTTGAAAAATATCGACCAGATCTGAAAGGATTTGTTACCACTAACCATAAAGGTGCTACTGGTTCCGGAATTATGATTCTAGAAAAACTAGGCGCAGGCACAGTGGATATGAAAGAAATTCAGATTCATCCAACTGTTGAGCAAACAACTTCGTATTTGATTTCCGAATCAATTCGTGGAGGCGGGGCGATACTGGTCTCCCAAAAAGGGCTACGCTTTGTCAATGAGTTAGATACTCGTGATAAAGTTTCAGCAGAAATTATTAAATTACCGGAGCATTATGCGTATATTCTATTTGATCAACAAGTACGTAATGAAAACAAAGCTGTTGAAGAATATGTATCACATGATTTAGTCGTTCAAGCTGATACGATTAAAGATCTTGCTGATAAACTCTCAATTGACAGCAATACTTTATCTCAAACTGTTGAGCGTTATAATCAGTTCGCTGAAACAAAACGTGACGAAGACTTTGGTCGAACAACTGGTATGCGACATCCTATTAACAAAGGACCATTTTATGCGATTAAGATTGCTCCGGGTGTGCATCATACTATGGGTGGGGTAACGATTAATACCGATACTCAAGTTTTAGATACGGATAAACATGTAATACAAGGCGTATTTGCTGCTGGCGAAGTGGTCGGTGGTGTTCATGGTGCCAATCGTATCGGTGGAAACGCTGTTGCTGATATCATTATATTTGGTATGCAGGCAGGTAGAAAAGCCACTGATTACATTAATCATTAATTGACTAATATGACTTAAGCTTGTTTAAAATGCTTAATTCAAGCCATGAATATACTCAAGTATTAATGGGTACCACGGTTTCATTAACGCTTTATGAGCCTAATGAAGCCGTAGCTCATAGGGTGTTTCACACCATAAAATTACTTGAAGATAAATTGACCGTTAACCGCCGTCATTCAGAAGTTATGTCGATTAACGCTGCTGCGGGTAAACATCCGGTTATCGTTAGCCGTGCTGTGTTTTCGCTTATTGAGCAAGCTTATAAAATCAGTTTAATGCCCAATAGTTGTTTCAATTTTGCTATTGGTCCTTTAGTCAAATTATGGAAAATCGGTTTTCAAGGCCAGCAAGTTCCCTCCCCACAGCAAATTTATGATCAGCTATTATTAACCGATCCTAACGAAATTGAGCTTGATCCTAAAACTTGTGCAGTTTTTTTGAAAAAAAAGGGAATGGAAATTGATTTAGGTGCTATAGCCAAAGGCTATATAGCAGATGTGGTTAAAGTAGTCTTACAGCAAAATAACATACATCAAGCTATTATCAATTTAGGTGGTAACGTCTTAACTTTAGGCAAATCACCTTTAAATAGGAATGGCAATTGGCAAATAGGTTTGAAAGAGCCATTTTCACTCAACAATGAACTGGCCGGGATTATTCAAGTTAACAATAAATCTGTTGTTACATCAGGGATTTATGAGCGTTACTTTACCTTAAATAATCACCGTTATCATCACATATTCAACCCTTCAACCGGTTACCCGTTAGATAATGAATTAGAAAGTGTAACGGTAATTTCAGATACGTCGCTTGAAGGAGATATTTTTTCAACTATTCTCTATGGATTAGGGGTTAAAAAAGCTAGTAAATATTTGATTGAACATCCGAATTTATCAGCCATATTTGTTTTAAAAAATAAAACAATCGAACTAGTTAATACTGATAATTTTGCTTTTCAGCTAATTAGCCAACAATATGTTTTACATTAACATTTTATTGGAAACGAAAAGATTTATATCAAACTGAATCGTTTTTATTATGAATTAAATTAAGTCATTTTTAATTAAAAAGGAAAATACTATGAACACAGTGAAAAAACCACCTGTCAAATGGTTACCGCTCATAATTATTGCTGTTATTTCAGCAATATTATGGGAACTTGTTTCTCCGCCTGAAGGAATTAGTATTGAGGGTTGGCAAACCAGTATCATCTTTGTTGCAACTATTGCCTGTATTGTTGCTGAAATTATGCCAATTGGTGCAATTGGATTATTAGCGATAACAGTTTTTGCGGTTCTAAGACCATCAGGGGCTACAACAGCGACAGAGGCGATTAAAATTTCATTAAGCGAATTAAACAGTAGCCTTATTTGGCTTATCGTTATTGCTTTTATGATAGCACGTGGTTTTATCAAAACAGGGTTAAGTAAGCGTATAGCTTATTATCTAGTTAAACTTTTAGGTAGAAATACATTAGGTTTAGCCTATGGCCTGTCGGTAACGGATATGGCATTAGCTCCAGCTATTCCTAGTACGACAGCTCGTGCTGGCGGTGTGATTTATCCAATCGCTGAAGCATTAGCGATCAATTTTAATTCAAATCCAAAAGATGAATCAAGAAATCGTATTGGCACTTTCTTAATGTTAACTATTAGTCATGTAAATGATATTACATCGGCAATGTTTTTAACTGCCTTTACCGGCAACTTGTTGGCAGCCAAATTAGTAACAAGTCAACTTGGTATTACTTTAGGCTGGGGACAATGGTTTATGGCGGCTATTGTACCTTGTTTAGTCTCATTTATTGTTATTCCTTTAGTTATCTACTTTTTAACCAATCCTGAACTTAAAAAGACACCAGAAGCGCCTAAATTAGCCACAGAAGAACTTAAAAAAATGGGGGCTCTGACCTTTAAAGAACTTATTATGGGTTCAACTGTTTTATTACTGTTAGGCTTGTGGATTTTTGGTAAAAACTTTGGTATTGATTCAACTACTACTGCATTTATCGGCTTAACAATTTTAATTTTAACCGGTGTACTTAGCTGGGATGATATCAAAGGTGAAAAGGCTGCTTGGGATACTTTAATTTGGTTTGCAGCATTACTGATGATGGCGGGACAAGTCAATAAACTTGGCGTAACTAAGTGGCTAGGCGATACAATTGGTAATGCGGTTAAAGGTCACTTAGGAGATAGTAGCTGGGTTTTAGTCATTGTTATTTTGTGTGTAGCCTATGTTTATCTACATTACTTCTTTGCGAGTGGTAATGCGCATATTGCTGCTTTATTCCCAGTATTTTTAACGGTTGCTTTAGCGCTCGGCGTGCCGCAAATGATTGCCATTTTTGCATTAGTTATTTGTACTAACTATTTTGGTTCGATTACCCAATTTGCTAATGCTCGTAACCCGTTACTGTTTGCTGAAGGCTTTGTACCGGTTAAAACATGGTGGAAAGTCGGTTTCATTTGTAGCGTAGTAAATTTAATTATTGTTTTCACTATTGGTATTTTATGGTGGAAAATCATTGGATTAGGCTAAAAGTTTAGCTATCACCGCCAGTTTAACTGGCGGTTTTTTTGAGTGATTAAAACATTTCAATCGATAATTTCCAATCATTAACCGATTTCCAATATTTCTGCTCCTGCTCTAAATCAAGCAAGATTAACTTATTATTTTCAACAAACTTTTCGTTGAGTTCTATCGTCAGTTTGCTCAATTTATCACTGTTTAATTTTAATCTAAATGCAGTGAGATCCAGATCGTTATTACGCTGGTTATTAAATAAAACGGCAAGCCGCAAAATCTGCAATAACGAGATGATATGTTTGTATTCGAATAAACTAAAATAGGGCAGTTCATCAATGTTAATTGACTTTCGGTGATAACGTACAAGGGTAGACAATAAAAGTTGTTGTTCTTCGTTGAATCCTGGTAAGTTACTATTTAACAGAATATAACTCGAATGTTTGTGAATTGATGAAAAATTTATTTTCAGTCCCACTTCATGGAGTTGCGCTGCCCAATAGAGGATAGATTCTAAATGTTGCGGAATATTAGTCGAAGTTTGCATTTTCCATTGTGCAAAAAGATACTTTGCCGTTTTCACCACTTGTTTGGCATGACGCTCATCAATGTTGTAATGCTGAGAGAGTGATTCGGCTGTTGTTTGTCTTATATCTCGATAATTTGGACCATCAATAAGTTCATACAAAACTCCTTCACGCAATGCGCATGGGCTAAATTGAAGCTCTTGTAACCCTAATGCATTAAAAACGCCACTAAAAATGGCTAACCCGCTGACGAAAACGTTTTTTCTTTCTTCTGAAAGCGATGGATAGTCAATATCATGAAAAGACTTGAATTCTAAAATATAACTGATTAAATCATCCAAACGTTTAGGCGTAATGATTCCATCGCTGACACCTAAATCTAATAATATTTTGTAAATACTTTTGATTGTGCCGGAAGTACCAAATGCGACACTAATATTTTGTCTTTTTATTGTGGTAATAAGATTTTCAATTTGTTGTTCAGCTGCCAGTTTAGCTCTTAAAAATGAATATCGGTCAATGGTCTTTTGTGGAAAAAATTGCTTAGTGTAAGTAACACAGCCCATTGGTCGACTTGCCACAATAAATGGTTTGAGATCGTTTCCTCGACCTATGGCAATTTCAGTCGATCCACCACCAATATCAATAACAAATTTGGTATCTTCTTCGGCGGTTGATTCGGCTGTCATGGTACCTAAATAGATTAAACGGGCTTCCTCTTGTCCGGAAATAATTTCAATTGGGTAGGGTAGAACCTTAGCCGCTTCGGCTAGAAATTTATGCCGATTGGTGGCGATACGTAACGTATAGGTTGCAACAATTCGAACATTTTCCGGGGGAAATCCATTCAACCGTTCAGCAAAGAGTGCAAGGCATTCTATACCTCGTTTAATACTTGACTCACTTAGCTCATAGAATTCATTTAAACCGGTAGCTAAATGAATATTTTTTTTATTTTTGTAAATAATTTGTGTTGCACCATCAATACAACGTGCAATGACCATATGAAAACTATTCGAGCCTAGATCAATAACAGCATATTCATCAAATTTATTCACGTTCAAATCCTTAACTTGCTGATTCTAATTGTTTTAGATAATCATAAATTGCACGTTGTGCTCTTACTTTCTTTTTATTTCCTCTTTGGACGTAATTGTTCATATTATCTTTATCGATAATTCGAGCTTTGACATTATCATTACACTGAATATTGAAAATATTATGAATAGTGGATTTTAATGTCAGATCAAATATTTTTACGCCAACCTCAATCCGGTTATCAAGATTTCTAGGCATCCAATCGGCAGATGATATGTAGGTATCTTTATTACCGTCATTTTCGAAAATATAAACTCGAGCATGTTCGAGATATTGGTCAACAATACTGGTTACATAGATATTTTCACTTAAATTAGGAATTTGAGGAACAAGTATACAGGTGCCTCGCACAATCATGCGTATTTTCACTCCAGCACAAGAAGCTTTATAGAGTTGATTTATCATCTCTTTATCAGTTATTGCATTGAGTTTGAGATAAATACCAGAAGGTTTCCCGGCTTTGGCATTATTGATTTCTCGTTCAATGAATTCATGAAAGCGTAATCGTGTATTTTGTGGTGAAACTAATAAATGGTGAAAAGTTACCGGTTTAAATGGGTTTTCAATAAAGTTAAATACTTTGATAACTTCATCGGTAATCGCGGGGTCAGCCGTTAATAATGAAAAATCTGTATAAATACGTGCAGTTTTTTCATTAAAATTACCTGAACCAATATGAGCATAACGGACAATTCGATCGTCTTCTTTACGATCGATTAAGAATAATTTGGCATGAATTTTAAGTTTTGGTTGTGAATAGATAACTTTTATACCACTACGAATTAACCTTTTAGCCCATTTTATGTTTGCTTCTTCATCAAATCGAGCTTGCAGTTCTACCACTACTGTGACTTTTTTACCGTTGTTTGCTGCATTTATAGCAGCATGAATAAATCTGGAGTCTTTAGCTACTCGATAAATATTCATACGAATATGGGTAACAGCAGGATCAAATGACGCTTGTCGCATAATTTCAAGCACATGTCCAAATGAATAGTAAGGATAATAGAGCAATACATCTCGGTCTTTTATTGTTGCAAAAGCATTTCTGAATTTCTTGAATCGATTATAAGCAAGGCTTGGTAAGCGTTTATTAAGTAAGTTTTTGACACCAAGATCTGGAAAATTTGCTAAATCTTTGAAATTGGGATAACGTCCACCAGGCATTGCATCTTGTTCAGTTAATCTTAGTTTATTTATTAATAATTCAAATAATGCCTTTGGCATGTCTTTTTGGTATGTAAAACGAACTGGCTGAGCAGTTAACCGCTGTTTCAAACCCTGAGACATTAACTCAAGTAAACTATCAAGTTCAGTATTTAATTCGTATTCAGCATCACGATTAATATTTATAGAATAAGCATTTAATTCTACCGCATCAAAGAAGACTTTAAAAATATCCGCTAAACAATAACGTAAAATGTTATCTAAAAAAATAATTGATTTATTTTTAGTTGAAACTTCTGAAGGTAATAAAACAAACCGAGGCGCATTATCTGTAGGAAGTTCAAGTAATGCATAGCTAATACTATCTTTACAGATAATTTCAACTGCTAAATAAGCATGATCATCTTTTAAAAATTGAATCAACTCAGTATGGCTATCTAACAAAATAGGGGTAATATACTGTCTTAAATTTTGCTTATAATAATTTTTTATCCAAGTTTCTTGATAAGTGGTAAGTTGCCTTTCATTTATTAGGAAAATCTGATTCCTTGCCATTTCTAATAATAGCTCGTTATAAAGCTGATCAAATTGTAATTCAAGTTGAATGACTTTTTGATTAACCTGACGCAATAAATGTTTAGCATTAGATGTTGCTTGAGCTTGTTCTTGCTCAATAAGGACATATTTTTTTAAATTTGCAAATTGGACTTTATAAAATTCATCAAGATTACTTGAGTAGATACCTAAAAAACGGATTCGTTCTATGAGAGGATTACTTTCATCAGCAGCCTCTTGTAACACCCGTTGGTTAAATGATAACCAACTTAGTTCTTTAGGTAAATATACTTTTTCTATTATCATTTTTTGTAATGCCCATTCCACTAATTTGATTTATTACAGAATAACGTAAGATAAAAAAAAAGCTAGCATATAGCTAGCTTTTTATCATTCATTTAAACAAAATTAAAGGTGATTAGATGCGGTGAACAGAAGTTGTGTTAGTTGTTCCGCTTGGAACTAATGCACCTGATACCATAACAATTGTATCACCTTGTTTTACATTACAAATTTTAACAGCCATTTCTTTACCTAAACGGTAGAAATCATCTGTTGAATTAATTGCATCAATTAAAATAGGTTCAACACCTTTAGATAAGGCAAGTTGATTGACAGTTTTTTGGCTTGAAGATAAAGCCAAAATACGAGCTGTCGGGAAGTAATGACGAAGTTCACGAGCTGATTTACCGCTACGAGTAGCAACAACAATTAATGGTACATTTAATCGTTCTGCGATTTCAACAGCACCACAACATACAGCAGCAGTAATACGTAATGTTTCTTCTTTTGTGGTTAGCTCTAATTTAGCTGGGATAGTACCATCAGTACGCTTACAAATAGTAGCCATCACATTAACTGCTTCAAATGGATATTTACCTTTAGCACTTTCGCCAGATAGCATAACAGCGTCTGTACCATCAATAATTGCATTAGCAACGTCACCAGCTTCAGCACGAGTAGGACGTGGGTTTTTGATCATTGAATCTAACATTTGAGTTGCAGTAATAACTGGTTTTGAAGCTTTATTACATTTTTTAATCATCATTTTTTGAGCAAAAATAACTTCTTCAACCGCAATTTCCACACCTAAATCACCACGAGCAACCATGATACCATCAGATGCTTCTAAAATTTCATCAAAGTTATCTAAACCTTCTTGATTTTCGATTTTAGAAATGATTTTGATTTCTTCACCGCCGTGAGCTTTAAGATGAGCACGAATATCTTCAACATCAGAACGTTTACGGATAAATGATGCTGCAATAAAATCTACACCTTGTTCACAACCGAAAATTAAGTCATTTTTATCTTTTTCAGCTAGTGCAGGTAATTTGATTGAAACACCAGGTAAGTTAATACCTTTATTTTCACCAAGGTCACCGTTATTTAAAACTTTACAAATAACTTCGTTACCTTTGATTTCTTGAACGTCCATAGCGATTAAACCATCATCAACTAATACACGGTTACCTGGTTTTAGATCTTGAGCAAATCCTTTATATGTAACGGCTACACGTTCTGAATTACCAACTACATTTTCATCAGTAGTAAAAGTGAAAGTTTGGCCTGCTACAAGTGATACATCGTTTCCACCTTCAAGCTTAATAGTACGAATTTCTGGGCCTTTAGTATCTAACATGATGGCAGCTTTCAAGCCTGTTTCTTGCATTACTTCACGTAAATTTTTGATTCGATTACCATGCTCTTCATAATCACCATGAGAGAAGTTTAAACGCATTACATTCATGCCTGCATTTAATAATTTAGTTAGCATCTCTTTTGATTCTGATTTTGGTCCTATGGTACAAACGATTTTTGTCTTTTTCATAATATTATCTACTAGTTGTTAAAGTTAATGTTCAAATTTAAATAAATGGTTTTAAATATAAATATTTAAACAAAAAAAACCAATGCCAGTGCATTGGTATAAAAAGGGAAGAGTAACTTTAAAAAGTTACTCTTATTAAAAGCAATATCTAAAGAATTTAGTAATCTCATCAATATAAGCCATTCTTAAAAACTTTTTTTATTATAGTCTTAACGACATTTTAAATAAAGTTTTTTATCAAAAAACTAGACATCAATTGAGATAGAAAAAAACTAAAACATTTTTTTGGTTAAATTTTTACCAAGTTTGTGATAAAAAATGTCTTTTTAAATTACATTAAATCTTTAAGTTGATAAATTAGTTCAATATCTTTATTTTTTAAAGTCAATAGATCTTTGTCCAAACTGACTGATGCTCCGTCTTGAATTAATTGAGCGATGGTATCATCTAACTTACTCAATTGCTCATCATCACAAGCCATTTTTGCCATACTAACACCAGGGCCTTTGATCGTTTCGTTTTCCAATTCTACTTTTGCAACAAAGCGATTACACATTTTTCCATAAATATTCATGTTTTCACCAAATTCAAGCTCAGCGTTTTTATCTGTTGAAATATCTTGACCATTGGCTTTAATCAATACAAAGCGATGATGCATTAAATCTTCAGCTTTAACGCTCTTAGATTCACCACAACCAGTCATCACGAAAGTTCCAGTAAAAAGCATTATTAATAGTAAAGTCTTTTTCATCTTAACTCCTAATAGTTGGCTAAATTTGATATAATCAGTTTAATTAAAATTTAATAATTACATTTTACTCTTTATGTTAATTCAACAGCAAATTAAATTTTTTCAATCAATGACTTTCTTAGATCAACACAAAATAAGAAAGCTTTCAAACAAAAATCAAAATTTAGATACCATCGAACAAGCGATTGCTCAAGCTGTTGCACATTATAATGTTCGATTACAATCGTTACCTAAAGATATCGATTTTCCAGATAATCTACCAGTAGTTGATAAGAAAGAGGCGATAGCTGAAGCAATTAAAAATAATCAAGTTGTAATTATTGCCGGTGAAACAGGTTCAGGAAAAACGACACAAATACCTAAAATATGTTTGGAACTAGGCTTAGGTGTTAAAGGTTTTATTGGCCATACCCAACCGAGAAGGTTAGCAGCTCGTTCAGTTGCCAATCGTATTGCTGAGGAATTAAAAACAGAAATAGGCAACTTAGTGGGCTATAAAGTCAGATTTTCTGATCATGTCAGCGAAACTACTTTGGTGAAATTGATGACTGATGGAATTTTACTGGCAGAGATTCAGCAAGATAAATTATTACTTCAATACGATACTATTATTATAGATGAAGCTCATGAACGTAGTTTAAATATCGATTTTATTTTGGGATATTTGAAACAATTATTACCTAAACGTCCTGACTTAAAAGTCATCATAACTTCAGCTACAATAGATGTTGAACGTTTTTCAAATCATTTTAATCATGCCCCAATCATTGAAGTTTCAGGTCGAACCTATCCTGTCGAAGTTAGATACCGTCCAACAATTCTTAATGATGATTATGGAAATGACAGAAATAATGATTTTCAGCCTATTATAGATGCAATCGATGAATTATCTTTTGAAAGTAATGGGGATATTTTGATTTTTCTTACAGGGGAGCGTGAAATACGTGATCTGGCTGATACGCTAAGGAAAATTGAACTGAAACATACTGAGATTTTGCCTTTATATGCTAGATTATCAGCATCTGAACAAAACCGTATCTTTCAATCACACAGTGCTCGAAGAATTATCTTAGCTACAAATGTGGCTGAAACATCCTTGACCGTTCCTGGTATTAAATATGTTATCGATCCTGGTTTAGCAAGAATTAGTCGTTATAGTTATCGGACGAAAGTTCAACGATTACCAATTGAACCCATTTCTCAAGCATCAGCGAATCAACGAAAAGGGCGTTGTGGTAGAACTTCAGATGGTATTTGTATACGTTTATATGATGAACAAGATTTTTTATCTAGACCTGAATTTACTGAGCCTGAAATTCTTCGAACCAATTTAGCATCAGTTATATTACAAATGACTTCATTAGGCTTAGGTGATATAGCGGCTTTTCCATTTGTTGAAGCACCTGATTCTAGGTATATCCGTGATGGTATACGATTATTAGAAGAATTAGGTGCAATTTATACTAAACATCATCATTATCATTTGACTGAGATAGGACGAATTTTATCTCAATTACCTATTGATCCTAGATTAGCTAGAATGCTAGTTGAAGCTAGACGGTTAGGTTGTATAAAAGAAGTTATGATTATTGTGGCAGCACTATCAATACAAGATCCTCGAGAAAGGCCATTTGATAAACAGCAAGCTTCTGATGAGAAACACCGTAGATTTGCTGATAAAGAATCTGATTTTATATCACTTATCAATTTATGGAATTATGTAACAAATCAACAAGCCGATCTGTCGGGTAATCAATTTAGACGGTTGTGTAAAAAAGAATATCTTAACTATCTTAGAATTCGAGAATGGCAAGACGTTTATACACAAATTAGACAAACCATTAAACAACTTGCTTTTCCGATTAATAGTCAATTAGCAGATTATCGTTCACTGCATACTGCGTTATTAAGCGGCTTATTGTCACATGTTGGTATGAAAGAAATTGAAAAACATGAATATACTGGTGCTCGTAATATTAAATTTGCTATATTCCCTAATTCAGCCATCTTTAAAAATCAACCAAAATGGTGTATAGCTAGTGAACTTGTTGAGACAAGCCGTCTATGGGGTAGAACGGCTGCTAAAATTGAAGCAGATTGGATTGAACCATTAGCAAAACATCTAGTTAAATATAGTTATAGTGAGCCTAGATGGTCTAAAAAGAATGGGACAACTTTAGCCAATGAAAAAGTAACTTTATTCGGTCTACCAATTGTTGCAAACCGCATAGTTAATTATAGTAAAATTGACCCAGTACTAAGTCGTTCCTTATTTATTCGGAATGCTTTGGTTGAAGGTGATTGGCAAACTAATCACCAGTTTTATAAACAAAATCAGAAATTAATCAATGAAGTTGAGGATCTTGAACATAAATCTCGTCGTCAGGATATTCTGATTGATAATGATGATCTTTATAATTTTTATGATGAACGAATAGACAAATCAGTTATTTCCGCAAAACATTTTGATACGTGGTGGAAAAACAAACAAAAAATAGACCCTGATTTTTTAAATATTGAAAAAAATATGCTGATTAAACAATCAGCTCAACCTGTAAAAATAAACGATTATCCAGATTTTTGGTATCAGAATAACTTGAAATTACCTTTAACTTATCAATTTGATCTAGGTAATGCACGTGACGGTGTAACAATTTCTATTCCGCTTAATATATTAAATCAAATAAAAGATACAGGATTTGATTGGCAAGTACCTGGATTTCGTTATGATTTAGTTATTGCTTTAATAAAATCATTACCAAAATCTTTACGTAAAAGCTTAGTTCCTGCGCCTAACTATGCTGAGGCTTTTTTAAGTAGAGTTAATTCAATTGAACATCCATTACTTGAAACATTAGAAAATGAATTTAGGAAAATGACAGGTATAAAAATTCAGCCAACTGATTGGCAATTAGAACAAGTACCAGATTACTTAAAAATGAATTTTAGTATCGTTGATAAGGGACGAGAAATAGCTTTTGGCAAAGATCTAATGATGATTAAAGAACATCTTAAAACAGAAGTTCAAGAAGCATTATCATCGCTGACTCAAAAAAAATCTGTCAAAATAGAGAAAGATAATATTATTGATTGGAATTTTGGTCACTTACCAAGTATTTATGAAGAAAAACAAAATAATTATACAGTTAAAGCCTATCCAGCCATCATTGATAATCAAAACTCGGTCAGTATTAAACTGGTTGATTCACTTGAGGAACAAAAAAGATTAACTAAGCTCGGGATTAGACGATTGTTGATTTTAAATATTCCATCTCCAATTAAATATTTGCACGAAAAGTTACCAAATAAATCTAAATTAGGCTTATATTTTAATTCATTCGGTACAGTTCTTAACCTTATTGATGACTGCATTGCCTGTGGAATAGACTACTTGATTAAGAAGTACAATCAGAAAGTTAAAAATCAAGAACAATATCAAGAACTGTTAGGTTATACCAAAGAGCATATCAATGAAATTGTAGTGGATATAGCTAAACAAGTGGAATCAATTTTAACTCTCCATTTTAATATTAATAAAAAACTTAAAGGCCGTATCGATTTGTCTTTAGCATTTGCGTTATCTGATATCAAAGCGCAGCTAAATGAGCTAGTTTATAAGGGTTTTGTGGCAAAAACTGGTTATAACAAACTCCATGATATTTATCGCTATTTAACTGCTATAGAAAAACGGATAGAGAAGCTAGGAACTAATGTGGCTAAAGATAGACAGTCGATGAATATAATAGAAGAAGTGAAAAACGAATATCAAAGTTGGTTCAATAGTTTGTCAGAAAATCAAAAATCATTGAATGATGTTACGAATATTAAATGGATGATAGAGGAACTTAGAGTTAACTTATTCGCTCAACAACTCGGCACACCGTATCCAATTTCTGCAAAAAGGATAAAACAACAAATAGAAACTGTATCTTCTGAATTATAGAATATAATTATAAGGATAAAAAAGAAGGGCGCTTATGCGCCCATTTTGATTATTTATAAAGATCTACAAATACAGTGATGTTTGGCCCTTTAGAATCATGAGCAACTCGAGCAATATGATAATATTTAGCCCCAGCTTCTATTGCTCTTTTTCCTGCTTGATATGAAATTTCCTGATCAGTAACGTAGTAACCTCTAAATTTCAGTGTATCAAAGGCAACCATTTTAGCCGCAGTTGCATCGTTAAGTTCCTGAATTTTTCGCCCATCAGGAAGAGTGACAGTGTAACGAGTTACTCTTTGAGGTTCAGTGGCAACGGTACTTATTGTTTCTGTATTTGATGTTGTTGTAACTTTATTAGTTGCAGCAGAATTTGTTGTAGTTTTATCAATTACTTTATTATTAAATTTATCTGCATAATATTTCTCGTTAAATGCAGAAGGGGAGTAATAACCAGGTTTTTCAACCTGCATTGCAGCTTCTCCACCTTTAGCTAATGCTAATTGACCCGCTTCAGAATCGTAAGGAATAGCATTTTCAGGTTGTAATTTACGTTCAGGAGCATCTTTTTTAAATAAATAAGCAGCTACTTGAATATTACTGCCTAATTCTGAACGTGAATCTATGTAAAAGCCATATGCACCTTGCGCTGATGCTTCTTTAGCAATAGCTTGATTTACATCATAATCTGTCGGAAAGTATCCACGAATACGCACAATATTAAATGGTTCTAAGCGAATTGCTTTAGATTTTGGATATTCGTAAACACCTTCAAATTTACGTAAAGTTTCTGATTGTTCTAAAGCTTTAGGTGCGTCTGCTTTGTATAATTTTGCATAAACGATACGCAAAGTATCATTAGAAGGGCTGATATTTGTTGTTGTTATGTAAAAAGAAGCAGCTCCTTCATTGTCTGCAGCCTTTGACATAGCCATAACATAATCGCTATCAGTATAAAAAGCACCTCGAATCGTAATGCTTTTAAAAGATTGCATGCTGTTTGCTTGTTCTTCAGTTAATTGCTGAGCAGCAAAAGAACAAAATGGAATAAGCGCAACAGTTGTAGCGATAATTGTTTTCTTGAAACTTAACATATAAAAAACCTTACAATGAATTTTTAGTTATTTTAGCATAAATAAATTTAATTTCCTAAATCTATTAAAGCTTCCAAGTTATTGATATAAATATATTTACCTTTAGCTATTAAAATATTTTGCTCTTGTAATTTTGATAAATTACGACTTACAGTTTCAATCGTTAATCCTAAATAATTAGCTATTTCAGCACGGCTCATTGCTAGTTTTATATTTAAAGAAGAATGTCCTCTTTGCTGATATCGAAGGTAAAGAGAATAAATAAAGGTGGCCAGACGCTCATCTGATTTTTTCTGAGAATAGCAAAGAACCAATTTTTGATAATTATAAATGTCAGCACTTAATAATCTAAAGATTAAATCTCTAACATTCTTATTAGTATCAATTAATGTCATTAATTCATCATAATGCAGTTCACAGATTAGTGTGTTACTTAATGCCTGAATGTTGTTGTTATAAACTTTGGTTGAAATGGCGTCTAAACCAACAATATCTCCAGGTAGATAAAATCCATTAATTTGTTCATTATTTTCAGAAGTTGTAACAAATGTTTTAAGTGCACCGGAATGAACGATGAAGAATTTTTTAAATGGCGTTTTTGCTTTAACTATTATTTCGCCTTTTGAATAAGATCTTTTGCGTTCTAAAACACTACTTAATGTATTATTGAGTAACATCGGAATACAGAGCCCACCGAGACTGCATAATTCGCACGGAACAGAATAACTATTGGAACGTAATGTCTTATAAATACTATGCATAATATCCTAAATACAAGGGCTGTTGATTTGAAGTGATAAGGTTACCATATTTTGTCATAAAACAAAAATTGACCAATTTTTTTTGTATTTCTATTCAATAAAAAGAAAAGAAATAGAAAATCACTATTAAATTTTTAAATAACTACACTAAGTAATTAATCTAAACAATATAAATGAATTCTTGATAAAAGAATAGTCTTATAAAGATTTAGAATTGTTAATAGAGGGTGAGTGGCGAATAAATGAACTTAATTGATTTAATATCATTATTTAACATAATATACATTATGCGCACCAATATAGATTTATAAGAGAAGTGCGTTAAACAGCTTTTAAAAATTCTAAATTTTTTGGATCATCATAAAATGATGTTGGTTCTACATACCAACTCGGACGCTGACAATTAAAATCAATATTTATAACTCTGCACATCGGAATTACATTATTTTTCTGTTGTTGTAGATTCTGTAATTGCATCTTGCTTAATCCAATCGATAAAAGATCTTGTTCGTAACGCCAAAACGTTTTACGATCCATGGAATTTTTAACGAATTGATAACCATCATTCAATAACGCCCGATAAAACGAATAAATTTTATTTGACTTCGAATATGAGATTTTCCCTGTTCTAGTAACAGTAAAATAACTATCATTTAATAATGTTCGTATACGTTTATCATCATAAACATTCATATCTGCACCTTTTATAACAGACAATATATCCTTAAAAGCTATTTGCCATAATTCTCTAATAATATTAATGCCATTTTTTTGCTTATCTTTTTGATATTTAATAAATTTAAATAAGTTTCTAGGTATGCCATGCTTTTCTAAATAGCTATGTTTTAATCGCGCCTCGAACCTAACGCATTTTTTAGCCCAATCAATAAGATCAGAATTTGATAAGATATTGATTTTTCTTTGTAATAAATGATCTTGGTGTTTAGATAATGATAATTTTTCTAATTCGGATAATTGATTGATGACTTCATAAAATTTAAGATAAACTTTTAATGATTTAAGTTGACTGCCTGTATTCCATTCAACAGTTGTTTGATATTCACGGTTATAACGTGATTTTTTTGTTTGACCATTAGTAACATTTTTCAATGAATCAATAACCTGCTGAGCTATTAACTCATTATCAACATAAGCGGAATAAGTAACATCAATCCAATCCAAATTTGTGTTACAAATGTCTAATAAATCAAATAATTGAGGCATTCCGTAAGCCAAACCATTTAATAATTCAGTTGCACACAATTCTAAATTTTCTGATCCAAAAACATTATGACCTTGTAACAACTTTGCCGGACTTGCTTTTATTTCAACGCAGGGCTTCATAGTTATAGACCCAGCATGAATTTTCACCGCTAAACTACCGAAACTAGAAGGCAAAGATTCAAAAGGATGATTAAGATCTCGAACTTGCAAATCACCGTCAATGCAAAATTCAACAGTACGAGCACCAAGAGCGCAACCCGATAATTTACAAATTTCCATTAAATCGACATATTGCCCATACCTTCCGCCAAAATCATCATGTGATTTTGTCTGCAAAATAAAATCAGATTTAAAAGGTATTCTCAATAGCAATAAATCAATCATATCTGCATTAATGCATACACCTAAACAGTAATGTAAAATTGTCATAAATAAACGTGCATGTAAACACTCATGCATTAAAATATAAATGATGATATACAATACTGCATAAACCAAAAGACGTTTAGGAGTTAAAATGACAACGCAAAAACCAAAGAGAACTAGCCTAGCAATAAGCGCAGAAAGAAAACTAAGAATTGAAAGATTAGCAGTAGATTTAAGTTACAGAATAGGAAAATCCATTTCATGGACAGAGCTAGCAACGTACATTCTAGATAATTATGCAAAAGATGCGGTACAAGATATTATACATTCTGACAAAAAAATATAATAAAGGCTAAAATGTGTCAAAATGACACAAGGTTGAACTATTAAATAAAAGTAAATAAATTGATCATGAAAATAAGCAATAAATTTTACTGTTTACTTTTGAATTTAAATTATTTACCGTGGGAAACCACGGTAAAGTTCGGGTGTCACTGAACATCCGAACTCTAACCCCAAAAATTAATAAGGTATATATATGAATTATTATAAGGAGGCTTTCTTCTAACTATTTAATAAATTAGGAGAAAGTATGTTAAAACTAAAAAAACAATTTTCAAGACGTAGTATACGTAAAACGCGTGTAGGTGAAATTGAATATTATACTTATGTTCATAGTGAGTCACATAAACATTTCAGCACTAAACAAGAAAAAACTGCCTATTGCATTCACATGATTGAATATAAACAGTATAAACTAAAAATTAGGCCGTCAAGGGGAAGTAATATAGCCAATCCTTGGGATGATTACCCATCCTACGTATATAAGATGTCAAAAAGTTGGAAATATAAATCGAAAAGAAAAAGACAATATCATAACTGATATTAGTTATTTTAAAAATGTTATGTGCAATTCTAGATTGTAAGCCGTTGTCTACTATAATTTAGAATTAAACATAACATATTTTGCATTAGTTGAATGATAATTAATCATTTTTCGCAATAAACAAGGTCTGTAATAAATGTCCTTACTGCATAAAGTTGATACTTTTTGTTATAACATAATAAACCATTTTAACTCTTATTATGTGAAACTATATAACATAAACTATTTAATAGAAAGTTAAGTTATATAGATTGATTGGAATTTTATTTTCGTGTTTTCTTTAAAAAAAACGTTTATCTATCCCCTATTTTCTATTATTACGCAACAAACCTAATAAATACAATTAAATCAATGAATTAAAATTCAAATAATGTATATTATGTTAAATAATAGTATTATTACGAACTAAAATAACCCTTGTTACATTCACTATTATCGCTAAAATTTTTATATTAATGATAATAATTAACGAAAAAAACAATAATTTAACAATTATCAATATGTTAATCGTTACTCGTCAGTAAAATAACTTCACTACCTAGTACTGGGATTTTTAAAATATGTTTTTTGATTTTGCCCCAAACCTGCATTTCACAAGCTTTACAGTTGAATTTTAAAATTAATTCTTCATTATTATTTTGAATTAATTTCATTGGTGTTACTTTAGTTTTAACTCCTTGAATCCCTTTAGCTTGTTTTGGACATAAATTAAATGCAAATCTTAGACAATGCTTTGTAGTCATTAAAGGAACGTCATCTTTAACTTCGTGAGCTTCAAATGCACTCTCGATTAGTTTTACACCATGTTGAGCATAAAATTCACGAGCTTTGTGATTATAAACATTAGCTAAAAAACTTAATTGTTGTTCAGGATATATCGGTGTTGGATGTACTTGAGGTTTACGAATATTTCTTCGATAATTATTTAATCGCTCTAGAGTTAATTTATCAATAATATCTCGTCTTAACTGATTTAATTGACTGTTGGGAACAAAATAAGCTTGGTTTAAATCTATAATTAACTCTGCTAAATAATAGGTTGTCTGGCCTAACTTAGATAAACTATCTCTTATATTATTGAGAGCTTTATCCTGTTGCTTAGCTAGCTCAAATGGGCCTTTCAATTCAATTTTAACGCAACTACCCTCTTCACTCGATGCAATTAACTCCAAACCGTTTGCTATATTTTTAAGCCTAAATGTTACACCGATACGACGGCAACAAGATTCTTTTAATAAAATTTGTTGCCAATTATGATCTAAATTGCGATTAATTTGATAAGGTAATTTTATAGAATATAATGCTTTAGGTATTTCATTAGGAAATACTTGATAATGATTATTACCAATTTTTTCTACTTTATCAGCTCTAAAACCTATAATTTCCCTTTTGATTAAAACATTTAATCCATCACCATTAGTTAACGCTTGTTCTGATTTTATTACGATAGATTGTTTAGTAATTTTTATAATTTCACCAATTGTTAAGCCAATAAATTTGGGTGAATCAAATGCACCAATATTGGCTTGTCTACCTCGAACAAAATAATCGGTAGATCCTCTGTGGAATGTTCTATTTGGATCCGGGGTAAAAAAGTGTTCAGTTTTGCCACTCGATGCAGCAACAAAATCTGTGTTTTTTTCTAAAATATTATCTAATTTTTTACGATAAAATGCGGTTATATTTTTAACATAACTCAAATCTTTGTATCTGCCTTCAATCTTGAAAGATCTCACTCCGGCTTGTATTAACTCTATCAAATTATCAGACTGATTATTATCCTTCATTGATAAAAGATGTTTTTCATAAGCGACGATGCGACCTTGTTCGTCTTTTAATGTAAATGGCAATCGACAAGCTTGAGAACAGTCGCCTCGATTAGCGCTTCGACCCGTTTGTGCATGAGAAATATAACATTGACCAGAAAATGCAACACATAATGCGCCATGAATAAAAAATTCAATATTTGCATCAATTTGTTGATGTATGTTTGCTATTTCGGTTAAATTTAATTCTCTCGCTAAAACTATTTGAGAAAAACCTACATCGGAAAGAAATTTAGCTTTTTCTGGCGTTCTAATATCCATTTGGGTACTAGCATGTAAATCGATTGGTGGGATATCCATAGCTAATATTCCCATATCTTGAACTATCAAAGCATCCACACCAGCATTATATAATTGCCAAATTAGTTGTCTTGCAGCTTCAAGCTCATTGTCATGAAGAATTGTGTTTAAAGTTACAAAAACCTTAGAGTAAAAATGGTGGGCAAATTCTACTAGTTTAGCAATATCACTTACTGAATTACCAGCATTATGACGAGCACCAAATTGAGGACCGCCAATATAAATAGCATCAGCTCCATGTAAGATAGCTTCTTTTGCAATTTCTATATTTTTTGCGGGGCTAAGTAATTCTAATTTAGTAGTGTGTTGCCTATACATGAGAGATTCTCTGAGAAAATATTAGGATGGTATATTAAATTTTAATCAAAAAATGGCAAATACAATTAATATTTGCCATTGAAGTTTTTAAATATTATTTATTAAAGAATATTAGATTGATTACGCAATGCTTCAATACGTTTATCTAAAGGTGGATGAGATAAGAATAGTTGAGAAAATCTTGCTTTCTTCTCACCATTAATACAGAATGCCAAAATTGATGCTTCTTCACTTGGCTCATGACTCAATTTTAATTTTTCTAAAGCAGCAATCATTTTAGTAGACCCTACTAATTTCGCTGAGCCTGCATCAGCATGGAACTCTCGATAACGTGAAAACCACATAGCAATTATGCTTGCTAAAATACCAAATACAGTTTCAAAAATCATTACGATGAAATAATAAGCAAAAGTAGATAATCCTTCACTTCTATCTTCCAAAGCTTTTGTTACGATTGAAGCAAAAATTCGTGAAATAAAAATAACAAAAGTATTAAGTACACCTTGTAAAAGCGCCATTGTCACCATATCACCATTTGCAACGTGACTCATTTCATGTCCAATTACAGCTTCAGCTTCATCTTGAGTCATAGCGGCTAAAAGACCCGAGCTAACAGCTACGAGAGAATTATTTTTAGTTGCTCCCGTTGCAAAAGCATTTATATCTTCTGCTTGATAAATCGCAACTTGTGGTGTTTTTAATTTCAATTCATTTGCTTGACGATTAACTACATCTAAAAGCCATTGCTCTTGAGCGTTGCGAGGATTAGTAATTATTTTCCCACCAACAGAACTTAAAGCCATTCTTTTAGATAAAAGAAGTGAAATAAAAGACCCACCAAAACCAAATATAGCTGCAAATATAAGTAATCCTAATGTACTATGAGCATCAACGCCACAAATACTTAAAATAATACCAAATACAAACATAACAGCTAAGTTAGTTAGGATAAATAATCCAACTCGCATCATAAATAATTCCTCATTACTGTTTTTCTAATATGAATAATTTTACTTAAGAAGATAAATAAAATTTGATATATGATCGCAAAAATGTTGCATCTCTACAACCTCTTTAATATGAAATTTTGAAAGGATAAATTAAGTGACTATTTAATAGCCATTAAAGACAATGGTAAGTTAATAGCAATATTAATTTAGAGAATTTTGGAGGAGACCCTATCAGCCACATCCCACACACATATTTTTTACTTTGGCTGCTTCCTTCCGGACCTGACCTGATGAGCAAAAAAATGTTGCAAGAGGACCCATAGAGCCTCCATTGAAGAGGCGTTATTATGCTTTAATTAGCAAATTATTACAATATTTATAACGAAAAAAGAACTAACCTTCCTGTCTTGTAATAACAACAGAAAGGCTATTACATATCAAACGAAATTTAAAAATGTTTAACTATAGAGTTAAATTTTTCTCAATTCGTTCTCTAAATTTAATACCTGGTCTAAATGTGACAACTCGACGAGCTGAGATATCAACACTTTCGCCTGTTTTTGGATTGCGACCTGGTCGTGAATTTTTATCACGAACAGCGAAATTACCAAATCCAGACAGTTTAACAGGTTCACCTTTTTCTAAAGCAACACGAATTTCTTCGAAAAAAAGTTCAACTAGGACTTTAGCTTCTTGACGATCAATATCAAATTTATCGGCAAGACGATCTGCAATATCAGCTTTAGTTAATGTCATAATTATTATTCTCTTAATAGGGCATTGAAACGGTTTTGTAAAGCAATAACACACTTGCTTACAATGTTTGTTATATCTTCTTCTTCTAGTGTACGTGATTTGTCTTGTAAAATCAAACTGATAGCAAGGCTTTTCTGATCTTTATCTATGTTTTCACCTTGATATACATCAAATAAATTAACTCTTACAAGTTGTTCACCACCAGCATGTTTACACTCAGAAATAATATCTGCTGCTGGTATTGTGTTAGATACAACTACAGCAATATCTCGCTTATTAGACGGATATTTAGATAACTCATGAGCAACTGGTACTCTTTTATCATTAATTTTATCTAAATTTATTTCAAAAACAAGCGTTTTACTATTTAAAGATAATTTTTTTTCAATTTCTGGATGTAAAACACCAAAATTACCAATAAGCTCGCCATTCAAGTAAATAGCAGCACTTTGTCCAGGATGTAATGCATCAAGCTCTGATTTCTGATATACAATTTTTTCATTACAACCTAAAAGAGAAAATAGTAACTCTAAGTCCCCTTTCAAATCATAAAAATCAATATTTTGTTTAGGTAATGACCAATGCTCTTCATAAAGAGTGCCAGTAAGAACACCAGCAAGCATCAATTCCTGGCGAACACCAAATTCACATGAATCATCTGGAATAAAACGTAAGCCTGTTTCAAATAATCTCATCCGAGATTGTTGACGATTTTGATTATATATTACAGCATCTAATAACCCTGACCATAATGATAAACGCATAACAGACATTTCACTCGAAATAGGATTAGGTAATGTAATATGATGCTGCTCTGGGTGAAGAAGTTGTTGAATTTTAGGATCAACAAAACTATAAGTCACCGCCTCTTGATAACCTTTATCTACTAATAAATTTTTTACTCTAGACAAAGGGACTATATTTTCAGGTTTTGGCTTCATTACAGATTCTATTTTCAGATTCACATTAGGAATATTGTTATAGCCATAAATTCGAGCAACTTCCTCAATTAAATCCTCTTCGATTTGCAAATCAAATCGCCAACTTGGTGATTTAACAGTCCAAACATTTTCATTATAAGAAACTTCACAGCCCAATCTAACTAAAATGTCTGTAATTTTTTGAGTTTCAATTACATAACCTATAATTTGATCCACTTTATGTCTACGTAGTTGAATTGTAGCTTGAGAAGGAAGCTCTTTTTCGTTTGTAATTTCAGAGATAGGACCTACATCACCACCACAAATATCAACAATTAATTGAGTTGCTCTTTGCATAGCAGATAATTGTAAATAAGGATCAACACCACGTTCATAACGGTGAGAAGCTTCAGTGTGTAAACCATATTCACGAGCTTTACCAGTTATTGCCAATGGTGCAAAAAAAGCTGATTCAAGGAAGATATCTTTTGTGGAAGTTGTTACGCCAGATTTTTCTCCCCCCATAATACCAGCCATTGCTAATACTTTTTGATGATCGGCAATAACGAGTGTTTTATCGTTTAGTTTGACTTCATTCCCGTTTAATAAAACAAGTTTTTCATCTTGATGAGCATAACGAACAATGATTCCTGAATCGATTTGCGCCAAATCAAATGCGTGCATCGGATGACCTAATTCTAATAACACATAATTAGTAATATCGACAATGGCATCAATTGAGCGAATACCACCACGGCGTAATTTCTCTTTCATCCAAAGTGGTGTTGTTGCATTAACATCAATATTTTTTATTACTCGACCAAGATAACGTGGCGCAGCTTTAGGTTCATTTATTTCAATTGACACAGTATCAGCAATAGTTGCTGGAACACTTTCAATATTAAGTTGTTTCATTGGAATATTGTTAACTGCAGAGATATCTCGGGCAACACCAATGATACCAAAACAATCAGCCCGATTAGGCGTAACACTAATCTCAATCATAACATCATTAAGATTTAGATATTCTCGGATATCTTGCCCTAAAGGTGCATCATCAGGCAATTCAATAATGCCACTATGATCTTCAGATATTCCTAATTCAGAGTAAGAACAAAGCATACCTTCTGAAGGTTCACCACGTAATTTGGCGGCTTTAATTTTAAAATCGCCTGGTAGAACAGCCCCAATTGTTGCACAAGCAACAGTTAAACCCTGACGACAATTTGGTGCACCACAAACAATATCCAGTAATTCAGGCTTGCCAATATCGACTTTAGTTACACGGAGCTTATCGGCATTAGGATGTTGTTTACACTCAACTACCCTTCCAACAACGACACCTGAAAAATCACCAGCAACTTTTTCAACATCATCGACTTCTAGTCCAGCCATGGTTAATTGATCGGCTAACATTTCGCTACTAATTTCTGGATTGATCCATTCACGTAGCCAACTTTCACTAAATTTCATGTTTTGATCTCCAGAATTAATTAAATTGTTTTAAAAAACGTAAATCGTTTTCAAAGAAAGAACGCAAATCAGTGACACCGTAACGCAACATAGTTAACCTTTCAATTCCCATACCAAAGGCAAAACCATTATATATTTCAGGATCTATTCCAACATTACGTAATACATTAGGATGAACCATACCGCATCCTAAAACTTCTAACCATTTGCCATTCTTAGCCTTGATGTCCACTTCTGCTGAAGGTTCTGTAAATGGAAAATATGCAGGTCTAAATCTAATTTCCATATTATCCTCAAAAAAACAATGAAGAAAATCATGCAATAACCCCTTCAAATGGGTAAAACTTACATTTTTATCTATCAATAACCCTTCCATTTGGTGAAACATTGGCGTATGCGTTTGATCATAATCATTACGATAAGTTCTACCTGGAGCAATGATTCGGATTGGCGGTTTTTGATTTTCCATTGTTCTTATTTGAACTGTAGAAGTTTGTGTGCGTAATAAACGTTTTGCATCAAACCAAAATGTATCGTGATCAGCACGTGCAGGATGATGAGCAGGAATATTTAATGCATCAAAGTTATGATAATCGTCCTCGATTTCTGGTCCAGTCTCAACAACAAAGCCCAGTTCTCCAAAAAATTCAACTAAACGATTAATTGTCTTAGTAACTGGATGTAAACCACCTAATTCTAGCGACTTACCTGGTAATGTAATGTCAATTGTTTCATTTGCTAATTTTGCATTAAGAGCCTGACGCTCTAAAAAGTTACGCTTCTGATTTAATAACTCAACAACTTGTTGCTTAGCATCATTAATTTTCTGACCTACAGCGGGGCGTTCATCAGCGGGAACATCACGTAAAGAAGCCATCTGCATTGTAAAATAGCCTTTTTTACCAAAATATTCCACTCGAATTTGTTCTATGGCATTAATATCATTAGCATTTTCAATAGCGGATTTGGCATTGCTTACCAGTTCAACTAATTGAGACATACAGTTCTCCTGCTTATTGTTTATTACATAAAAAAAGCCTCTTCTGAGGCTTTTATAATTATTTTTCGTTTTTTATTTGCCTCACGAACGAATAGCATTATTGAAGCTAAAAAAGAAACGAAAAATAACTAAATTCATAATTAACTCTTAAATAATCTTTTTATAAAACATAAAAGCCGAGATAACTCGGCTCTTATAAAGCTATTAAAGTGCAGCTTTTGCCTTTTCAACTAATGCAGCGAATGCATTTTTATCAAATACTGCAATATCTGCAAGGATCTTACGATCGATTTCAATTGAAGCTTTCTTTAAACCGTTGATGAAACGACTATAAGAAAGACCACATTGACGAGCAGCAGCATTGATACGTACAATCCATAATTGACGGAATTGACGTTTACGTTGACGACGGTCACGATAAGCATATTGTCCTGCTTTAATTACTGCTTGGAAAGCAACACGATATACACGTGAACGAGCACCATAATACCCTTTTGCTTGTTTTAAAATTTTCTTGTGACGTGCACGAGCAATAACACCACGTTTAACACGAGCCATAAACTATATCCTCTAAAAAATTAATCAATAATTAAGCGTATGGAACACACGCCACTACTAAACCTAAATCGCCTTTTGACACAGTAGTCAAACCACGTAAATGACGTTTACGCTTAGTTGATTTTTTAGTTAGGATATGGCTCTTGTTAGCTTGTTTATGCTTAAAGCCACCAGAAGCTGTTTTTTTAAAGCGCTTTGCTGCGCCTCTTACAGTTTTAATTTTAGGCATTTTATAAATTTCCACTTCGCATTGTTAATAAAAATAAAATAATGGTGTAATTTTTAGAAACTAAAAATTAACTTGAAAAACCATTACTTTTTCTTCGGCGCTAACACCATAATCATTTGACGACCTTCAATCTTAGTTGGATAAGATTCAATAACCGCCAAATCAGCTAAGTCTTCTTTAATGCGGTCAAGCATTTCAATACCTAACTGTTGGTGAGCCATTTCACGTCCACGAAAACGCAACGTAACTTTGGCTTTATCGCCATCTTCAAGAAAGCGTATCAGGCTGCGGAGTTTTACCTGATAGTCGCCTTCGTCTGTACCAGGTCGGAATTTAATTTCCTTAACCTGAACAACCTTTTGCTTCTTCTTCTGTTCTTTTGTTGCTTTACTCTTTTCATAGAGGAATTTGCCATAATCCATAATTCGACAAACAGGTGGCTCTGCATTAGGACTTATTTCAACTAAATCCAACGTTGCTTCTTCAGCTTGTTTTAAAGCTTCATCTAAGCTAACAATACCGAGCTGTTCACCATCGACGCCGGTTAACCTCACCTCGCGAGCTGTAATCTCATCGTTAATTTTGTGCGCGCGTGTTGACTGAATTCGCTTACTGACTTTAATATCTCATTCCTCCAAAGTAATTTATCATTAATTCATCTGTTCTAATGAACGACTATGAATTTCATTAAGCAATAATTCTATAACATGTTTCACTTCAAAGCTACCAAGATCTTTACCTTGGCGTGTTCTAACTGAAATTGTTCCTGATTCCATTTCTTTGTCTCCACAAACAAACATATAAGGAACACGTTTTAGAGTATGCTCACGAATTTTAAACCCTATTTTCTCATTTCTCAAGTCTGCTTTTGCTCTAATACCAACTTTTTGTAATTGGCTGGTTAATTGTTTCGCATAATCAGCTTGATTATCGGTAATATTGATAACGGCAACTTGTAATGGTGCTAACCAAGTTGGGAAGAATCCTGCACAATCTTCAGTCAAAATTCCCATAAAACGTTCCATCGAACCTAAAATCGCTCGGTGAATCATAACTGGAACATGACGTTCATTATCTTCACCTACATAAGTTGCATCTAATCTTTCTGGTAACATAAAGTCGAGTTGGACTGTACCACATTGCCATGCACGGCCTAAGCAATCATGAAGCGTAAATTCAATTTTTGGCCCATAAAATGCACCTTCGCCAGGTAAATACTCAAATTCAATACCATTTTCAGTTAAACATTCTGCTAAATCTTTCTCGGCTAAGTCCCAAGTTTCATCTTTACCAATACGTTTTTCAGGACGAGTTGATAATTTAACAGTGATGTCTTTGAAACCAAATGTGCTATACATGTCATAAACCATTTTGATACAGTTATTAACTTCACTGCGGATTTGGTTTTCAGTACAAAAGATATGTGCATCATCTTGAGTAAAACCGCGAACACGCATTAAACCATGTAATGAGCCTGACGGTTCGTTTCGGTGACAACTACCAAACTCAGCCATTCTTAGTGGTAAATCGCGATAAGATTTTAAACCTTGATTGAAAATTTGAACGTGCCCTGGGCAGTTCATCGGTTTAATACAGTATTCACGATTTTCAGATGAAGTAACAAACATCAACTCTTTATAGTTACCCCAGTGACCTGTTTTTTCCCATAAAACCCGATCCATCATAAATGGACCTTTCACTTCTTGATAATCGTATTCTTTTAGTTTAGTGCGAACAAAAACCTCAAGCTCACGGAAAATAATCCAGCCATCATTATGCCAAAACACCATACCTGGTGCTTCTTCCTGCATATGATACAAATCTAGCTGTTTACCAATTTTACGATGGTCTCGCTTAGCTGCTTCTTCTAAAAATTGTAAGTAACTATCAAGTTGTTTTTTATCAGCCCATGCTGTGCCATAAATACGTTGTAACATTTTATTATCACTATTACCCCGCCAATATGCTCCAGCAATTTTTTGTAATTTAAAATGATGGCAAAAACGCATATTCGGCACATGTGGCCCGCGGCACATGTCAATATATTCTTCATGGTGATAAAGTGCAGGAGTAGAATCTTTTGGAATATTCTCATCTAAAATAGCAATTTTATATGGTTCATGACGCTCCCAGAATACTTCTCTAGCACGTTCCCAACTTACTACTTCTTTTATAACTTCATAATCTTTCTTAGCCAATTCATGCATACGCTTTTCTAGAGCGTCAAGATCTTCCTGAGTTAGAGAGTGATCTAAATCGACATCGTAATAAAAGCCGTTATCAATCGTTGGACCAATTGCCATTTGCGTATTTGGCCAAAGTTGTTTAATTGCATGTCCTAACAAATGAGCGCAAGAGTGACGAATTATTTCAAGCCCATCTTCATCTTTTGATGTAATAATAGATAAAGTTGAATCTTGCTCAATTAAATCACAAGCATCTTTACGTTCACCATTTACTCGCCCAGCAATACATGCTTTGGCAAGACCAGCTCCAATACTTTGAGCAACTTCTAAAACAGTAACAGGCTTATCAAATTGACGTTGACTTCCGTCAGGAAGAGTAATAATTGGCATAATAAATCCTTATAACAGTGGTGCGCCACACGAAAGCGCACATGCGTACATAAAAAATAGTTGTGTATACTACCACTTATCTTAAGGATTTTAAATAGAATATCGAGGGTTTATCACAGATTTTATTATAATAATTTAATAACACTTAATTAGTCATAATTAATTATAAATAGCTGAAATAAAACATAGCCAGCAAAAAAATATTATATATAATAATATAATGTATTAAGATAAATATGTTTAACTACATAATATATAAAGGAATATGAAAGTAATGCATACAAAACATTTTATCGCTATTTTATCTTTATTAACTTTAATTGTAACTGGATGCCAATCTCATCGTAATAGTGATGTTGCATCATCAAATACTGTTACAGAAAGTGCTAATAAAAGCTTAGGGACTCAATGGGGAGATGGCATTGAATCGCGTGTTCAACAAGTAAGTATGAAACGTACCGGTTTTTACCCTATTGATGTTATTACTATCAATTATTCAGCACATCAATATAATGGAAAAGCAATTTCAGAAGTTATGTTGAATAATGGTAGAGTTGGTATGGCTTTCCTTGATGATCGTGGCAAAAAATGGCCATTAACTAAGCAAAATAACAACGTTAAGTTACAAGGTAAAGTAGGACAAAGCTACCGATTATTCTATCGTAATTACTCTTCTAATACCTATGAAATTGTAGCAACTATTGATGGATTAGACGTTATTAATGGTAAAGCTGGTTCATTCTCAAACAATGGCTATATTTTAAGACCACATGACACACTTGTGATTGAAGGCTTCCGTAAAAGTAATAATGAAGTAGCTGCTTTTACTTTTTCTGACAGCTCTAGTGCTTATGCTAATCATAATAGTGAAGGTTCAGCAACAAATATAGGTGTAATAGGCACGGCAATATTTCAGTTAGAAGATAATAGTAGAAACTATCAAAAATTAAGTCCAAATGCTTTTCCTGCTGATAATGGTAATTATGCCAAACCTCCGGTTTATTAATTTATGATTAATCATCTTTCCGTCAACATTGTTGACGGAATAGATCTGATACATTTTACATAAAGTCCCTTTTAAATTAAGTTAAAAGACAAATTATATTTTTAAAAATAATTCTCTACTTTTAAATGGTTTTGCACCAACATAAGGTTTTAACGCCATCCTGGTAAAACGTTTTGCCGCTTTAAGTGTATCGATATTGTGAAATTGCCTTTTCCCTAAAGCTAAGACTTCTTCACCAGTGAAAGCGGTACTATTTTGTAACAAACTACAAATAAAACCTTTTTCTGAAATATATTGATAATGCATAGATTCAACAATATCGTCACCTGTTGCACTGCAATGAAAAAAATCAACGTGATAGCCCAAATTTTCAAGTAAGGCCAATTCAAATGCTCGTAACACGTTTTCAGCAGGAACTTGTTGGGCTAATTGTTGTATACTTGCTAGATAATCATCAAACAACGTAGTTATTTCGGTTTCGGCGACTAAAACACGGTGTAATAGTTCATTTAAATAAAAGGCGCTATATAAATAAACAGAAACAAGAGGTAAAGTAAGGGAAACAGCCTCAACTTGACGTAAAGTTTTTATTTCTCCATGACCTGAATATTGAACAATTAGTGGAGTAAAAGGTTGTAAAACACCTTTTAATGCAGAGCGTTTACGCCTAGCACCTTTTGCTAAAATGGTTATTTTCCCAACATTTTCAACGAATAAATCGACTAGCAAACTGCTTTCACTGTATGTTCTGGTATGTAATACAAATGCTCTTCGCCAATTTTCCATCTAACCTGCCCATCAATTAAAATATTACTTTTTTTGATCAATAATAGAGATTGCTTAAAATTTGAGTGATTTTATACAATTTTAACCTGAAATATTCTTAAAAATCCTATATAATAGATAACTATATATGGGATAACTAAAAGAGTAGCTATGGAACTATTTTCAACAATATTACTAATAGTATTAATTGTATCACTTTCTGGTGTCATTATAAAAATGTTACCAATACAGATCCCATTGCCTCTAATGCAAATACTACTAGGTAGTATTCTTGCCGCATTAGGTATTTATTTAGAGTTTAACTCAGACCTATTTCTTGTACTGTTCATTCCTCCTTTACTATTTGCTGATGGACGTAAAACTTCTGTAAAAGATTTTGTCCATAATGTACGAGAAATTGTAGGGCTAGCCTTGGTTCTAGTGGTTATATCAATTGTTGCTCTGGGTTACTTACTACATTGGATGCTACCAGATATTTCAATGCCAGCCGTATTTGCATTAGCAGCAGTATTATCACCTACCGATGCCGTCGCACTTAGTGGTATTGTCGGTAAAGGACGAATTGAAAAAGAGAAGATGGAAATCATTGAAGGTGAAGCCTTAATGAATGACGCTTCTGGCCTTGTTTCCTTAAAATTTGCACTTGCAATTGCAGCGGGTGCATTTGAATTCAACTTATTACAAATCAGTATATCCTTCTTCGTGGTTGCTTTAGGTGGATTAGCTGTTGGGGTGATATTCACTTGGTTATATGCTCGTATTTTGCGTAAAATAAACCAACTAACAAACAATGATCCCGCAATCCAAATCGTACTATTATTCTTACTACCATTTGCCGCTTATATCATTGCTGAAGAATGTCACTGTTCCGGTATTTTAGCTGCAGTAAGTGCTGGTATGACAGTTAACCACTCAGGAATGATGCGTAATGCCCCTTTAACAACTCGCTTACAATCTGATAGTGCATGGTCAATGTTAACGTTCGTATTCAATGGATTTGTTTTTGTTCTATTAGGTATTCAGCTTCCAAGTATTTTAAAAAATACATTTGCTGAAAACCAAACCGATGCATCAATTGAATTATGGCAACTATGCTTAATTGTATTGTTCGTTTTTATAGTATTAATGGGCACTCGATTTGCTTGGCTTTGGGCTATGAAAAAAATGCCAACAATGCCATTTGGCACAAAGCGTCCATTAGCATTTAATTCATATACCACACGTGATTTATGGATATCTACTTTTGCTGGTGTCCGCGGAGCGATAACACTAGCTGGTGTATTATCTATTCCAATAACCATTGCGGGCAGATATCAACTCGTATTTATTGCTGCTGGTATTATATTAGTATCATTAATATCCGCTATTATCATGTTACCAATTTTATTACGTGGTAGCGTGATCTTGGATAATTCCGAACAAGACAACGAAATATTAACCGTAAAAGGACAAATGGCTGAAGAAGCTATCGTTAGTCTTGAAAAAATGCAAACTAGCCTTTTACAAGAAACGTCTGAAGAAGGCCTAGATCAAGAAATTATCCACGAAGTTGGTTCACGTGTTATAGGTTCATTAAGACGTCGAACTGGCTTAAAAGATTTAGAACAAAAAGCTCTTGAAGCTGAAAATCTAGAAAGACGTATGCGTTTAGTCGCAATTGGGGCGGAGCGCACCGCATTACTTCAAATGAAAGTTCGTGATGAAGTTAGTGAAGAAGTTTTCGAGCATCTAAATACCGATTTAGATATTTATGAGAAGATGATCTCTGGAGATGCGTAAATGATTGGCAATAAACACCAATTTCTAGGAAAAATTCATTCACAATTTGTCGATAAAGCGCCACAAATGTTGGGTATGACATTACAATGTATACCCTTTAGCCTTAAAAAAAGAGCTATTGAACAATTATTACAATTGCAATTCAAACATTCACTTGAAGATGGCGAGCTAGATTTTTTAGAAAATCGTTGGCTCAAAATCCAAGTTATCGATCTTCAATTAGTCTGGTTTGTCAGCTTAATTGATAACAAACTTGTGGTTAGCCGCGAAGAAATACCTGATGTAAGCTTCATCGGCAATGCCAATGACTTAATAATGATAGCAACTAGACGGCAAGATCCTGATACATTATTCTTTCAACGTCGACTCATTGTTGAAGGCGATACTGAATTAGGGCTCTATGTGAAAAACTTGATGGACTCGATTGAAATCGAAGCTATGCCAAGGTTCTTAAGATTAACTCTCGAAAAGCTAGCTGATATCATCGAAAGCGCACCCAAAGACTAAAAATTCTATTAAATAACTTCAAGAAAGGGAATTGATAATTCCCTTTTTACTAACTTAAAGAACTTTCCGTTTATACTTAAAATTCATATTCAAATTTAATTATTTAATGTAAATAAACGTATTTTTATTGGATGACTATCATTTAATAAATTATTATAGAAACTAACGTTGGAAAAAATTCATTCAACGTAAATATTACCTTCCTACCCTATCTCTTACACATATGATTCATAACGTAATTATGAAGGAGAGAGCCACATATGAATAATATAAAAAAAGCGCTACTATTTTTTATTTTTCTTGTTTTCGCATCGCAAGGATATTGTTCCGAGTTCTATAACCGAAAAGAAGGTGATTATATTATTGAAAAATTTAAATTTAATGATGGTAACACAATTCAAAATTTGAAAATTCATTATGTCACTATCGGCGACCCTAAAGGAAAGCCAGTATTAGTTTTACATGGCACAACTGGCAATGGAGATTCAATGCTTAATGACAGTTTTGGTCATGCCTTATTCGATAAAGGAATGCCGTTGGATGCTGAAAAATATTTCATAATATTGCCTGATGCTATTGGTACAGGCCAATCTTCGAAACCCTCTGACGGTTTGAAAGGAAACTTTCCTCATTATGATTATACAGACATGGTTAATGCTCAATACCTACTTTTGAAAAAAGGTTTAAATATAGATCATCTTGAACTTATTATTGGTAACTCGATGGGTGGAATGAATACATGGCAATGGGTAACTATGTATCCTAATTACATGAAAGCAGCAATTGCAATGGCAGCAACCCCTGCGCCAATGTCTAGTCGAAATTGGATAATGAGAAAGATGATCATTAATTCAATTAAAGACGATCCTGATTGGAATAATGGCTTTTATAGCAAACAACCTGAAAAATTCCAAACTGTTTATAATTACTACGATATCGCGACTAACGGAGGTGATATTGCCTGGCAAAATAACGCTTATAACACCCAGAAAACAGAAGAAATATTAGCAAATAAGTTAAAAGAACGAACAACAATGGACGCGAATGATTTTTTATATCAATGGGATGCAGCCAGAAACTTTGATCCAACAAAAGAGCTAACAAAAATTAAAGCATTTATGTTAGTTATCAATTCAGAAGATGATGAAAGAAATCCACCAAACACAGGTTTAATGGAAAAAGCCCTCAAGGATGTTGTTGCTGCTAAATATTATCTAATTCCAGCAAGTGATAAGACCCGAGGTCATGGTACAACCATGAATGCTGAATTATGGATAGAAGAGTTAAAAATATTTCTAAAAGAACTCGATAATTATTACTAATTTAGGAGGATTAGAAAAGTGAATATATTATTATATTCACTTTTTTATTTGAGCTTATCTTCCAATAATTTTATTTTATCCCACATTACTCTCATTAAATCTGATATAATATAAAATATATAACTATCGATATTTAGTTAATATTTTTCAATATCAGACTTAAATATCATCCTAAAGCCGATAAACAAAACAGCTTGATTTAATAAATTAAAATACAAAAAATTATAAAATAATGAAAAATAATTCACAGCAGATAACCTTTTATTTTCACGATTATGAAACTTTTGGCATAAATCCAGCTTTAGATCGCCCTGCTCAGTTTGCTGGTGTTCGAACTGACAGTGATTTTAATATTATTGAAGAACCTTTAGTCATCTATTGTCAAATAGCCCAAGATTATCTTCCCAACCCTGAAGCTGTGCTAATAACTGGAATAACACCACAAAAAGTAAATCAACAAGGTATATGTGAAGCCGAATTCACCAAACAAATACATGAAGCATTTAGCCAACCTAACACGTGTATCTTAGGCTATAATAATATTCGTTTTGATGATGAAGTGACTCGCAACATCTTATACCGTAACTTTTATGACCCTTATGCTTATAGTTGGCGAAACGGTAATTCAAGATGGGACCTACTAGATGTTGTCCGAGCTTGTTATGCATTAAGACCGGAAGGGATTAATTGGCCAATAAATGAATCTGGTTTCCCTAGTTTTCGATTAGAAGATCTCACTAAAGCTAATAATATTAAACATGAACATGCGCATGATGCTATGTCTGATGTCTACGCCACCATTGCGATGGCAAAATTAATTAAGCAAGTACAACCAAAGTTATTCAATTACTTCTTCACACTACGTAATAAAAATAAAGTTGTCGAGCTTATCGATATTGCCAACATGACGCCAATAATTCACGTTTCTGGCATGTTAGGTAGTTATCGCGGTAACATGTCATTAGTTAGCCCTATTGCATGGCACGCAAATCAAAAAAATGCAGTGATTGTTTGTGATCTTACTGGAGATATCGATTCACTGATTAATTTACCAGTCGAAACTATTCGAGAGAAACTCTACACTAAAACTGAAGATCTTGATGTTGATGAACAACGTATCCCATTAAAACTAATTCATATTAACAAATGCCCAATCATTGCGCCATTGAGTACACTATTACCCGATAATGCAAAGCGTTTTGATCTTGATAAACAAAAATGCTTAGAAAATCAACAAAAACTACTGGAAAATCAAAGTTTATTACAAAGTAAAATGCGTGAACTATTTGTCATGGATAATGAATACTCAAATAACAATAGTGATGTCGATGCGCAAATATATGCAGGCTTTTTAAATGGAAATGATTTATTAAATTGTGAAACGATTCGAACTACTCCCCCCCAATTATTAGATAGTTTATCGTTAACTTTTGATGATCCAAGATTAGCAAAATTACTGTTTCGTTATAAAGCTAGAAACTATCCAGAAACGTTAACTGAACAAGAGTTACGAATCTGGCAAGATCATTGTCGTGATAAACTAGATGCAACTAAAGTTCAAGATTATATGCAAACCCTTGAACAACTTGCTGAGATTTATATACAAAAACCTGAAAAGCTGGCATTACTAAAACAACTATATCAATATTGTCATTATTTAGTTGGATAATTAAATGTTACGGGCGTATCATATACGCCTGTTCAAAGTACAATGCCATCTCTTACTATAGAATTGGTAATCATAATTTAAGTTTTAAACAATTAGCATTTAATTTATGAAACACTTTTTAGCCAAACATGCAACCATTAAGCATCGACTTTATTCTTTATACTACACACTATTTAGCTACGGTCGAGGCTTGATTATCCTAACCATTTGCTTATGGGCAGGAAATGTCGTATCTGCAATCTTACCAATCATGATCCCTGGAAGTATTATTGGTTTATTGATTTTGTTCATTTTATTAACTTTTCAATTAATACCAACGTGTTGGATAAAAAATAGTTGTAATCTTTTCATGCGATACATGACGGTACTCTTTATTCCTGCGGCGATGGGGATAATGGATAATTATTCATTACTCTTAGATAATTGGATACCAATAATTTTTGCTAGTGTTGGTGGTTCAGTTATTGTCTTATATTTAACCGCTTTTTTAACTGAACATCTGCATAAAAAAGTCGTTAAAACCTCCGATAATAGGGAGAACCAATCATGATATGGATGCTACCATTAACCGTTTTGGTTTTTTTAATTATTAGAAGAATCTCATTTAAAATTAAAAATCCGTTATTTAACCCATTAGTCATTTCGGTTATTGTATTAATCCCTATTTTATTAATAACAAATACCGAGTATGTTGAATATGTTAAAAACGTAAAAATTATTAACGATCTACTTCCTTACTCTGTCATTGCTTTGGCTTATCCTTTATATGAACTCATTCCACAAATAAAAGCCCGTTGGAAGTCAATCATGATTATCACCTTCACTGCCTCCATAGCGTCTATGGTAACCGGTGTGTATATTGCATTATGGTTAGGTGGTAGTAAAGAAATTGCTGCATCAGTATTACCTAAATCAGTGACAACAGCCATCGCGGTCACCATCGCTGGTAATGAGGGTGGCGTTCAATCAATCGCTGCATTATGCGTAATACTTGTTGGAACACTAGGTGGTATTTTCGGTCATCAATTACTGAACGTTGCTAGAATAAAAACACCTTCAGCAAGAGGATTATCAATTGGTGCAGTATCTCATGCTGTAGGTACAGCGCGTTGTATTGAAGTCAATTATAACGAAGGGGCTTATAGCTCCCTATCTCTAGTTTTATGTGGTATTATGACCTCATTAACAGCACCATTTTTATTCCCAATAATGGTATTTATTTTTGATTGGTTTTAGTATGAAGTTAAAAAAACTTATTGCTTATTTTATTGCTTTTTTTTCATTACTACTTGCCTTAGTAATTGGACTCGACTTTTGGATAAGCTATAAGACAGCACCTTACATTTATCACGATGAAAACAAACTTCCCTACCGAACAATTGGTGTTGTATTAGGAACATCTAAATATGTAAAAAATGGCGGAATCAATGGTTTTTATCGCAGCCGAATAGATGGTGCGATTGATCTCTATTGGCAAGGTAAAGTTGATTATTTATTGCTTAGTGGAGACAATGCGCAATTAAATTATAACGAACCAATAATGATGCAGAAAGATCTCATAAAAGCAGGCATCCCTAAAGATGCCATTGTTTTAGATTTTGCTGGATTTAGAACCTTCGATTCAATTGTTCGTGCAAATAAAGTCTTTGACGCAGATGAATTTACTATTATTACTCAAGAATTCCATTGTGAACGAGCAATGTTTATTGCGTTAGCGCAAGGTATTCAAGCTCAATGTTTTGCTGTCCCTGCGCCCAAAAGTATGAAGTTAGTTCGAATTAGAGAGATGTTTGCACGAGTAAGTGCTTTTATTGATCTTTACATCCTGAACAAAGAACCTAAATTTCTTGGTCCTACCATTCCAATCATTAATAATCAAAATTAATAACATTATATAAATCTAAAAAAAAGTTGAGGAACGGGGTTTTTGAGCTAAGTATATGGTTATATATTTCACATTATTATTTAATCTTCATGTTTTTTATAATTCTAAGTACTGATAATTATACAAACAACTTGATACAACACTAAAATAACGACAATAAAAAAAGTTGAGGAGCCGGGTTTTTAGCTTAAAAATCAAGCTAAAATATCGTTGTCTAATAATTTAGATTGCATTTTTATGCAAAAAAAAGTAATATTTAGTCAATTAAAATTTAAATAGTTTATCTAATACTAATGAATATCGAATTAAACCATATTAACTGTTTTTATGGTAAACATCAGGCATTAAATGATGTCTCTTTATGTTACCCTTTAGGTGAAACAATTGTTTTACTTGGTCAGAGTGGTGCAGGTAAAAGTTCTTTACTGAAAGTGTTTAACTTACTTGAAATACCAACGTCTGGTGAAATGACAATTGCGGATTCACATTTTGATTTTTCAAAAAAAATAAGTGAATCAACTATTCGAACTTTACGCAAAAATGTTGGAATGGTTTTTCAAAATTACAACTTATGGCCACATTTAACTGTTTTAGAGAACTTAATTGAAGCCCCTTGCCAAGTTTTAAAACTATCGAAAAAAGAAGCAAGTGAAAAAGCCATGTCAATTTTGGCTCGCTTACAAATTGATGAAATGGCCCATCGTTACCCTCTTCACCTTTCAGGTGGTCAACAGCAACGAGTGGCTATTGCGAGAGCCTTAATGATGGAACCTAAAATTTTGCTATTTGATGAGCCAACAGCAGCTTTAGATCCTGCAATCACATCTCAAATTGCAGAAATCATTAATGAACTGTCACAGACAGGAATTACACAGATTATTGTTACGCATGAAGTCGATTTTGCTCGTAAAGTTGCTTCACAAGTGATTTACATGGAACAGGGTAAGATTGTTGAACAAGGTCAAATTGAGTGTTTTGCTCATCCAAAAACTGAAGAGTTCAAAGCTTATCTATCGCATTAATATTAATAAAAATCTGATTGGGTGGATATATGAAAAAAACATTACTAGCTATTATACTTGCAGGATCTGCATTTGCAGCTCAAGCAACTGAAACGTTAACCATTGGTACCGAAGCGACTTATGCACCTTTCGAATTTACTAATGATAAAAACGAAATCATCGGGTTTGATATTGACGTCATGAATAAACTTTGTGATGAAATGAAAGTAACTTGTAACATTGTAAATCAATCATTTGATGGATTAATTCCTAGTTTAAAAACTCGTCGAATCGATGCGGCTATTGCTGGTATAGATGTTACACCTGAACGTCAAAAGCAAGTTGCATTTACTAAAATCTATTATGATGATAGCTCAATCCAATTTGTTACATTAAAAGATTCCTTAACTAGTCTTGACCAGCTAAAAGGTAAGAAAGTTGGTATTCAAAAAGGTACAACTTACTTAAAATATTTAAATGAAAAATATCCTGATGTTAAAGCAGTAAGCTATGATAGCTACCAATTTGCTTTCTTAGATTTAAAAGCTAAACGTATTGATGCTATTGTTTCAAGCTCTTTTGTTGCTGGTGAATGGTTAGGTAAAGATGCTGATATCGTTGCGTTAGGCGATAAAATTACCGATCATGAATTTTTTGGTGAAGGTTTAGGTATTGCTTTACGTCAAGGCAATGATCAATTACTTGAACAATTTAATCAAGCAATCGATAAACTAAAAGCAAATGGCGAATTAGATGCTATTTATAAAAAATGGTTTAGTAAATAATTATTAATAACAAAATCAGTTCTTATTTATCTCGCCGCATATTCTGCGGCGAGTTTATTTTTTAAATTTAACTACGGTTCTTTTATGTCAGAATTTTTTGCACACGGTATAGACTTGTTACTCTCTTCTATGGATGGGTATATTTTGCCGCTTACGAAAGCTACCGCGATTACGTTATCATTAGCATTTGTATCGTTAGTCGTTGGAATGTTTTTTGCGTTCATTTTTACTATTTTAGAATCAGTACCATTCAAACCCGTTGCATGGCTAATGTCGCTATTCAATTTAACCATTCGAGCTTTACCCGAATTATTAATTGTGGTTGCGATTTATACTGGTTTACCACTGCTATTGATGGCATTAGATGATGGCTTTACCGTTCCTCTCGGCTTTACATCGTTTACCGTAAAAATGAGTATTCATAATACCCAACCGGACCCATTTTTATGCGGTGTTTTTGCTTTATCATTACTCTACGCTGTTTATGCCTCACAAACGTTACGCGGTGCATTTAAAGCGATTTCAAGCGGACAAAAACAGGCAGCTCAAGTTTTAGGATTAAGCAAATCTCGAACTTTCTTTCGTATTATCATGCCACAAATGTGGCGACACGCATTACCCGGTTTGAGTAACCAATGGTTAATCTTATTAAAAGATACTGCCCTTGTTTCAGCAATCGCGATAGATGATTTAATGATGCAAACCAAAACAATAGTTGCCCGAACCAATCAGCCTTTTTTATGGTACTTTGTTGCGATGATTATTTATTTAGTGATATCAATTTTAAGTCAAAAAATTATTTCACGTATTGAAAAACGTGCAACCCATTTTGAACCATCAGCCAACAGTCAGTAAGGTTATTTTATGTCTGATAATTTTATTTTTTATCTAAAAATCATTCTTCAAGGTCTACCTGATACATTAAGTCTAAGTATATTCGGTATATTAACGGCTGGTATTTTGGCTATTGTTTTTTCATGTCTTTTATCGTTAAATTCTAAGCTATTAACGAAAACAATTCGCGCTTATATCATTATTTTTACTGGTTCACCATTATTAGTACAGCTGTTTTTAATCTATTATGGACCATCACAATTTGGTGAATATTTAAGTAAATTTCCTGCTTTTTATGATTTTATTTCTTCACCTTGGTTTTGTGCTTATTTAGCTTTAACGCTTAATAGTGCCGCTTATACTACACAAATATTTTATGGTGCATTAAAATCTGTTCCACAAGGACAGTGGCAAGCATGTAGCGCTTTAGGTATGAACAAAAGACAAACTCTTAAAATTGTCATGCCATATGCATTAAAACGTGCTCTTTCTACTTATTCTAACGAAGTCGTTTTTGTGGTAAAAGGTACAGCCTTAGCTTCAATGATTCCTGTTATGGATTTAATGGGATATAGTAATGCATTAAATGGTGAATACTATGACTTCTCAATTTTTATGGTTGCAGGGCTCATTTACCTCTTGATAAATGGTATTTTAAGCACCATTATGAGGATAATAGAGAAAAAAGCCCTCACCTTTGAAAACTAATATGAGCCAATTTGATACAGCATCTTTTCTAAAAACAGTCCCACATAAACCAGGTATCTATCAAATGTTTAATGATAAAGATACCATTATTTATGTGGGAAAAGCGAAAGATCTCAATAATCGCTTAAAAAGCTATTTCAATAGCAGTAAAAAAACGATCAAAACCGATCGATTAGTAAGTCATATTCATCGAGTTGAATTTACCATCACCAATACAGAGACTGAAGCATTATTACTCGAACAAACTTATATCAAAAAATATCAACCAAAATACAATGTATTGCTCAAAGATGATAAAAGCTACCCGTTTATCAAATTAAGTAAAGAAAGACATCCTCAATTGTCTTTGTATCGAGGTGCAATTAATCGAAAAAAAGATGAGTTTTTTGGCCCTTATCCGAGTGGATATGCGGTAAAACAAATTCTTGCCTTATTACAAAAAACATTTCCAATAAGACAATGTTTAAATAGCACTTATCGTAATCGAACTCGTCCTTGTTTACAGTACCAAATCAAACGCTGTTTAGGGCCTTGTGTACCAGGCTTAGTTAGCGACGAAGATTATAATGAACAAGTTAATTATGTAAGGTTATTTCTCTCCGGACAATCAGACCAAATATTGCAAAAAATTACTGCGGATATGCAAAAAGCCAGTAGTGAGCTTAATTTTGAAAAAGCAGCCGCATTACGAGATCAGCTACAAGCGATCAAACACATAAATGAAAAACAAGCTATCTATAACAATAATGATAATTTAGATGTGATTGGTTTCCATTACGAACTCGGCTTAGCTTGTATCTATGTACTCTTTATTCGAAATGGTCAAACATTTGGACATCGTTCTTATTTTCCAAAAGTGCCATCTAATACTGAACTAGAAGAAGTGATCGAGACATTTTTAGGGCAATTTTATTTACAAGGAAATCAAAATAGAAATATTCCGAAGAAAATTCTTCTCAATTTTTCATTATCTGATAAGCAAGCAATGGAAGATACTTTATCTATTGTCGCTGAACATCAAGTAAAAATAGTTGATGAACCAAAAGGTGATAATCTTAAACTATTAAATATTGCAACAGTTAATGCTCAAACTGAAGTAAAAAATAAACTACTCGAAAACTCAACCATTAAACAACGATATGATGCACTAAAAGAGTTTTTGGGCATTGATAAAATCAATCGAATGGAATGTTTTGATATAAGCCATTTTATGGGTAAAAACACAATTGCATCTTGTGTCGTTTTTGATGATAAAGGTCCCGTTAAATCTGAGTTTCGTCGCTACAATATAAATGGTATCACACCTGGAGACGATTATGCGGCAATGGAGCAAGTCTTAACCCGTCGTTATAGTAAGAAAGATCTTCCTGAAGATAAGATCCCAGACATCATCTTTATAGATGGAGGAAAAGGTCAACTTAACCAAGCGTTAAGGGTTTTTGATAATTTAGACGTAAACTGGGATAAAAACCACCCTATTTTAATTGGTGTGGCCAAAGGTGCTGAACGTAAAGAAGGATTAGAAACACTATTCTTTGAAGCTCATGGAAAAGGATATTATCTGGATTATCATTCCCCTGCTTTACTGCTTATTCAACAAATTCGAAATGCATCGCACGATCATGCAATTGTTGGTCAACGTAAAAAAGGCGTTAAGCAGTTAACTGACAGCGCTTTAGAGCATATTGAAGGCGTTGGTGGAAAAAGACGGCAAGCATTACTCAAGCATTTTGGTGGGCTTAGAGAGTTGAAAAATGCCAGTATAGACGAAATTGCACAAGTTCAAGGTATTTCAAAATCATTAGCTGAAAAAATTTATCTAAATTTACAGCAATAACACATTGAAAAATTAACATTTTTCAGGCAACATAATCAATGAGAAAACCCTGTTTTTTTAATTGTCGCTAACCATTTGATTAATAAAACAATATGAGCTAATGTCACATGAAAATTAACTTACCTACATTCTTAACATTATTTCGAGTAATACTGATCCCATTTTTTGTGTTGGCATTTTATTTAATCCCTCATGAATGGTCAGGCTTTTTTTCGGCATTAATCTTCCTAATAGCTGCAGTTACAGATGTTTTTGACGGTTACCTTGCCCGCAGATTAGGTCAAACGACTAAATTTGGTGCTTTTTTAGATCCTGTTGCCGACAAAATAATGGTAACAATCGCATTGGTACTTATAACGCAATATTATCAAGCGTGGTGGATTTCTATTCCTGCAATAATAATCGTCTCTCGTGAACTTATTATCTCTGCATTACGAGAATGGATGGCTGAAATTGGCAAACGAGGAAATGTTGCAGTATCTTCAATTGGCAAAATTAAAACAATTGCTCAAATGACAGCATTAACTTGGTTACTTTGGCGTCCTTGCGATCTTGTTATATATGCGGGGCTAGCTGCACTTTTTTTAGCCACAATTTTAACGTTATTATCCATGTTCCAATATTTATGGATAGCGCAAAGTGACTTATTAGATGAAGAATAATTTATCAAAAACTCGATAACCGTTACTTTTAGTGTAATTTTGTTATCTTCTGTAAGTTCACAAAATTACACTTCTCAATCCCCAAAAACTCAATATTAAACCAACAATAAGCTAAACATTGAGCAATTAAACAATTAATCCAAAATTTATGTTGACTGAAATCTCAAGATAGGTAAAATGCACTGCATTCAAAGCGGATTACCTTACGTAATAAGTTTTGAGCCCGGGTGGTGAAATCGGTAGACACAAGGGATTTAAAATCCCTCGGCCTTTTTGGCCGTGCGAGTTCAAGTCTCGCCCCGGGCACCATTTAAAACACTTCTCTTATGCGGGAATAGCTCAGTTGGTAGAGCGCAACCTTGCCAAGGTTGAGGTCGCGAGTTCGAACCTCGTTTCCCGCTCCAATATTGAATCAACTACAAACCATTGAAGCCCAAAAAGATCAAATTTTGATTAATGCCTAACTAGTTTTAAACTTGAATGAAATTTGAGAAATATACTTGTTTAAATACAATTAATTTATTAATGTTTATTGCAACTGAAATTATCACCGCAAGCTCAATCAGATTCTTCCCATACGAAATCAAATCCACGAAATGCTCGGGTGCTCCCCCCCTATCTTTTATGAAGTTAATTCCTCATAAACAATGGCTACATAATAAAACACCAATTGTCTTAATTTCTTAAAACATTATTTCACTCAAATTTTGAAGTGTCGGTAGCACAAACACGGAGTCGATGACCATCAGGATCATTTCCTACAAATGTGTATCCGAAATCGAGCATTTGAGGTTCGAGTTCAATTTTGACGTTTAGTTCTTTCCATGTCGCATAAATCTCATCTACTTCATTTTTTGTTACATCACTAAATGACAGCTCAAATCCCCCATAATGATTAGGTGCCTTTGGTGTTATTTTATCGGCCTCTTGAAGTCCCAAAATAAAACCATCATTCAATAAAAATACAGCAAAGCCAGGATAAGTTTTAGCTGGTGGACGCCCTAGTATTTTTGTGTAAAACTCTGTGCTAGCATCGACATCTTTGACATAAACAATAACGCTATTAGGTTTAAACATTTTTCTTTCCTTTTAGTGATAAAAATTAGTTCAATCAATTTTAGTTATCTCTATTTTGATGTAGCATTGCTGACAACTGTATGTCATATTTAAAATTCAATCTAAATTATTTTGCAAACATAAAGCATGAAAATTAATCGTATAATTACTACCATCATGGTATTGCTACAAAGAGAAAAAATAACTGGTAAAGAATTAGCAGAAAAATTAAATGTATCATTGCGTACTATTTACCGAGATATACAAGTTATTGAGGGAGCCGGTATACCCATTATTACCTATCAAGGAAGTGCCGGTGGAATAAGTATTTTAAAAAATTATAAAATTAGTAAAGGTCTATTCACTAAAGAAGATGTCATTGTTTTATTAAAAGGCCTCAACTTATTATCCTCACCAGTTTTAAAAGAAAGTGAAAATTTAAGAACACTCGAGAAAATAAAGAGTTTTTTATCAGAACAAGAACTTGATGAAGTGACAAATAACTTAAATCAACTTATTGTTGATTTATCGCCTTGGTTTTCTAAACAAAATATTGATAACAAAATATCTATTATAAGACTGGCACTGAAAGAGCAAATGCTTTTATCGTTTGATTATTTAAGTGTTAGGAATAAACAAGCCTCACGTTTAATTGAGCCATATAAACTTATTTTTAAGGAAAAAGAATGGTATTTACAAGCTTTTTGTCTAACTAAAAATGACTTTCGTGTATTTAAATTGTCAAAAATGTCAAACATTAGAAAAACAAACACTAAATTTATTAAGCAAACAACGCCTGAAGCATTTTCTTTATTCCAAACGGAGATGAAAAAAAAGATTTTTAAAATAAAATTGCTAATAGATGAATCGCTTTTGGAACGTATTTTAGATTTTTGTGATGAAAAAGATATTAAGAAATTAAATGGACAACAGTATCTTGTAGATTTTAACTTTATTGATGATGACTACAGTTATGGCATTTTACTAAGCTTAGGTCATAAATGTATTTGTTTAGAGCCTGAGCATATACGTCAAAAACTCGTTGAACGAGCGGAAAAATTAGTTAAATCTTACAAAGAAACTGTCAATCCATTTATGTCAAATTAGCCTCAATAACTAAAAATTTAAACATCTAATCTCCGGCTGGTTAACCATTTTACTTTTTGCGGATCTCGATGATCAAAAAATTGACTTGTATTTATATCAAGCGCTGCTATTTGTTGCATATCTTTATCCGAAAGCTCAAAATCCCAGATATCTTGATTTTCAATTATACGCTCTTTACGCACAGATTTAGCCAAGCTGGCAATACCTCGTTGTGCTAACCAACGTAATACCACTTGCCCTATTGTTTTACCATATTTAACGGCAATTTGACCTAACACCGGATGGGTAAATAAACCATTTTTCCCTTCAGCAAACGGTGCCCAGGCTTGAGGAGTTATGCTCTCTTTTTGCATATAAGGCACGGCTTCAAGCTGTTGTTGGAATGGGTTAACTTCAATCTGATTTACGGCAGGAATAATGGAATGAAATGCAGTTAAATCAGCTAATCTATCAGGTTGAAAATTACTTACGCCAATAGCACGAGTTTTACCTGCTGAATAAAGCTCTTGCATTGCTTGCCAAGCACCATGAACATCACCATAAGGTTGATGAATTAAATATAAGTCAACATAGTCTAATTGCAAACGATTTAATGAACGTTCAAATTGAGCCTTAGCACCATTGTAATTGGCATCTTGCAACCATAACTTAGTCGTAATAAATAATTCTGCTCGATCAATCCCATGTGCACGAATAGCATTACCAACTTCAGTTTCATTTTGGTAACTTGCAGCTGTATCAATCAACCGATAACCAGAATCAATTGCATCATGTACGGCTGTTTCACACTCTTTCTTATCGGTCATTTGAAAAACACCAAACCCTAAGATAGGCATTTCGATACCATTATTTAATGTTATTGTTTTTTTCATAGCCCATACCTCAGTTATTGTAGTTAGCCTATTATTAAACAGCTTACTACAATGATAAAGTAGGTAAAACAACATGCACTAATGAAAAATTTTCATTAATTAGCTTAGGTTTTTTATTAAAATATCACGATATTCAAGCTTGATGAAAAGCCCGATAAGGTCATTAAAAAAAGTGACAAGTAATTTCAATATCGAAAATTATTTAATTTGAGATATGTATGAAGCTAATATAATTCATATATCAATCAGCACTCACACCCCTCTTTTAATCGTTTAATGCAGATTCAATCGCATGTGGCGGATCATATTAGATCTTTTTGAAATGCTTATTATGTGTTTAACTACTCAGTGATTTTTATTGATGCCTTATTTATATAAGGCATCAATACTATTTTTTTAATAGTTTAACCTGCAATACTTTTTAACTGTTTAAATTTATCAACTTAACGCTAGATAAGTATTAAAATTTATATGAAAAACTTGCTTTAAAGTTGCGTGCTAAACCATAAGTATTTTCACCTAAATATAGTCGATAATCTTTGTTAAAGATATTATCAACGGCCAGTTTAACTTCAGCTTTCGGTAAAAATGTTGGCTGCCAGGTTACAAATAAATTATGTAATGAATAACCTGATGAACGACCTAAACCATACGCCCCAAGATCAGCAAACCCATCATGATTTCTATCTTCTGACCCTGTTCGATCTTGTTTTCTGACAAATTGAGCATTCCAACCTGCTCTTAAATTCCATTGAGGAATTTTAAAACCGGTAGTTAAAGTTGCTGTACGAGGTGAAATTGTCGCAACATAAGTTTTGTTATGCATCCATGGAGCTTGTGGCGCGGTGTCTCGCTCTCCTTTTTGAATGGAATAAGTTGCACTAGCAAACCAATATTTACTATCATAAAAGGTTTCTAGTTCAAATCCTTTTACCACTAACTTACCGGGCAGATTTCGATAATTAGATTGGCCTACCGGACACAATTTACCCGGTCCACAAATAGAGCCATTAAAACCACGAGTAACAAAAATTTCGTTAGTAACACGCTGTCTAAATAATGTGCTTCGAACTTGTAATTTATCATCATTTAACATTAGATTATTGAAATCGAGGATATTTCCCAATCGGATTGATAAATCACGCTCTTTTTTCAAATTGCGACTGGTTGCAGAGATTTTACCACTACCGCCATTTTTAGGGGTGAATTGAACCTCATAAGTTTCATCAACAGTCGGCGCTTGCCATGCATAACTGATATCACCAAAAAAACCGATATTTTCTGTCGCTTGCCAATATGAACCGAGTCTTGGCGTCCAACCGGTATAGGTAACAGGCGCATAATTGTGTCCATAACGCGGATCGGGATCATTATAAGCTGATGCATAATTTTTCTTACCATGATTACGAACATAATCGTATCGAAGGCTTGGCGTTAAGACAAAATTGCTAATCGATAATTCATCTTGTAGATAAAAACTATAAGTTTGTTGTTTTCCCGAAGGCATATAAGCAGGTTGGAAATAACCATGATTATAATTTGGTTTTTTCTCGTAATTTTTGTAATACATCAAGGTATCACGATCATGCAAATGCACTTGCGCACCAATTTTTAGAAGATTATCAATTGGTCCTGTAGTAAAAATACTGTTATTTTCAAGCTCAACAGTTTTATCAGTGTAACTGACCCAACTCTCATTGCCCATGGTACCTAAAGAAGCAACCGGATTATATTTGGCCGGCCTCATATCATGTTGCTTTGTTTTTGAATATGTGGCACGTAAGGTAAAATCGACTAATGGATTATAAGTTGGTTGATAGTTCCATTTAAATTGCGCTGATTCATCTGTTTGATCACGTTTGACTAATTTTCGTAGCCAAGCTGCTCTATATCCATATTTTTTAATTTGGGCAGCAGTTGGTGGCGTCATCTTTTCAACATATTTTGCTGCCCACGGCTGCCATGAATCTCGTTTTGAGCGGATACCGGATATCGTGAACGTATGCTCTTCATTGGGTCTAAAATTTAATTTCCCCATATACGTGTCCATATCATCTTCTGAGAATTCAAATCGAGAACCATCCGGTCTTTTAAAATTGCCACTATCGCGGTTAGTGTAGTAAAACAGCCCATCAAACATATCATCTTTTGTTCTACCATAAACAGCACTTGTTACCATATTTTGATGATTATTTGAATGGAAACTATATTTAACCAAAGCGCCAACATATTTATCAGGATCGAGTAAATCAATCGCATCTTTAGTTTCCATTGTTACTACCCCACCAAAGCCACCATTACCAAATTTGACATCATGCGGGCCTTTATTCACTTCAACCCGTTTAAGTAATTCCGGCTCAACAAAAACCGAACCTTGTTGGTATTTTTGGAAACCTTTTTGCGCACCATCAACAATGATTTTTACATCTTCTACTTTACCAAATCCCCAAATATTTAATGTCTGTCCACCCGGTCTAACCGAACCGGCGGCGCTCACGCCCGGTAATGTGTTGAGTAATTCGGCTACATTATCCGCTTGCTTTTGTTCTATCAAACCAGATGTAAGTGTTGATCGTCCGGCAATAACGCTATTAATTTTTTTCAATTGATCTTGTGATCTTGCTATAACGGTAATCACATCATCAATATCTTCACTACTTACGTTATTTTTATTTCTTTTTATTTGTGATTCTTGTTCATCTTCTGATGAAGTATTTTGGCCACTTGAAGGTTCCGCTTGAAGAGAAAAACTCATACAGAGCAATAATATACTTATTTTTTTATATCCCATACCTAGTTCCTTTTAAAAAGCACAGTTATTAAATAAACACGACTAAATTAATATTACCCACATAAATAGCAATGATAATCATTATCATGTAGGGTTAGGGAGTATAGTTTTTTTAGGTATAAATAAATAGCAAAATTTAAATTTAATTTATCTCTCGATAAATTGAAAAGTAAGCACCTAAGTCGTTTAGCTAGCAACTTTACTTGTAAAACAACAGATTATCTTTTTTTAGTAATCTATTTTTAATTTTTTACACTCGTTTTTATTGAATTAAGTATTTTATACTGTATATTTATACATATATCTTTTTTTTATGCGAATAGATCTCCACTATTCGTTTTTTATTGTTTTTTAGGAGTGTTTTCTTGAATAAATATTGTGTTGTTCTTGGGCAAGCTAATAGCTCTCTCGCGACTTATTTGCCTTTAGTTAATACGCCAGTAAGAGCCGGATTTCCCTCACCTGCTGATGATTATTTAGAAACAAAACTAGATTTAACTAGCCATTTAGTTAAGCACCCTAGTGCGACTTATTATATTAAAGCGATTGGTGACTCAATGATTGATTATGGTATTTACAGTGGTGATCTGCTTGTTGTTGACCGATCTTTAGAACCGAAAATAGATGATATTGTTGTCGCCGCTGTTGACGGTGAACTAACTTGTAAGTGTTTAAGTTTTATTAATGGCGAACATCATTTAGTATCAGGCAATAGACTTTATCCACCTATTTCACTAACAGGGAAAGAAGTCCATATTTGGGGAGTCGTAATACATACGATTCACTCCCTACGAAAGCGAGGACATTCATGATTGGGCTAATTGATTGTAATAATTTTTATGCATCATGTGAACGAGTCTTTAATCCCAAATTAGAAGGAAAACCCATTGGTATCTTATCTAATAATGATGGTTGCGTAATCGCCCGTTCTAATGAATTAAAACCCTTAGTACCAATGGGAATGCCTGCCTACAAAATTGAACCCAAAATTAGAAAAAAAATTAAATTATTGAGTTCTAATTATGAACTTTATGGCGATATGAGTCAGCGGGTATTTGATACCGTTCGTCATTATACTGCAGATATTGAACCTTACTCTATCGATGAAGCATTCATCCATTTAAATGGATTTAACAATGTGTTAACTCATTGTCAAAATTTAAAAACAATAGTAAAGCGTGATACAGGTATCCCGGTGAGTATTGGTATTGCACCAACTCGAACGTTAGCAAAATTAGCTAATCATATCGCCAAAAAACAGCCAATTCATCAAGGTGTTTATTGTTTACCGACTAATCAAGAGGCGATAAAAACGATATTAAAGCAATTCTCAATTGAAGATATATGGGGCGTTGGTTGGCGAATTGCTCAACGGTTAAAAGTATTAGATATTCATACCGCTTGGGACTTACATCAAGCTAATTTGAAACAAATTAGACAGTTATTTTCTGTTGTCCTTGAACGTACAGTACTTGAACTACGTGGTATTAACTGCATTGAATTAGATGATTTATCTACACCTAAAAAAAATATTATGACATCGCGTAGCTTTGGTCATTTAACGAGTGATCTATTTGATATACAAGAAGCAATTCGAGTACATACAAGCCGTGGTGCAGAAAAACTAAGAAAGCAAAAATCAGTTGCTAGTGCAGTACTGGTCTTTTTAAAGACTAATCGATTTCGGCCAGAATTACCTCAATATAATCCATCAATTGTCGTTCCATTATTGTCAACAACTGATGATTCGAGATTAATCATTCATGCCGCTCAAAAAGGATTACAATCCATTTATAAAAAAGGCTTTTTATTTATGAAATCAGGTGTGATGCTACTTGATCTAAAAGCTAAAGATGATTATTGCCAATCCGATTTATTTATTCCTGACATATCAGAAACACAAAAAAGTGAACAGCTAATGAAAACAATGGATTACATTAATCAAAAGATGGGAAAAAATACTATTCACTTAGGCGGTATAAGACAAACCGCAGCTTGGCAAATCAAGCGAGATTTGCTTAGCCAACGGTATACAACTCGTTGGGAAGAGTTACCTTTTGCTAAATAGATAATTAATAATAATTTAAACAATGGATATATTTGATCATTTCAAACAAGTATATCCATATTTTTAAGTGCTGAACAAAACCGATTGAATCTTATGTTCAGCACGTTTATTCTAAGACCCCATATTAACAATTGAACTACGAAAACGTTTAAGCGCAATAAGAAAGAACACACTACCAATAGCTAATAACCAAGCATAAGATGTCCAAACAACACTTAAACCCGCTCCACGATATAAAATTGCTTGCCCTAATTCAACAAAATGCGTTGTTGGTGCAAACAACATGATATTTTGGACCACTTCAGGCATACTTTCACGTGGTGTACTACCACCAGAAAGCATCTGTAAAGGTAGAAGAATTAAAATAAATAGCATAGCAAATTGTGCTGTTGATTTAGCGACAGTAGCCATAAAAATACCAAGTGACGTTGTCACGAATAAATGTAGAGCAGCCCCAATTAAAAACAAGGTAATCGAACCTTCAATCGGAACATTTAACCAACCATGAACAACAACTAAGAGTGCCCCCCATGTTGAAACAAGCACGACAAGCCCCATCGACCAAACTTTTGATATCATGATTTGAAGTGGTGTAACTGGCATTGAAAGCAAGTGATCGATAGTACCATGTTCACGCTCCTTCATTAAAGCTGCGCCAGTTAAAATAATCGACAACGTGGTCACAATATTGATGATTTCCATAACGGAACCAAACCAAGAACGGGTCAAGTTTGGATTAAATGCAGCATGAACTTCAATATTCACCGGCAAACTGGTGGGTTTATCGATTTGATTGAAATATTTTGTTATTTCGTTGGTCACAATTTGGGTAATATAACCATTCCCAACAAAAGCCTGCCCCATTCGTGTTGCATCAATATTAAGTTGAATTTCTGGACTTTGATTATTTAACACATCGCGTTGAAAGTTAGGTGGAATATTCAATGCAAAAGTATAACTATCGGTATCCATACCTCGATCAACTTCATCCATAGAGTTTAGTTTTACCGGTTGGTTAAACATGGGTGGATAAAACGCCGCAATAATTTGTCTGGATAATGGCGAATCATCTTCATCAACTACCGCAATCGACGCATGATGAAGCGAGTCTGAAGTTGCTGTTGCTGCAGTATAGATATCAAGCGTAAAACAGTAGGCAATTAACAGCAACATAATTGGATCACGAATCAATCCCCATAATTCTTTAATGCCTAAGCGATAAATATTAATAAAACTTTGCATAATATCTATCCTTCTTGTTTCTTGAGGAGGAATATACTTGCACCAAGTATAATCGGTATGGTGATCAGCAAGGCAAATATTGAGTTATGTAAATCAAAAAATCCTAATGCCTTATTAAAGACTCCTCGAGCAATAATAAGCATATGGGTTGTTGGATAAACCTCACCAATATATCGTCCACTACCTTCTAAAGATGCAACCGGATTAAGCAAACCAGAAAATTGTATCGCTGGTAACATGGTACCAACACAGGTTAAAAAGATAACCGCAATTTGACTGCGTGTAACTGTCGAAGCAAGTAATCCAAAACCTGTTGCAATAATACAATAAGCTAATCCAGCCAAACACAAAGTTAACAAGCTGCCTTTAATTGGTACGCCAAATATTGTAACCGCCATAAGCAGCAATAATAAAAAGCTAAGCATCGAAATCACAATATATGGAACCTGCTTACCTAATAAAAATTCAGTTTTGGTAACAGGCGTAACATATAAGTTAATTATCGACCCCATCTCTTTTTCACGCACTACGGATAGTGCAGCTAACATCGATGGAATCATTAATAATAAAATAGGAATAACCGCCGGTACCATAGCTTGTAAACTTTTGATATCGGGATTATAACGATATCGAGTTTCGATATTTGCCAATGAACTTGATGTTGTTCCGGTAGTCATTTTAATTTTGTCACTTAACCAAGCAAGATGCATTCCTTGTACATATCCTTTAATCGTATCGGCACGCAAAGGCATTGCACCATCAATCCATATTCCAATACTAACCGGATCACCACGTTGAATATCTCGACCAAAATTAGGTGGAATCTCAATAGCTAATGCTATCTCATTACTTCTCATCCTATGATCCATATCATCATAATCAAGGATTGGCGGTTTCTCGATAAAATAGCGCTTAGATCCAGATAGATTGGTAATATAATTTTGACTGGTAATAGTTTGATCACGATCTAACACCGCAAAATTTAAATCTTCTACATCCATGGTGATACCATAGCCCATTACCAGCATTAAGATAGCTGAACCTAAAAGTGCTAACAAAGCTCGCAATGGATCGCGCGATAGCTCTAAAGTTTCACGCCACATACACCCAATCATCCGAGTTAAGCTAAATCCCTGTAGGTGAGCATCTTGCGTTGTATTAGCTTGTTTATTGGTTAAAGTTTTAGGCTCTTCACTTGCTTTTTCATCACTATTGGTATCATCTGCACCAGCATCAACTAAATAACGAATAAAAGCTTCTTCCAGCGTTTTAGCATTTTTGGAATGGATGATATTATCAGGAGTATCACTGGCTAATACTTTACCAGCGTGCATGAGTGAAATCCTATCACAGCGTGCCGCCTCATTCATAAAATGGGTAGTAATAAATACCGTAACTTTATCTTTTCTGGAAAGTTCGATAATTAAACGCCAAAAGTCATCCCGAGCAATGGGATCAACTCCGGAAGTCGGTTCATCTAGGATAAGAATCTCAGGATTATGAACCACCGCAACAGATAAAGATAGTCTTTGCTTAACCCCTAACGGTAGACTATCTGGTAAACTTTTTAATTCATTTTCCAAGCCAAAACGCTTAACTAACTCCTCAACTCTTGCTGGAATTTTGCTTTCTTCAATACCAAATAGACGGGCATGTAAAACTAAGTTTTGTTCAACCGTTAATTCACTGTAAAGCGAAAAAGCCTGAGACATATAACCTAAATGACGTCTAACATTAATATCACTTGCATCAACCGGTTTACCAAATAACCAAGCTTCACCTGAGGATATTGGTAATAACCCTGTTAACATCTTCATCGTTGTGGATTTACCGCAACCATTAGATCCTAAAAAACCAAATATTTCGCCTTGTTTAATTGAAAAGTTAACATGGTCAACCGCAACAAAATCACCAAATTGCTTGGTTAAACCTTTTGCCTCAATCGCCACTTGTAAATCTTTATTTAAATCTAATGGGGGAATTTCAACCGATTCATAACCTTCTCTAGCATCTTCTGGCATTAATTGGATAAAGGCATCATCTAAATTATCTTTACCTGTTTTGGCTAATAATGCTTGAGGCGTGCCTGTTTCAAGAATCTTACCGCCATACATTGCAACCAGCCAATCAAAGTTTTGCGCTTCATCCATATAAGCTGTTGCAACAATCACGCTCATTTGTGGTCGTTGTTCACGAATTTTATTGATTAATTGCCAGAATTGCGCGCGAGAAAGAGGATCCACCCCCGTTGTTGGTTCATCAAGAATAAGTAAATCAGGATCATGAATCAAGGCAGAACATAAGCTGACTTTTTGTTTCATCCCTCCAGAAAGGCGACCAGCGGGTCTAGATAAAAAAGGATACAACCCAGTGCTTTTAGTTAACTCATCAATACGACGTCGCCTTTCAGCAGCATCGTTACCAAATAAACGAGCAAAAAATTGCAAATTTTCTTCAACTGAAAGTGTAGGATAAAGGTTTTTCCCTAACCCTTGTGGCATATAAGCAATACGGGTACAGACGTTTTTACGATGGGATTTATCTTTCATGTCACCATCTAAAACGTAAACTAATCCCTCTTGAATGACATGTGCGCCCGCTATTAATGATAATAAGCTAGATTTACCAACACCATCAGGACCAATCAGTCCCACCATACATCTAGGCGGGATGGCAATACTAACATCATTAAGCGCACACGTTTTTTGATAATGTAACGATACATTACTTACATTTACAACAGCATCATCAATGGCCTTACCTTCAGCAAGTAACGTCAAATCCTTTTTATTTGACTCTGACATATGCTATCTCCAATTATTTAGTTTGGCATTTTGCAACATCAGATAAACCTGAAGGCCACTCCGTATTAGGATCTAGTCTTACCCAAGCCACACCAGGAAGGCCGGTTTTAACATGAGTTATATAGCATTTTAACAATTCTGGGCTTAATTGTGCTTTCACTCTAAACATGAGTTTTTGACGTTCATCTTTAGTTTCAACAGTTTTAGGCGTAAATTGCGCAACACTTGAGACAAATGAAATTTTGGCTGAAATTGCTTTATTGGGTAAAGCATCAAGAACCAATCTTACTTCGTCACCAATTCCGACTTTACCTGCAATTGTTTCTGGTAAAAAGAAAGTTAAATAAACATCTGAAAGATTAACCAGATTTAACACTTTACCGCCTGAAGGTAAAACTTCACCGGGTTGAGCAATGCGATATTGAATACGTCCATCAACTGGTGCAGTTAATGTACTGTCATCAATATCCGCTTGGATTTGATTAATATTTGCTTGCGCTACGTTTATAGCTGATTTAGCACTTTCTACACCGGCTTGCGCAGCTTCAATGGCTGCATCGGCAGCGGTAACTTGTGATTTAGCAGAGTCTAATGCTGCTTTTGCACTATTTACTTTAGCGGTATCATCATCAAATTGTTGAACTGAAATTGCCCCTTTTTGATAAAGGGCTTTTGTTCGTTCTAAATGCTTATTGGCAATATCTAAATCACTTTCTCTTTGAGTAACGCCAGCTAAAGCCGCCACTTTATCACTCATTTTTAAGGCAACTTGAGCTCTAGATGTCGCTTCATTACTCAAGGCTTGTCGATATTGCGCTTGAGCTTCATTTAACTGAGCTTGTAATGTATCTGTTTGCATAACAACTAAAGGTTGGCCTGCTTTAACAAAATCACCCTCATCAACATTAATTTTTTCAATTCTACCGGCTAACTTGGCTGAGATATTGATTTCAGTTGCTTCGATACGTCCATTACCGCTAGTAAAATCTGAACCATATCCATCAGGCTTAAATTGTTGCCATAAGATAAATCCAATAGCAACAACTACAACTGCGATAATAATCCATTTTTTATTTATTTGTTTCATGAATAACACCTATTCTAAAGTAACAATTTATAATAAATATTAACGAAAAATTTAACCGTTATAATCTATTTATTTTCAATTTACGCATAATAGCAAATGTTTTTTACAAATAGAATCGACTCTAAATGTAAACGCAGTAAATGCTAAAAATCAGTAAATTACTATTGGGAAAAGTTAGCATTAGAAAATCATCACCATTAATCACTCTAATTCGATCTAAAAAAGTGTTATCACAGCTAATAAATTCTTTTATAACGCATCAATATCGGTCTCAACTTTAAATGGAAAGTGATGTACATTCACTAATATGGCAATCTAAAATAATTTAATCTTCACTTCCTATTATTTTATAAGTGATTAATAATTAATTTTTTAATTCATGCTGATATAAAATAAGCTATCATGTAAACCATTTTGAATTATCGTATTTTGAATCTTAGTATTTTGCATTCTAGTATTAACGCAAAGCGCATTGAACAAAGAATGATGAAAGCTAAACGTTATTATTTAATAAGGTGAATTTATGGCAATCCCCTCTTTTTTGACAATTTATAATGAATTGATATCCACTCCAACTATTAGTAATGTCACCAACGAAAAATTGGATTATTCCAATAAACCTTTAATAGACAAATTAGCGACATGGTTTGCGGATTTAGGATTTACTGTTGATGTTCAAGCCGTCCCTAACACACGTCATAAATTCAATATGCTGGCAACTTATTCAAATAGTGAAAACAAAAGCCAAGGAGGCCTACTACTAAGTGGCCATACCGATACCGTTCCTTTTGATGATGGACAATGGAGCAAAGATCCATTTAAGTTAACGGAAGATAATAACAAGCTTTACGGATTAGGCACGGCTGATATGAAAGGATTTTTTGCTTTTATTCTAGATGCTTTGCGAGATATTGATCTAAAAAAACTCACCAAACCAATTTATGTATTAGCTACTGCAGATGAAGAAACCTCAATGGCTGGTGCATCATTTTTTGCCAAACAAACTCAATTAAAACCTGATTGCACCATAATTGGCGAGCCTACTTCACTAATTCCTATACGAGCACATAAAGGATTTATTTCTAATTCAATAAAGGTGATAGGAAAATCAGGTCACTCAAGCGATCCAGACAAAGGTATTAATGCTATAGAAATTATGCATTTAGTCATTGAACGTCTATTAATCCTTAAACAAAAATTCAAAGAACAATATCATAATGAAGGCTTTAGTGTCCCCTATCCAACCTTAAATTTAGGTGTGATTCATGGCGGTGATGCTGCAAACCGAATATGCGGGTGTTGTGAATTAATTATTGATATAAGAGTATTGCCTGATAATAATGTTGACTCGATTTATAACGCATTATGTGAAACACTAAAACCCGTTATGGATAAATACCCTAATCGTATTTCAGTAGAATATGAAGTATCACCCATTCCAGGATACGAATGTAAAAAAGATCACCCTGCATTGCAGCACATTGAAAGTTTAGTGGGTCATCAAGCACAAACTGTCAATTACAGTACTGAAGCGCCTTATTTAAATCAAATTGCGCCAACCATAGTTTTAGGTCCTGGCTCTATTGAACAAGCTCATCAACCAGACGAGTTTATTTCAATGGACTTTATAAAACCAACAAAATTAACGATAGAAAATTTGATCAAAGATTTCTGTCTTTAATCATATAAAAACGCCGACATCGTCGGCGAATGAAGTTACTTTAAATTAGGATAATTTGTCATCTTTATGGCTATTTCCCCATTGGCAAAGCATATCTAAAATCGGTACCAAAGATTTACCTCGGTCTAATAACCCATATTCCACTTTAGGGGGAATTTGCGGATATTCTTTTCTGAAAATCAATTTATCCCTTTCCATCTCTTTTAAAGTATTACTTAGCGTTTTAAATGAAATGTCATTAATACTTCGTTTAAGTTCATTAAATCGCATTGATGGTTGATTTTCGTTTAACCAATAAAGAATAACAATCTTGTACTTTCCTCGAATCATTGAGAGTGTGTAATTAAATCCACTATTCTCAAAATGATCTTCGGCACAATGATGATTTTCCATGTTTACACTCTCCCTAAAGATAGTACATAACTGTAATTACCGTACTTTAAAAATAATTGTATCAATACTATGATGACTCAATTATAAATAGATAAGAGATATTTACAATGAAACGGACTTTAGTGATTATTGCTCACCCAGATTTAGCTTCTTCAAATGTTAACCGATGCTTGTTTAATAAATTAAATCAATATCATGATCAAATAACCTTGCATGATCTTTATTCACACTACCCCTCACATAAAATAGATCCGAGTTTTGAGCAAAACTTAATTGAAAATCATCAAAACTTAGTTATTCAATTTCCAATATATTGGTTTAATTGCCCGCCATTATTAAAACAGTGGCTGGATGAGGTTATGACTTATGGTTGGGCATTTGGTTCTTCAGGAAACAAATTAAAAAATAAAAAAGTAGGATTAGCGGTTTCGGCGGGGATAAAGAAAGCTGATTACTGCGAATCTGGACATTATAAATATACGCTCGAGCAAATTCTAAGACCATTCGAATTAACAATGAATTATGTTCAAGCTGATTATCAGCCCATTTTTGCGATTTATGGCGCAAATAATGAGCCAGATTACCCAGATAAAATCACACAAAACGATATAGAAAAAAGTGCCGATAATTATGTAAATTGGATGAAAAAATTAGGGATATTAATTTAGAATTTATCACTAAACTTTCTTAATACACCTTATTAAGAAATATCCTTGCCTAAAAGATAATAAATATAGCGCATTTTATTCAAGATCTCCCAAGGAGATTTATTAATCTTATTCTGTATAGAAAAATAAGACGGTATAGACTCCTTGATATTATTTACAAAATCGAGGCTTTCGAAAATTAATTATCTTTTTAACAAAAGATGTTAACTCATACAGAATCAGCTAACCGACAAAATTGGCTCATCATACTATATTTGAAAAAAAAATGACGGTATAGACTCCTCAATATTTTTTACAAAATCTTGGCTTTTTGAGATGAATTATTTTTTACGAAGAAAGCTAACTTATACAAAATCAACTAGCCGACAAGATCGGCTCATTTTACTATACTTCAAAAGTAGCAAAATCAGTTGCGATTTCAGTGGGCGCAAAAATATTCCTAGCCTCATTGACTAATTTTGTTTTGTCATTCAAGCTATAGCGAGGACTAATATGCGTAATAATAAGGCGCCTAGCATCAGCTTGTTTGGCAATAGTTGCCGCGTGTACAGTTGTGGAATGTCCTCGCTCAAGCGCCTTTTCTTCAAGAGCTTGCTCTTGGGTTGCTTCATGGATTAACAAATCGACATCCTGAGCTAAATCAATTGAAGCCTGACAAGGAATGGTATCGCCTAAAATAGCAATTTTTTTACCTTTTCTAATGGTTTCTAGATAGTCCTTACCATGAATAATCCTACCATCTTCTAACGTAACGGTTCGACCTTCTTTTAAATCACGATAAAAAGAACCAATGTGAATGTTATCCTTTTTTAACTTATCAATGTCCAATGACGCTGGCAGATCTTTTTCAATAATCCGATACCCAAAACACGGAACACGATGCGCTAATAATTTGGCTTCAACGCGAAACTTATTATCCTCAAAAACCAAACCATCTTGCTCAAGTTCAATAATATTTAAAGGATAAGTCAGCCATGAATAACTAATATCAATAACAGTTTGAATAAATTGCTTAATGCCTTTTGGACCAACTAAGGTCAATGGCGATTGGTTTTGCATCAAAGAACGAGTTGTTAACACGCCAGGTAAACCAAACAGATGATCACCATGTAAATGTGTCAAAAAAATCATCTCTAATTTAGCCAGACTAAATTTGGCCTTTTGCATTTGCATTTGAGTCGCTTCACCGCAATCAAAAAGCCATAAACGCCCTCTTTCCTGCCGGAGATCAAGCATAATACTGCTAACATTGCGTTCAGCTGTTGGTGACCCAGCACTCGTTCCTAAAAAAGTTAATTTCATAAAAGATTAAACGTTTTTACGCTCAATGGTTTGTTCACCCCAGAAGAGTTTGTCTGCTTTAGTTTTGGAAAAAGCGAGTTTTAAGACTTCATCGCTACCTTCTTCCCAAATTTGCTCAGCGAGTTTTTCATCATTTTTAGCTAATTCAAAAATAGCTTCAGCTATCTCAATAGAAGTTTCACGAATGCTGGCCCAAGATCGAATTTCATGTATTTCTTTTTTGGTACTATTCATATTTGTTCTCCTTATTTGCTAAGATTAGATGTAAAATAAACCCAATTGGTACAAAACACAATAGGTGGTATTTTTTATGCTAACAATTATTTCTCCATCCAAAACGCTTGATTATCAAACGCCTTTAATTACCAAACAACATAGCTTACCCGAATTTTTAGAATCGACTAAACAACTTATTGATATTTGTAAAAAACTTAGCAGTGATGACTTGGCTAAACTAATGTCGATCAGCCCAAAACTTGCCACTACCAATTATGAACGTTTTCAGAACTGGCATACTGACTTCAATTTTGATAATGCAAGGCAAGCTATTCTGGCTTTTAAAGGTGATGTTTATGAGGGTTTGCATGTAGAAGATTTTAATGATGCCGATCTAAAATTTGCACAATCTCATTTACGCATTTTATCAGGATTATATGGCTTATTACGACCACTTGATTTAATTCAACCCTACCGTCTAGAAATGGGTATTCGCCTTAAAAATGGTAATAATACTAATCTATGTCAATTTTGGGGTGATAAGTTAACAGAGTGTTTAAATCACGAGTTGGCAAAATCAACCAATCCAACGTTAATTAATTTAGCTTCTAATGAATATTTCAAAGCAATTAAACAACTCAAAGCTAAGGTTATTCAACCCATCTTTTTAGATAAAAGTAAAAATGATTATAAAGTGATCAGCTTTTATGCTAAAAAAGCACGAGGTTTAATGAGTCGATTTATTATAAAAAATAGCATTAATAACAGTGACGATATTAAAAGTTTTAATTTAGAAGGCTACCAATTTGATTCAAAACGCTCAACTGAATTAGAATGGTACTTCACCAGAAATCACGCATAAAAGTAACATGGAATTTCTAATCACATTATGGCAACAGTTTTTAACTACATTGCCTCTGTTCGTTTTGATTTTATTAGGCTACATAGCAGTTAGAGCGGGGCGTTGGCAAAAAACGGTGACCGATAGTGTTACCAAATTTACGTTTTATATTGCCTTCCCAATTATGTTATTTCAGATTATGAGCCATTTTTCAGAGCATTCTGAAATTGATGCCAATCTTTTATTGGTCTTTTTTGGTGGCTCATTTATTGTGTTTGCATTAGGCTGCTTTATTGCGGTTAAATTTTTCAAACTCAATGGCTCGCAAAGTACCATGTTTGCAATGGGTGGAATTTATACCAATACTGTGTTTGTGGGCATACCAATTATCAAAATGTTATTAGGCGAAAAAGCCATTCCGATTGTTGCTATTATTGTGATTTTTAATGCGTTAATTTTATGGACATTAGCCACGGTATCCATCGAATTTGTCCAGATGGGAAAATTATCGACTAAAGGATTTATAAAAGCATTTAAAAATGTAGCAAAAAATCCGATTATTATTGGTATTTTTGCAGGAATAGTTGTCAATTATGTACACATTCCACTACCTTTCTTCATCAATCAAGCGACGAAGATGGTAAGCGATATGACAGCGCCTCTCTCATTAATCGTTTTAGGAATGGGGCTTGCTGAATATAAGATCCGCGATGATTTACCGATCACAATAGCCATTTGTGTTTTAAAACTATTTATCTTACCGATTGTGACCTATATTTTAGCGATAATAGTCGGATTACCACTTTTAGAACTGCAAGTTATTGTATTACTAAGTTCGGTATCAATTGCGATAAATTGTTATATGATGGCAAGACAGTTTGAGGTATTGCAAGGTCCTATTGCTTCAAGTTTATTGATATCAACGGCATTATCATCCGTGACAACACCGCTAATTCTATCAATAATGTTACAGTTTGCTTAGAAAAATTAATTTGCCTCTAGCTTTTTGAATTTATGATGCAAGATCAAAGCAGAAACAATAATTGCACTACCTAGCGCAAATCGGCCCCAATCAATCGATTGGTGCCAAATAATAACATTAACTAAAATACCAGTTGGAATAACCAAATTATTCATAATGGCAAGCGTACCCGAATCGACTTTGGTTGCGCCATAATTCCATAAAAAATAGCATAATCCAGATGCCACAACCCCAAGCCAAATAATTATCCCCCATTGTAATTGGGTAGTGGGTAGTTTTTCGGGATTGCCAAATAAAAACCAGCCAATACTAGCCACCAGTATTGCGCCTAAATAGACCCATGCAAAAGCTTGATGTTGCGGTAATGGATAAAGCTCCATAATACGTTTATATCCAACCTGTCCCAAGGCAAAAACCATATTAGCGCCCTGAATCAGGAGAAAACCGATAATAAAATCTCGACTAATATGATCGTAACGAATAACGGCTGCGCCAATTACAGCTATAACAGCGGTTAATAGGTAAACAAGTCTGAGTCGATGTCCTTGCAAGAAATCATAAATTAGCGTGACATAAATTGGCGTTGAAATAGTAAATAATAACACTTCAGGCACTGAAATATATTGGAAAGAGTTGTAATAAAAAAAGTACATAATACCTAATTGACAAGCACCAACGCCCATCAACAACACCATCTGTTTTACAGAAATACCTTTAAAGCGTAAAAAAGGAATAAAGGTTATAAAAGCCAGCAAGACGCGCATTACAACTGCAAACCACGTATCAACTTGCCCACTTAGATGAACAGCAATAAAACTAAATGAAAACGACCAAACTATCGTCACAAAAATAAGATAATACATATTAAATTCTTATTGATAAAAGAAAGTTTGGCATAGTATCAATTCGGCTTATTAATGTAAACAGTAATAAGGATGATATGTTTACTAATCAAAAAAAGTTGAGGAGCGGGGTTTTTGAAACATAAATTTAGTAACAAAAGTGCTAAAAATCGCTTTATTATGGCATAATGTGCGCCAAATCACAGTTTAGCCACTTCACTTTAAGCTTAAGAAAAATGCTTCAAGTACGAGTTGCACAAATCAATTCGAGAGTAATTATCCGTGTTAACAACAAGTAATATCACAATGCAATTTGGCAGTAAGCCACTATTTGAAAACATTTCAGTAAAATTTGGTAATGGTAATCGTTATGGATTAATCGGCGCAAATGGTAGTGGTAAGTCCACGTTTATGAAAATTATTGGTGGTGATCTTGTGCCAACCTCAGGTAATGTTTCACTTGATCCACATGAACGATTAGGTAAACTTCGCCAAGATCAATTTGCTTTTGAAGAATATAGCGTACTTGATACCGTCATTATGGGGCACACCGAATTATGGCAAATTAAACAAGAGCGAGACCGTATCTATTCATTACCTGAAATGAGTGAGGAAGATGGTTTTAAGGTTGCAGATTTAGAAACCCAATATGCTGAAATGGACGGTTACAGCGCTGAATCACGCGCGGGTGAATTACTCCTCGGAGTGGGTATACCAATTGAGCAACATTATGGATTAATGAGTGAAATCGCTCCGGGTTGGAAATTGCGAGTATTATTAGCCCAAGCCCTATTTTCTAATCCAGATATTTTATTACTCGATGAACCGACCAATAACTTAGACATCGATACTATTCGCTGGTTAGAAGATACCTTAAATGAACGTGAAAGCACGATGATTATCATATCGCACGATCGTCATTTTCTTAATATGGTCTGTACTCATATGGCTGATATGGATTATGGGGAATTACGTATCTATCCAGGTAATTATGATGATTATATGACCGCCTCTACTCAAGCGAGAGAACGGCTATTAGCGGATAATGCGAAAAAGAAAGCACAAATTAGTGAACTACAATCGTTTGTTAGTCGTTTTAGTGCTAATGCCGCAAAATCCAAACAAGCAACCTCACGTGCAAGACAAATCGAGAAAATCAAATTAGAAGAAGTGAAAGCATCAAGCCGACAAAATCCGTTTATTCGTTTTGAACAAGATAAAAAACTGTTTCGTAATGCTCTGGTCGTTGAAAATCTCACTAAAGGATTTGATAACGGACCACTATTTAAAAATCTCAATTTAATGGTTGAAGTTGGCGAAAAAGTGGCTATTTTGGGGACTAATGGTATTGGTAAAACTACCCTACTAAAAACCCTTATGGGCGAATTAGTGCCAGAACAAGGTGATATTAAATGGTCAGAAAATGCCAATATTGGCTATTACGCACAGGATCATGAATACGAATTTGACGAGGATCTAACCGTATTTGATTGGATGAGTCAATGGAAACAACCAACTGATGATGAACAAGCAGTGCGCAGCATTTTAGGTCGCTTATTATTTTCACAAGATGACATTAAAAAGCAAGTTAAAGTCCTATCTGGTGGTGAAAAAGGACGTATGTTATTTGGTAAATTAATGATGCAGCGTCCAAACATTATTGTCATGGATGAACCAACCAACCATTTGGATATGGAATCAATTGAATCGTTAAATATGGCATTAGAGCTTTATCAAGGAACGCTATTTTTTGTGTCGCACGATCGTGAATTTGTTAGCTCACTTGCAACAAGAATTGTTGAAATCACGCCGGAAAAAGTCATTGATTATACCGGTAATTATGAGGATTATTTGCGTAGCCAAGGAATTGAGTAACGTTAAAATCCATAAAAATAGCCACATTAGTGGCTATTTTAGTATTTATTCAACTTAGAAATTAAAATTCTAATTCATCCCACCAAATATCAATTAAATTGCTGGTTTTGACATTTTTTAAGCCATGGCTTTCAAGCCATTTAGTGACAACGTCACGATTTTCTTCAGTACAATTACCCAATTTTTGCGTACAAATGATACCTTTCCAGTTTAAATATCCGCTACCTTCGTAAGCCAAACCGTTTGCTTGTATTGCTTCAATGATGAATTGATCAACAACGTTATCAATAGTGTCTTCACTCGTCCCTTCGTCAAATGACCAACTTACGGTAAAACCTAACTCTTTAAACTCTTCAATATGTAATTTTTTTCTTAAACGACGACTGCGATTAACCTTAGCCATAATAATATCCTTCTACTTTAGAAAATTTAGTTAGTTTTAGAATATGTATGATGGCTAGATTGCTTCATACTATTCTGGTTATTTTTAGAAGTTCGAGTTTTATCAACACGTCTTCTTTTTGCTGGAGCAGGCTTGGCTTTTTTTGCTGGCTCCGCTTTAATTCGAGGATCGACTTCAAATCCTTGAGTAAAAATTTCTGGAATCGTTTTTTTAATCAATTTCTCAATTGATTTTAATTGAGCAAGCTCATCAATACAAACTAATGATATTGCCTGCCCCTGATTTTGTGCCCGTCCTGTTCGACCAATACGATGCACATAATCTTCTGCCACTTGTGGTAATTCATAATTGACAACATGAGGTAATAGCTCAATATCTAAACCTCTGGCTGCGATATCGGTAGCAACGAGGGCGCGTATTTGTCCTGACTTAAAATCAGCTAAAGCTTTAGTTCTTGCTCCTTGGCTTTTGTTACCATGAATTGCCGAGGCTTTAATGCCATCTTTAGTAAGCTGTTCGGCAAGATGATTAGCGCCGTATTTCGTTCGCGTAAAAACTAATACCTGTTGCCATTGGTTTTTACCAATTAAGTAAGAAAGAAGTTCACGTTTACGGCGTTTATCAACTCGGTGGATATATTGAGTAATTTGCTCAAATGCACTATTGGTTTTGGCTACAGCGATCGATTTAGGTGAATTTAAAATTGTATTAGCTAATGATTTTATTTCATCTGAGAATGTCGCTGAAAAAAGTAAGTTTTGTCGCTTTTTAGGTAATTTAGCGATCACGCGACGAATATCATGAATAAAGCCCATGTCTAACATGCGATCCGCTTCATCAAGTACTAATATTTTTACTGTAGAGAGATCCACCGCATTTTGATGAACCAAATCTAATAGCCGACCCGGTGTTGCAATTAAGATATCCACCCCACCGCGAAGTTTCATCATTTGAGGATTGATACTTACTCCACCAAACACCACCAAAGAACGAATAGATAGATATCGGCTATAATCCCGAATATTTTCACCTATTTGTGCAGCTAATTCACGAGTGGGCGCCAAAATTAGCGCATATAAAGGACGCTTTCCTCTTTTAGATTCTGTATTAAATTGCTTTTCATGCAATTTTTGTAAAATAGGTAAACCAAACCCCGCTGTTTTTCCTGTACCAGTTTGAGCACTCGCCATTAAATCTTTACCTGACAAAATTACTGGAATAGCTTGTTGTTGAATGGGGGTTGGATCGGTATAGTTTTGTTCTTCAATAGCTTTTAAAATCTTAGCATCTAAGCCAAGAGAGTCAAATGACATGCAATGATTCCTAAATAAACGTGAAATAAATTATTCAAATCTATTATAAAGCAATTCAATAATAAATGTTTGAATATTTAACGAGGCATAGAACAGACACCATTTAGCGATTTATATTGGCAATGATTTTCTCTTTTTCTTCTCTATTAAAATTAGATAGATCAATCTAAACTCAATTTTGGAGCTGCCAAACAATGGTAATAAAATGCTTAATTATATTTTTTGTTTATTCATAAAGACTTTTAAAAAGTTTTAAGCTATATTTTTAACTAATCGAGTTAACTTTATTTAAATTTAAACTTAATTAGATTTAAATCAATTAATAGAATTTGATAAAATAAATGCCATGATTTTTAAAATGTTTTTTATAAAAAACATGCAGGTGATATTTATTATCATTCTCATTTATGTTACTATCTCGCTCCTAATCCCAATAAATTAATGGACTAAATATGTTTTTTAATTTCACTCGTATAAAAAATCTACTTTTAGCATTAGTTTTAGCTAGCGTTAGTATTAACTGTTTTGCTAAAGATGATATAACTTTTGCTAATTTTCGTGATATTCGTGACTTAAACCCTCATCTCTATTCCGGTGAAATGTGGGCGCAAAATATGTTGTATGAATCATTGGTTCATTATAACGAAGATGGCACTTTTTCACCTTGGCTTGCAGAAAGCTGGACTATTACTAACGAAGGTAAAACTTACACGTTCAAACTAAGAAAAGACGTGACATTTAGTGATGGCGCAAAATTTGATGCGCACAGTGCAAAACTGAATTGGGATGCCGTGTTATCAAACAAAGTTCGTCACACTTGGCTTGAAATGGTTCGTTTAATTACTGAAATCAAAGCAGTAGATGATTATACCCTACAAGTTAACCTTTCCGAACCCTATTACCCTTTTATGATTGAAATTGCCGTAACCCGACCTATGCGCTTTATTTCACCTAATTCTATGATTGATGGTGAAACTAAAAATGGCGTTAAATCTTACATTGGTACCGGCCCTTATGTATTAGGTGATCATAAGAAAGATCAATATGCAGTGTTTAACGCTAATCCAACTTATTGGGGAACTAAACCATTACTCAATAAAGTGACCATGAAAGTTATTGCTGATAACCAAAGCCGACTAATGGCACTCGAAAAAGGTGAAATCGATCTCATCTATGGTAAAAATATGGTTGATGCAGATTCATTTGAACGTTTTTCAACAATGGATAAGTTTCAGACTTTAATGTCTAAACCTGTATCTAGTCGAATTGTATTAATGAACACGACTCGTGACCAGCTAAGTGATGTTAATGTCCGCCAAGCGATTGAACATATCATTAGTAAAAAAGATATTTCAGAAGGTATTTTCAATAATAGTGAAGCACCTGCTGATACATTAATGGCAACCAATATTCCTTATGCTAACATTGGGTTAAAACCTTATGTATATGACACTAAATTAGCCGAAACGCTACTTGATAAAGCGGGTTGGGTAAAAGTTAAAGGCCAAAATTATCGTCAAAAAGATGGCAAACCTTTTGAAATCACACTTTATTATGATAGTAACACCGCTTCACAAAAAACAATTGCTCAATATATGCAAGATGAGTTTGAGCAAGTTGGATTAAAGCTTAATATTCACGGTGAAGAAGAGCAAGGTTATCGTGATCGCCAAAAAGCGGGGGATTTTGATATGGTATTTGATATCTCATGGGGTACACCATATGATCCACAATCATTTTTATCCGGTATGAAACTACCTGTTTATGGTGACTATATGGCTCAACAGGGCTTAAAAGAGAAACCGCAAATCGATGCAAGTATTAGTAAAGCATTGATCTCAACAGATGAAAAAGAGCGACAAGATCTATTCCGTTACGTGCTTGAAACATTACATAATGAAGCGGTTTACATACCATTAACTTATGAACGAAATCGGGCTATTGCGGTTAAATCTTTAAAAGGAATTGAATTTGCGCCTTCTCAATTTGATATTCCATTTGAGAAAATGCATTTTTAGTACATAAATATTTTTGATCAATAATGTTAAATTATATTGTTAAACGTTTAACGATGATGATACCGATATTATTCGGTATCTCTTTTATCGCTTTTTTGCTTATCAATCTAGCCCCTTCCGATCCTGCTGAAGTTGCCTTACGCTTAAATGAAATAATGCCAACCCCAGATGCTATTGAAAGTATGCGTCAGGAATTAGGATTAAATAAACCTTTTTTTGAACGATATTTTACTTGGCTATATGACGTTTTACATCTTGATTTTGGGCGTTCGTTTATTCATCGTGACAGATTAGTTTGGGATGAAGTTATCCGTAGCTTAATTCCTACATTAGTTTTAGCAATGTCGTCATTTCTATTTACACTTATTGTCAGTTTAGTTTTAGGTGTGTTATGTGCAATCTTTGCTAATTCAGCATTCGATCATATTGTTCGAATTATTATTTTTTTAGGTACCGCAATGCCTAGTTATTGGTTAGGTTTGCTATTTATTTGGCTGTTTGCTACTTATTTAGATCTATTGCCAACCAACGGGTATGGAACCTGGCAGAACCTGATTTTACCGACGTTAACTTTGTCGTTTGTTTACATCTCAACGTATATTCGTTTTATCCGTAATAATATGCTGGAAAATATGCATAATTATTCGATCTTTTATGCCCGTAGTCGAGGTTTGAAAGAGAGAACCATCATTCTTAAGCATGTATTAGTCAATTCACTACATACCACAATTACCGCATTAGGTATGACCATTCCACAATTAATTGCAGGGTCTTTTGTTGTCGAATATATATTTTCTTGGCCTGGCTTAGGAAGATTATGTATAGCCGCTATTATGAATCGCGACTATCCAGTAATTCAGGCTTACATATTAATTATGGCCATTTTGTTTGTAGTATGTAACTTTATTGTTGATGTTATTCATCAATGGTTAGATCCACGATTACGAAGTAATGGTGGCTCTGTATGAATTTAATTAAGCAAGTAATTAGCAATAAAACCGCTTTAGTTTGTTTGATAATCATCATTACAATAATTGTTTTAGGTATATTAGCCCCTTATATTGCACCTTTTGATCCAAATAAAGTTCGCATAGTGCGAAAATATGCCGCTATATCGAGCGAGCATTGGCTTGGTTGTGACCATCTTGGACGTGATATTTTTTCTCGGTTACTTTATGGTATCCGTTCTACCCTATTCTTATCTCTGTTAACCATGATTATCACAATAATTGTTGGTAGTATCATTGGTCTTATTTCTGGTTATCAACGAGGCAAACTTGACGAATGTATTATGCGTCTTTGTGACATCATGTTGTCATTTCCGAGCCAAGTGATGATTTTAGCTATAGTTGGTGTTTTAGGTGTGGGTATTGAAAACATTATTATTGCTAATATTGTAGTCAAATGGGCTTGGTATAGTCGAATGATCCGAAGTTCAGTAATTAAATATAGCAGAAAAAACTATATCCTTTTTTCACGAGCAATTGGTGCACCACATTCTTTTATCATTTATCGTCATTTATTGCCTAATGTCATGTCCGAAGTAGTTATATTGGCTACCTTAGACACTGGCTGGGTGATATTGAATATTTCAGCGTTATCCTTTATAGGATTAGGCGTCCAAGCGCCTACTGCCGAATGGGGACTAATGTTAAGTGAAGCAAAAAACGTAATGACTCAGCACCCTATGCAGATGGTTTATCCTGGTATAGCTATTTTAATTGTTGTAGCGGCATTTAATATGTTAGGTGATTGTTTACGAGATATCTTAGATCCTAAGGAAAAAACAGCATGAGTAGCCCATTGTTAGCAGTAAAGCAACTGACCGTTACGCTTAATAATGGTAACAAGTTACTTGATGATATATCTTTTACCGTCAATCATCATAAATGTTTAGGTATTGTTGGTGAAAGTGGCAGCGGTAAAAGTTTAACCTGCAAAGCAATCATCGGCTTATTAGAATCCTATTTTAGTGTGACAGGACAAATCCTGTTCAAACAGGCTAATTCAACTTTAGATCTGCTAAAACAGAATAAAAAGACATTAAGACCAATTCGCGGTAGTGCTATTTCGATAATATTACAACAACCTATGATTGCTTTTGATCCGCTTTATTGTATTGGCAAACAAGTAGTTGAAACCCTTCAAGCTCATCTGACTATCAATAAAAATGATGCTATTGCTAAAACCTTATTGATGATTGAAAATATAGGGCTCGATAATGCCAAAGAGATTTATAAAAAATACCCGCATCAGTTAAGTGGTGGTATGTTACAACGCATAATGATTGGTATGGCATTAGTACTTGAACCTGAGCTTATTATTGCCGATGAACCAACAACCGCATTAGATTCAATTAGTCAGTTTTATATTTTAAAAATGCTTGAAGAGATAAAATCTAAAACGACTATGATTTTTATTTCTCACGATTTAGGTGTAATTCATCATATTGCCGATGATATTATCGTAATGAATAAAGGTAAAATTGTTGAATCTGGCAGCCGTGATCAGATTTTTTATCATCCCAAACATGAATATACTCGTTACCTGATTGATACTCGCAAGCAATTATTGAATAAATTTAATACGGTTATTTACGCTAATAATCCAAATTTAATCTCGGAGACAATTTGATGCCACCGTTATTGCAAGTTGTAAATGTAAAAAAATCGTTTTTGAAACCTGGTATATTTAGCCATAAAAAAAACACAATTATCAAAAATGTATCATTCGATTTAAAACAAGGTGAGTGTCTTGGTATTATTGGTGAAAGTGGTAGCGGAAAAAGTACATTAGGAAAGCTGATTTTAGGCCTTGAGAAACCTGACAGTGGCAAAATCTATTTTAGCGGGCAAGATATTAACAAACGTACATGGAAAAAAGCAGCTATACGCAAAAATATCAGTGCGGTATTTCAAGATTATAATTCTTCGGTTAATCCATACTTTAATGTCGGCCAAATTATTGCTGAGCCACTTGATATTTACGAAAAGCTATCAAAAGAGGAACGTCAGCATCGTATCAATGCGTTATTAGAACAAGTTGGATTAGACCATTCTTTTTATGAACGGTTTCCTCACGAAATGAGTGGAGGTCAATTACAGCGTGTCTGCATTGCCAGAGCAATAGCTTGCTCGCCTCAATTTATTTTATTTGATGAAGCGGTAAGCTCGTTGGATATTTCTGTTCAAAGCCAAATCTTAACATTACTTGCCGATCTACAAAAACAGCTAAATTTGACCAGTATCTTTATCACGCATGATTTAACTACAATTACTTATCTTTGTGATAAAGTTGCATTTTTTTATCAAGGTGAAATCGTGGAATACGTTGATAAAATACAACAACTCAGTCAAGTTAAAAATCCTTATTCTAAACTGTTACTTGAATCAATTTTAGGTTTTTAAACAATGTCATCAACATCAAATTTGCAATATCAGTTTAAAGATTATATTAAATTAGTTATTCCATTTATTTTATCAACCATTACTACCCCTCTTCTTGGCGTGGTCGATACGGCTTTAGTCGGTCATTTACCCAATCCAGCTTTTATTGCTGGAATTGCGATAGGAACAGTAATATTTAATACTATTTATTGGTTATTTGGATTTTTAAGAGTAAGTACCACCGGTTTTGCCGCGCAAGCGTTGGATAATTGTTTGTTATTAAGATCGTCTCTTATACGGCCGCTTTTTATCGCAATCTTTTTAGGTTTGGCATTTATAATTTTTCAAAAATTGATTTTTGTTGCTTCAATGCACATCATCAAACCGAATCAAGATGTTCAACATTATGCTGATATCTATTTTTCTATATTAATTTGGGGGGCACCTTTTGTTCTGATTAATTATGTCCTAGTTGGCTGGTTAATGGGGATATCCAAAATAAAAGCCGTTCTGTTTTTACAAGTGTTTATTAATTTACTCAACATTTTGATGGCAGTAATTTTTGTTTGGTGGTGTCATTGGGACATTAAAGGCGTAGCATTTGCAACATTAATTGCACAAATATGTTGCACTTTAGTCGGTATTTGGTTTACCTGCCGTTATTTGCCTAAAAGTGAACAAAAAGTGGATTTAAGATCTATTTTGTCATGGCAATCATTAAAAGGTGTAATTCTAGTAAACACTAATTTAATGATTCGGACTATCTGCTTATTAATTGTAACTAACCACTTTATTTCTATTGGTTCAACGTTCAATACTGAAGTTTTAGCCGCCAATGCCATTTTATTTCAAGTTCACTATATGATGGCTTATCTATTTGACGGTTTTGCTAATGCTTCCAGCGTTTTCAGTGGACGAGCTAAAGGAAATAAAAATATCCACCTTTACAATCAAACTTTACGGTGGTCACTACAAGCCTGCATTATTTGCCCAATTATCTTAATTGCAATTTGGCTAACCTTCGATACAACCATCATAAAGTTATTAACCAATCAAACTAATATCATAACGCTATCGCTTCAATATCAATATTGGTTAATCATTTTTCCAATTGTTGCATCGGGTGGATTAATCTATTATGGTGTTTTTTCTGGAATCAGTTATACAACATCAATACGCGACTCAATGCTATTGGCGTTATTGGTTTGGTTTGTAGCACAATACATTGCTGTACCAATCTGGGGAAACCAGGGTTTATGGTTAGCTTATAATCTATTTAGTTTTGGTAGGTCGATATTTTTAATTATTTGGATTAAAAAATCACGAGCCTATATTTAATTAAAAATGAAAACCAAATAGAAAACGTACTGCTATTAAGCCATATTTTCAGACTCTTCAATAAGGGAGGGAATTTGCATTCATGATTCAATCATAGACAAATTTCTTTTATTGATAATGTGACAGGAATTTTTCGTTTATCACTAAATTCAAACTGAAAAATAAAGCCGATATCATATGTATTTAATACATTAAATACGTCTGGTTTATCACAAAACTGACCTTTTATTCCTAATCTAACATTTTCTATAAATTCATTTAGTGCGGTATTTTTGCTATCAGTTGGCATTTTATATTCAAAAACAACATTATTGTGATTAGCTGAAATATTAGTTATTTCATAATCTGATTTGACTTTTAAAGGAAACTTTCCTTCATCGCCTAATAAAGATTTCTTTGCACTATCAGCTAATGCTTTGGAAATCTCAGCAGCATTATCTGTTTCAGACGCATGTACATTTGAAAATATTGCAAAACACAAAAATAAAATTGCCAATTTAATCACTTGCTTCATCATCAATACCTTAATCTAACAAATCTATATTTCCATTATTATAGTTTTAGAAATGATAACACATTTAAATTCTAACATAGTTTTATATAACTTTTTATTAAGTTGAAAGTTAATAATGTGTATATTTTTAACTATTTTAATCTTACCTTAAAACCAAAAAAGGTAACACATTGTGTTACCTTTTAAAGACAAAAATTATTTTTTATTTGGATGAGGATCTTTAACTGAATCTCCTTGCCCACTAACTATATACCAACCATTTTTACTATGTGGTTTTTTATTATGATCCGGACAAGGGGGTAACGATTTCTTACTTTGGTTGGAATAAATATATCCACAGTCAGCACATTTATAAGTACCAGCTGAAACATCACTACCGTATGCAGCAAATTTTTGTACCATTATAAGCTCCTCCAGTATATTTAAGATAAGCGAATGCTTATCAGTGATATTTATAAGCTCTGATTAAAAAAAAAGCAAGTATGTTTTTTAATCATAGTCGATTTCACCGCTTTAAATAGATGGATTTAGCATCACTATTTGAAACATAAATTAAAAACTAACTTACAATCAATTTATTAATAAAAATACAGGAAATTTTGCAAAATCTTTCAGAAAACGCCTGTGTTTCAGTATAAAAATTGAGGAAGTGGAATATTTTTTATCACTAAAATGAGTATGAGAATTTTTTACCTTGTATTATTTTAACGGTTAAAAATTTAAATAAGGTTACAAGATTCAATTACCTAATTTAAGGATTATTAATTTAGATATATTGCCCTTAGCAACTTTTAAACGATTAAACAAATTTATTTAAATAATCAGACGGCATTTTTAATTTATTATCAAATGATATATTCAAATAAAAAGGGAGCGTAATCCGCTCCCTTTTATAATTTCTGTTTAAAGAGCCATACCTTAAACATACAGATTTAAATATTATTTAGGGTGAAACACAAACCGCTTGGGTAAATTGATTTTTAATAGCTGATATACTATCACCTGCTGAATCGACAATATAATATTGATTTGGCGTTGAGGATGGTGAACCTGTCCAGAAAGCGAACATAGTGAAACCGAAGTAACTATGTAGCTCCCCCCATTCTGAAGCCAATCCACCATTTATTTGCCAAAGTGGTTTTTTACCATTTCCAGGGTAACCGCCATTCCAACCACCACCATTAGCATTAGTCAAATCTGCCACAGTCGGCATTCTATAACCCGCTAAGCTTGAGCAAAAACTAACTGCTGCATCATGGCTGACGTTTGTAATATAGTCATCACCCGTACTATTTAGTTGAGGAATAAACCAGCGGCGCAATTTAAATCGATAAATGGGGAGAGTCTTCGCTCGGTCAGCATAAATAGTAAATTGTGTTGGCACAAAACTCCTTTTATATGAAGGAGAATTAGCGTTTGGCCCTTTTAAAGTCACCAAAGGTATTTTATAGTGTTGCGTTTCACTAAATTCTAAATCAATATTCGAATTACTTGGTTCTTTGGTATAACTAAGTTGACGGTAACTATCTAGTCCAGCAACAATAAATTTAAAGCTAAGATTATTGCCACCTATTGCAGGGAAATTAGATTCTGGATTGTTAATATCTTGAACTAAAAAAGCCTTGCTATCTGAGTCCCATTCTCCGGCAACGCCTCGATTATCATAAACCACAGATGTATTTGGTTGAACAAAACAAGTGTAAATGGTACTTGAACCAACAGTGAAAATATAATTATCATTTATATCACTAAATTTCGTTGTATTTGGAAGACCATATTGAGTTTGAATGCTACCGTCTTCAATTTTTAGATTGATATTATACGGCGCCAAACACTTGTCAATAGCATCAGTCCGAGCAACTTTTTGACCAGTAGAACCAACAATTGTCATTTGGATTTTACCAGTTCCTGAATTTATCACATCACCATCATCATCCCGACCATAATTATAAGGTGCTTGCAATAGTTTGATAAAATCAATCGACTGGATTTTATCACCATCAATAGGAGTATCAACCGGCACTATAGTTTTTATATCAGCAAAAGTTGCAAGATTAGTGGGAAGTGCAATAGATAAGGGGTTATTATCATTATCCACAGGTGGCCTATTATGTTTAACTTCACGGCCGTTTTCTATATAACTTACCCAAGATAAGGCTTTAGTATCTGTGCTTTTTGTTTGACCATTATCAAATGTTAAATAAGGAGGGGTTCCATGAATAATATTGCTTGTCTTATTTGATAATGCTAAAACAGGACTCGACATACATACATACATACATACATACATACATACATACATACGATTATAAGTTAAATAGCTAGAATGGCAAGAAAGAAGCTTGATGAATTTTCGTTTTTTCTCAAAGATAAATGATGAGGATTTTTTTTTATTGGCACTCACAATATCCGAGCGCTGACTATAACTTGACGGAAACATAAAACACTACTCCTTTACTACAATTAATAATACTCACCCTGAGTAATACTAAACCTATCTTTGACATTAAGATCTGCATGATTAAACCTAATATCGACATTTAAATCATAAAAGAGTAACAAGGTTTTGTATTGGTATTTTATGTAAAGAGTTCTTAAAACTTTTAGGACTTTTTAAGGTATATCAATTTGATAAATTGTAACGGAATAATCTATGTGATTTATCGGTAATCTTTAGCATTGACATTATTGTCAATTTATTTAACTAAGTATTGGAAATTAAAGTGTATTTCATGATAACAAACAATCTCACTAAAGATATCAATCACTACTCTTACATTTTTTTAGGTTCTTAACAATCACCAAAGATGTTTGTCTATTTTAGTTGTAGAGATTATCTCATTTTTCTTATAATCGATGGTATAAATACCTATGTTTTTAACGAAAAATCTTAAAATCTTTTTAAGCTCTGTCGTTAATGGCCTTTTAACGCCAAAGCTTTTCCATATTTTAGTCCCCAAAATTTATAATAAATTAGCGCTAAAAAACGTTTCTAATTTATCAAAGGGAATTTTATTGGTGGTATTATCATATAAATCAGTATGCACTGCATTAGTAATAATCATTAATTCTTTATTTTTACTGCCAACCATTTTAAACGCATCTTCTGAAAAGTAACGAGAATGCGCTTTTTCACCGGCTATAATTAATGTTGGGCACTCAATTTCATGGGCATGATTCAATAACGACTGATTAATAAATGAAAGCGGCATACTTAACACCCATGAACCATTCGGATTTGAATTGACAGAACGAATATGAAAACCACGTTTAGTGGTATAAAAACGAGAATAATCTGCAATAAATTGTGGTGTTTCATCCGTGATTTGATCAACGGTAATATTGTTTCTTGGATTCAATGTGGCATAACTATTTTGTGAATCGTCCCAGCGGCTATTATTCAATGACTGTTTCATTGCTAATCGTTGCCCTTCTGTCATGCTATCATTATAACCTTTAGAAATAACTCGACTCATATCGTACATGACAACGGTTGCTACCGCTTTAATTCGAGTATCAATTGATGAAGCATTTAAAGCCATACCACCCCAACCACAAATCCCCAAAATACCAATGTGCTCCCGCTCAACGCAATCTATAGATCCAAGATAATCGATAGCGGCACTAAAATCTTCGGTATTGATTTCAACAGATGCTTGATTACGCGGTAATCCACTGCTTTCACCAGTAAAAGAGGGATCAAATGCCAAAGCAATAAATCCTCGCTCTGCTAAAGTTTGCGCATAAAAACCCGATACCTGCTCTTTTACGGCGCCAAATGGTCCTGCGACAACAATAGCAGATAATTTATCTGGGCTGTTTTTTGGGCGATATAGATCTGCGGCAAGCGTAATGCCATAACGATTTTTAAACGTGACTTTAAAATGCTCAACTTTATCACTTTGCAGAAAAATCTTATCCCAACGTTGTTCTAACTGAATTGTCTGAGGTGGAACTGTAATAACCGTTTGAGAACAGATATTTGTCATGTCATTATCTCACATTGAAATTAATGTTTTAAATCTAATTAATTAGCATAATTTTTGGAAATCTTCTTCAGATACCGCTTCACACCATTCATTATAGGTATCCTCACCCGGCACTTCGATAGCGATATGGCTAAACCATGAGTCAATCTTAGCGCCATGCCAATGTTTTACATTCGCAGGAATGGTGATAACCATACCGGGCTCTAAACTTATTGGCTTATCCCCATATTTTTGATACCAACCGCTACCAGCGGTACATAATAAAATTTGCCCCCCACCTTGTGATGCATGATGAATATGCCAATTATTTCGACAGCCAGGTTCAAATGTGACATTGGCAACTAATAAAGGAGACTTTGCTGTTAATAAATTTAGATAGGATTGACCAATAAAATATTTAGCATAATTTACATTCGGCTCACCCTGTCCAAATAAATTATGTTTTTCAAATTCAGATTGACTGATTATTTTCATAATAACTATCCTCGTCAGGAAATGATTTAAAGCTATCTGTGTAATAAAACTTATTTTGTGAAACATGGATATATTTACTATATCCATTTGGTTGTAATTTTTTATTGGCCTTTTACAGCACGATTGAATCGTTCAAATTCGATTTCACCAATTTTTGATTTTAAAATATTCGCAATGCCATCTAATTGAGTGGGAGATACCCCGACATTTTGCGCAATTTGAACATGAGATTTAATCTGACTATCGGCACCTTGCAAGGTTGATAGCGCGGCTAATGTCGCTATCTCTCTATCTTCATAACTTAAAATATCTCGACCAAAAATATCGCCAAAAAGATGAGCTTTTAAAAATTGATCAATAGTAGGTGAAAAATCCATAATGCCACCCGTAACCGGTTTGCCTACAACTTTTGTTTGAATTTTTGTACCCAACTCTAAAGCATTTAAATTAGTCGGTAATGGTGCTGAAGTAGAACCAACTGTGTCAGTAATGCCTTCTTTTTGACGTTCTTCTAGTAGCACTTTAAAGGCACTCAAACCATTTAAACTTTTTGGAAAACCTACATAGGCATAAAGTTGAACTAAAATTTCTTTAATTTCATTGATGGTTAATCCTTGATTCAATCCATCAATTAAAGCTTGCTTTAAGCCAATCATATCGCTTTTAGACATTAAAGCGGAAATAGTAACAATCGATCCTTTTTTTGGTGTAAAAATATTCATAGCCTTTGCCCTTAAACAATTAGTTAATACTGCAAACTTTTGCTAACCACCCTAGATTTTGACTATTAAGTGCGACTAAAAATGATAGATAATTTATTAGATACTGATGCTAATGTATTTCACTTCGTTTTTTATTATTATAAGATCTGATAATAATATCCAATAGAGCCGATCCTGCCAAAAAGTTGCCTAATCCTATCAGAAATCATATGCTAATAGAGAAATCTAAATAAATAGAGAAATCTCTATGTTAAAAAAAGAAATTAAAAAAATAATGCTAAAAAGAATGCCAACTGTGGGGGACTATCCAACACAAATTAAAAACTTTGGCATTTATAGGCGTGAAGTCGGCAAAAATAAAGATATTTGTTTAGAAAATTGTTTTTATCATCCTATGATTACAATGATAATACAAGGTGAAAAAAGCTCTCTGCTTGGCACCAAACTTTATCATTATAAAGAAGGTGATTATCTTATAACCTCGATTGATATTCCAACGATAAATACAATTAAAAAAGCGACGACGAAAGCCCCATTCCTTTCATTGTCACTTTTGATTGATAATAATTTAATTAAAGAGTTATTAATAGAATTTCCGGAATTAAATAAACCTTCGCAACAAAGTTTTAATGGTATTATTATCTCTAAAGCTGAAGATGATCTAATCAATGCTTTTTATCGATTGCTTAAGTTGCTGGATAAACCTGAACAAATTTCGGTTTTAGCACCACTAATCGTAAAAGAAATTCATTATCTACTCTTAATCGGTCCATTTGGTGAAGCGCTAATATCAATTTGTATGCCAGAAACAAGAAGTTATCGTATTGCGAATACGATAGATTGGCTAAAAGAACATTTTAGAGAGCCGATAAAAATGGAACAACTAGCCAATCAAGCGAATATGTCACTCTCTAGCTTTTATCGTCATTTTAAAAAAGTAACAAGTTTAAGCCCATTGCAGTTTCAAAAACAACTTAGATTACATGAAGGCCGGCGTTTAATGGTCAGCGAGAATATGACAGCGATTCAAGCGAGTTTAAAAGTCGGTTACGAAAGTGCAACACAATTTAATCGAGAATATAAAAACTTATTCAACCAAACACCCTTGCAAGATGTGCTAAAAATACGCAAAGGTTCTCAACGAAGATAAATTAAAGTTGAGGAGTGGTGTTTTTGATTTGGGATTAGTTGAAAATACGGCGGAAATATTAGCTGATATCGATTTTGTTTATTTGCTTTTAGTAACTACAGTGGCAATTATTGTTAATTAGTTTCCTAATATTCCTCCTATTTTAAATAAGCAAATAGAGGCTATAAACTGCCAAGAGGCTTAAAAAAACAAGAAATCGGCTGGGTTATTCTGATTGCTGGTATTCAGCTAACAATTCTCCTCAACCATCAGCCAACCATTTTAATAGCAACCTTTTTAATTTAAACTCCCAGTCTTTCAACATACTCTGAATCCAATTCAAGGACTTTAGTAAAAAAGTGGTGTAGGCTGTATTCTCTTCCTGCGTATTGAATATAAGATTTGAAGTCTTCAATTTTAAATGTACGTTCATCTTTGCTTTCAAAACAGTAACCAGTGAAAAAAAGCTCGTTGGATGAATTTATTTGGACTCTATCTAATAATAATTCTTTATTGACGTTGGAATGTTTAAATGAAATCGTAAACAAGTCTGAATTCCATATTGTGGTTAAGTGATTTCTAAAATTATCAGAATCTAATTCTTGCTGTTCGTAATCAACAGAATCTTCAGAATTGGTTGAATAATTGAATGAAGTGTCTTGAGACGATGCTTTTTCTAAATTTAAATTTTTGTGCGCCTTATAATTTAAAAATTTCTTGCCTATTCCACATATTCCTCGAACTAACAAAATCAAACAACAAACAATAAATGAAATAACGGAAATACCGGCTAAAGCAACCATTGTTGGATTTGGAGGCGAATCATCATTAGGAAAAGTAATGATATAGATGGCAAAAATTATTAAACTAAAAATTAAAACCTTCTTTACGGTGATCTTATATGCTCGCATTATTTATTTCCTATCAAATCAATCTAGCTTTAAATTCATAAAACGCTTGATCGACTATTTTATTCTTTTTCCAAGTTGAACCCTCTTCCAACTTTCTCAACATTCCATCAGAAAATAGATTCATTAAGGTCTAAACGGTACTTAGTTATAATTTCATGCTGAAACCATAAACCTTGATAATCCAATCAATCGCCCCGCTTTTTTAAAAATTGATTTTCATAAATGAATTTCTGATTCACTTTTATATATAACAATAAATGAAATTTAATATTCTATCTTAAAGTCAATTGGTTACAAATATAACCATTAATGTAATATTTTTTTATTGTGAGTACTATTATGAAACATCTACCAAGATAATTCCTCTTTATCAGCTTTATTGTTTTCTTCATACATCATTAGTATGGTGCTATAACTACACATATCTATACCACTATTACAATAATCTTTAATTACTTGATCCATTATTTTTCTATTTGTGGCCTTAGTTGCTTTTTTAAATGCATCTAAATTCTCTTGCTCCATCATTCTCAAATTGGAAGGTTGGCACATGTCAATTTGTTCACAATAATCTTTTTTTACGTTATCCTTAATATATTCGATAACTTCTTGCTTCTGTGCATCTGAACCATCAAAGTCCATTGGATGAATAAATTTAGCTTGCGCAGCTGTCGAAAATAATATCGAAAGTAATATTGTCTTTTTCAACATAAAATCTCCTTTTTTGACTATTAATTTTAATTAAAAATTTTCTTTGCTACCATAAATCAATCTTACATTTAATTTACTAATTCGATATTAACATAGGTTAATAAATAACGCCCATGTTAAACTTTAAAAATCTATAAAAAACAAAACAGAAATAATGTTCAAACCAATCTAGTATTGTTTATACTAATCTGAAACTTATTAATGATAGCTTAATTTAATTATGATAAAAATTATCGTGTTATTTATATTTACCGCTTTAGCTGAAATTTCAGGCTGTTATTTCGTTTATATTTGGGCTAAAAAAGTGGTTTCTGCCTGGTTTCTTATACCGGCGGCATTATGCCTTATGTTATTTGCTTGGTTACTTACTTTACACCCTGAAGCTAGTGGTCGAATTTATGCAACATATGGTGGTATTTATGTAGTAGCATCCATTATTTGGCTTAAGTTAGTCGATCATGTCAAACTATCAACTTTTGATTTAATCGGTTCCATGATTATCCTACTCGGAACGCTAGTTATTATTTGGGGTTGGAGAACATAAAATTAATTGTTTAATTAAATTGATATATCCTATTCTTTTAATAAAAAAATAAGCCAAGTCTATTAATTAATTTTTAGTAAACATATAAAGTTGAAAGAATTAGATTACATTGAATTTATATAATTAGATTATTTTAAGAAGATGATTATAGACAATTTGTTAACTATGTAGTTTTTGAATTGGTGGCCCCTACTGGACTTGAACCAGTGACCAATCGATTATGAGTCGACTGCTCTGACCAACTGAGCTAAGGGGCCATTTGGATGTGCTACTGACTTAGTAGGGTTGCGATTATAATAGAGTTAAAATTAATTTGCTACATTTAATTAACTAAATAGGTTGATTTGGTTAATTATTAAACTGAAACCTATTATCATTTCATCATTTGTAATAAGCGATATTTTTTAGTTAATTAACCTGCTACAATGTTCTAAATTATTATTACTCGTTATATTGGTTGGGGAAATATTATGTCTATCAAGAAAATTCTTTTTATTAGTGCAGCGTTATCTACTGCATTGTTTTTAAATGGTTGTAGTAGTTCAGATTATCAAGCCACTTCAGCTGGTCGACAAGTTCAGTTTATTGATACTAAACCAGCAGCAAATTGCCAATTTATCGGTAAAGCTGAAGGCCGCCGTAGTACTTTCTTTTCTGGTCTAAAAACCCATAGTGAGTTGATTCGTGATGCAGCTAATGATTTGATGAATAAAGCTGCTGCTATGGGCGGTAATGTGATTTATAACGCACAAGATGCATCGTTACAATATGTTTCAGATATTGCTCCGACAGATGCTGTGATGACTGGTGAAGTCTTTAGTTGTAAATAAGAATGTGTAGAATAAAAAAGGGATACTACTGTATCCCTTTTTTATTTGCTGATATAACTAACCATTTTGTTTTTCAAATTGTTTCATGAAGTCTATTAGGTAGTTGACTCCATCAATATCCATTGCATTATAAATCGAAGCCCTCATTCCACCTGCAATTCGGTGACCTTTAATTCCAATGATATTTGCTTGTGTTGCTTCACTAACAAACTTTTTATCGAGATCTTCATTTGGTGATAAGAAGGTGACATTCATGATTGATCGATTAGCAATAGCCACAGTATTACGATAAAAATCGGATTGATCGATAAATTGGTAAAGTAATTTTGCTTTAGCTTGATTTCGTTGCTGCATTGCATTCAATCCACCCAAGCTTTTAATCCATTTAAAGACTAAACCTGACATGTACCACGCAAATGTAGGTGGTGTGTTAAACATTGAGTCATGATCCATTAAGATTTTATAATCTAACACGGAAGGTAATGCTTTTTGAGCATGTCCAATTAGATCTTCTCGAACAATGACAATTGTGATTCCTGAAGGACCAATATTTTTCTGCGCACCCGCGTAAATAATGCCATAGCGACTTACGTCAATCGGTTGCGATAAAATGCAAGATGATAAATCAGCAACTACGGTTTTATCCCCAAAATTAGGTTGTTCGAATATCTCGACCCCGTCAATGGTTTCATTAGGGCAATAATGGATATAATCACTATTATCACTTAGTTGCCATTCGGACATGGGTTTAATTGAGGTTATACCTTGATTATTAATTGTCACATTTTGTTCAATCACATTACAGTATTTGGTTGCCTCTTTGGCTGCACATTGGCTCCAATAGCCACTGTTAATGTAATCAGCATTTTTTGCCGAAATATTCATTGGCACAGCAGCAAATTGTGCCCTAGCCCCACCTTGGCAAAATAGAATTTTATAATTTTCAGGGACATTTAAAATATCACGAAGATCGTTAGTTGCTTCAATCGCACATGCATCAAAATCTTTACCGCGATGGCTTAACTCCATTACTGATGCGCCGGTGTCGTGCCAATTTAATAATTCAGCTTGTACTTGTTTTAAAACATCTGCAGGAAGTTTTGCTGGGCCTGCACTAAAGTTATAACTTTTATTCATTGCAATTCACTTTCATCCATCTAAAAATTGAAAATCTATTTTTACACTCTATTGAGCGATATACAAACAGATTTTTATCAAAAAAAAGTTGAGGAACGGGGTTTTTGAAGCATAAAAATACCGACAAAAGTCGGTATTTAAAATAAAAAGTACTATAAACAGAGTTGTTTTTTAGCATTGTCGATTGCCAATTTAACTTGTTTAGGCGATACGCCTCCTTTAGCAGATCGTTTAGCTAGGCAAGATTCGAGTGATAAAATTGGATAAACGTCATCTTCAATAACATCACTATAGACTTTTAATTCATCCAACGTTAACTCTTCTAATGCTTTTTGCTTAGCTATCGCGCCAACAACGGCTTCACCTACAATGTGATGAGCTTGTCTAAATGGAATACCTTTAGCAACGAGATAATCAGCAAGTTCTGTTGCATTTGAGTAGCCTTGTTTAGCTGCATTTTGGCAATTTTGGTAATTGATTTTAATATCTTCAAGAACTAACGCTGCCATGTCTAAACATTCTTGCCAAGTATCAAGTGCGTCAAATAGATGTTCTTTATCTTCCTGTAGATCTTTATTGTAAGCAAGTGGTAAGCCTTTAAAAGTCATCATGGCGCCAGTTAGTGCACCAACAACTCGCCCTATTTTTCCTCGAATAAGTTCTAATGCATCAGGATTTTTTTTCTGTGGCATTAATGATGATCCTGATGTGACACGATCAGATAGTTCAACGAAATCTGCTTCACCACTATTGAAGATAATTAAGTCTTCTGCAAACCGAGATAAATGCACCATTCCTATAGATGCATTATTGAGTAATTCAAGTACATGATCTCTATCAGATACTGAATCTAAACTATTATTGGTTGCTGTTGCAAAACCTAACCAATCGGCTAGCTGATCGCGATCCATTGGATAAGCAGTTCCAGCTAAAGCGCCACAACCTAGAGGGCTTACATCCAAGCGTTTAAGTGTATTTTGTAAACGGCTTTCATCACGTGTTAGCATTTCATAATACGCTAAACACCAATGAGCAAAAGTGACTGGTTGTGCGCGTTGTAGATGAGTATAGCCAGGCATAACTGCATCTTGATGCTGTTCAGCGGTAAGCACTAAGCGTTTTCTGAGTTCATTGATAGCTGTGATAAGATGAGCGATTTCATCTTTACACCATAATTTTAGATCGGTTGTTGATTGATCGTTACGGCTACGACCAGTATGTAATTTTTTACCTAAATCACCGATTTTTTCGATAAGTTTTTGCTCTACCCAACTGTGAATATCTTCCGCATCACTTTGTAGAATCTGTTCTGGGTTTTGCCGTACTGATTCTAATAATTCATTTAAAGCTTTTTCTAATTTTTTTTGTTCATCATAAGATAAAACGTCAACAGTGACCAAAGCTTTAGACCATGCAATTGATCCAATGATATCTTGCTCCGCAAGCCGATAGTCAAAGCGTAAAGAATCATTAAAATGTTTAAATCGTTGATCTGCTGCTTGGCTAAAACGCCCACCCCATAATGCCATAATTACCTCAATTTTTAATCCTAAGCGATTTTAGTTTGATCGCTTTTTTAATAATGATAAATCAATAATACTATAAAAAATATATACAGACCAAAGTCTGTATATATTGTGTTTTATATCTAAGTAAAAAGTGATTAAAACTTACTTTTTAGCTTTGGCTTTCGCTTTCACTTTAGATTTTGGAGCAACTGTCGCTTTAGCATCAGCTTTAGCTACTTTTTTGACTGTTTTTTCAGTTTTTTTAGCTGGTTGTTTTTTCTTACCTTCATTTAGAGCTCGAATGCGTGAAGATAATGAGAATAAGCGAATAAATCCACCTGCATGACTGTGGTCATAGACTTCATCCTCACCAAAAGTCGCAAATTCTTCACTATATAAGCTATTTGGTGATTTTTTCTGAACTGCTGTTGCATTTCCTTTGTAGAGTTTAACTACAACTTCACCTGTCATATCTTCTGCTAATACATCAGCTGCGGCTTGAATTGAGCGACGATATGGTGCAAACCAACGACCATCATAAACAACGTATGCCATTTCTAAACCAAGTTGTTCACGCCATTTGAAGCTATCACGATCTAAAATTAATTGTTCTAAACCACGTAATGCAGTCATCATGATTGTACCACCTGGGGTTTCATAACAACCGCGAGATTTGATACCCACCAAACGATTTTCAATGATATCAACTCGACCAACACCATGTTTAGCACCAATTTTATTGAGTGTTGCTACGCAGTTATATGGAGAGAGTTTCTTTCCATTAACAGAAACGACTTCACCTTTTTCTATACCAATGGTAACAAGTTCTGGTTTATTGGGTGCATCTTCTGGTGAGACAGTCCATGCCCAACAATCCGCGTTGGCTTGATTCCAAGTGCTTTCAAGTACACCACCCTCGGTAGAGATGTGCCAAGCATTTTCATCACGACTATAGATTTTTTCAACGGTTGCAGTTGTTGGAATTTTTCGTACTTTTAAGTAATCAATTAAAGCTTCACGCGAACGTAAATCCCATTCACGCCAAGGTGCAATAACTTTAAGTTGTGGTGCTAGAGCTGTATAAGTTGTTTCGAAGCGAACTTGGTCATTACCTTTACCTGTTGCTCCATGACAAAGGGTATCGGCACCAACTTCTAATGCATATTCAACTTGGGCTTTAGCAATAATTGGGCGAGCCATTGAAGTTCCAAGATAATAAGTTCCTTCATATAAAGCGCCAGTTTTTAAAACAGGGTAAACATAATCTTTAACAAATTCTTCTCGTAAATCGACAACTTTACAAGCTACTGCTCCAGATGCTTTCGCTTTTTTCTCAACATCTTTTAGCTCTTTAGGATCTTGACCAACGTTAGCGACAAGAGCGTAAACTTCACAACCGCCATAATTTTCTTTTAGCCATGGAATAATAGCTGATGTATCTAATCCACCTGAATAGGCTAAAACCACCTTTTTTGTTGCACTTTTTTTCATGTTATACCCTTTCTTAAATTTACTGACGAAAAAATAAATGATTTAAAGATTAAATTAAGTATATTTAATAAAAAATATACTCAAATAATATACTAACTGATTTATATTTAAGCAATAATTCTTGTACCTGTTATTCCTGATTTTCCATTAAATAATTCAATAAGTTTGTCGGATTCTTTCCAACTAGCTATATCAATTGGTCGCCCAAGTGTTTTTGCTGCTTCGAATGCAGAATTGACTTTGACAATCATGCCATCAGTAATAATGCCTTGTGCGATCAAGTGATCAGCTTCTGTTTGCGTTAATGATTCAATTCGTTGTTTGTTAGCATCTAAAACACCGGCAACATCAGATAATAAAATTAAATCTGCATCTATTGTTTTTGCGAGTGCAACGGCAGCGTGATCGGCATTCACATTCATCATCTTGCCTTGATCAGTAATGCCAATTGAACTAACAATCGGTAAATAACCATTATTAAGTAGTAAATTGATTAAGGTTGGATCACCTATTTCAGCTTCGCCTACATACCCTAACTCTTCAGAAATTTGTTTAACCTTGACACTATCACCATCGGCTAAGCAGAGTCCGATACTTGGTATTTGTAATTTTTTGGCTTCTGACAATATTGTAGTATTGGCACTACCGGCAAGACTGCCTACAATCACATCAATCTGGTCTGCGGGTGTAACGCGTAAACCATTGCGTCGTACTACCGGTAATGAAAGACGATCCATTAAGGCGTCAACAACACTACCACCACCATGAACAATAATTAAAGGCCTATTAAAATTCTTTTTATATTCGCTAATAATAATGAATAATTTACTTAACGCATCTTTGTTATCGAGTAATACACCGCCAAACTTAATAATTAATGGTTTCATTTTTATTCCCTATCCATTTAAACAAAGTCACTTGATTAATATTATTAACAAATGAGTATTTATAATAAGGCTGTAGTTTCATCAAAGCCAAATCGAATATTCATACACTGTACCGCTTGTGCTGCTGCACCTTTTAATAAATTATCTTCGACTGAAATTAAAATCAAATGTTGCCCTTTTAGTACAAAACCAATATCACAATATGGCAGATCTATTACTGATTTTAATGCTGGCCAATGTTTTTGATAAACCCTAATTAACGGTTTATTTTGATAATATTTATTTAATGCGTTACGAATATCATCAGATGTTACGCCTTTCTTTACCATACAGGTAATAGTGGCATAAATGCCTTGTTTGAAACATCCTAGGTGAGGCGTAAAGATAACTTCTTGGCCTAAGTGTGTTGCAATTTCAGGTTGATGACGATGTGTAAATAAGCCATAAGCATGTAAACTCACTTCACAAAATAAATTGTTAGTCGAAGGTTTTCGTCCAGCGCCACTTACACCACTTACAGCATTGATAATAGGCCATTGACTTTTGTCTAACAAATCTTCTTCAATCAATGGTTTTAATGGCAGTTGGGATGCTGTTGGATAACAGCCAGGAACTGCAATCAACTGAGCTTGTTTTATAGCCTCATAATTCCATTCAGCTAATCCATAAACGGCCTTCTCAAGCCACTGTTTATGTTGATGTTCAAAACCATAAAATTGAGTATAAAAAGAGGATGAATTGACACGAAATGCGCCAGATAAGTCGAATACTGTGCATCCTTTGTCTAAAAAATAAGGTGCGATATCGTGACTAACTGAATGTTCTGTTGCTAAAAAAACAATATCAACATCATGAATAAGAGATGAATAGTCGGCGGTTGCAATTAAGGGGAGATCAACTACACCTTTCAATTGAGGATATAAATCATAGTCCGAGATTAACTTTCCACCATCACGACTATTTTCAGATACGGTTAATGCGACTAACTCAATATTTGGATGCTTTGTTAAATAATATGCAAGTTTTGCGCCTGCATAACCACTTGCTCCGACAACTATTGCTTTTAACATACCTTTCCTTATCTATCACTAAGTTTTTTTTGGTAGTATAGTAGGCTTTCTGAAAAAACAAAGCAAGCATAAAATGCATTTTTATTCACTTTTAGTGAATTTATTTTCAAATTAGTCGATCTTTAGTAAAGCAAATAAGTCGGATGATTCCTCCTCTCTAATCAATCAGGAGGAGGAACCGCAATTTTTATTTCAAATAACAAGCCGATTTTAAGATCGCAATTAATAATTCCCAATAACGATATACACTATGAATATTAACTTTTTCATCAGGTGAATGAGGTGAAACTATAGTTGGTCCAATTGAAATCATATCCATATATGGATAAGACTGTTTAAATAAACCGCATTCTAAACCAGCATGGATCACCATAATTTTTGCTTGCTTTGAAAAAATCTCTAAGTACTTATCTTTAGCTAATTGTAGTAGTCTAGAATTCAAATTAGGTTCCCAACCTGAATAACCACCACTGATTTCATAATTGGCATTTACTAATTGGCTTAATGATATTAAGGTTGAAACAACTGCATCTTTCGCGCTATCAACTTGAGAACGAATTAAAAAGTTTACACTTAACTGATTGTCACTAATATTGACAATGCCTAGATTTAAAGAAGTTTCAACCACACCATGGATCTCTTTGCTCATGCTGACAACACCATTAGGCGAAGTGTTTAAAATATTGATGATTTTGTTTTGTTGATCAATCGCGATAACTCTTTTAACTTTATCCGTTTTCACTTCTTTTAAAGTTAATTCAATATCTGGTTCAATCTGTCTAAATTCATTTTGTAATACTGATTGGTATTGTTTAACAATTGCTTCTAACTTAGGCAAATCTTGCTTGCTTAAAGTTAATTCAGCAAAAGCTTCACGAGGTATCGCATTACGTAATGAACCACCTCGAATGTCAGCTAATCTAAATGAGATATCTTGTGCGTATTGAGCTAACAATCTTGCCATTAATTTTATGGCATTCCCTCGTCCAAGATGAATATCACAACCTGAATGTCCACCTTTCAAACCTTTTAGAGAAAGTTGTACATAGCAATCGTGAATCTCCGGCATAACCGCGTATGTAATTGTAAAATTCATTGAGAAGTCTATACCGCCTGCACAACCAGTAAATATCTCACCTTCATCTTCAGAATCAGTATTAATGAGATAACGGCTTTTTAACCAATTAGGTTGAAGACCAAAAGCACCATGCATACCAGTCTCTTCAGAAGTCGTAACTAAAACTTCAAGAGGACCGTGTTCGACAGATGGATCAATTAATACAGCTAGAGCAGATGCAAGCCCTACACCATTGTCAGCACCTAATGTTGTACCTTTTGCTTTAACCCATTCATCGTCTATATAAGCTTGGATTGGATCGATTAGAAAATCATGCTCTGTACCTTCGTTTTTTTGAGGAACCATATCCATATGGGCTTGTAAAGCAATAGATGGGCAATTTTCCATACCTTTAGTTGCGGTTTTGCTCAATAAAATGTTTCCAGCTTTATCAAGCTGACAATCAATGTGATGAGTTGCTGCAAAATCGACAATATATTTGGTTATCATTTGTTCATGATGAGAAGGATGGGGAATGTTACAAATATCATTAAAAATCTGCCAAACAAATTTTGGATTTAGGGTTGATAGCATAATTTATCCTCAGTATTAGCTAGGTAACAAATTAATCAGTGGTTTTTTTTATCTAATCACTCTATAATAAGGTGCAATTTTACATCTATTTCAAGTCCATTAATATTAATTTATTAAATTCGTTTATTCGATTAAAATTGCAGGTTACACATGTCAATAGAACAAACTTTAACAGAAGAAGAAATCAAAGCCAAAAAACAGCATAAAGCAGAGCTCATCGCTGAAAAGAAAAAATTCAACGTTACTTGGGAAATGCTTCAAGCTTATGGTCGTCAACTTTCTGAAAGATTATTACCCGCCAAACAATGGAAAGGCATCATTGCCGTTAGTCGTGGAGGCTTAGTTCCTGCGGCTATTCTAGCTCGTGAACTTAGCATTCGTTATGTCGATACCGTTTGTATTTCAAGTTATGACCACGATCATCAACGTGAAAAACTAATTTTAAAAGAAGCGAAAGGTGATGGCGAAGGCTTTATTGTTGTTGACGATTTAGTTGATACCGGAAGCACAGCTCATACTATTCGTGAAATGTATCCAAAGGCTCACTTTGTAACTATTTTTGCTAAACCTGCTGGCAAACCATTAGTTGATGATTATGTTGTCGATATCGCTCAAGATACTTGGATCGAACAGCCATGGGATACTGGCGTTATGTTTGTTAAGCCACTTAGTGATCATTAATAATTAATTTAATAAGGTTGCTATGACTGAAAACCTTTCTGAAAAGATATTTAAACCACAATATGATTATCCTGAAACATCATCGCTAATCAATCGGTTAGATAGTAGCGATGGTAGCAGTATTAGTCCATTTGATGGTGAAGTAGATTCAAAATGGTACCGAATCATTAATCCTATCCTGTGGTTTTGGCGTGGCTTACCGAAATTGGAAATCGAAGAAGTTTTATCGCAGATCGCAATTTCGACTAAACGTCATACCAATGAAAAGTGGTTAGATTCGGTTATTGGTTATCAACCTGGCAATTGGATTTATGAGTTTTTAAATCAAGCTGCAGAATGGCAAGCTAAAGCGGATTCAATAGATCAATCTGACTTATCTGAAGAAGCAAAAAATAACTTACATCAAGATTATTTAATTGCAAGTGAATTTGCTAGTATTGCTAGCTATCCTCATTTTAAAAATGATGAGCTTGCCATGTATGCACAAACTTGTGCATATCAATCTTATATAAAAGCACTTGAGTTTTCGCCTTACACGACAAAACAGATAGAATTTAAAGTTGAAAATCGCAGTGTTAAAGCAATTTTACATTTACCTAAGAACTGTGATGGCGTATGCCCTGTCGTGTTAGTCTGTAATGCATTAGGTAATTTACAAATCGACTATTATCGCTACTTTAGTGAATACCTAGCGCCACAAGGTTTTGCAATGCTAACAGTAGATTTGCCAACAGTGGGCTTTAGTCGAAATTTTGTATTAACGCAAAATAGTAGCCAAATTCATCAAGCTATAATTGAGCAACTAGCGACAGTACCTTGGGTTGATAGCAATCGTGTAATTGTGGCAGGATTCCGTTTTGGTTCACACATTGCTACACGTCTTGCTTATTTAATGCCAAATAAAATAAAAGGGCTTTTCAACTTTACACCTTTTGTACATCAAATATTTGTTGATAAAACCTTACAACAAAATCTACCAAATTGTTATAAGGATATGCTAGCTTGTCGATTAGGTTTAACATCAGTTTCAAATCAGCAGTTAGCAGCTGAATTAAATTACTTTTCTCTAAAAAATCAGGGATTATTAACTCATTCTTGTCCTGTGCCAATTATGAATGTCATCTTTGAAGATGATAAGTTAAGTAATTTAACTGAAGCAAAATTAATTCAATCCTCAAAGCAAAGCAAAATTGTGACTATTCCTAAAACACCATTACAAAAAGGCTTACAAAATGCTTTAACTCAATCAGTTAAATGGATGGAATCTATTTTGTAAGAGATGATTTAAATAAGATTATTGCTATGACTAATAAAAAAAAGCAAACTGTCGTTATTAAGTTAGGTACCAGTGTTTTAACTGGTGGAACTAAACAGTTAGATCGCGCTCGAATAGTTGAACTGATTCGACAATGTTCTTATTTACATCAAATTGGTCACAAAATTATAATAGTTACATCGGGAGCAATTGCTGCTGGTCGAGAGTATCTAAACTTCCCTAACCTTCCAAATACTGTTGCATCAAAACAATTACTTGCTTCTGTTGGACAAAGTAAACTTATCCAGCTTTGGGAACAGCTGTTTTCAATATATAAAATTTTTATTGGACAAATGTTACTGACACGAGCTGACTTAGAAGATCGTGAACGCTTTTTAAATGCACAAGATGTTCTAAAAGCGATGCTAGATAATCATATTGTGCCTGTCATCAATGAGAATGACGCCGTAGCTACAGCCGAAATTAAAGTGGGTGATAATGATAACCTATCAGCACTAGCGGCAATTTTAGCGGAAGCCGATAAACTCATATTACTGACAGATATTGAAGGATTATATACTGCCGATCCAAGATCTGATACCAATGCTCAATTAATAAAAGAAGTTTCTCATATTGATGAAAGTTTACGAAACATAGCTGGTGATAGTGTTTCAGGGCTGGGAACAGGTGGTATGAGCACAAAAATTCAAGCAGCTGAAGTAGCAGGTAGTGCAGGAATAGAAGTAATAATTGCAGCTGGGAATAAAGAAAATGTGATTATTGATGCAGTCAATAATCAATCGGTAGGCACGCGTTTTTTACCACAGAAAACCCCATTAGAGCATCGTAAACATTGGCTATATGGTGCACCTAATGCAGGAAAGGTGTTAGTTGATGATGGTGCTATAAATGCTATTTTGAATAATGGTAGTTCGCTCTTACCAAAAGGAATTATAGCGGTTGAAAAAGATTTTTCGCGGGGAGAAGTAATAAACATCTGTGATAAATCAGGAAAACAAATCGCACGAGGTGTAAGCCGTTATAATAGTGATGCGCTAAAACAAATAGCAGGACATCACTCACAAGAAATTAGTCAAATTATTGGCTATGAATATGGATCTGTAGCCGTACATCGGAATGATATGATTATCAAATAATAAGGAGGTTAAATGGAACTAGCTATAGGTGGCGTAATAGTCAACTGGTTAGGTGTATTAATTGTTTACTTGAATTCACTAAACAACTCAGCTTATCAAATGTTATTACCGTTAGTCATAATATCTGCATTAATAAGTACCCTAGGCATTTTATTTGCCAAAAATAATCAAAAATTAGCAGGTACTTTAATTATTATTGGCAGTATACTCTTTATCCCTTTAGGTTTAATAGGGATTTTTGGTGGAAGAAAAATAATTAACAAAGCTAATGAAAAAACATTAGAAGAAAGACGTAATTTATAGAAAAATTGGATATTAATTTTAAGGATAAAAATGGACTCTCAAAATATAAAATGTTTTCATGCTCGACGACACATCATACTTTTAATTATATTAAGTATAGTTATCTTTTTCGTGTCTTTGTCTTTACCAGGTAATCTAAAGATAAGTATAGGATTGCCCATATTAATAATTATTCGTGTTTTTTGGCAATACAATTTGGTTTATATTTCAATTGGGGAAGACTTTATAACTTATCGACCTGCTGCTCCAATAAGAAGTAGTGTAAGCATACTTTTTAAGGAAATCACATCAGTTAGTTATAAATATAATAAAGTTGTCATCAATTACATAAATAATATTAGTAACAAGCAATACACTGTAAATATACCTTTATCAGTTATGGAAGACGCGGAAAAAGAGAAACTTTTAAGCACGTTACATATCATTCTGAAAGATAAAGAAATATAAACTATAAAATTTTAACTTTATGCAAAAAAGGTATCTTTACCCATACCTTTTTTTATTAATTCAAAAGTTTATTTTATGAATTTATAATAAATTGCCAATGCTGTAATTAAAATTAATTATTATTAAGTGATATAAATCATTAATTTAAATACTTAACTATTGGTTACAGCTTTTTAGCAAAACATAATTAAAAGTTACTTAATGAGCTTTGAGAACTATTGTGTAAATTGGCGATAGATGATCAAATTTGAGAACATTATTAACTTATATATTACAGCCTTTATAATAGATTTGTTTACTGGCTATATTGGTTTCTTTTTTACATTAAATACCTTCATATCTCAGCTTGCTTTTAAGCTTCATATTTGACAATCGCCTGAAAAATACATTATTGTTGGAATAAATTGATTCCTATTAGCAAAATTTGTTTAAGGTGACAGCTCATACCTCTTTAGCTCTATTATTTATTCTATAAGTTTTATAAATAAGAATTAGAGTGGGATGTATAATATCATTAGATAAATTATTTTTTAGAGAATCTGTATTCTGTCAAACACAGTGTGAGTAAAATCTATTAAGGTTAAGCAATGATAAACCAAATTGGAAAGTTAGCAAAACAAGCCTCATATCAATTAGCACAATGCCCAACTAAAATCAAAAATCGGGCTTTAATTAGTATTGCTGATTTATTGGAGCAAAGCTCTCAAAGCGTTTTAGAGGCGAATCAAAAAGATATTACTATAGCAAAAAATCAAGGATTGAGTGAAGCAATGCTTGATCGTTTATTATTAACGCCAGAGCGACTATCCTCTATTGCTAATGATGTTCGCAAAGTTGTCTCCTTAACCGATCCTATTGGGCAAACTATCGATGGGTCAGTTTTAGAGAATGGATTAAAGTTACAACGTCACCGAGTTCCGCTGGGTGTAATTGGTGTAATATATGAAGCCCGCCCTAATGTTACTATAGATATTGCTGCTCTTTGTTTAAAAACAGGTAATGCAGCAATACTTCGTGGTGGAAAAGAAACGGTTAATACTAATGCGGCTATCATATCCATTATTCAACAAGCATTAAATCAAGCCGGCTTACCTGAAACTGCTATTCAATCAATCGATAATCCTGATCGTAAATATATCACTGAGTTACTCAAACTTGATAAATATGTGGATATGATTATTCCTCGAGGCGGTGAGGCTCTACATAAACTTTGCCGTGAACATTCAACCATTCCGGTCATAACTGGCGGTATTGGAGTTTGCCATATCTTTGTCGATGAAAGTGCAGATTTTGACGCAGCTTTTTCAATCATTCTAAATGCGAAAACTCAACGACCAAGTACATGTAACTCTGTAGAAACATTACTCGTACATACTGAAATTGCAAATACTTTTCTGCCTAAACTTAGTCAAATTATGGCTGATAATCACGTCATATTACATGCTGATCCTGATGCTTATAAAATTTTAAATTCAGGCGTAGCAAATCTATTTCCAGTAGAAGATGACGAACTTAGACAAGAGTGGCTTTCCAAAGATCTGAACATAGTGATTGTTGATTCACTTGAATTAGCAGTTGAACATATTCGGGAATATGGAAGTGGCCATTCAGAAGCCATTCTAACTCGAAGTCTACTTAATGCAGAGCAATTCATTAAGCTAGTTGATGCGGCTGCAGTTTATGTTAATGCATCAACTCGATTTACGGATGGCGCACAATTTGGTTTAGGTGCCGAAGTTGCTGTCAGTACTCAAAAATTACATGCCAGAGGACCAATGGGTCTAGAAGCATTAACAACTTATAAATGGATTGGTTATGGTGAAGATTTAATCCGTCAATAATGATATTAGCTAACTGTTTATAAATTCAAACAGTTAGCTAAATAGAGATGGACTAATCAAAATTACGCATTAAAAGCGCATAATTTAAATCGATATCTTCAGCTACCGGAATATAAACAATATGGCCATCACCGAGTCCAGCAGGAACAGGTTGGCCTTTTTTATTTTCCATTCGTTCAATAATGAACGTTGTGTTACCTTTTGGTGTCATCATCTCAACACTATCACCTACTGAAAATTTATTTTTCACAATAATTTCAGCTAATCCATTTAAACGTTGACCACTAAACTCACCAACAAACTGTTGTCTATCTGACACTGAATGGCTATGAACATAGTTCTGCATATCTTCATGTTTATGACGACGCAAAAAGCCTTCGGTGTATCCTCGATGAGCGAGTGAATCAAGTTCAGTTAATAAACGAGGATCAAATGGCTTACCTTCACTCGCTGCATCAATAGCTTGACGATAAACCTGAGCGGTTCTAGCGCAATAATAAAAGGATTTTGTCCGCCCTTCAATTTTTAATGAATGTACGCCAATTTTCGTCAAATCTTCAACTAATTCAACCGCTCTTAAATCTTTGGAATTCATGATATAAGTTCCATGTTCATCTTCAAAAGCTTGCATATATTCGCCAGGGCGACCTGATTCTTCTAACATAAAGACTTGATCTGTTGTTGTGCCAATGCCCAAAGTCGGTTCAATTTGCTTTACAGGAATTGGTTCATATTTATGTACTATCTGCCCTACTTCGTCCTCCTTACCTTCGGACACTTTATATTCCCAACGACAAGCATTGGTACAAGTTCCTTGGTTAGAGTCTCGTTTGTTAATATAACCAGATAATAAGCATCGTCCGGAATAAGCCATACAAAGCGCACCATGAATAAAAACTTCAAGTTCCATCTCGGGTACTTTTTCACGAATTTCTTTTATTTCATCAAGAGACAACTCTCGTGATAATACAACGCGGGTTAATCCAATATTGTGCCAAAATTTTACCGTAGCCCAGTTAACGGCGTTTGATTGTACAGACAAATGAATTTCCATTTCAGGAAAATGCTCACGTACCAACATAATTAAGCCAGGATCAGACATGATAAAAGCATCAGGCTTCATATTTACTATAGGCTCTAAATCTCGAATAAAGGTTTTCAGCTTTGAATTGTGAGGAGCTATATTTACAACTACATAAAATTTTTTGCCTTGCGCATGTGCTTCATTAATTCCAATCGCTAAATTTTCATGATTGAATTCATTATTTCGAACACGCAAACTATAACGTGGTTGGCCAGCATAAACCGCATCTGCCCCATAGGCAAAAGCGTATCGCATATTTTTAAGCGAACCAGCAGGAGAAAGTAATTCTGGTTTTGAATATAAATTTGTCATTAAAAAATGCCTCTGATTTCAAGTCAGTATTACCCTATAAGGTAATAGGTTAAGCAAAATAGGATGGGCATTTTACGCTTTAGCTATAGGATTGGCAAATTAATTGTATTTACAATAAAGATCAAAAAAATCGCAATAAGAAACAATAATTTCACAAATCTAATCTTATCGCCTAATTTTATATGAGCTGTTGACCTAGATTTTTATAAAATTGGATGCGTGAAACGCACTAACTTTGTGACGAAGATCACATAACGCTATTATAAAGCCCAATATTTTTTTGTTTTTATAGCTCACATTTGTGCAAAACCACATAGATAGCAAACTAATTCGATAATAAAATTAGCGCAATACTTTTTAATAGTCATAGAAACATGAGGAAAATTTAAATGACTGAACTCATTAGTTGGTATGGAGCTATAATAGGACTTTTTCTTGCAATATTTCTTATATTACGTGGAATAAATCCAGTCTATTCGTTATTTTTTGGTGCGATAATTGGTGCTTTCATTGGTGGAGCAAATCTAATACAAACTGTCACAATTTTAACTACTGGTACTCAAAGTATCATGGGCACTGTGATTAGAGTATTAGCTGCGGGTATTCTAGCCGGGGTAATGATGGAATCGGGCGCAGCGGAAACTATTGCTCAAGCTGTCGTTAGAAAATTAGGTGAGAAAAAGGCATTACTCGCTTTAGCATTAGCTACAGGTATTATTACTGCATCAGGCGTATTTATTCCAGTTGCTGTATTAATCGTTGCACCTATTGCTTTATCTGTTGGTAATAAAATGGGCATTTCTCGATTAGCGTTATTATTAGCACTTTCTGGTGGTGGTAAAGCTGGGAATATTATATCACCTAACCCAAATACTATCGCTGTTGCCAATGGCTTCAATTTAAGCTTAAGTGATGTGATGATAGCGGGTTTTATTCCTGCTCTATTTGGTTTAATTGCAACTGTCGTTATCGCTTCATTGATAAAAAATAAAGGCGATAAAATTGCTAACGACGAAGTCGTTGCATTACAAAAAAATGATGCTGAACAGAAAAATAAAAATCCATCATTAGGCAAAGCAATCGTTGCTCCTGTAACAGCAATCCTTCTATTAATGGTTAGCCCTATAGGCAATATTTTCCATATTGAAGCACTAGCTAATTTAAAGATTGATGCATTATATGTGCTTCCTGTAGCAGGGATCATCGGCATGTTAGCAATGGGACAACATCGTAACATTGCAATGTATACCAAATCTGGGATTGAAAAAATGACACCAACTGTACTTATTCTTGTCGGTGCTGGTGCTATCGCAGGTTTAATTGGTTCATCAAACCTAGCAGCTCAAGTTATCAATATCATTGATTCAATGGGAATTTCTGGTTATTACTTATCACCAATTTCAGGTATCTTAATGGCAGCAGCTACAGCATCAACTTCAACAGGTGTAATTTTAGCAACAGGTACATTTGGTTCAACCATCACAGATTTAGGAATACCAGCTCTTAGTGCAGCTGTTATGATGCATACTGGCGCAACAGTTATTGATTCATTACCGCAAGGGAATTACTTTCATGTAACTGGCGGTAGTATGAATATGACAATTAAACAACGTATGAAATTGATTCCATATGAAGCGATGGTTGGTGGAACAATGACAATTATTGCCATTATTTTCTATCAATTTATTATGTAATAATAAGAGTAATTTTTATGAAACAGAAAACATTTGTTCTTGCTCCTGACTCATTTAAAGAAAGCTTAACAGCAAAGGAAGTGTGTCAAGCAATGGAGTCAGGTTTAAAAAAGGTATTTCCTGATGCCAAATATATTCATGTCCCAATGGCCGATGGTGGTGAAGGTACAACACAATCACTAGTCGATGCGACTAATGGAACTTTACATGCTTGTGAAGTTACTGGTCCACTTGGTAACAAAGTGACTGCCTATTATGGAATCCTAGGAGATAACACCACAGCAGTCATTGAAATGGCTTCAGCAAGTGGTATCCATCTTGTTACCAAAGAACAACGTAATCCATTAATTACCACAACCTTTGGTACAGGTGAATTGATTCTTGCCTGCTTAAAACAGGGTATTAAAAAAATTATTTTAGGTATTGGCGGTAGCGCGACAAATGATGGTGGAGCCGGAATGGCACAAGCCTTAGGCGTAAAGCTTTACGATAAAAACAATCAACTACTCCCTAAAGGTGGAGGAGCATTAGGCAATTTAGCTAGAATTGATATATCTGAAGTAAATCCTCAACTTGATAGTGTAGAATTTATTGTTGCAAGTGATGTTACCAACCCACTCTGTGGTGAAAAAGGTGCTTCAAGAGTATTTGGACCACAGAAGGGAGCAACCCCTGAGATGGTTGAACAATTGGATGCGAACTTACAACATTATGCATCAATCATAAAATCTCAGTTAAATAAAGATGTTGCGACTATTCCTGGTGCTGGTGCTGCTGGCGGATTAGGAGCAGGATTAATGGCATTTACCAATAGTAAAATGGAAAAAGGCATCGATATTGTTATCAAATATAGTAATTTAGAAAACCAATTAATTGGTGCCGATTTTTGTTTTACAGGAGAAGGGGGAATTGATTTTCAAACCAAATTTGGAAAAACGCCTTATGGTGTTGCACAAACAGCCAAAAAACACAATATTCCAGTTATTGCATTAGCAGGAATGATTGGTGAAAACATCGAAGAACTTTATCCAGAAGGAATTAATGCCATTTTTGGAATCATCCCATCTCTATCTAAGATTGAAGATTTATTGGCTGATGGATTCAAAAATATTGAACGAACCAGTGAAAATATTGGTCGCTTAATTAGTATTACTAAACTTTAACACTTTTAGACACTAACAAACAAAAGCATGGGGAAATAAAGAGGCTATTCTTTATTCCCCAATTATTATCTAATTAAACATAGATAAATCTTAATATTAAATTAACAGACCTAAAGTCTGCTATAATTAAAAAGTTTTAACACGATCTCAACAAAAGTTATAGTAATAAAATTAAAATCAATGAGTTATGAATTAGAACTTGTTAATAATATAAGGTTTATCGCTATGAAATCGCAAAGCATCTCACCAATACTTGCTCAATATATTGTTGATAAAACTATGAAAATCATCAACTGTAATGTCAATATAATGAATAATCATGGTGAAATTATAGGTAGTGGTGATACACAACGTATTGGCGAATTACATGAAGGTGCGGTGTTAGCTATATCACAAGGCAGAGTTGTTACCATTGACAATCCAACTGCAAAAAAACTTAAAGGAGTTAAACCTGGTGTTAATTTTCCACTAAAACTAAAAAAAGAAATTGTTGGCGTTATTGGCATAACAGGTGAACCCGCACAAATAATCCAATTTGCTGAACTTGTGAGCATGACAGCAGAGATGATGATGGAACAAGCTTTATCATTCAATCAACAATCTCAAGAAAATCGGTTAAAAGAAGAGTTTATATTATCAATAATTCAATCAGATAAAACGCTTTCAAATATAAATGAATGGAGTCGAAAATTAAATGTTGACTTATCGTTAGCTTATGTTGCTGTTATTATTGAAATCGAGAGTGGTCAGCTGGGAATTCAAACAGCAATGGAGGAGTTACAACAAATCCGAAATGAACTCGAAACACTAACCAAACTAGTAGCCATAAAGTCACTAACCGAAATTGTTATATTACTACCCGCTTTAAATAAGTTTAACCGATGGGATTTTTCAGAACATAAGGCAAAACTAGAAAAACTAGTTAGCCATACAAAATTGCTTAGTCAATTTGCAATAAAAATATCTTTAGGAAAATATTTTCATCAGGGAAACGACACAATAGCAAGATCTTATCAAACAGCTAAAACAGCTTTAGAAATCGGTAAAAAAAGATTACCAGAATGCCGTAACTACTATTATCAAGATCTTATCTTACCGGTTTTATTAGATGGTTTAAACCAAGATTGGCAAGCTGAAGAATTACTTTCCCCTTTAAATAAATTAAAAGCATCTGATACAAATGGTTTATTGCAAAACACGCTTGAAACTTGGTTTTTTAATAACTTGCACAATAGCAATACTGCCAAAAATCTATTTATACATCGCAATACACTTGAGTATAGATTGAATAATATTGCCAAACTAACTGGATTAGATTTATCGAAATTTGATGATCGTGTACTGCTTTATATTGCACTACAACTCGATAAATAACCTTATATTTTAAATATAATGAAATTATTCATCACCAGCCTCAATAAGCGGCAAATACTCTTGCCAGCGATATTCTCGTATCGGCATTGGATTTGAATTCTCAAAATATAAAACTAGTGCTGGTTTGATACCATTCCAATTATCGACAAACTCATATCGAGTAAGAAAACCCTCTTTTATCAATTTTTTGGCTTTAGCGTGATAATTAAAATAACTCATAATTTATATTATCCTAATTATTGATAAAAATTATAAAAAAAATCGCAAGTTAATCAATTTTGAATTATAAATGATAAATCTTCATTGAAGATATAAAGTTAACTTTTAAAAATAAAAATCGGAACCATGGATAAAAGTGCTAACCACAAAGATTTAATAAAAATAAAATGCAACGGCTTAATTTAGTTTATTAATAATATGGCAAGTTCCGATTATCGAGCAATATTAAATAATAAGATATAAATAAATATTACATAAAACCATTAGTGAACTTTGTTAACTTAATGAATTATAAAATTATTTTTAAAAGACTTTGGATTAAGGTTGGTATCTCTACCACTAATCTATAGCAACTTAGTTTTATTACAGAAATTTTAATTAATTAAAACATTGACGTTAATGGAGACGAGTCCCTAGTCGAGGTAGACGGATTTTCAATTTGTTATAATTTTAATTCTTACATATTCTAACATTCTTTCAATTCGCCTCAACGTTGTTAGAGTAAATCTTTTATAACTAAATATTGGTTTTTGACAAATTTAATTAATTTCATTAAATAAGCACACAAAAAAAACAGGCCACCTTGTGTGAGATTTTTATTACTCATAATTTTTACTCAAATAACTAAGTTCTAAAAAATATTACTGATCAACTGTTAATCTATTATATTATTTTATTAATATTTAAAATCAGTTAGGATAAACTCAATGATATATTAGATCGGAGTATTTTTTTGGCTGAAGCGGCTATTAATGAATTAGCGGCACAAAACAAAACACGTTGATGAATTTTAGTTGTTAATCCATCATTTTCCTTAAAAATTTATTTAGGCAATAAAAAACCCACCAAAGCGGGTTGTTGTGAATTGTAATTAGTTTGCTATGTCTAATGACATTTAAAAACCACCTATTCGGCAGTGAACAAGGCCCCAAAGCCTAACAAGAAAGGCTGGAGTTATTCCTGAAGGTTTTGTATTCCTTGCCCTCTCGGCATTGAATTTGAGCATAAAAAAACTGTTAAGGGGTTTAATTATTTGATAAAATCACTCTATTGTAATAATTTTTTTTTATGCAATTCAAATTCTTCTTGTGTTAATGCTCCACAATCTTTTAAATCATTTAATTTTTTTAGCTCATCAGCCACTGAAAGATGTTTATTTTCAACTGACGATTGACTGGTTTTAGATTCAACTTTACCAGAATTAACGAGCGAACTACCGTGACATAAAGGACATCTTTTTTTATAAAATGGAATAAATAAAACCCAGATGAATCCAGTAAATATAATACCGATGAGAGTTCCAATGCCAATTTTTCTTTTTGGGCTTACGTTTCTATGGCAAAGAGTACAATATTTTATAGTCATTTGATTTCCTTATTTTTAATGAAAGAAAATTATTCTATCAAATTGAGCCAAACTTTCCACCCGTACAAACCAGTTTACTGTGCCAGTTTGTACCGTATAAATCGCCGTTATGTTCAATCGATTTGACTTTATAGTCGCCGTTGTACTCAGTTCATACCGATTCGCCCCGAACAAGCGAACCAATTCTATAATGCGGATTGCATAGCGTTGTAACTTCTAGCCCCTCATTAGATTTTTTAGGACTACCAATCATGCCAGTAGTTTTTGATATAACCCAACCTTCATTAATTAGCAAACGCCTTATTTTTTGGAATTACGACAAGTTGATCGTCTTGTATAGACCAGTCAGCATTATTGTTTATAGCAATTTTGTGCATAGCTTCGCGTGTGTAGCACATCATTACTTTACCACGTGGTAAAACCCTATCATTAGGTAAATCAATCGCCCCTTTATGGACATCAAAACTACTCACAGCTTCATTTAAAAAGTCACTATCTTTCTGCCCTTTCTGCATTGTTTTGACTATTGTTTTTTCGGTGTATGCTCTTATTACCTGATGACACAAAACCAGTTAATAGCTGTAATTTTGAAACATGTTTAATTTTAATTGTACCGTTTAAATGCGGAAATGTAATATAGGAGAAGCATTGATCCAAAAAACATTTAATTCATATTGGCTGGATGCAAAACGAAAAGCAGAAGAAAAATTAGGCAGAGAAATCGATTGCACATTTCATGATATTAAAGCTAAAGCTATTTCAGACTACGAAGGTGCGACCAAAGATAAACAGCTATTTAGTGGTCACAAAACTGAAGCGCAAGTTAATACATATGATAGAAAAGTCAAAGTTACACCGACGCTAAACCCGCCCCCAAAAGAAGATTTATTCTAACTGTATATTCTAAGTATATTCCAAGTGGTTTAATTTTTTAAACATCCAAATTTCTAATTCATTAATTTATTTGATGTTTTAATGGAGGCGCGTCCCGGAGTCGAACCGAGGTAGACGGATTTGCAATCCGCAGCATGGCCACTCTGCCAACGCGCCGTAGAGGTCTATCTGAATAGGTGGCAAATATTAGCATTGGCTTACTCTATCGTCAAGGTTAAATAGGTTATAAATACAGCAGTCGTAGCGATTATTTCAATTGTCCTATATTTGGGACATTAATAAAAAATTTAAAATCACCTACGTCAAGATAAATTATTGCAAAAAAAGTTGAGGAACGGGGTTTTTGAGTTTAAAAATCGACTTTATCCGTAAAAATTACCTTTTTATATACCTAGAAATAAAAAGAATATAATTCGTGTTATAGATTCCAACTTTTTAAAATAATATTTATTTTTGTATAGAAATTGATTTATCACTTGATAATTGACCGTATTTAGTATAAAAATAGCGCTGCATTTAACAATATATTTTTAAGGAAAGGAAATGTTCAAGAAATTACTAGCTGTATCATTATTAAGTTTTGTCCTAGTTGGTTGTGGTGACGATGGACTTAAAATTGATTTTTCTACTCAAGAAACTTATGCAACTTCTATTCAAAAAGTTACTGAAAAATTAAGTGACTCTGATAAGCTTGCTTTTGGACGAGCACTAACTAAAGTAGCTTCTACTGCTGCACTTAACCCAGCTAATGCTGGCGATCAAAATAAAATCTTTACTGAAATGAAAAATAAACTTGATGGAAAAACAGCAAAAGAAATTATCAGTGAATTTGATAAATAATTTTCTTTTATTACACTAAAAACCCGCTTTTGCGGGTTTTTTTATGGAAAAGTTTAATATTATTGAATCTTTTTTATTATTGATAGCAACTAATAGGATTATGTGAAGTAAATTTGATTAATAAATTATAAAATTATTTTTAATTTCTGGGACGAATTTTATATACTTGCTTCACTAAAATAGTTTTTTGAGGTGTGCAATGATTGAACTAAAACTCAGAGAAGTAAAAAAAGACTTATCAACTAAGGAGTTAAAAGTATCCGAATATATTATTGCAAATACTCAAGCGCTAAAAAATATGAGTATACAAACCTTAGCAAAACACAATCATGTTAGCACAACGACCATTTTACGACTTTGTAACAAATTAGGTTATAAAGGTTTTAGTGATTTTAAGGTCGATCTTATCGGCTCAATTCCTCAAAAGCTTAGTACTGAAATTCTTCAAGATGATATTAATTTGAATGACTCTCTTGAGGAAGTAAATAGCAAAGTTCAAGCTATGGAAAAATCCTCTATAGACGAAACTCATTCCATTGTTAATACTCATGCATTAAACAGTGCCATCGAATTAATAATCAAAAGTAACAAAATTGTAATATTTGGCGTTGGAAGCAGTGGCTTGGTTGGTAAAGAGTTTGAATATCAACTCATTAAAATCAAGAAAGATGTCAATTGTCATTTTGATGCGCATATTTCACGTAGTTTGATCAGCACATTAGACAAGAATGATCTTGTTATTATTATTTCGCATTCTGGTGAAACACCTGAATGTGTAGATTTACTTAAACTTGCTGGTCAATCATCAGTCCCTTCTATTGCTATTACTAAAATGGGACAAAGTCAAATTTCATCATTAGCCTCTTTTGTCTTACATACGACATCTATGGAACACGCTTCTAGATTGATTCCTGTTCGTTCCAAAATTTCACAAATATCAGTCATTAATATGTTGTTAACTAACTTATTTATTCGTAAATATGATGAAAGGTTACTACAGCAAACTCAAAATCGTGAAAAACGAAAATATCCTCGATATACCCAGAAGTAATAACAAATTTACCAATCAAATAATCTCATCAAGTTGAAAAGTCATTAACTTAAACTTTTCCTTTAATAAATTTGATCTTGTTCACAAAATTATAAAAATTTCTTAAAAAATGGATGACTATTTTTAAATGTAGATGTAACTTTATTACTAAACATACTTACATATTTAGTAATAAAGTTACAAATAAGGAAATTTTTATGTCTAATCCTTTACCTATCATTTTAGCAAGTCATGGCCCTTTTGCTCAGGGTGCACTTGAATGTGCACAGATGCTTATGGGCGAGCAAGAAAGTATCCACATTATTTCAGTTTTAGTTGATAGCAATATCAATAACTTACGACAAGAAATGCAAAGTAGTTATAAAAAACTTAATCAAGGCAATGGAGTAATTATTTTGGTTGATATTATGGGAGGAACTCCCTGCAATCTTGCTAGCGAATTACTGATATCCCATGACGATGTTTTACTATTTTGTGGTTTTAATATTCCCGTACTACTTGAAGTTTTAAACAATCGAGAAGGAACATTGAACGATGCCAAACAAGCTATTGAAGAAGCATTTCCTCAAAGCTGTAAAGACGTTAGACAACTGCTAAATATTAAAAATGAAGAAGTTAATGAATTGTAAGGAGAACACCAATGCCAATTAATGTAGCACGAATCGATGACCGATTAATTCATGGACAAGTTATTACTACTTGGGTGAAAAACTATGATATCGAGCAAGTATTAGTCATCAACGATAAAGTTGCTGATGACAAAGTTCAACAATCAGTATTAACCATGTCTGCACCGCCAGGATTAAAGGTTTTGATCTTTGGAGTACAGCAATTTATCGAAATCTTAAAAAAGACACCTATCAAAAAAAGAACAATGTTACTGTTCACCAATAGTATTGACGTTGACGCATTAGTGGACGGTGGATTATCACTGGAAAAACTCAATGTAGGTGGAATGAGAATGCAAGATGGTCGTCATCAATTATCAAGAGCGGTGTCTGTCACACCAGAAGAAGAACAAGCGTTTAGAAATCTCATTGCAAAAAATGTTGAAGTTGAAATTCAGATGGTGCCTAAAGATCCCATTGTCGATCTAAAAACCCTACTCAGCTAACACTATTTATTAAAACATTTATTTCTATAATTTGGAGGTTAACACATGTTAACACAAGCTATTCTTGTCGCCATTTGGGCGGGAATTTGTTCACTCGATGATGTCGGGCCACAAATGTTACGTCGGCCTTTATTAACCGGTACTGTAGCAGGCATCATCATGGGTGATATGGTTCAAGGATTAGCCATTGGTGCAACACTTGAACTTATGTGGATGGGCGTTGGAAATGTTGGAGCTTACTCAGCGCCAGATATTGTTGCTGGTGCAATTATTGGCGTTTCATTAGGTATTTCAACTGGCGGTGGCGTTGCCACTGGAGTTGCATTAGCCCTACCCGTTTCAATACTTTGCCAACAATTACTTATTCTATGGCGATCATTTGCTTGTTTCCTAAATCCATGGGCAGAAAAAAGCATACAAAATGGAGATTATAAAGGACTAGTTAAAGTACATTATTTTTCAACACCTATATGGTTTTTAATTAGAGCTGTTCCATGCTTTTTAGCAATTTATTTTGGCAGTGATCTGATTAAAACAATTTTAGACGCTATTCCAAAGAATATAATTGATGGTATGGGTGTCGCTTCAAAATTAATCCCAGCAGTAGGTATTTGTATTCTATTGTTGATGTTATTAAAAGGCTCAATGTGGTTCTTCTTTTTACTCGGATTTGTTTTAACTAGTTACCTAAAACTACCAATCATACCTGTTACCTTCGTTGCACTTGCCTTTGCTGTCTTATATGACATGGCATTCACCGCGGGCAAAAACAATAATCAAAGTAATCAAGAAAAACCTATGCAAAATGACAGTATTGAAGAGGAATATGACCTATGAACAATGAAAAGAAAATTACTAAAAAAGATCTTAATAGTGTCTTTTGGAAAATACAAACAATCCCTTTTTCATTCAACTATGAAAAATTACAAACGATTGGATTTGCTCACTGTATGATTCCAATTCTAGACCGTCTTTATAAGGACGCCGATAAAGAAACTCGCGTTAGAGCAATGCAACGCCATTTTGAGTTTTTCAATACGCAAGTTAATGCCGGAGCATTAGTTCTTGGCGTTACAGCTGCTGTCGAAGAGAAAACAACGGAAGAAGAAAAAGATGCGGTCATTTCGTTAAAAGCTGGATTAATGGGCCCGTTTGCAGGTTTGGGTGATAGTCTACTGAAATTTACTTGGATGCCGATATGTGGAAGTATTGGCGCAGCTTTTGCGTTACAAGGTAATATCATTGGACCCATATTAATGTTTTTCATCTATAATTTAGTCAACATTTTTACAAAATATTTCTTTGTTCATTATGGATATAACAAAGGAATTGATCTTATAGAGCAATCTAAAAATTCAAATATTATTCAGCGAATTAGTAACGTTGCTAATGTCGTTGGCGTAATGGTGCTAGGATCGTTAATAGCCTCAACAGTAAAAGTATCAACACCTTATTTAATTGAAGTTGGTGAGCAATCAATAAAAGTTCAAGAAATGTTTGATAAGGTAATGCCAAATTTATTAACGCTTCTTTTTACCTTAGCTGTATTTTTCTTAGTTAGGAAATTTCAAGGTAAATATACAGTATCGCTCATTATTGCTGTAATGGTAATTGGAGTCGTTCTTTCATCAGTCGGCATATTACACTAGGTAGGAAGAAAGTTATGTTAGAAAAAAATAATGAAATATCAGTAATTAGGAATAAGCAAGGAAAATTAGAAGTTACTTTTAATAGTGATAAGCCTGCAGATTTATATTGGACAACCGAAGCTGATGTAAATACTAATAATAAAACGCTAATTGGAAAAGCATTAAAATCCCCAGTAATATTTGATGATCCATTAAATGCTAAAAGCCGAATCTATCTCATATTACAAATAAATGACCAAAAACCATTTTTATTTGGAGAACGAACATTACCAATCAATGGACTAAATAATTTCCGTGATTTTGGTGGTTATGTCGGTGCAAAAGGAAAACGTATAAAATGGGGAATGTTGTATCGTTCTAATCATCTTCACGGCCTAAAACCTGATGCACAACAATATATAAAAGCATTGAATATAAAAACAATCATTGATTATCGTTGTGAAAATGAGGTTAAAACAAGCCCGAATTGTTCAATTGGTGAAAGACAAACTTTTAATTTGGATGCCTCTGCTCAAACAGCAGAATTAGCTGCACAATTTGCAGCTGATCCAAGCAATGAAGATCGGGCATTAATTGAAAGTGTTCTTCGTGATATTCCAAAGGAGTTGGTTAATGGTGACGGTATACAAGTACTTGAGCAATATCGTAACTTTGTACTAAGTGAAAAATCTAAAAAAGCCTATCGAGAAATGTTAAGAGTAATTTTAGATTCAAATAACAGCCCTAGCCTTCAACACTGTCGCGGCGGTAAAGATCGGACGGGTTATGGTGTATTGTTAATTCAAGTTATGTTAGGCGTATCTGAATCAGATATTATATATGATTATATGCTAACACATGATAATCGATTGGAACGCAATAAAATAAAAATGGCTGCTTATCGAGAGATCACTGATAATGAAGACGTTTTGGGTTATCTACTAAGTTTAATTGATACCCGAGAAATCTTTATTAATGAGGTTTTCGATACTATGAGAAAAATTGCAGGCTCACCTAGCAATTACATTAAGCAAGAACTTGGTTTTACCGATGAAGATTTCGAAAAAATGGCATCTATTTATCTCGAAGATTAATCATTCTGTTAATAATTTAAAAGCGTAATTGTAAAATTACGCTTTTTTTAATTAAAATCACTAGTTGAAATAAATTGTAGAAATATGAAGCAGAAATATTTTGTTTTAAAGTATTTAATTGAGATAAAGAATATAGCCCATCATTAATAATGCCATGTTATGTTTATCATGCTAAATGACAAAAACTAATATTGTTAGAAGACATTTAACCCAAATAAACTTATTTAAAATTTTGTAATATCGTTAACCAATCATCACTTAATTTTGCATGAATAGTGATAGGGGTAGATGTAATGGGATGAATCATTTTAACAGTACTAGCATGTAACATCAGGCGCTTAATATCAAAATATTGACTAAAAGCTCGATTTTGATGAAGATCACCATGTTTACTATCACCTATGATAGGGTGAAAAATATGTTTAAGATGACGGCGTAATTGGTGCTTTCTTCCTGTTTGTGGTTTTAATTCAACAAAGCTATATCTAGCTGTTTTATATTTACCCACTTCAATAGGCAACTCTATTTTACTCAAACCTTTATAAAAAGTTATAGCATCTTGGGCCGGCTTATCTTTACGAGTAAACTTATCAGCGATTTTATCCAACTCTTCAACTAAGGGATAATCAATGATTGCTTCATCATCAACATAACCACGTACAATAGCATGATAAACTTTTTCAATTTGCTTGGATGCAAATTGTTCAGACAACAATCTTGCAATCTCACTAGATAAAGCAAAAATTAATACACCTGATGTTGGTCGATCAAGACGATGGATGGGATAAACATGCTGTCCGATTTGATCGCGCAACGTTTGCATGACAACGACAGTTTCATTTTTATCAAGCCAGCTTCGGTGTACTAACCACCCTTCTGGCTTGTTGATTGCGATTAAATCATTATCTTGATAAAGAATTTCAAAAACCATCTTAAAATTAATATTTCTAATTTAAAAATATTTTTTCAAGTTCAGCGGCAATACTTGGGCTGTTATTATCGCCAATTGAATAATTGGCTTTTTCTTTGACTTCTTTATCCGCATTACCCATTGCTATGCCTAATCCTGCTATGGATAACATACTGATATCATTGTAACTATCACCAAAAGCTACAATTTCACTTAATTTGATATTTTCATGTTCAGCCCAATGCTTTAATCCGTTTCCTTTAGTATTCCCTTTTACCGCCACATCAGCACGATTTGACCATGACCATTCACAAGAAAACTCACCAAGCGCATCAACCGCATTTGAAAATTGTTTTAATGCTGAAATATCATGACTACTAGTCGCAAATTTGAAAATCAAATTTGCTTGATCAATCAGTTTCTCGAAGTCATCAACTTTTTTAACTTCTGGTTGTAGAAATTCAGGTAAAGACTTCACCCATTGAAAGAAACCTTCTAAATGATCATCAAGAACTTCATAATTCATAAACTGATCAGTATAAATCATAGTATGAATGCCATATTGGTTAACTAAATTTAACAATGTCTTTGCTTGTTGTTTAGTCATTGGTTTTGCAGCAAAGTTTTGCTGCTTTTCGAAATCGTATAAATAGGTTCCATTACAGCAAATCGCAGGTGTAGATAATTTTAGTTGGTAGTAATAAGGGTGAATCACGGTATGATGACGACCTGATACCAAAATAACTTTAATTCCTTTATCACTAATTCTTTGTATCATATCTACTGTTTCAGGAAGGATTAAACGATTACTACCAAGTAACGTACCGTCCATATCAAATGCGACTGCTTTATATTTCATAAGATTTCTCTTCCTCTTTCTTCTTAATACCCATTAATAGCTAATAATCTGATTGTTGGTAAATTATCAAAAGCTAAAAATCTATCTTTTGTCGCCCAACAAAGGAATGTGACAATGTCGTACCATCAACCATTTCAAGCTCTCCACCCACTGGTACACCGTGCGCAATGCGAGTCGCAACGATATTAAATTCATTACACATCTGGGCGATATAATTGGCGGTAGCATCACCTTCAACCGTGGGATTGGTAGCTAAAATAACTTCACTAATTGATTCTGAACTTAACCTACTTTTTAAAAGGTCGAGACCAATATCATTCGGGCCAATACCATCAAGTGGTGACAGATGCCCCAGTAAAACGAAATAACGACCACTATACTGCCCTGTTTGTTCAATAGCAAAAATATCTGCAGGCGATTCAACCACACAGAGTTGATCGCTACTTTGCCGACGGACATTCGCGCAAATATTGCAGATCTCTTGTTCAGTAAAGGTACGACATTGTTTGCAATGACCAATATTATTCATTGCCTCATTTAACTCTTGAGCCAAATGGAGACCTGCTTGGCGATTACGTTGTAATAGATGATAAGCCATTCGTTGTGCTGATTTTGGACCAACCCCAGGTAAGCAGCGAAGTGCGCTAATAAGTGATTCTAATAACGGACTGATTTGCATGAATTAACCACATAATTAAAAGATGAATAATAATACCTTGTTTGAATTGTCTGTAAAACAAAAAATATTCTATTACTATAATTTAAAAATAATTAATCTTTCATATATCACTAATAACGATTAGTGACTGAAAATTAAGCTTAGTTGTGTTTTAGATTATTTTTTACTGCGACGATAAAAGCTTTTGGGCTCTTCGCCTTTTAATAGGCGCATTATGTTGCTACTATGGCGAATAATGATTAAGCATGAAAGCATTGTAACAGGTAATGTCAATTCTGGTTTAAATAACCAAACATATAAAGGTGCAAAAAGAAAACCGACTATTGCCGCGACAGAAGAATAACCCGTTGTAATTAATGTAAAAAACCAAGTCAACAAAAAGCAACCTGTAAAATCAAGTCCAATCGGCGCCATCATTCCTAACGCAGTTGCAACACCTTTTCCACCACGAAAATGAAAAAAGCATGGAAAAATGTGTCCAAGACAAGCCGAAATACCAATAATACCTAAAAAGAAAGGTGATATTCCTAGTCGATAAGCAATATAGACCGGAATAGCACCTTTTAACATATCAAAGATTAATACAAAAACAGCAGGTAATCGCCCATTAATCCTTAATACATTTGTCGCACCGGGGTTATGAGAACCATATAAAGAAGGGTTATGTAACTTCATCAAATGGCAAATTATCATAGCACCTGAAAGTGAACCACAGAGATAAGCAATAATGATCATTAGTATAATCTGTAATGACAAAACCCTTCTCCTATGGTTAACTTTATTTATATAACAATACTTACTACTTTTGCTTTTCCAGTAATGGTTTTAAGTATTTACCAGTATAAGATTTTTTCGATTTAGCAACGTCTTCTGGTGTTCCTTCGGCGATGATTTCTCCACCGCCACTACCTCCTTCTGGACCTAAATCGACAATCCAATCGGCAGTTTTGACAACATCTAAATTATGTTCGATAACTACAATAGTATTGCCTTTATCTCTCAATGAGTGTAGTTGAGCAAGCAATTGTTTTACATCCGCAAAATGTAAGCCCGTAGTTGGTTCATCTAGGATATAAAGTGTGCTACCAGTATCTCGCTTAGATAACTCTTTTGCAAGTTTTACTCGTTGCGCTTCACCTCCAGATAATGTTGTTGCTGATTGACCAATGGTAATATAAGCAAGACCAACATCAATTAAAGTCTGTAATTTGCGTGAAATCATCGGTACCGCGTCAAAAAATTCTCGACCTTCTTCAACAGTCATGTTGAGGATTTCATTAATCGACTTACCTTTGTATTTGATTTCTAATGTTTCTCGATTATATCGTGCGCCATGACACTGATCACAAGGTACATAGATATCAGGTAAAAAATGCATTTCAACTTTAATTAAACCATCACCTTGGCAAGCTTCACAACGTCCACCTTTAACATTAAAGCTAAAACGTCCAGGATTATAGCCTCTTGCCCTGGCTTCTGGTACCCCTGCATAAAGCTCACGAATTGATGTAAAAAAGCCAGTATAAGTTGCTGGATTAGATCGTGGTGTCCGTCCAATCGGGCTCTGATCTATCGCAATAACTTTATCAAAAAAGTTTAATCCTTTAATTGATTTGAATGGTGCAATTTCGGTTTTTTCAGCGCCATTTAATTCGTTTTGAGCTAATGGATATAAGGTGTCATTAATTAATGTTGATTTACCTGATCCAGAGACGCCAGTAATACAAGTAAATAGCCCTACAGGAATGTTTAATGTGACATCCTTAAGATTATTTCCTGTCGCGCCAATCAATGATAACATCTTTTTCTTATCAACTTTATGACGTTTAGCTGGGATCTCAATTTTCTCTTTTCCAGAAAGATATTTACCTGTCAAAGAGTTCTTATTTGCCATAATCTGTTTTGGCGTACCTTGAGCAACAACTTCACCACCATGGACACCAGCGCCTGGTCCAATATCAATCACATAATCAGCGGCCATTATCGCTTCTTCATCATGTTCAACAACAATGACGGTATTACCTAAATCGCGTAAGTGAGTTAATGTATCAATCAAGCGACTATTATCACGCTGGTGCAAACCAATTGATGGTTCATCGAGAACATACATAACACCAACAAGCCCCGCACCAATCTGACTAGCAAGTCGAATTCGTTGTGCTTCCCCACCGGATAAGGTTTCAGCCGAACGTGACAGGGTTAAATAATTCAAACCAACATTAATTAAAAATTGCAGACGATCATTAATTTCTTTTAAAATCTTTTCGGCTATCTGCGCTCGTTGTCCAGTTAAATTAAGCTTATCAAAAAAATCTTTGGCTTGTTGTGTGCTTAAATCACTAATTGTTGGTAAATTAGTATCATTAATAAACACATGACGCGCAGTTCTACATAATCGTGAACCGCCACAACACGGGCAAGGACGATTACTGATATATTTAGCTAACTCTTCACGTATAGTTTGTGAATCAGTTTCTTTATAACGACGACTAAGGTTATTGATGATCCCTTCAAAAGGGTGATTACGTTTAACGACATCACCACGATCATTGGTATAAACGAACTGTATTTCTTCATCACCAGAACCATTTAATAGAATATCTTTTACTTTGTCAGATAATTTTTCATATGGCTTATCGATATCAAATTTATAATGGTTTGCTAGCGATTTTAACATTTGAAAATAGTAGAAATTACGTCTATCCCATCCTTTGATCGCTCCGGCAGCTAAAGAAACTTCAGGCATCTGAACAATACGCTTTGGATCAAAATATTGTTGTACACCTAAACCGTCACATTCCGGACATGCACCAGCAGGATTATTGAATGAGAATAATCGCGGCTCAAGTTCTGGAATGCTATAACCACATATAGGACAAGCAAAATTGGCAGAAAATAGATGCTCTTCTGCTTTCGGATCATCTAAATTCGCGACTTTGACAATACCATTAGTTATGGAAAGCACTGTTTCGATTGATTCGGCTAAACGTAATTTCAAATCATCCCGAATTCGGAAACGGTCAACAACGACTTCAATTGTGTGTTTTTTCTGAAGCTCAAGTATTGGTGGATCTGAAAGGTCATAAACATCACCATCAACTCGAACTCGAATATAACCACTTGCTGCAAGTTGTTCAAATAATTTAACGAACTCACCTTTACGCTCAGTAACAACCGGCGCAAGCAACATATAGCGGTTTTCAGATGGCAGAGCCATAATACTATCAACCATTTGCGACACAGTTTGCGCAGCTAAGGGTAAATTATGATTTGGACAGCGTGGCTCACCGATTCGAGCAAATAAAAGTCGCAAATAGTCATAAATCTCAGTGATTGTTCCCACTGTTGAGCGAGGATTATGCGATGTTGATTTTTGCTCAATCGAAATGGCAGGAGATAATCCTTCAATATGATCGACGTCAGGCTTTTCCATTAGTGATAAAAATTGACGAGCATAAGCTGATAATGACTCAACATATCGCCTTTGGCCTTCAGCATATAAGGTATCAAATGCTAATGATGATTTACCAGAGCCGGAAAGACCGGTGATAACAACCAATTTATCTCTTGGTATAACTACATTTATATTTTTTAAATTGTGTGTTCTTGCACCACGAATATCGATATCTTTAATTGACATAGATCTCTTCTTATGTGTGTTTTTAGATAAATAAAATTAACTGTATATTATACCAGTATCAAGTGATTAAATATACAACTATATAGCTCAATAGGGTCTATTAGTAGAAATTCAATAATATAAGCCAAAATTGTCAATTAAATAGCACAAATTAAGCATTTTTACCCCTCAAAAACCCCGTTCCTCAACTTTTTTTCAAAATAGATTAGAACTAAAAGTTATATTTCTATAACTCTAAATTATTGGTTTCTTGAATTTAATCATCTTACAATAAATCATTGATACACTTTTTTGATATAAGGAATAATTTTGAATAACGACGTTTTACAAGCATTAAATTTATTAAAATCGAAAAAATGGATAGATTTGACTCATGCATTTGATCACAATTCGCCCCATTTTTTTATGTTTAAACCGGCTGAAATAAAAACACTATTTGACCACAGTGATGGCTTTTTAGCGCAAAACTTTAGTTTTGCTGGTCAATATGGTACTCATTTAGATGCGCCAATTCATTTTGTTCCTAATACTCGATATTTGCATGAACTTGAATTACAGGAATTAGTATTACCTCTAATCGTAATTGACCAATCTATACGTGCAAAGCAAGATCCCAATTTTTCTTTTTCTAAAGATGACGTTTTAGCTTTTGAAAAGCAACATGGGCTAATTGAAGCGGGTAGTTTTGTTGCACTGAGAACAGACTGGAGTAAGAAATGGCCATCACAATCTGCAATGGAAAATAAAGATGAGGATGGAAACAATCAAATCCCAGGCTGGGGACTTGATGCATTAAAATTTTTATTTGAAGAGCGAAAGATTAAAGCTATTGGCCACGAAACTTTTGATACCGATTCAGCGAAAGCATTTCGAGAAAATAATGCGCTAAAAGGCGAATACTATGTTTTAGAGCAAGATACTTATCAAGTAGAATTAATGACAAATTTAGATCAATTGCCAACCAAAGGCGCGGTTATCTTTAACATTGTAGCCAAACCAAATAACGCTTCGGGTTTTCCAGTACGCTCTTTTGCAATACTACCGTAATCTATTTTGCCTAAAACCGATAAAATTTTTAGAGCCAAACTATTCTGATATAAAAAACGGTCATTACTGACCGTTTTATTTACTAACCTTCAATTAGTTTTGGCGTAGCATCCAAAGGAATAATAGCACCTCGATACTGAATCACTGTACCGGCAACAAGGTGACCTTGGCTTGCTGATTGTGATGGATTTTTGCCACTTAAACGTGCAGCTAAATAACCCGCACTAAATGAATCCCCAGCTGCCGTGGTATCAATAACATCTTCTTTAGCGATTTTATTTGCTGGAACGTCAAAACGCCCTTCCACAGAATCAATAATACAACTATCGCTACCACGTTTAATGACCACTTCAGAAACACCAAACTTTTTAGTTCGTTCAATTACTTGTTCGTACGGTAACTTGCCCCATAATAAGTCTTCATCATCTAAAGTTAAAAACGCAATATCAGTAAATGATAAAATATCAGAATAGACACTTCGAGCTAAATCCAAGCTACTCCATAAACGTGGTCTAAAGTTATTATCAAAAATCACTTTACCACCATTGGCTTTAACTTGTTTTAATAGATCTAATAATTTGATAATACTTTCCGCATCTAAAATTGCAATACTGATACCACTTAGATAGACATAATCGTATTTAGCAATTTGCTCAGCAATTTTTGCTGTTTCAGCTGTTTTTAACCAAAATTTAGCAGCTGCATCATTACGCCAATAATAGAAAGAACGCTCACCCTGTTCATCAGTCACAATAGAATAAAGTCCTGGCATTTTATCAGACATTCTTTGTACCAAATCAGTTGAAATATGCTCTTTTTGCCAGCTATCAAGCATCTCTTGACTGAAAGGATCTGTTCCTAAACCAGTCACATAATGAATCGAAAAATCTTTATTTTTTAATAAACGAGATAAATAAACCGACGTGTTAAGAGTATCTCCCCCAAAGCTACGGGTTGTTGAATCTTGTTTTATTGAAAGTTCAATCATACATTCGCCAATAACAGCGATTTTTGTTGTCATAGTGCTACCTAAAATCCTTACTTCTATTTATAAATAATCTAATGCGATTTTTACCACAACTTTACGAACCGTTGCAATCTTATTATCGACAGCACAAAGCGGTTTATGTACTTCATTAGGTAAAAATACAATAAAATCGTCTTTCTGTAATACTAACATAGTTTCTTCGTTAGGTGTTTTGATAAAAGCGATATCATTTTCTGCTATTTTATCTTCTAATACTTGTGTATGAGGAGGTAGAGTGGAAACAGCCATTCCTTCTTGACCATCTAAAACAATCTGCACATCAATATACTTTTTATGGTACTCAGGGTTTGCTTCATGAATATATCTTAATGAATTGTCAGAAACCATAAAAAACATATTATCGCTGTCAATATCATAACGACCAGCTGGTGTATTGCTATTAACGTTGTCTTTTACATATTCAATTGATTGTTTAATCTTGGTAGGCAAATAAGGAATTAAATCCAAATGATTAACATTACCTAAAATCATACTTAACGGTCCTTAATTTCTCAAATGAGGTAATAACTTAAATTAGCTTTATCCGCTTTTATCAATAGCGAAGAAACCTATATAAAAAGAAGTATATACTTAAGTTAGTCATTTTTGTAGATCATTTAGCAATAAGTTTTCAAAGGTTTTTATGTTGTAATTGACATGCTATACTTCAAAAAAATCATAAAAAACTGAAAAAATGAAAACATTTGTAATAAATTTAGAAAGACAACCCCAGAAAAAACAATATATACAACAAGAGTGTCAAAGATTAAAGCTTGATTTTGAAATTTATAATGCAGTCGATGGAAGTAAACTGACAGAATCATTTATTAAAAATAATGTTCTTGATTATCCAAATAATTTTTTAACTAAAGGTGAGATTGGCTGTGCACTTAGCCATTTTAATATCTATAAAAAAATTGTTGATGAAAATCTACCTTATGCTTTGATTATTGAAGATGACTCAGTCATAGCTAACAATCTTCCTGATTTTTTAAACAGTTTTCAAACTAAAAATACCAAAAAAGGCATTTTTTTATTAACCGCCGACTTCCATTATCTGATTAATAAAAAATACCTATTAGATAATTTCGAAATTGTTGAAGTTACTCGCGCCGTGAGAGCCAACGGTTATATCATTACTAATGACGCAGCAAAAAAACTAATAAAATTCTTATTTCCTATTCGTTATGAAGCGGATATGTTCAAAGTTTTTAAATTATGTGCCAATATTAAATTGTATGCTACTTTACCGGCGTTAATAACAAGTAATGATGTATGTTCACTAAACTCATCAATCCATAATGAGCGAATACACCAAATCAAACAACGTTCAGAGTACAGAAAAAAATTATTTAAAAAAGACAAAAAGCAAAGACGGATCGCACTATGGTTTTGGAAGCACTTTATCAATCGTTTTGAAAAAACCAAATATTATATCGATTAAAGTAAGCATCACTTTTCTGTTATTTTTGATTTATATAAGATTCATGAAAAGATATTTTTCTTAATTAATACAATTAAGGTATTTATTTTTATTAATCGAATACGCTCAACCAATGAATACCAAGTTTTTAAGTTTATATCATAAGCCTTAAAACAATTATTATGAAATACCAATGATATAAAAAAGCCTTGATAAACAAGGCTTAAGATAAAAAGATTATATGGTATTGTTTGCAATTATTCCCACTCAATAGTGGCGGGCGGTTTTCCACTTATATCATATACAACTCGTGATATTCCATTGACTTCGTTGATAATACGATTTGATACTCGCCCTAAGAATTCGTAAGGTAAATGTGCCCAGTGAGCGGTCATGAAGTCGATAGTTTCAACAGCACGTAATGAAACAACCCAATCATATTTACGTCCGTCTCCCATTACTCCAACTGAACGTACTGGTAAGAATACGGTAAATGCTTGGCTGACTTTGTGGTATAGATCAGCTTTATAAAGTTCTTCGATAAAAATAGCATCGGCTTGTCGTAGTAAATCGCAATACTCTTTTTTCACTTCTCCAAGAACACGCACCCCTAAACCTGGACCTGGGAATGGATGACGGTAAAGCATATCGTAAGGTAAACCGAGTTCTAAACCAACTTTACGTACTTCATCTTTGAATAATTCTCTTAATGGTTCTACTAGCCCCATTTTCATATCTTCAGGTAAACCACCAACATTATGATGTGATTTAATCACGTGGGCTTTACCTGTATCAGCAGCAGCAGATTCAATGACATCTGGATAGATAGTACCTTGAGCAAGCCATTTGACATCTTTTAATTTTGCCGCCTCTTCATCAAAAACAGCGACAAATTCACGACCAATAATTTTACGTTTAGCTTCAGGATCTGCCTCTCCCTTCAGAGCAGCCATAAAGCGATCTTCGGCATTAATTGCGATAATATTTAACCCAAATTTATCACCAAACATATCCATGACTTGCTTTGCTTCATTTAAACGTAATAAGCCATGATCAACAAATACGCAAGTTAACTGGTCACCAATGGCTTGATGTAATAATAATGCAGTAACCGAAGAATCAACACCACCTGATAAACCTAGTAATACTTTATCTTTACCGACTTTTTCTTTTATACGAGCAATTGCATCAGTAATAATAGAAGACGGTGTCCATAGCTTTTCACACTGACAAATATCAATAACAAAACGCGTTAATAACTCTAATCCTTTAACCGTATGCGTGACCTCTGGATGAAACTGTACGCCATAAAACTGTTTTTCATCGTTGGCCATAATGGCGAATGGACAAGTTTCTGTTTGCCCAATTAAGGTAAATGTGTCAGGTAATGAAGTAACTTTATCACCATGACTCATCCATACATCAAGTTGCTCTATACCAGCATCATTGGTGCTATCTAAAATACCGTCTGTTAATTTTGATTTTGCAACAATATCAACTTTAGCATAACCAAACTCTCGTTGATTAGAAGCTGTAACTTGTCCACCCTTACCTACTTGAATTGCCATAGTTTGCATACCATAGCAGATACCTAACACGGGCACGCCAGCGTTGAACACATATTCTGGTGCTCGAGGGCTATTTTGGTCAGTAGTACTTTCAGGACCACCAGATAGAATGATACCTTTAGGGTTAAATTGTTTGATTTTTTCTTCCGAAACATCCCATGGCCAAAGTTCACAATAAACACCAATTTCACGAACTCGTCGAGCAATTAATTGGGTAACTTGCGAACCAAAATCAAGAATTAAAATACGTTGCTGGTGGATGTCATTTTTCATCAAATTTATTCCTAAACTATGGACTAATACAAAATCAAGGCGCTATTGTATCATTTACCGATTAAATTGAACGGATTAAATGAAAAACAATTGTAAATATTTTACATTAATATATTTTAAATCTGTTAAACATTTAATCTTGTTAATTTTATTAGATAATTAATTATATTAAAGAATCAAATACCTGACTATATAATACTTATTTATTCATTACGTTAATTGAGGAATTTTGAATAATCCCACAATTTTAATCTATGCAAAAAATTTTCTTTACCTATTTAATAAGTATACTTATAATAAGCTTACTTACTAAATATAGGAAAAAAATAATGAACACAATTTCAATCTCTTTCGTATTACCAACAAAGGCAAAACCATCTAAAATTTGGCAATACTATACCGATCTTAATTTAAGAAAATTATGGGAAACTGATCTTGAAGATTTTCGTATTTTTGGTGACTTGAAAACAGGCACTAAAGGTATTTTTAAATTACAAAATATACCAGAAATGGAAGTGACTTTATCAAAAATCATTGATGAGCAAGAATTTACTGAACAATTTGATATGCCTGAAATAGGTTTATTATTTTTCTCGCATCAAATTGTTGAAATTTCAGAAAATCAATATGCTTTGAAATCAGAGATTTCATTAAAACCAGATACAAAAATGGACACTAAAGCATCCTATGATTTTATAAAACAGATTTCTGATGATATTATTGATAAAACTTACAAATTAAATGGCTTAGTTGAAGGATAAATTATGGCAAAGGGCGATAAGTTTTTGACACAATTTCAAAATGATTCTCAATCCATTGGTTTTATTTTTATGAAAACTTATTCGTCCTGGCATACAAATATCAAAAGTTGTTTGAAAAAACAGTCTATCACTCATCCTCAATTTATCGTACTTGCAACACTTGCTTATTTATCACAATACAACGATGAAATAACACAAGTCACTTTATCCAATCGAACAAATATCGATGTGATGACAATCTCACAAATTTTAGAGAATTTAGAGAAAAAAGATTATATTGAGCGCCACTGTTCAAGCAAAGATAGTCGAGCAAAATCCATTCAACTGACACAAAAAGGGTTTGATAAAGCAAATGAAACTGTACCTTTAGTTGAACAAATAGATACAGAATTTTTTTCAACATTAAAGGATGATAAAAAACTATTTATGTCAATGTTATTAACACTATTAGAAAGTCAAGGTGAGTAAAGTAATTATCCTCTATTATATTTATTCAAGTTTAAAACATTAAATGGCTTTAATTCATCTAAAAATCAATTTGTTAAGTATTAATAAATGAGTTCTATTTAACAAAAATTTCATTATAAAATGATTTGTTGAGTTAAATTTATTCCAATCTTAAAAATATCACTTTTGCCATTTGCAATAAGTTTTACGCGATGAACATTAAGCCATATTATTTTATTTAACTTGATTATTAGTTACTTTTTTATAAAAAAGTCTATACGTAATGCATGACTAGCCATTACGTATAGAACAGAGAAATAAACTTATAATTCTAAATTACCATTTATGTTCTATTCCAATATTTCCTTTATAGCCTTGATGCTTGGTACTTCCAAAATCATGTTCATAACGAGCATCACCATAAAGAAAATTATCTTTGCCTAATTCCGTTTTTATACCAACCCCCAATTCTCCCCAAGTAGTTGCATAATTTTCACGTAAACTATCTTTACCTATTGTGACATGAGTTGGCTTAATAAAGTCATGCCAAACATTACCAATTGCATAAATCGACATTATTTGTCGATCTGCTGCTTGATTATTATGGTCTACTCGTACACCTATTCTACCACGCAATTGATCCTGATTATTCTGATCGACTTGACGATATTTATCTTTAAAACTATCCAAATTAAGATATTGATAAACAAGTTGAGCTTGAGGTTCAATTAGCCATTGGCTTGAATCAAGTTGACTAAAGTTGAAGGCATGTCCGGCTTCTGCTGAAACAGCTACACCAAACCCATTTTGATGGATAGAACGGGCTTCTTTTCGTGCATCATATTTATTGCGGATTGAAGAGAACTGTCCAACTAAATCTAAATAACTGTTATTAGCAGAAAAATAGGTATTAGTTAACCCAAGGCTAAATGCTTCCGAAGTACCTTTTCCGGTTTTTTTGTTATGAGAAATTAAACCATTAACCGCTCGATATTTATCTGAAAAATCAGTATTAGCTTTAGTATATGAAAGATAAGCACCTGTATAATTGTGGCTTCCATCTTCGAATAAATTGCTTACCAGATCATGGCCAAGTTGTAATCCATAAACGTCAGTTTCTAAATTCAACCGTTTTTTTCCGTCTGATTTAAGATGTTTGCCTAATATTCTTCCCCAAGTTTCACTTAAATGTTCATCGCAAGTACTACAATTAGCTAAGTTAAAGTTAGCATATTCGCCTCTACGTTCATGCAAAGTTCCAATACTTAATAATCCTTGTTCTTGGTTTACTCGTGGCATTGATACATAGCCAGAAACTGCATTTGAATAGATCACCTTTTTAGGTTTTTCTGGTTCAACGGGTTTGACTGGTTCGAATGGGTCGATTGGGTGATCAGGATTACTTGCCTTCATAGTCCAATAGTATTCATCACCATTAGTTGTTTGACGTTTTGCCAACTGAACTTCTGTTGCTCCTGTCGTTTGTGCCTCACCAGTAAAATTGCTTTCTGAGCTTGAAGTTCCTACATTAATAACAGGAATACTATTCAATATTGCAGCAACTTGCTTTATGTTACCATCAATAAAATTTTGAGCTCCATTTGCATTAACAGGAATAACTTTAGTAACACCACTGGCAGCTCCAGTAATTTTTAGAAAGTCTGATTGTGAAGTATTATTATTCCATAACGTATTCATCTTAACTATTGCATTATTTGATGCCGAATAATTACCTTGAATAGTTAAACTATCATTATATTTTCCATGAGAATGATTATCCAAACTAATAATACCACCATCACTAATAACATTACCTTGTAAAACAAACTCATTTGCGCCCGCATCATCAAATGCAGCATTAAGTAACGCACCATTTGATAAGGTTAAATTATCAAATAAAGCAGTTTTACTGGTATCATTTACTTTCAAATTCCAAGTAAAACCATTATTTAAGTTTAAGTTGAGTGTAGGCGTTTTATTGGCATCTAAAACTTCACCCTCTTCAGTTTTAACCAAACCTTTATAAACCAGCCCAGTCATACTTCCCTTTTCAGAAGCATTAAAGGTAACTGATGACGCTTGATAATCATCATGACTTTGTTCTGTTCCAGTTTGATCATAGGTATTTGAGAAGAACTGATAACCAGATGCGGTATAATTTCCACTCACGTTAAGAATATAACCCGCATCATTTGCTGTTAGATCAGTTTTATCACCGGTAAAAGATAATACAGTATCGACTTGACCTTGATCGACAAAAATTAAATCTTTGCGACCAACAGAACCACTGATAACCGGGTCAGCACTTGTACCATTCGTAGTAAATATTGCATTTTTAAAGCTTGCACTTACACCATGTGATGCAGCCTGTTCAAATACACCACTTGAATTAGCATCATCATGAGTCCCGATTTCAAGTGCATAACCATTTGTTTTGATGATTGTTGAACTATCGTCATAATCTGCTTTTAATAAAGAATTGCGAACCATCTTAATACCAGAACCATTTAAAGCATTTGTTGTATCAATATTAAGTTCACCATGAGATTCTAAAATACCAGCACCTTCACCTGTATTACGCGTCTTTCCTAATTTGACACCCACACTATCCCAGTTCAATGATGAACTATCGCTACCTTTATTCAACACTATGCTATTTTTAGCGCCTTTTAAAATCACTATTGGTGTTAATTGACCATCAGCACCAGTATCATTCGCTCCACCATGATTGGTTGCATTACCCGATACATAAATACCGATGGCGCGATTACCAGTCAAAGTCATATCCAAATCATCATTAACAATAACTCGCCCTGCAGAACCTTGACCATTATTGTCATATGCACCTTGAATAGCACGAATACCATTATTTAATATTGGAGAGGTTTTACCACCTGATGTTGTTTGGTTGATCGTCAGTTTATCAACTGTGACTGTGCTATATTTACCATTATAGGCGTTTCTCTCACCGGCATTTGCAGCTGAACCGGTTAATATCCCATAAGCAGCCACACCACCACTAGAGTTACGACCACGTGTATAGTTATCAGTTATATTTAATACAACATCTTTAGCAGTGATATCGACATTGTGATAAGTCGTAAGCCCCATCACATTACCATCATTCTTTATAGTAAAATTTAAATTGCCCGCTTTAATTGAGCCACCGGAAACACCATAAGTATATTGGTTACCTAAGCCAGTATAATCGGCACTGACATTTGCAGTAAGGGTCGTATCACCCACATTTAGTTGTTCATGCAATTTACTTCTAGTTAAAATATAAAAACCAGCATTACCACTTTGCGTTGCAGTAGCAGCATTTATATTATTACAACTAGGAGCGTCTTGGCCTACTAAATAAGATCCATCAGGATTTGGTGCACAATCTAACGCAAATAAAGAGGTTGAGGCTGATAAAATTGAAACAGTTATCGCTACTTTACTAACACGTCGTGCCAATTCAGAACAAACTATGCTAGTACCAGTTAGAAAATTAAATTTTGTTTGGTATATTTGATTCATAATTCTTTCCTTATAGACTCTAACATTGAACTTTTTTTACAACAGTGTTTGTTTTTGATTTGTGGTAACCAAAAAAGCAGAGATTATTTTTTAGAACTTTTTTACAAACAGATTTCAATAAGAAAGATTCATTCCGTCCAAATGGGCAAAAGAAAGATAAAAGCCATAATTGTTTACTTTCATCTTTCTTATTACATTGAACAAAATTCACATAACTTTTCGTTTTGTTTAGATATTCCCGTTCCTCATCTTTAGTTAAATATGCCCAATTGAGATAACCGAGTGGTCGATTATTTTTAATGAGTAAAATAAAATTCCTAGACTGAATAGTAGGCAGTAAAGTTTCCAATGCTGAACTTATGGCAACATTTCTATAATTGGAATTCCTGTTCCATAACCAAACCATGGCGCCTAATACTTCGGCTTCATTCCATGAAGTATCATGATAAATGCTGGGTGCAATGACTCTAATGGAGTCCTGATTAAGACAATTCATTCCGTTATACCTTTAGTATTTTTAATTAAAAATAATATTGAAAATAAAACTTATCTTTCTTAAAACTTAGGAATATAAAAACAGCTTTGCTTAATCTTTAAACAGGTAATGAAATGGACAAATAATTAACAAATTGATTAAATTAGGGAGATATAGACCATGTATAGTCATATAGCTTGAATAAATTAATCAAAAAGAACTTTATAATGTATAGAATTGGAACAAAAAACAGCGCTAAATAATGTATAACTTACATCATCCTTAACTAATTTCGTCACTTTATGTGATTGGACTTATCGGACAGATAAAAAATGAGAGGTCTGTGAAAAACCTCTCATAAATTTAAACATAAATATTAATTATTTACTAGCTATTTTTTTCTTGCGCGGATTGAATAGCGGTTAATGCAATTGTATAAACAATATCATCAACCAACGCACCACGAGATAAATCATTAACAGGCTTACGCATACCTTGTAACATAGGTCCAATTGAAACAAGATCAGCTGAACGTTGTACAGCTTTGTAAGTTGTATTACCAGTATTTAAATCAGGGAATATAAACACCGTCGCTTTACCTGCAACTTTAGAATTTGGCGCTTTTGATTTCGCAACATCAGGCATAACCGCAGCATCATATTGTAAAGGACCATCAATCATTAAATCTGGGCGTTTTTCTTGAGCAATACGTGTTGCTTCTTTCACTTTTTCAACATCAGCACCTTGACCTGAACTACCGGTTGAGTAAGAGATCATCGCCACACGTGGTTCAATACCAAAAGCAATAGCAGTATCAGCAGATTGAATAGCAATTTCAGCAAGTTCTTGCGCATTTGGATCTGGATTAATAGCGCAATCCCCATAGATATAAACTTGATCAGGCATTAACATAAAGAACACCGATGAAACAAGCGAACTACCTGGAGCAGTCTTGATTAATTGTAGCGGAGGGCGAATAGTATTGGCCGTAGTATGAACAGCACCAGAGACTAAACCATCAACCTCATTTGCTTCAAGCATCATTGTACCAAGCACAACATTATCAGCTAATTGCTCACGCGCAATAACTTCAGTCATACCTTTGTTTTTACGTAATTCAACTAAACGAGGTACATATTTATCACGAATGCGTTCTGGGTCAACAATTTCAACACCTGCACCTAAAGTAACACCTTGCGACGCAGCCACTTTACGGACTTCATCAGGATTACCAATTAACACACACTTAGCAATATGACGCTCTGCACAAATTGCAGCTGCTTTAATTGTTCTCGGCTCATCCCCTTCTGGTAACACCACCACTTTTTTCGCATTACGTGCAAGCTCAGTTAATTGATAACGGAATGCTGGAGGAGATAATCGACGAGCAGAACTAACCACTTCATTCAGTGATTTAATCCAACTTGGATCAATGTGATCGGCAACAAAATTCTGAGTATTATCCATACGTTCTTTATCATCGACCGGGATTTCTAAATTGAATTGCTGTAAATTGATAGAAGTTTGGAATGTATTGGTTTTAACAGTAAATACTGGTAATCCTGTATCAAAAGCAGGTTGACACAATTTATAGATTTTTTCATCAATATCATAGCCACCAGTCAATAATACACCACCAATAGCAACACCATTCATGGCAGCTAAACAGATTGTTACTAAAACATCAGCACGATCAGCTGAAGTAACTAATAACGCGTTCGGTTGAAGGTGATTAATGATATTTGGAACGCTACGAGAACAGAAAGAAACATGTTTAATTCGACGATTTTTAATACCGCCTTCATTAATGATTTTAGCTTGTAAATGATTAGCAATGTCATATGTACGACAAGAACTTAAATCGATGTTCCAAGGAATACAGCCAAGTACAGGTAATGGGCTATGCTCGCTTAAATCATTAATTGTAATTTTCTTACCATCAAATTTAGGTGTATGATAAATTTCAACAACATCTGGACGAGCGAGATTTTGTTCTTCTACTGGTGCATTGACTTTGTTAACAATCACACCAATAATTTTATCATTTTTGATGCCACCAAAATTAGAGCGAGCAATCTCAATGCGTTCTTTTAACTGCTCTGGATCATCTTTACCCATATTAACCACAAAAATAATCTCAGCGCCTAAAGTCTTCGCGATGTTATTATTTAGCTCATTAGCAAATGGATAATCAATAGTTGGTACAATACCTTCAACTAAAACAACATCAGCACCTTTAGTATTTTCTGCATATAGTGCAACGATTTCTTCCATCAAAACATCTTGTTGATTCAAACCTAATAAGTTTTCAACATAACTCATTTTTAAAGGTTTCAAAGTTGGAATCGATGTATTATTACTAACTAAAGTCGTTGTATTATCAGGCGCATCACCACCTGCTCTTGGTTGGGCAACTGGTTTAAATACATTTAAGTTAATACCTTGACGTTCCATTGCTCGAATAACACCAAGACTTACACCCGTTAATCCAACATTGGTACCAGTTGGAATCAGCATAATGGTACGAGACATAATAAGTTTCCTCTTAATTCTTTATTAAATCCAAAAACAAACCGCCTTAACGGCGGTTTTAAAGTGCTTAAGCTGTTAAGCGTGCTGCATCTTGTGCGATGACAAGTTCTTCATTGGTAGGAATAACCATTGCAATAGCAGAACCATCTTTAGTGATCACACCACCGTTACCAAAACGTGCAGCTAAATTGCGTTCTTTATCAATCTCAAAACCAAGTATACTTAATTTTTCTAAAGTTTTACGACGAATACATTCAGCATTTTCACCAATACCACCAGTAAACACGATTGCATCTAAACGGCCGTCTAACAACATCGCATAACCACCAATGTATTTGACTAAACGGTGAACAAATACTTCTAAAGCATTTTTAGCATTTTCGTCTTTATCTGCATTATCTGTTACATAACGGCAATCGCTACTTACACCAGTTAAACCTAATAATCCTGATTTTTTATTTAATAAATTATTAATATCAGCAACTGACATATTTAAATTGTCATGTAAAAAGAACATGATAGCAGGATCGATATCACCACTTCGTGTCCCCATAACTAAACCTTCAAGTGGTGTTAAGCCCATAGAAGTTTCAATACTTTTACCGTTTTTCACAGCAGTGATTGAAGCACCATTACCTAAGTGGCATGTAATCACATTCGTTTGATCAACAGGTTTATTTAATAATCTTGCAGCTTCTCGGCTGACATAATAATGACTAGTACCATGAGCACCATAACGGCGAACACCGTACTTAGTATATAATTCATTAGGAATTGCATATAAATATGCTTCTTTAGGCATTGTAGTATGGAAAGCTGTATCAAATACTGCAACATTTTTATTTTTTAAATGAGGAAATGCAATAAAAGCTTCGCGAATACCAATTAAATGTGCTGGATTATGTAAAGGCGCAAAAGCAGAAGCTTCTTCAATACCTTGTAAAACGGAATCATCAATCACAACTGATTGGGTATACTTCTCACCACCATGAACAATACGGTGCCCAATTGATTTTATGCTGTCTAATAATTCTGGTTTTTGTGGAAAAATGTTATTAACAATGAATTTAATCGCTTCGCTATGTGCTGCACCAGCTCCTAAAGAAGCTTCTTGCTTTTCACCATCTAATTTCCATTTGATACGAGCATCAGGAAGGTGAAAACATTCAGCTAAACCAGATAAAAACTCATCACCATTTTCAGGGTTAATAATAGCAAATTTTAAAGATGAACTTCCACAATTCAGAACGAGAGCGTTATTACTTGATGACATAGTAATTCCTATAAATTGAATAAAAGATTTTTACCAATCAATATTGGCAACTCTACACATTAATCAATGTGTTATATAAGGCGACTTCTGATATCTTGAAATTTGAGATAAAATAAAGAGAGCCCCCCAATTTGAATGGCACTATTTTAAGACAATAAAATGTGAATGTCGAGGAATCCAAAACAGATGAACTTAGTTAAAATTTTTAAGGCAGGTCAAATATATATGGATATTTGCCCAAAAGATAAAGCCCTATCCTATTCATTTCCTGAATTAAAAATTATTAACTACATCAAAGTTGCAAAAAAAATTTTACCGCCAATCATCATCGGCTTAATTCTTTGGCAATATTATTTACCCGCGCAATTAGCGGTAACAGCAATCACAATTCTATTTGCCTTAAGTTTACCTATTCAAGGGATCTTGTGGTTAGGATATCGGTCTCAATCGCCATTACCGCTCAACTTAATTGACAGCTACAACCGAATCAAGTTGCAATTAATTGAAAAAAAGATATTAAGTCCGAATAAAAATCCAAATGAAAAATTAACTTTTGAATCGTTAATGAAACTAATAAACTTATCTAAAATTCATTTAGGTAATTATTTTGGGCAAAATGACTGCAACCAACCATAAGGATATATCTATGCAAAAATTTTTGGAAAAATTGAAAAATCAAATAAACGAGCTTGAACAGCAGTTGAACTTATCCGAACAACAAAGCTATCAAGAGCATTATTTTGATGAGCATCTGTTTAACACCAGTAAAATTGAAACCAACAATCAATTCTATTTAGATAAAGTAAAGCAAACCTATCTAGCACTTTGTGATGCAGTACTTTCAGAAAAACGCATACAAATCGAATTTTTATCAGAAAGACTTATAAACCAAATTACCGCCCTAACACGTGAGCTTGCCACAGTACATTTACGTAAACAAACTACTGGCCATATTATTACAGAAACATTAGCTGAAAAACATTCAAGACATTTAGATTATTTACGACGATTACAAGAGATGAAATATGAGCTCGAACTCTCTTTAGAGTCAATAGAACACACCAAAATCGCTACCCTTGATAATCGAATATACCGCTGCGAACAAGCTATTAAAAGGATTGAATTAGACATGGAAAATAGTTTCATTGAATAATAGTTTCATAGATAATCATAAATTTCTGAATATTTGATGATCAACGATTACCTAGCTTAAAATAATGTCTTAACAAAACACGCCTAAATATAGCGTATATGTAAATTCACATTTCAATACTATGGTAAGATCCTAGCTCTAAAAAGGATACTAGCTAGTCAAAATAAAGGCCCTTATATCAAAAATGCATATGAATATAATTAATAATTAGTATCATCTTTTCAGTTCAATCTATAATATAGTCATCAACATTAATTAATTACTTGCCACCACTTTTGAATCTAAGAATAAACTAATAAGGACTTTTTCCATGAGTAAGATATTTGATGATAACTCACAAACCATCGGCCATACTCCCCTAGTTCGATTAAAACATTTTGGGAATGGTAATATATTAGCTAAAGTCGAATCTCGTAATCCAAGTTTCAGCGTCAAATGCCGAATTGCATCAAATATGATTTGGGATGCCGAAAAACGTGGTTTACTTAACCCTGACGTCGAACTTATAGAGCCAACTAGTGGTAATACTGGTATCGCATTAGCTGCTGTTGCCGCTGCTCGTGGTTATAAATTAACCTTAACCATGCCAGAAAGCATGAGCATTGAACGCCGCAAACTTCTAAAAGCGTTAGGTGCAAACCTTGTATTAACTGAAGCTGCCAAGGGAATGAAAGGTGCGATTGAAAAAGCAGAAGAAATCGTTGCTAGTAATCCAAAACACAATATTATGCTCCAACAATTTAGCAATCCCGCCAATCCAGAAATTCATGAAAAAACCACAGGACCAGAAATTTGGCTTGATACAGATGGTAAAATCGACATTTTCGTTGCAGGAGTGGGAACTGGTGGAACGTTTACTGGTGTAACAAAATACATCAAAAAAGTTCAAGGAAAAAACATTACGGCTGTCGCAGTTGAGCCAACTACCTCACCTGTAATTACACAAGCACTTGCCGGCGAACCCATCAAACCTGGCCCACATAAAATTCAAGGTATCGGAGCTGGTTTTATTCCTGGAAATTTAGATTTGAGTTTGATTGATTTGGTCGAAAAAGTATCTAACGAAGAAGCAATCGAAACAGCTCGCATTATAATGGAAAAAGAAGGTATCTTAGCAGGGATTTCATCAGGTGCTGCAGTATTTGCAGCTGATCGTTTGGCTCGACTACCAGAAAATGCGAATAAAACCATCGTGGTAATATTACCCTCTTCAGGTGAACGTTACCTTAGTACTGATTTATTTAGTGGTATTTTCACTGAGAAAGAACTTGGTTAATTATCCTATAAGCGCAAAACACCGCCTATTGGCGGTGTTTGATTAAAAATCGGATAATTCAAATTAAATAAATCAAATTAATTATCTTGAACAATACCAAAATGTCGATAAGCATGTGGTGTTGCAATCCGTCCTCTTGGTGTTCTTTGGATATAACCTTGCTGAATTAAAAACGGCTCTAACACATCTTCAATCGTTTCACGTTCCTCACCAATTGCTGCAGCAATATTATCTAATCCTACTGGACCACCCATGAATTTTTCGATGATGGCAAGAAGTAACTTACGATCCATATAGTCAAAGCCTTCATTATCCACATCTAACATATCTAAAGCTTGAGTAGCAATACGCTCATCAATAACACCTTTGGATTTAACATCCGCATAATCTCTCACACGTCGCAATAAACGATTAGCAATACGAGGCGTTCCGCGTGAACGCTTAGCTATTAAAAATGCCCCCTCTTTGGAAAGATCTAAACCTAAAAACTTAGCACTACGACTAACGATATACTCCAAATCCTCAACACGGTAAAACTCAAGGCGTTGCACAATCCCAAAACGATCGCGTAATGGCGATGTTAACGAACCCGCTCGAGTAGTGGCGCCAATAAGCGTAAAGGGCGGAAGATCGATTTTAATTGAACGTGCGGCTGGACCTTCACCAATCATAATATCGAGCTGATAATCTTCCATAGCAGGATATAATATTTCTTCAACGACAGGAGATAATCGATGGATTTCATCAATAAACAGCACATCATTAGGCTCGAGATTGGTTAACATTGCAGCCAGATCACCTGCTTTTTCCAACACTGGGCCAGAGGTAGTGCGCAAATTAACATTCATTTCATTAGCAACAATATTAGCTAAAGTGGTTTTACCAAGACCAGGAGGACCAAAAATTAAAACATGATCAAGCGCATCACTACGTTGCTTGGCTGCCTGAATAAAGATTTTCATCTGCTCACGCACTTGAGGTTGACCAATATACTCATCCAAATATTTAGGACGAATAGCCCGATCTAACGACTCTTCTTCTTTTTGAGCCTGTGGCGCAATTAAACGATCCGCTTCAATCATCATCGTTCCCTATTTTCTTTATAATGCTGACTTTAATGCTTCACGTATTAGCATTTCACAATCCATGTCTGGCTTAATGACTTTACTAATAATACGACTTGCTTCTTGTGGTTTATAACCCAAAGCGATAAGTGCCGAAACGGCTTCACCTTCAATCTGACTTGAGGATTTTTTAAGACTTCCAGTCTCAACAGTTACGTTTACATTAGCTAAGTCTTCACCAAACCGTTTAACTCGATCCTTCATTTCGACAATCAATCGTTCAGCCGTTTTAGTGCCCACGCCAGGTAATTTAACTAACGTCTTGATTTCACCTTGCTCAACTGCACTAATAAATTGCCCTGCTGACATTCCTGATAAAATTGCTAACGCTAATTTGGGACCAACACCATTCACTTTAATCAACTCACGAAACAATTCACGCTCTTGTTCATGATTAAAGCCATACAGCACTTGAGCATCTTCACGAACGGCAAAATGAGTTAACACAATCACTTCTTTACCATTATCAGGTAATTCATAAAAACAGGTCATTGGCATAAACACTTCATAGCCAACACCACCAACTTCAATTAACACTTTGGGTGGTTGCTTTTCAATAATGATTCCACGTAAACGACCTATCACAATATATCCTTAATAAATAATGTCAATTAAACAACGTTGATCAATCAGTATTAAACGAAAACTCTCGTTCAACATCAGCCTAATTATTATGATCAAAATTGAATTTGAATTAAAAAAACAATTGTGAGTTAGTTTACCTGATAGGAGAAAATTAATAAAGACAAACTGTATAAATAAACAGTCAGTAGACAAAAATATTGCCGACAAAAGTCAGCAATATCAGAAAAATAGAGTTAAAGATTCAAATTAGAATGGCATTTTAAAACCAGGTGGTAATTGCATTCCACCAGTAACTTGAGCCATACGCTCTTTTTGAGCTTCTTCCAAACGGCGAGTAGCATCATTATAGGCTGCAGCGATAAGATCTTCTAACATCTCCTTATCATCTTCGGTTAATAAAGACGGATCGATATCAACGCGTTTACAACTATGTGCACCATTTACAGTAACTTTAACGATACCCGCGCCAGACTCTCCAGTAACCTCTAATTTAGCAATCTCTTCCTGAGCTTGCTGCATTTTTGCTTGCATTTGTTGGGCTTGTTTCATCAAATTGCCCAAACCACCTTTTCCACCTGGAAACATAATTATTCCTCATTAAAAACATTTAGTCTGTAATTATACAGGACGAATACTCGATTCATCAATCTTGGCATCAAAATATTGACAAATCGTCTCAACTTTAGGATCTTGATGTATTGTTTGTTTAGCTTGTTCAAGCTTCTGCTGATATAAATCTTCACGTAATTCTAATGGCGTTTTTATATCCTTACTATCATCAATCACAACCTCTAAATTAAGTGTTTTTTGACGATAAGCTGACATCGCAGTTCGTAGCTTAATACAATTTGCCGACGACTTAGTTAAATGCTCAACAGCCGAACGCGTATGCAAAATTACACTATTATCATCGACTATTTCAGGATACGAATTAACCGCAATCTGTTTAATTAGCGGTGCAATCTCCAATTTTTCAATTTCCGCACTCCAAGCATCTTTTTCGACCATCTCTTCAATCAATTTTTTTGTCATCTCTGGAGTTTTATCAACCTTAAGTGACTCCCTAACTGACTTCGCATCAATCACCGGCTCATTCTTAGACTCAAACAGTCCAGTCGATTGCCATTGATAATTTTCTGCTGTAATTTCCTCTTCGTCGTCCTCTACAACCTCATCCACCACGGCACTATTAACTTCTGTCTTAGTAGCCTGTTTAACACGGCTCGAGTTAACTAAATCGCTTGATGGTTGATTGGCACCAACCGGTTCAGACTTTTTTGAACTTTGTTCCTCCATTAACTGCATTCGCATCTCTAAAATATTTTTAGTGATAGACGAAGCATCATCTGGAAGCGATATAGAATGGGCTGGCATCGAATTATTAGCTTGATGCACAGGAGAAACATTATTATCAGCTAATGATGATTGTGACTGTGCCGTTGATTGAACTGATGACTTAGCTGCATCCTTCTTTACTGGAATCGGTGGCACAGAAGCTGATGTTGCAGATTCAACTTTTGGCGGATTAGACTTTGGGACAGGTGGATGTCCTACAGCTGAAGGATTAGTGGTTGAAACCGGTTGAGAAATCGAATCAACATCTTTTGGCATAAAGGCTAACGCACGTAAAAAGCTCATCTCCACGCCCATTTTCTTGTCAGGTACAAGTGCGAGTTCTTTTCGACCCATCAATAAAATTTGATAAAACAATTGCACATCATTTGGCGAAATGTATTGAGCTAAAAAGCGCAATTGCTCCTCACTATCGGCATAATCACCTAAGGCTGTAGGTACTACTTGTAATAAAGCAATTTGATGTAACAAAGAAATGCTTTCAGCTAATAAATTATCCCAATCCGCTCCTTGCATTGCCGCCAATTCAATTTGTTGCATTAACGCATTACCATCGCCTTGGTAAAGTGCATTAACTAACGCAAAAGGAATAGCCTTATCTAATGTTCCAAGCATTGATGCAACTGATACGGCATCGACTTTACCATTACCTAGCGCAATAGCCTGATCGGTTAAACTTAACGCATCTCGCATACTTCCATTGGCTGCTTTGGCTAATAAATGAATAGCTTTTGGCTCACTTTCAATATGCTCTAATTGTAAAATGTGATTTAACTGATCACCAATTAAAGATGTATCAAGCACATTTAAATGCAAATGCAAACAGCGAGACAAAATAGTAATAGGTAATTTTTGAGGATCGGTTGTCGCTAACAAAAATTTAACATGTTCAGGTGGTTCTTCCAAAGTTTTTAATAATGCATTAAAACTGTTGCGAGACAACATATGCACTTCATCGATCAAGTAAACTTTAAAACGCCCTTTAGTTGGCAAATATTGGATATTATCTAGAATTTCACGCGTATCTTCGACTTTAGTTCGTGATGCAGCATCAATTTCTAACAAATCAACAAAACGACCTTGCTCAATTTCACGACAATTATCACAAACACCACAAGGTGTTGCAGTGATACCACTTTCACAATTCAAGCCTTTAGCTAACAAACGAGCAATCGACGTTTTTCCTACACCTCGTGTACCAGAAAACAGATAAGCATGATGCACCCGCCCAAGAGAGAGGGCATTAGATAAAATTTTCAACACATGTTGTTGCCCTACTACCTCAGAAAACGACTTTGGTCGCCACTTACGTGCTAAAACTTGATAACTCATAATCACCATTACTTATTACGATTAAATTTTGCTAATCATATCATAAAGAGCCAAATTAGTCTTTAAGATGCCACTTTTCGAATTAATAATAGACCTTAATTAATTTATAAACAAATTAGATTATAAAAACGCAATTTTAAGTAAAACATATAATAATTAGCGTCATATTACAGGATTTTTTTGCTCAAAAACCCCGTTCCTCAACTTTTTTTCAATGAATAAATTGATTTAAATTTTAACTCACAGCGTTATATATTTTTAATTACAAAGTCATTAATCTCATCCAAAAACAGATTGCCGTATTTCTCCAATTTAATTTTACCAACACCTGACACATTAATAAGTTGTGTCTTACTTTCAGGCATCGTTTGCACCATTTCAAGTAAGGTTGCATCACTAAATACAATATAAGGAGCGATATCTTCCATATCGGCAATCTCTTTACGTAATCGTCTAAGATTATTAAATAAAATTCGCTCTTCATAAGATAGAATAGTCGTTAAATTAATTGATCGAGCATAACGATTTAAACGACTCTTCTTAACAATTTCTAATCGTGGTTTTGCTAACTTTAACTGCACCTCACCTTTCAATATTGCCCGTGCGTTTTCAGTCAATTGCAAAGTATTAAAATTGGAAATATTTTGCCGCAAATAACCTAAAAAAATTAACTGTCTTATTACACTAAGCCAATAATCAGCGTTATGCTCTTTACCAATTCCATAAACTGAAAGCTTATCATGTCGATTATCTTTAATTTGTGAACGCCCCGAACCACGTAAAATATCCACTATGTATTGGGCACCATAGCGCTGCTCAACCCGATAAACACAAGACAAAACTTTTTGCGCATCAATCAACGCATCATATTGCTTAGGTGGATAAAGGCAAATATCACAGTTATTGCAAGGCTCAGTTCTATGTTCACCAAAATAATTTAACAACACAATACGGCGACACGTCATACATTGCGCAAATGACTCCATCGCCTGAATCTTATGAAGCTCCACTTGCTTCTGATCGTTATCATACTTTTCAATGATTTGCTGCTTATACCAACTTAAATCATTACTTTTAAACAATAGCATCGCTTCTGCAGGAACACCATCGCGCCCAGCACGACCTGTTTCTTGATAATAAGCCTCAATTGAACGCGGACAATCTGCATGAACAACAAACCGAACATTTGGCTTATTAATCCCCATTCCAAAAGCAACTGTTGCCACAATAATTTGTGTATTATCCTTTAAAAAACTCTCCTGAGCGCTTTGCCGTTCGCTTGTAGACAATCCAGCATGATAAGCGATAGCCGAAAACCCTCTTGCCACAAGCCTTGTTGTCATGTCCTCAACTTTAGAACGGCTAGAACAATAAATAATCCCGCTATTCCCTTTTTGCGTTTCAATAAACGACACAACTTGTTCAGTAAGATTAAACTTTTCTACCACGGTATAGCGAATATTCGGCCTATCAAAACTACGAACCACAAACAACGGATCAACTAAATTGAGCTGATTAAGAATATCCCTCTGTGTCATCTCATCGGCAGTGGCTGTAAGCGCGATAATTGGTACATCAGGAAAACGTTTTGATAACTGGTTTAATTGGCGATAATCAGGTCTAAAGTCATGCCCCCATTGTGAAATACAATGCGCCTCATCGATCGCAATTAAAGAAGGAGGATGCTGATCCAGTAACGCGCCAAAAGATGATACTGTCAAGCGCTCGGGGGAAATATACAACAATTTAATTGAATGGTTTAAATACTGGTTGATAACATCTTGTTGTTCGATACCTGATTGAGTTGCATTTAAAAATGCAGCAGGAATACCATTCACCAACAATTGATCGACCTGATCTTTCATTAATGAAATAAGTGGCGAAATGACTATAGCTGTGCCTGGTAATACGACCGCTGGAATTTGATAACAAAGCGACTTACCGCCACCGGTAGGGATAACGGCCAAAACATCACGCCCGTCAATCACTGATTCAATAATATCTTTTTGTTGATTCCTAAACGACTTATAACCAAAAATATTATGTAGAACATCTTCAATCTGATCTTTAAACGACATAACAACCTGAACCAGTAATAACTTAACGACGCTGTGGAGTATAGCTAATTTAGCACTAACAAACCACCGAGAACATGCATTTACCTATAAACAATATAAAAAACAGAATCCATATCGAACTGTTAAATGAATTAGTGAAAATAAAAAGTACAAAAATGTGACAAATATCTGAATTTTCAATCTTGGTTTTGCCTATTTTATCACCAATCTAGTTCAAAAGATTAAAAAAACAGCTATTTTTAATTATTTTACTTGAAACAAAACTATTTGCCCGCTAATATTTGCGTGTTTTCTAAATATACGCCCGTAGCTCAGTTGGTTAGAGCATCACCTTGACATGGTGGGGGTCAGTGGTTCGAGTCCACCCGGGCGTACCATCCTAAAGCCTTATACTAAAAGGCTTCATAAAGGTTCTGTTTCACATCATTTTTTTGCTGGGGTAAAACCGGGGTAAAACTCATACCATTTTTATCAAATTTTTGCGATCCACTTTTTCATAATTTCACATCATAGCTTCACACTTTAGAAGATTAATTTATTATGAATAAAATACAAAACGACTTTAGGCGCCTTGATTTTTAGTAAAACAATGAATAGCCCAACTTTAGTTCAGGCCCATTTTTATTTTAATTAAATATGCTTCCTAATTTATTTCATTGTTTTTGGCAACTACTATTATCCACATGAATGACTAAAGGCTCTCCATTATCAAAAGAATATACATAAGATGCCCCATTTGGGAATATATTTTTTAGACGTTGCAGTATTTTATTGTCAGACTTATCAATATCACAGTATTTATCTACTGCAAATACGCTTAAAAAGGCTTTTAATGTTTCATCATTAGCGTCTTTTATTGAAAAATTTTTTATGGTTAATTTAAAGAACAATTCATTATTATTCTTATAAACATCTTGCAATACTGTGTATACATCTAAATCTTTAGGAGTCTGTTTTTTAAAGCCTTCTATAATTTTATCCTGCAATATATTCAAATAATCTTGAAGTTTTTTTCTATCAACTTTATGACTAAAAGGGTTTACTGTGTTAAATTCACAAAAAGGCTGGGTATTCTTACCGGTGGTGTTTAAGAAATTGATTTCTAATTTATTGTAAAAGTAATCTGGCATGTCATAGACAAGTTTTAGTCTGGAGTTTTCTATATTTTCTACTTTTAGTTTTTCGATATATCCATCCTCAACTAATAATTCGCCTAAGTATATAACTCCATCCTCTACTTTATATTGCTTAAAAAATTCGCCATCATATAATGCTTTTTGGGAATTATCATTACAAATATAAGTTTTATAACTAACTTTTCCATCATCATAAAATGTAACAATTTGTGCTCGTTGACCAATTTGATACATATTCCACTTTCCAATAATCTTTTGTTTAATTTCTTGATTTGATAAACTCTGTTTATCATTAGCAAAAACAAAAAACGGAATCATTAAAAGAATTAACAGTATTTTTTTCATATCTATTTCCCTTAGAATAATTAATCCAAATATAAACAAAAATAATGAGGAGAAATACCCAAAAAATTTAATTTTTGAGTACTTTTGTTAATTTTCAATTTATTGCAATCGATATCTCTCAATAAAGTATTTACGGGGAATAAAGTTAAATGCATCAAGCTTCATGCTGTCGATATAGAATTGATTGAGTAAGCAAGTCCCAGACTTTTATATCGCAAAGTCTAAAGTTGTCATTAATGCAGTTAAGTCCAATTAAAACAACAGGCCAAATTAACTAAAGCGAAATAATAGCATAGCAAATTTACCACATAACTCCCTTACACCATCTCTCTGTTTTTGTAGGAGTAATTAACTCAAAGTTATTTCTGCGCATACATTGTTGAAAATGATACTTATTAAAATAATAGAAAAACTGAGAATCGGGACCGATTCCTTGATAATGATAACGTATGTTATTTTGGGGTATATAACGAGCACATGCTTTATGAAGTAAATCTGCATTAAGCGGTTTATTTTCGATATTTTCGCCTAAAAGCCGGAGAAAAATTTGGTCCGTTGTTCCTATCAAATTTTTAGGTCTTGATCTAAAATGGTCTTCAAGATAATTGTGCTGAATCGCAATTGCATTAGGTAAATTTTCCTGAGATATATGCCCACTTGAACACAACTCGGTAAAGATATTAACCATAATTACTCTTGTATTTTCTGTTTCTTGATTACATTTTTCAAGATCACTTTTTGAAGCTTTTGATTTATTCTTTACAACTGATCGCCAATATTCTTTATCATAATCTGGAAATTCACTGTCAGTATAGCCAAACAAACATAAATCGCCTCTACTTGAACAGGAGTTCACGCTAATAACCATCAGCGTTAAAATAAAAATTCTTATTAATTTAGCCATTAATTATTTCCTAAATAATTCATATAAAATACATTTTATATTTATACATATATTTTCATTCATTACAATACTTTAACAGCAAAGGTTTAAGCTTTTTGTTTTTAGATAAATATTATCTATATATCAACAATCTTTTATCGTACAAGAGAAAGATTAAGAAAAGAGATGCAGAAGATGTTCAAAAAACCCCGCTCCTCAACTTTTTTAATTGAATAAATTACAAGATTAATAGGCAGGATTAAAGTAAAAAGGCGTCATAATGAATATAAGGGAATTTGACCCCAGCAGGAATAATTAAATCAAATCAAACATATGATATTTAATAAATTATTTAATATCATATGTTTTTATACCGTTAAATATACCGCGTTTATTATACCTGTATTTCAGAAGCTTTTTTAAAGAGGTCATCACCCTGTTCGTCTGTTAAACCTAACAATCTCTGAGCTGTTTTAACGGGCATAGAATCCCGCCTAAAATCACTCGCGGTATCCCACGCAGTTTTCAAGATTATGTTTTCCGGTGTTTCCTCATCTAAATTTTTTACATAGTCATCAACATATTGAAACATTGTTGAATCGGCATACCGAGCTGTTTTAAGTAATGCTAGCATCTGGAACCGACTAATAGAATCCGGCACAAAGCCCTTAGATAACTCATCTTGCTTTTTTTTCGCCAGCTCCATAGCTTCTTTTTCTGTAATACTAACCAAACCTGTGGGGGTAAACTCATCTTGCGGCACATCCGCATCAAACGCATAAATTTGATCATTACTATCTTTATAATATTTCATAAAAATCCTTACCTTAATTCAGACCATTGGTGTATGGTGCCTTGGCCCTCTAATATATAGTATTGAGAAGAGGGAACTATAAAACTTAAAGACCGGTGCATTTCGGAGGAAGTGAGCGACAACACGACTACCCCATTGACTTTTACGTTTACTTGAAGAGGTCCAGTTACCTTGTTCTTCCCACTCCCAGCGGGCAACTTTCCGCCTCCGCCTCCGCCTCCAGTCGCTACGCCCCCTGCCCCGATTCCGCTTAGAACTGGTCCTACTTTAATTGTGACAAATATAGGCTTACTAGTGGCGTTTTGGTGATTAACGTTAAGCATTCTTTGACCTAGCATCGAATACCAATTTTGACGGAAACCCAAAGCATTAAAATTACCATCTATCATTTCTCCATATCTGTTAAAAAGGAACGCCCACCGCTGTTCAGAAGCCAGCCATATCCCAAAAAGCCCGTCGTCTCGTACTGTCAAACACACTTGTCCATTTCCCGATGTTAGATCGGTCCGTCCTTCGGTTGCGTGGTTTACTGGGTACATATGATCGGTAATAGGAGTTAACCTTTCGTTGAGGTTTTTGACTGTCCACGATGCGGCCGCCGTAGTTTTTGAATCGCTATAGAGAGAAGCACTAACAGTTAATGCAGGCCCTGGTACGCCTTGTGGCCCCTGTGCCCCTTGTGGTCCTTGTGGCCCTTGTGGCCCGGTTTCCCCTTTCTGACCAGGCACGCCTTGTGGACCCCGTGCCCCTTGTGGTCCTTGTGGTCCGGTTTCCCCTTTTTCACCTTGTGGTCCGCGGTCGCCTTTGCTACCGACGACTCGTCCTAAATTGATAGTTTGTGTCATAATATATCCCTAAAATCTGTAAATTAAATCGCCATTGTTTGAAATTGAAAGGTCTGGAGGTGTTGCGCCTTCCGCATAATGCACCAACAAATTACCATTATCAGAAATTGATAACGCAAAAAAACCATTTTCAAGAGGTACCACAACGCCGCTTTCGCCCCTATCCCCCTGTTCTCCTTTTTCGCCCTGAGGTCCGCGTTCCCCTTGAGGCCCTTGTATACCCGCGGGGCCTTGTATGCCTGGGGGGCCTTGTAAATGATCGAGGTGGTTTATCATTTGATACAATGATCGGTATATACCGTCTAATGTTTCTTTATTCACCGCGTCATGTGGCAGTTGAGGAGTTGCTAAATTCTCAATTTTTCGTAATTCTGCATCATAATGCCTTCCCCCCAGAGGGTACTTTAATGCCCGGTTGTTTGAACCGTCTACCCCCTGCAGAGCCATCCAAATTCTATCAAAATCGCTGTTGACAGTTTTTGCAAGAAAATCACCATTGGTTTGATAGTCCGTTATCCGCATTAAAGGTATGTTACGCAGGATTACTACACGGCTGTTTGCCGGCGGCGCGACATCAAAAATAACATTACCACCTTGGTTTGTATCCAATCCTGTCACAGTATAGTTAGTAATCCGCACACCGTTAACTAAAACTAATAAATCCGATTCATAAACAACTTTGCATAAAAACGAAAAAACAACGGTATTACCATCGGCCATATATTCATATTGTATTTGTTGATTACCGACTGACATTTTCTACCCCATTGCACATAAATTCAGTATTGTTCTTGGGCGCAATCTCTTTACAATAGTATTTTTGCCAACCTTCAATTATTACTTTGTTGTACTTAATTGCGTTGGTGAGATTGTAATAATCTTGTTGAGAAGTTCTTGCAAGTCGTAAGGCTTTGTTAGCAATACCGCTGGCGGTGGCACTATCTCGCTCGACTGATTCGACTTTGACGCGCAACTCGACAAGACCATTATCGATATCATTACGTAAAGCATCTGTTTTAGCTTGACCATTTTTTATTGCCCCAATGATATTTAATTCCAGTTGTTTAACGGCATTATTGCTCTGCTTATATTGTTCAAATTCTATTTTGATTTGATTTTCTCTTGCTACTGCGAGTTTTTCATCTTGCCAACAGTTGTATGAAACATATATAGCAAACGCGGCGATAATGGCTAACGGTATTGGCAATAGTTTATAAATAAGTTTTAAATTAGTCATAGTTTTCTATAATTTCCAGTTTAAACGATTGCCCCTTAAGCTCATCCATTAATAACGCTAACGCCTTTCTACTTTCAAATAGTTGGGTATCGTTATTACTCATCCCCACTAAAATGCAACCTGACGTATCCTTAGTCCAGTTACCCGCATGAATTAAGATATGAGAGCGATTCGGCACATCTTTAACTTGATAAACACGACCAAATTTTGGCGAATTAACAATATCGCATTGATATATTGCCGCAGGGATACATGAAATTTGACGTTGGTTATTTTTCCATAACAATTCTAACGTTGATAGGACTTTGCCTGATGGTAATTGGAGAGTACCAAATGTCCCATTTAAATTAGTTTTTATTCTAGTTAATTTCATTAATCGTCTCCTTTAGCTTTTCTTATTAGCCGTTCTTCGAGGGCTTTTATTAATGTAGCCCCCGACCACCCAGCCAGCCCAGCTACACCTCCCGCCAGCTCGAATTCCCAATTGAAATAACTAGCAGCCAGCACAACCAATGCACCAGCAAATGTTGAGATAAATATTTGAGCGACTAGAGTACCTATTCGGAATTTGTCACCATTTAAGATGCGATAACAATAGCTAGCTAACGAACCTAGTATCGCGAAGACGAACAGGTTAAAAATCACTGCCCATTTAATGTTGTCAGGGTCTTTAATCGGCATGTACGGAACCTTAAATACGCGCCCCCTTTTGAGGCGTTTAATATTTTATTTTTGCTTTTGTTTGACCAATCCCAGGTCTCCATACCCCCATAGTATTTGAATTATAGGTGCGTTTTTGCACCGATTTAGCTATTCTGATAGGGGTATTATGTATAGCTCCCGCCAGTGAATCGATATAATCATCGGGCTGTTCTGATACCTCGGGATTAAAATTGCGCATTTGCTCAAACACAGGACTTTTATCCTCATCCGCAATGCTAATGTGCGCCCACAGAAAACGGGATTCTAAAGGTGCTTCTATGGCTTCTAATATACGAATTTGCTTATTACGAATTTCGTGCTTTTCAATAACACCACATCGAAGCCCCCGACTCTTTAACGCTTGGCGTAACAGTGTCGGAGCAAAACCGCCGATGCCGTTGGTCTCAATAATGATGGACGGTATGTTATATTTTTCGATGAAATCACATAACTGAATTACTTGCCCGCCAACGATACTACTGTTCTCGCCAAAAACGGCTATCTCTCCAGTAAGCCCAGTGCACACATGCCAATACAGATGACCTTTATTATCGGTAAGCAATAAAGTAAACGCACTAGCATCCGATTTAATTTTACCCGCGGACGGGTCCCATACCGCAGACGCACCAACAATGCGCGTATTACCGAGCATCATAGTGACTTCCCCGTTAGCATCGATTATTGTCGGCTCAACGTCGTATACTCGGATACGTTCGGGGTCCAATCTGCTTTCGGTGATTGGTTTAGCGTGTAGCTGGTATTGGCTATCCCATGCATTAATAGTGCGGGTTTCTCTCCGACGAGTTAAAATATCTTGAGGAGTAAATCTTTCGGGCCACGAGACATCCGCGTAGCAATCAAGAATACCGTTATATGCGGACGCAAAAACTATGTGGTTATCTTGAATATGATAGTGTACCCCTTCTTCTAAAAGTTCCGTAGCTTTATGAATACCAATAAAAACTACTTGCGGGGCGAAACCAACATAATAAGGTTTCCCCGCTTCAACTTTATTAAAGCGCTTTTCTTTACTAAACAGTTTAATTACAAGTACATCGGCACCTTTCGCTATCAATTCAGTATATATAGAATCGTAGGTGTGCGGTGTTCCAACATATAATTTTTTCCCCCCGGGCTTTAAAATGTGGGTTTGCTCATCTAATCGCTCCCTAAGTTTTTCTCGAAGTTCTTGGGATGTGATATTACGCGGTACTTCGACATCGTCATTTTGAACTTCATCAGCACGTGAGCCAGTAACGTTAGACATAATACCTTTGGCCAACATGCTACTATGTAGCGGATCGGCTAACGAATTTATGTCGTTAACATTCCAACGTTCAACATCCATTTTCCCAGGAGGGAGTAAATCTTTTGTTAAGGGGTGCCTACGCAAAATACTTTGAGTTGCTCGGCTAATTTTACGCGCGGAAGGGTCGGATTCAGACTGGTGTAAAATCTGATAAGTTGAATCATTATAAAATCTACAGGCGTTATAAGGCGCTAATGTCGAAGATTTACCAATTCCACGATGGCATAACAACACTTTAACCGGGGCGGGTTTATCCAACCAATCGGCAATGCGAATATGACAATCGGGGGTATCTCTACCTAAATAATCATTCCACATCATTAAAAAAGCTGTTGTGGAAATCTTAGCCATGTGCTAACTTCTCTAATCGTTTTTTGGCCGCGTTTTCGAACTGGATAACCTTGCTATTTAAATCCTCTGCCGTTCCTTCTTTTGGCGTTGCACCTTTACGCTCATAAAGAGCGATTAACGTTTCCAACTTAACTGCGGTTGTAATTATTTGGTTAGCATTTTTTTTACACCAATAGCGATCCCCTCTTTCTTCCACAGACATTTCATCAAGTTTTTTATTAGCTCCTGCCCATGTGTCTGGGTCCGCCTCGGTGATAACAACAGCTACCATTCGATCAGATAATGTTTTCAGTTTATTTAGTTGGTCCATTATTGTCCCCTCGGTAATACATCATTAGGTTTCCACCAAAATTCACGGCCATAAGTATTTTGTTGGCGTTGAGTATATTTTTCTAAATATCCTGGACTGACGGCTTCTTGTAACTGATTAAACAACAAGTGATCTGTAACAGCTTTTGTGTACCAAAGATTTGCGCCTGGGGTTAACCCTTTCACAAATCGGACAGCATCAGCCCCAACGTGCGTATCGTCCCCCGCCATAGCACGTCGTGCATTCCCCAAGGTTAAATCGGCAAACTGGGTTAAACTTGAACCCAACGGGCCTATAGCCATTTCACCCATGGTTGCACCATAGCTATTTTTATCTGAAAAGATAAAATCCCCATAAACACCGAGTGCACCACCTTTAAGCATAGCCTCTATCCAAAATCCAGTATCATCCATATCTTGTGGTTTTCTGCCGGACGCAATGTTATTAATTTGTAATGCGGCGGCGCCAAATAATGTAGTAGCAAGTAGTAACGACCCGCCGAAATAAGCTTTTTGTAACCGTGAAGGTAATGCGGTTCCTCTGGCCCACATTCTAGCTACTAGCGCAAAGGGAAAAGCCTTAAACTGTGCGATAGAGCGTGCTATTTCTCCGCTGGCCGTACCACGTTGCAACCCAGCCCCGATACGTAAACGGTCCCGAGTACCCGGCGTTATGACTGCCATGTCGGCCTCTTCAGACAGCATTCCGATCAGCTTTCTAGCCGCCTCAAACCTTACGGTTTCAGGGTTATCAAAATTCGAAAGTAAATTATCTGGTATAGCTAAAATGCTTTCAGGCGATAAAATATTATCAACACCAGCCCATCGGTCTAATTCTGCCATTCTCCAAACCGCATAGTCTGTATCGGTAACCCCGTGGCGTCTAATAAGTTCAGCATCAAAGTTATTGTTATTTGTTAGCGAGTTAAGGCTATCATTATGTGTAACTACGTGTCCGAGGGACGACATCATCGAAGCTGCATAGCCTTCTTTGGCAGCATCTGATATTTTCATAAGCCCCGATAACCGCAACACCGTTGATGCTGCTTTACTTGTCCAGTTAGTCCCCATGTTATCTACACCCCACCTATTTAAACTTGAAAGTGCACTTTCAAGAGCAAGACCGTTGCGTAGCGCATAGTGCCTATCGTTCCTGTTGAGTGGCTTAAGCGACGCTACCATAGCTTTGTATGCAGGGCCTAACGCCATGCCATTAGTTTTTGCCATAAGTAAAAGCGTCCCTTGATCGGTTATAGATGTGACCGCGGCACTCCCTAATCTTGAACCGGTAAGCAAATTACGTAAACTATCAAATACCGATGCAACGCGAGAGCGTACCAACGGTTTATAATTTCCTGATACGAAATCGTAAAGATCACTAGTTTTACGTGCTAAATTTTCTATACTTGTTTTCCCTACCCTATCGGTCATAGTTGATTTGTGGATAGCGTCATCTAACACTGATCTAAACATCAATGTTGGATTAGGTCCGAATGTTTCAATTGTAGCGATATCTCGACTAAGCCCCGAGATGTGCCCAACCATAATATCGAAAATGCCCCGCTCACCATACTGTGCATGATAATTTAAAAAACTGTCTGCATCTCTAAAGAAAATCTGGCGCGATTCAGCGTGGCGGTTAGCGGTCATACTAGATATACGATGCCCCGACCCTTGCAGTTTATTAGCCCCACCTGTTGATATAGTGTCGTAAATGTGAGTGAAAAGCTCCCTAACTTCGGCATCGTTCATTAACGATCCATCCGGGTGAACATATTGCTGGCGGTCGATAGCTGGCAATATATCATCTAACCACCTTTCGCATCCCGCCATTGCGGTTTTATATTGGGAATGCTCTTGCGGTAGATTCCAGTTTTCTAGCCTACCAATATCGCCCCCCGCATTATTAAACGCCGTGCGTAATTGTTCGGCTGAACGGGCCCACAACTCTGCGGCGGCTCTAGCCCCTGCGTTACCCGTATTTTCTCCATACATTTCGCGAACTAAATCTTGTATCTGATTTTCTCGTTCGAAAAGACTTAACAGCCCGGCGTTATCCATTTGATCCAGCAACGGGCCTAGAAAGATATTACGGGTTGCTGTTGCTCGGGTATCCATAGCTTGAAAACCCGTTTTGTTATCTGGGTTATAAGCTAGCAATCGATTTAGTGCTTCAACTTCATTTTTAGCCACACCACGCGCCATCATATCTGCAATCTGGTTGTCGACCCTATCACGAGCAAGTATTGTAAGCGCAATACGGCGTCGATTTAATTCTCTTTGACGTATAACATTATTGATGCCGTACTCAGCAGCCCTACGTAACCTTTCCTCCGCAGAATATGATGCCCAGTTAGGATCTTGCCTTGCTAGACTTTCTTGATTGCGAAGAATGTTATTAAAAATGTCCTGCACTTCCGTCCTGGTTAAATTGCGCCCCGTGGCCGCGTTAATTACAGCTTGATAACATTGTCGCATTACGAATTCCTTAACATACATGCCACTGCGGCATCATAGAGTTTTTTATCAGCGTGAGCTTTGGCTACTTCATTATTAGCGGTTTCTAATAAATCTTTCACATTAACAAAGCTTTCTATGCCGTTTTCATCAATGTGATTAATTTGCATATCAGGTTTATCTTTCAAGATTTGCTCGATAGCATCTGTAGAAGTCTTACCCTCTACAAAAGCTTTATTATGTTTTAATGCGTTAAACTCGACATCGCTCATCGTTTCAGCCCGCTGGTATATATTGAAAGTTTCCTCAAGTTCGCTAGCTTTAATATCGATTTTAGAGCTTACTTTATGCGTTAAATGTGGCGGAACTATACCATTGTTAAGGCTGACGATATCACGCTTATCTTGTTTGGTTAGCTTTCTTTTATTGATAAGCTCTTGCTTGATTTCATCAACCAATCGGGCGGGTATTGGTGTACCGTTTTTTGAATAATACATAGCGTCATCAGGAAAACGCTTAGCGATAGCATCGGATACCACGTTATGCCAATCTACATCATCTTTGAGAATAAAATGTCCCTCTTTAACAATGGCATCGACATTCACCGGGCGGTCATTGATCATATCATCGAAAGCTTTATTTAACGCCCTGTCATGCATATTTAAAGATTCAACATCCGTCGGTATACCCATTGCAGCATCGTTTTGATGTCGTTGATTATTCTTTGCTAGAAGAGCATCAACAAAACGTTGTTGTCTAAGTTCAGCATATTTTGCCGCCCCTCCGAAAATCATACCGAGCCCGGCATCAATTATCAGGGCTTCTTGATCTAACGCTTGATATTGATCTGCCATTTGGTTGTAACCATGAGCCTTCAGCAAATCATGGGTAAAACCACGTTGCCCGACTCCTATAGCAACGTTAGCCCCCGCGGTGTACATAACATCATGTAAACCTAGATTTCCATATGCATAAACTTTACCTAACCTGCTTTGTGATTCAACCCACGCTTTAGTAGCAGGTGAAAATCTAAAGCCCATCGATAACGGTATATACCCACCTAGTGCTACAGACCCACCTGTTATTGCCGCCTTTTCAGCAGCGGTACCCCTGTCCAACCCTTCGGCCAAACCTTGCTCATAATCAGCATAGCCTTGAACAGCACCAGCTAACGATGCCGCCCCACCTACCCCCTTGGTAAATTTTCCCGCACCGGCAAACGAACCCAATATATCGGACATAGAGAATAGGGTTGCTGTCAAACGCCCCCTACTTTGTGCAGTTTCCTGCATTATGTGTATGTGCTTTACGGTAGCCGCCAATGAATTTTTTAGGTATTCAGTTGTTCCGCTGTCATCTTCGCGGCCCAACACGCCATCTATTCGTTCGGACAGATAAACAATCATGCTGCCAAGAGCGGTTGAAGGTTTCGCCAGCAAACCTGTATATGCACCCGTTAATACACTTACCGCCGAATACCTAATGTCTTCAGTTAAAGTAGGCTCGTATTCAAAAAAATCTACAGGATTAGCTTTAGCCTCTTGGTACAATTTTTCGTAAATCATTCTGGGATTTCCTTTATTGCTTTAATTCCATCCAACGCATCAATGACTACAGGGTTACCTTGATTATCAGATAAGAAACCGTTTCCTGCTTTAATAAAGTACTTACCATCTGGTAAGCCCTTTGAACGAGTGCTTGGGACTAGTTGAAACCTCGATTCAAGGGGGCGTTGCGTCAAACCATACGGATCTCCTGGGTCTATGTTGTAGCGCTTTAAGTTATCAGTTTCGGTCCAACCATTATCTTTTGCATATTGTTGGTATTGAAAGTTAACTAAATTATTAAACGATGTTTCCGACATCCCCCAAGGCATACGTACATTGTACTTTGTCGATTTTTCACCGACTACAGCGCTTACCGCCTCTTTAAGCAGGCTATCATCTATTTCTCGAGTATTGGAATAGGTACCGTTAGATATGGATTTACCTATGTAGTAATCCATCACGGCGCTATATACCTGCTGTCTAACTTTCGAATCGCCAGCGAAAAGTCCATCCGTTAACGTATCAAACGCTTCAAGAGATTTAGGTGGTAGTGTAACACCCTTGATAGACGCATCACCTTTTTTAGAAGGTTTAAGGGCGTCGGCCCCCTTCAATATAAAGTTCGCAACAGTCTGCCTATCCCTTACTTCATCCGCAGTAAATATGTTTTTTTCAACAATGACTCTTCTTCCAGCGGGGCTATTAATTATTTCACCGGCAACAGCAAACCCAGGATGTTCTAAACCAACAGATTTCAAAATAGTATTATAAGCTTTGTCATCGCCGTCGGTTGCCTCTGAAAAAATTTTCAAAATTTGAGACTGTTGATCTGCGCTGGCATCTTCTAATACACGAGATAAATTACCCGCCTCTGCGCTTGAAAAGATTTGTAATTCAGTACCATAGTCTTTACTAATTCGGTTTGCCTGGACTACTCGCGCTCGTACACCCTCCGGTGTATATTCTAGATTATTTACTTCGCCCGCTTGCTGTGCCGCCGCAATTGGATCTTTACTCCGTTTATCTAATAATATTGCGGCCGCTCTAGCCCTGATCTTTTGCAATTCAAGGCGCTGATAAAAATTAGGATTACTCGGATCTGCTGTCAAATCTGACGATGCTTTATCCCCTTGTAGGATATCCTCCTCGGTAAAAGCTAAAAGATCCTTACTCGGCATACTTTTCAGTGCGCTGATATTACGCGCTAAAGTTTGCCCATCTTGATAAGCATCATAGGCTTGTTGTCCTTTTTTCCCGAAAACCGCATTGAATCGGCTAAGTGGAATATCTGGTGCGGTAATACCTCTTTCTTGCATCGCCTTCGCATTCGTCAAATCAAGGCTTAAACTATCCCTATTCCCGTTACCTTGATGCTTGATTAGACTATCCACCTTAAGCATATACTTAGCTTTGTTTACTTCGGTAAGTTGGTTGTATGCAAACGACTTCTTCATTTTTGCCGCAAGAGAAGCAAAGCTCCCTTTACTTAACTCCGTATGAGCAACCCAGCCATCTAATGCCGCTGAAAAATATTGTTGGGCTATCTGATCACGTTGTGCCTTTCGTAACTCCTCTGGCATCCCCTGCTCTTGGGCAAACTGATCTAAACGAACTAGCAAGTTGTCAAATCCCATCTTCAATGACGTTTGATCGCCATGCAGATTCTGAGCATTAGTAATGGCCAAGTCTATACTGGCTTGCATTGTTTTCAATGCTAAGGCTGATTGTTCTTGGCTTTCATGAAGCATTAATTGCCGGCTATATGCGGTATGCATATCTTGGGTTTGCAAATCAAATTTATCTAAAAAAGAATTACCTTTCAGTGTTTCCCGAATTTCTTTTATTTTATCTTCGTAGCGTTGGTTATAGTTACCCGCTTCATTTAACGCATTTTCACCTTTAAGATTACGATAGCCACTATCAGGATTATTCAATTCATCATTTCCAAAAGTATCTAAATCTAATAATGCTTTTTGGTATTGAAGCTGATCATCCTCTCGTTTTTTTTGTAACATGAAATTGGCAACCGCATCTAACCCTTCTCCGAGTTTATGCAAACCAGGACCTATACTAACAACATTGCTAGGTAAGGTAGTGTTACCTCCGCTGAGTTGTAAATTTCCGAAAGCTGGAATCTTTGCCATATTATGCACCTCCTCCGCCACCGCCACCACCGCCACCAGCGGCTCCACCACCGCCTCCTCCCATAACGCTTGATGCAGACATAGCATTTGCCGCATTATTGGCCCATGTGCCAATGGACTGTAAAATAAAGCCTTTTCTCAATCTTTTAGCATTATATTTTGCCATTTTGGAATTAATCATATACTGATTCGCTTCAGCCGCTGAGCTATACATTGTCGCAAAAACATCATCGTTAATATTTTTTTGTAACGTTCGCTGTGTGTCATCCACCGTTTGGGAATTATTGACATCTACACCCGATGCCCCGAAATCCTGTACGACGCTACCTTGTGCTTGTTCGCCTTCGCGAAAAACTTTCTCGGCATTTTGCTTGCCTTCCCATAACGCGTTTTTAGCGTTTTGCTCATACATTTTTGCCTGGGCTTTTAATAACCCTCGTTGTGTTTTGTAATCGACAAAATCACCTAGATATTTTGCTGTGTCAGCGGTGCCTTTTGCCGCCCAATACCACCAAGACATAATTAAATCTCCTTAATGTACGTAACTGATGATGGGGCATAACCAAGGCAAGAATACATTGCTAGCGTTCTATCGGTATTCACGCCGGAAGAGACCCCTAATTCGATATGTGTTGCGCCTTTTGATTTCGCCCATGCCTCGTATTTTTTAATCAATCGTAGCGCAGTAGTTCCCCCCGATTTAACAAAAAAGGCTATATCATTAGCGATTAAATTGTTACCTGCGGGTGGGGTTGATAAACTAGCTATCAAAAGACCTGTTATATTTTCGTTTTTTTCATCGATTAATATTGTTGATCTAGCGCTAGTAATAAGCATTTTTAAGGATAGCAACGCGCTTTCATCATCCCATGTATATACCTGTTGGTGGTTTATCGCAGTTGCATATAATTCTTTGCTAACTTCGAAAACCTTCGGTAAATCAAATAATGTCGCTTCTTTAATCATCCGGAAGTTACCACATAAGAAACCGCTAGCAAATGAAACGGTAGCGGTTGATCTTGTTCAATAGTTATGTTGATTTCGTTAATATCCCAACCGATAGAGCTAAGTTGCACCGAGGATTCCAATTCAGGAGGGGCTGTATCTAACAGGTCCTTACCAAATTTACGAGAGGTGATTACTTGCCCACTTTCTGGGCCGTAAAGATATACTGACGCCCCCCGAGTATTATGAAATCTAAAAGTTACGTCACTTAGTGTTAATCGGGAGCCTACAATTGTCCCTGCGTTGATCGGGAAATCTTGAAATAAAAGTTCTAAAGTAGTTTTATAATTAAGCCCAACTTCAATAGATACCGCATCACGATTTAAGTTTATTGTACCGTTAACCACCCTTTGGTTAGGCATAACTACACCATCAGCAACAACAGAAACAGTATGGCCCTCAAGATGATTAAAACCGTGCCAAATGTTTGAACCGTTAGCGTCATAACCTGACATCGCGCAATCTGTGTTTAGCTCTGGATCAAAAATTTCTATAGTTATAGTTTTTTGTCCGTTGATGATCCGCCGGACCGCGGTATAAACAACATCCTTTGTTTTATCTGGTAAGCAACATGCATAGAGGTATTGCCCCTCAGTTTCAAAAGCCCCCCAACCAGCAATCTCTTGTTCTGAATTGTACGTCAGTGCGGCGATCGTGCCGTCGTTGCACACAACATAAATCATAGAATTAGGGTCTTGTTGGTAGGTAATCGCTTTGATGCCACTTGTCAGTAAATGTCGCGAAATTTCTGATAACGTCATCCACTCGACATCAGTGCCATAATAACCACCGTTAGATACCGCTTTTAATTGTTTACCTGCTCGCTGAACAAACAACATTGAAGCATCAACATTTATCGGGCGGACATGCGAGCAACCAAAAGCGGATTGTAACCGGATATTAATATTGTTTGGTTTAATGCCGTTCTCGTACCCACCAGTAATTGAAAATTCATTACCTGCAGTAAGCGCAAGCAATACCTGATCTTGCGCTAAATGTATAATCTTATTACCGTGATTATCATCAATACCGACAGAAAGTGCATCATCATCGCTACTATCTGCCGTATCAAAATTGTAAGGGTTGCCTGTTGCTGACATCCAAATTTTCCGCGGAAATTTTTTAGATGAGGCAAAGATTAATCGTTGTTGATGTATATAGGTAGCGGAGGGGTACCCATGTTCAGCACTCCACCCCGGATGTAAAATCGTCCATGAATTTGGAATAGCAGTAATCGTTGAAGATAATGCGTAAACTATTTTCCCTGTAGCCGTGCAATATTTACCATCTTTAGCATCGCTTATGTTGGTAATTTTAAGCACACCACTATTAACCGATATGCGGGCGCCTATATCAGAATTGGTAAAACCATAATGTTTAGCTGTGCATGTGTCATCATTGAAACTTGTAACCGTTACCGATTTATCCACTTCCTTATCTGTTGTGGCGAATTTTAGATAGGCATAGGGTGTTGGTACGGTTTCTTCGAATGGCACAGGATCAAAAACAGCCGCTTTCAACGTCCAATTATCATCACCATAACGTTTTAATTCCATAACAGGATGGTCACCATGCACTAAAAACATGGTATCTTGACGCTGAGTATACTTAATATCTTTTAAATCCGATTCTTTGTAGTGTGTAGGCACTTCGTAAATATGCCCATTTCGGTCCCTTATCACATGGCCATTAATATAAAAACGCATATAATACTCGCCAAGTTCAAGCATGTAGGATTGATCTACGCTAAATACAAATTTAATCAGAATTAAATCTTTATCGCTATATTTTGCGTTGTTAATGAACAAAGAACCGTTACGACGAATTGCTCCACCAAACGGCGATATAGCGGCATTAACAGATTTTTTTAACCCGTTTTGATGTTTGGCTGTATCTGTTCTGCCTCTCATCTCTGGCGATATTTCACCAGCAGAAAAGCTTGTTTGAACAACTCTAACTTGCGCAGGCATATTAATACCTCGCTTGCAATAATGGGTTGCCTTTGAAACGTTGCGAAGGGGTCTCCATCGCATTATTAGCTTTAGCAATCATCAGTTTATATTGTGCTTTTTGTTCTAAGGTTTGCCTTAATGTATCTGATTTGGCAATTGGATAAGCAATTTGTGATGCCAGCTCATATTTTACCGCATTAACAAAATCAGGAGGCCAAGTACCTACATCATTATTGCGGAACACATAGCATATATCTAATGCAGAAACATTAGCTAAAATCTTGCCACCTTCTAACTTAAAATCTCGCCCTGCATATAAACTATCTATACTTAGCAAGCGTAACATGTCGGGTGGCTTATTAAATTCATACTTATAACCGTAAGGAGGAGTGCTAACCAAAGGCGATAACTTAACGCGCTTAGTTGCGAAACTCCATGGATGCGCACGTAACAGATCGTCTTGTACGTCATCAAAAAGGTTTATCGTTAACCTTGCTGGTGTGGTGCTATCGTTACTATCTGATATTGGAGCGGCGCCCACTAATAGGGATGCACCTGAACAAATACTAATTTTAGATGACATCGCCGCCCCCTTCTCAAATTACACTGCTAGTTGAATTTCTACGACTTTTTGTTCGTTAGCGCGACCCGCCGCCATTGAAGCATCGACATAGATTTGTGTCGTGTTGTTCTTATCACGACGTTTACCGATATCAACTTCATAGTTAGAACCTTGACCGTAGTGCACCGCAGTACCTGTGTACATAGCTACACGCTTATATGAGCCATCGGCGCTAAGTAATAATTTGTTGTAAGGAATCCAGTTAATCCCACACCAATTAACAACTTGACCTTCCTGCAGCATTCTAACGCTCAAATAATCAGCACTAGTTAACGTAGTGTCACTTAGAATCTTAGTTAACATCGACGGATCGTAAGTAATATAAAGTGTTTCACCGTTTTGCTCGTCGCACTCGTTTGCACGGAAAATACTTTTAGCCGCGATAACTCTATCTTTAAGACTAGCGCTACCGCCCGCAGTAATAATCTGTGAATTAGGTAAGACAACATCGGTTACAGTGCCGTTGTATTCATTGACACGAGGGATTGAGCCGAGTAATGCGTTATATATGATTTCATCAGCTTTACGATGATATGCTGAAAGGCAATTGTTCATATAATCACTTTGAACACTCGCTAACAATCTATGCTCGTCCCCACGAGGAATTGGCACCGCTATATCAAAGTCTCGTAATGTTACACGACGCACACCAGCATCAGGTAAATCCCATTGCGTATCGCCAAAGCGTGTACGTTCTCGCATTTCAAGGCTACCCATATCATTAATTGTGAATGTGTTACCTTTAATTTGCCCTCTATTGTGTACCGTTTTTGCTAAACGAGATTCTTTTTGTTGGCAAAGAATTTCAAACGTATCATGGAATTGTTCTACAAATGCCGCTGTAATTTTATTTTGATTAGTTGTAAAAGACATTATTATATATCCTAAAAAATACACCGAAAAAAGAGTTATCGCGTTAGCGGCTCTAAAACTTAACGCGGTCGGCTAAGCGCTAAGTGCTTTTCTTCGTGGAGTGTCCAACCGCCGTTGGGTCCAGTTTTTTAGGAATGTATCACCGGTAGCGGTGCGTTTTCGCACCGATTTAGTAATGTTCTTTATCACCGTATACTTTTTTGTAGTATTGGTCTACCTGATTAATTGCTTTTGTATGATCTGGATGTTTCGGATCTAGATAAGCCGGAGATTGCATTATCGATCGTATGGTCTCCTGAGATTCTGATGGTTGTACATCCCGAGCTGGGGAGTCCTCTTTCATCAACGCACCTACATTGGCCAATAACCGTACAACAATAGGATTGTTGCCGATGATATCGATTAAACCTTTATCCTCGTCTGATGCAAAGCGATTAAATGCTCTTTGCGCATTTTGGATGCCTTTGTTCATCTCCGAGGGGGTAACCCATGTTTTCGCTAAAGCTTCTTGACATAAGGTCATGTCGTACTCATCTCGACGATTTACTAGTGTCTGGACTACAGTAGCATAACGTTCAGCAATCAAGTTGATCTGCTCATTAGTAAATCCGGCTTTGTGAGCATCTTGTGCAAACGCTTTAAAGTCCGCATCGTTCTGTACTAATTCTGGGGTGATACTTTCAGGTAATCCAAGTTCTTGAGCATTGAAATCGATTTTATAACCATCAGGCGAATCAGGGACAACACCACCGGTTTCCCCCATCTTTTTAGCTAAATGGTTGTAACCATCGGCAAGTTTACGGCTTGACGCTTCAGTATCAATTGTTCCATCTTCTTTTTTCACTATAAATTTTTCAGGGAAAGGTAGCTCCCCCTCTGGTGTTTCACTACTGCTTGACAGTAAAGATGCTTCCGGGGTTTTATTTTCTTCCCCTTGTGTGCTATTACTTGAAATAGCGACAACATCAGCCAACGATGTTTGCACGCTATCCGCGGCGGGCATACCCCCAGCATCACCACCGTTAACATCAATATTTTGTAATACGTAACCTTCAAACATTATTCAACCTCTGTGTTATGTTTTGCAATATTCAATTGCATTAAAATATATTTAATTACGGACGCTTGCCCCAAGTTGTATGCGGTTTGCCTTCCCCCGTCATCGTTCGCGACAAATTCACCGTTGGCATGACTGAACCGTCGGAGTAAATCATCGAGAATAATACCGCCCGGGGAATGGGGTAACCCAAATAGCTTTTCGTAATCAAAACAAATATTATTTTTTTTATCTTTCATTTGCTTGCGCCTTCGCTTGTTCTGATGCCGCTACCATATTTAACTGGTCTTGCATTGCTTGCTGTTTCTGAGCTTCCATTTCTTTTGCCCGTTCCTCTCGAATTTTTTTAACTTCTTGCGGTTTGCGTAGAATGCTGGTAACACTTTGTTTTTCCGCCAGTTGTGTTACAACTTCGTCGATATCAACATTATCAACCACATTAGGCGATATCTGCATTACCCCGCCGATTTGACCAATAAATCTCTCAATCGATACTATTTCTGACTCACGTTGTGCTTGCGCCAAAGGCGATAGATATTTAACCGTATACGCTCTATTTGATAGCGTTTGCGGCAGTTCGAACCAGCCGTTACGGAACGCTATACCGAAACAGCGTAAAACTAACACTTGTAACCATTCAGAGTTCAGCCTACCAAACACAGGACCGAGTAACTGACGTAAATACTGTAATCTGATATGAAATTCTGTAGCAGTACGAACACCGCTATCGACCGGCGGGAGTTGATCCGCCATCATCACTGCACGTATTTCGTTTTGCAGTCTATCTTCTTGTGAAAATGTAACATTGAAATTACTAGCAGATCCAAGAGGTCTAATGCTATCCGTTGTCGATGCTACGGTGATCATCTCGCCCGGTCCTATCGTCAACATGCTAGGATTAATTACACCATCGTCTTGAACTGTATACATCCCCGCCGCGGCGATACCTAAACCTAATTTTTCTAAACGCTTTAACTCGTTTAATTCTTTGATAGCAGGCAATGCATCGTAAACCAGCCCAACGCCGTACGCACTACCTTTTTGTTTTTGCCAACGAGGAAAACAGACCGGGAATTCGTGGTACCCACTATTACGAATAATCTTCTTGCTATCTACATCGATGTGATAGCTCAAAAACGGTAACGCATTGTTAAACGGAGAACCCGGAATATAGTCAGTACGCGGCGCGATATAATGTATAAATTTGTAGATAGTGTTCGGTCGCTTTTGGGCATCTGTTTTGATTTTGTCACTAACATCGTTACCAAACTCGCGTACCGCTTGTTCTGCGGTCATCGAATAACAATGATAAACAGTATCGATAACTGCGTCGCGACGTGTTGACGCGACAAATACATCCGCTAGATTCCATTGTTCAAAACTGTAACCGGTGCCGTCCTCGTTATCTGTAATGTATGTTGCAGATTGCCCCGCGATTACATTGTCAGTCATACTCTCGACGGCTTCGCTGTCGTAATTAGACGCATGTATCTTCTCAAATATAATATCCGAGGCTTTTTTTAATGCGTCTGTTTCATCCGGCTCTACGTCATCAATAACAAGCTCAAACCATTTAGCATTTGCCGGTGTCATTCCCCCAACTATGATAGATGCGATATCTCGCACACTGCGGGTACCCTCTGTTGTTAGAAGTTCCGCTACATCATCTTTGGCTTGATCAGCAGTAAATACATTACCCGACAGTCCGGAAGCGCGGAGCGGCGACGTGTATTTATAACACTCTTTCCACACGTCTTCGAGCGATGCGCGTTCACCACGCATCTTATCCGCCCTTTCGATGATTTTATGAGCTATTCGATTATCAGACATTTATTATTCGCCCAACAGTTTTTTAGCAGACTGTGCAACAGCCCCCGAACTTGAATCCATGCTAGTTGCCCCAGTACTTAAAACACTACGATTTTTTTTACGCGCTAGCGCTGCATTTGTAATCTTTTGTTTATTATCAACTTCTTCTTGCGCTGTATCTTGTGCTGGTGTGGTGTTGTTGACGATTTTTAAAGGTGCTTTTCCGCCCCCAAAAATACCTCCAAGTACCTTACCAAACATTTTACCGATTCCGCCTCCGCTCATTATTTATCCCCTTTTTGTGCGTTGACAACATAACCATTTTTTGTGAGTTTGATATGCTCACCCGTGATTATGTTACTCTGTGCTTTAGTGATATTAACGGCTGACAAATCCGTCTTGACAACTGTAGCGGCTTTAATTTGCGCCTGAGCTTTGATTGTGTCCAACGCTTTTTGTGCTTCTTCGAGCGTTGAATTAATTAACGTTTTCGCATCGAGTAACGCATCTAATTTAATCTGCGCCTGATCCTTTTCATCTTGTGATGCTGTATCGTCAGCAATTATTGATTTGTTTAGCTCGATAGCATCATCGATATTTTTCGCTCGATTTTCGATGTCTTCTAGATTTTTCTGCGCTGTGGTTTGTTCGTCAGTCGGTGCGCCAGGAATTTGAATATTTTTTTTATTTGCCATTGTGTTGCCTTAATCTTAATGTAGGTGGGTTAGTCGCGGGTTGATTAGTTTTTTTACGCCAGAGCGCGATCAGCGCCTCGCCCGTGTGATAGCGCGGCTCAGATTCGCACGTACGTAAACGAACAATCGACGATTTATGAACTCCGACTTTACGCGCGATAACGTTAATTGAAACAGCACGATCGCTATTCAATATGTCGTTAATTAATTGTGTCCAATCGATGCGCCTAATCATAACCCTGCTTGTTATTTGAAATTTGCAGGTCGGTTATATCATATGTAGATGTTCATAATCCCGATCGTTTGTTGATTGAAGTTTTCAGCAGGAATTTAATTAAAATAAATTATGATTATAAATTAATTAGATATAGTTAAATTATTCTAGAAATACCGCAAAAATACCGCATTTGTAGATTAAAAAGTGATCAATCGGAATTTAAAGAGTTGACATGGTGAGTAGGAACACCTACAATGTACAACATCAACATGGAGTTGATAAGGTAAACCCCAACCTAGGCTGGGGCAAACAAGGAGAGAATAAGATGCGGTATATCTTAATTCTCTTGGTGTTAGTAATATTGCTGGTGTCTTTACCAATTTATTAACATCAATCGAAGGTGGGGGTGCAACCCCACCGACGACCTTAAATATAACAATTTAGCGATTTAAAATCAAGGTGATTTATGGCGTTAACACGTGCTGAAATTAACGAACGCAGTAATCAAAAAAGAGGAATTAAATCTAAATCTTTCAAGCTTCACGTTGACGATATAGAGCTAATACAATCTACAGCAAAAAAGCTTAATATTTCTCAAACCAAACTGATTACGGAAGCCGTTAAGCTTTTTATAAAACAAGCCCTGTAATCTGAGCTTTTTTATCACTAAACGCGCGCACGCGCGCGAGAAGAAAGATAAAAACAGGGCTGAATTATATGGAAATTATGTTTTTTTCAATAGATAAAGCACAAAATGTCAAAAAATAGTAGTTGACAATAGTTCGAATATATTATTTAATATATTTAACTTAACGCCGAATAGGCATGTTTATTATCACTTACTTTACTTCTGTTTAAGGAGAACAAAATGTCAAATCAATCTATCCGCGTCGAAAAGAAAGTCATCACTTTAAACAATAAAAAAGGGAATCTTGTAACAACATATTGCCTTAAGCAAAATGCTTTAGGTGGTTTTGATTGGCACAGACAGTCTGTCAATTTTGAAAAATCTGATGATGATTTAATAATTGAAAAACAATATGCTATCAAGTCAAAAGAGGCTGTAAGACTAAATGGTGTGTTTAGCACAATATTTGAAGTTTTCGAGCTTAATGGTGACAGATGGGTGAAAGTTGGAACATCTAGCGTTAAGAGCAAGGGTGTAGCTCGAGATGCTACTTGCTTGAAAGTGTGGTTAAATCATGGATACTAATTTTATATTTAATAGATTTTTACAGTTGACTGGTTTGTGTAAAAAGCCTGATGTGGTAATTCGTATTTTTGAACTTGGTAATGTTTATCACGTTAATAAAAACCAAATAAACAGGTGGTCTAAAATTAATGCAGATAAACCAAACAGGCAAATAATGCCTGATCAGGTTTTTAGTGCGTTTGTGCGCGGTTTGCTTAGCTATATTCGTATTCAACAAGCTAATGACATTAAAGTTTTCGACTTTGAGCAAGAATTTATTAATGATGTTATAGCTATTTTCTTTGATTATAGAAAAGAAATGTCAGAAATTGGGAAAGAAATTTTTAATTTTGATTGAAATTTGATTTAATTAAAGCTATGCTATACCCACCACTGAATAAGTGGTTTAGAAATATGAAATTACTATATATTAATTACCGCTGAATAAGCGGTTTAGAACCGTGAAATTACTATATATTAATTACCGCTGGATAAGCGGTTACCACCGCGGCATTTAGGGGGTTAACCCATAAATGCCGTTGCTTTTTGCACCTCTCTGTTTAAATTTTCTCTGTAAGAAGAAAAAAATAATTACTTTACGCTTTCCCACATCTGCATCAACTTAACCCCTTTTTCATAACTGGGTGATGACCCATTTTTCCACATTACAACCGTCGATACACTAACGTCTAGCCGTCTAGCTATCTCCCTGCCGGAGACTCCCGCTTTTTTTAAATCACTAATAATCTTAAACCAATCTATTTTTTGCATCTTTCATCCTCGGCTTGCAAAATTTTGCAAGTTAGATATTTATAAGGTGATCACTTTTTAAAGTGTAACCGTGCTGAAAAGCACGTAATAAAAGGCATCACTGTGTGATCGTTTTCTCCCCGGTTACACTAGTTACATACCGTTTCCTATATATGCTTTGAAGCCCCCTATATAGTCATTTCTGGGCATACACTTAATACATAAGTGTAACTAGTGTAACTAGTGTAACTATTCATATAGCAGAAGGGGAAAAAGGTTACGCTTCTCTTTTTTTAAGCGTAACGGTTACACTAGTATGAAAGCCCTTAACGCCTTCCCTTCAGCTTTAACAACAGTCTTTTTATATCCCAAACTTTGCAAAGTTTTACTGATCCGTAGCTCCTCACGACGACCTACATTTTTCGGGTCCAGCCCTATTGCCCATCGCAGAACGTCCCCTGAACGCAAATACTTTTTATCAATTGGCTTTTCCCCTGTTGTGATATCAGGCTCGTTTAGCCATCTGCTAACCGTTTCTTGCCAAGCATCTTTAATCATATATTGATCGTGCTCTCTTGCCGCCAACTGTTCAGCCACACTGAACTGAATACCGCTATCAGAAAACAGCTTTTTAGCTTCCGCCCACAACTGCTCACGATTTTGTCTAATGCCCTCTACATTAACGTTACTAACACGGACAGGTAGAAAACGACGATTGCCGGTATCATCTGATAAAAATTCGTCTTGATTTGTTGTACCAACGAAAACTAAACGCCGTGGAAACTGAGTCGCAAACTCTCTATACTTAGGTATCCAGTTTTCATGTGTACGAGTGATAAAAGCCTTTATACTCTCTAACTCTTTGGTATGTAATCCTCTCAATTCCCCTATTTCACCGACCAGACGACCTCGCATTTTTCTTGCCAAATCATCATCCTTTTCTGCAAATGACACCTCGCAAAAATAATCCGGACTCGGAGACAATGCAGCCACCCCTGTTGATTTACCGCAACCTTGGTCGCCAACTAAAATTGGTACCATGTCCGCTTTTATCCCCGGCTTGAGAACGCGACCGGCTAGCGCTGTCCACAGATATAACGAAACAGCCTCCGTGTATTCTGACGATTCTGCGTTAAAATAATCAGATAAAAATGTCTTAATACGTGGCACGCCATCCCACTCTAATCGTGATAACCATTCTGTTGCCGAATCAAAAGGGTTTTCGTCAGCGACTAATAAAACAATATCTCGTATTAACTCCCTTCCGATCTGTTTAAAGCCTCCTTTTTCAAGGCCAATTCGTAATCGAGAGTAATCAGCATCGGTAAATGTTTGCCATTGGTCGCTACCCAACGGGGTAAACATAATTTCATCGCGGAACTGATCAAACTTAATATTAATTTGGCAAATATCCGGACGCTGAACAGCAAGATAAACATTGTTAATAGTTGATTCTATCTTGCCGTTTTTATCTCGTTTGAAAGCCGGTAGCGGTTTTTCGCCCTCCGGCACGGGGATAACATCGAAATCCCGCGAGCGATAACCGATAGCATTTAAAAAATCGCCGTCATCTCTATTCATACAATGTGCGTGTAGACATCTAAAATGCCCCAGATCAAACCCGCCGGTACCAGCAGGAAAATACGCAGTTGCGGTTTCGTTGGACTCTGTTGTGTGGGTATCAGAAAACGGGCATTCGATATAACGTTCCCCCGCATCACCAATACGTAATACATTCCAGTTTTCATCTAAATATTGTGTAATATCGTCTTCTGCAATACCTTGATTTTGGGTGATATCTCTATTTTTATTTACTCGAGAACTAATAATTTTACCGTCGAGAACATGGGCTATTGTTTGCCATATATGGTTAAACTGTTCCGATGCCAACGTAGGTATATTCCATGGCTGCCCCCCTTCCCATTGATAGCGTTCGCCACTTGGATGGGTACCAGCCGCAATAAATTGTTGCCCGTTCGCTAAAAACTCAATGATATTATTCTCGTCGATTTTAATAATCTGTTTAGTAAAATCGCCGGGCATTTTAAACATGACTAAAAACTTACTGCTATTAGCTCGAAATCGACAGCATAATGGCGCCCCTGCGACCGTTTCAATGTAACCTCTTAACGCAGATTTCACATAATCAGCTATAGCGGGGTCGGATACGTCAACATCAATCGCGCGTACATTGCGTGTCTGTATACAAATTCCATAATCGCTATTTTTAGACCAAGTTTCTATTTGTTTTGGGATTGTGATGTGGTTAGTCCAACTTGGAAAACCAACAACTTTACCCTCCCGGTTATAACGCGACGGCGTTTTACCAAGAGATTTTAATGTGCTGCTGCTCGATATATCCGCTTCGGGATTTGATACCACCGGTAGCAGATCTTCGGTCAATCCAAGCGCTAAATCAAAATGTAACCAGTCATCTGGTGATGCTCCATATATTTTCATATTAAATATTCTCGTCATCAAACTTGTTAACGGTATCTAAAAACGACTGCAGAGCCTCTACGGTTTGCCACCTCGGATTACATGTTGGATCGTTTAACAGCCTACTGATTGTTGGTTGTGGTACCTTGGTATGTATGGATATTTCATGCTGTGTAAACCCCAAGGCTAAAATCTCTTTTAATAATGTTTGTGGATGTTTCACAATTGTCACCAATTCGTTAATGAATAGAAAATAATACTGTAATGCATTTTTAAAGGTTTTACAATATTCATAAATGAATTAAATTTGTAATCACCGCAAATAGACAATAATCAAGAGGTTTATAAAATGATTGATAACGTGATACGGAACTTAAAATATTTGATGAGTGAGAAAGGAATTTTAAATGTAACTGAATTGGCTAGGCTTACAAAAATACATCAGCCAACGTTACATCGGTTACTTGCTGGAGATGTTAAAGACCCGAAATATATTAATTTAAAACAATTAGCAGATTATTTTGGTGTAGTAGTATCGGACTTAGTGGAAAAAGATTTATCCAGCATACCTACAAATCATAAAATACACTTTAATTCAGTTCCCATCGTTGGTAACGCCCAGTTGGGCGATGGAGGTTTTTGGACAGGAATGGAATACCCAGTTGGAACAGGCGACGGCTTTATATATTGGCCAACAACCGATAAAGATGCATATGCGTTAAAATGTAAAGGCGATTCAATGATGCCTAGAATAAAAAATGGTGAGTATGTAGTGGTAGAACCAAATCATCGATACATTCCAGGGGATGAGGTCTTGGTTGTAACAGCAGATAGTAAAGTGATGGTAAAAACATATCTCTATACCCGGGGGGGTGTAGCAACATTCATCTCGATTAACGAGGAACACCCACCAATTAAGATTAATGAATCCGATATAGATCGCATACACTATGTTGCCGGAATAGCAAAAGAAAGTTTACGCTTTGATTAGGGAGCCGCTTTATGGATCGAGAAGATATGGTATCTAAGTTACATAGATATACGCAAGAAAAATACGAACACACTTGCGATATAAAAAAGTATTTATTGTTTGTTACAATTTCTAGTGCGTTTTCGCTCTATTATATTCTCGTTGAGCCATACGAAAGCTTTGGCCTTATGCTGGTGTTTACTATGATAACGGGGGCGCTTATTTTTTACATAATACAGCTTTTAGAAAAACGGGCTAGTGTGTTAGATAAACTAAACTATATATGCAATAAACTCTACGGTAAAAACTATAATATGAGCAAGATCGAAGCTGACGAAGACATAATTGCTTTTTTAACAAAAAAATAAAAAAAAAACATTCTCAATAAAATTCAAAATAATAACCTGCATTTAGCAGGTTTTTTTATGCCCCTCAAAAAAATAATTCATTTTTGAATTGACAATAAATACATCAACGCATAATATATATTCATAAATAAATTTTTAATTCAAAAATGAATTATATTTAGCTCTTTAACAATCAGGAAAAGCCAAATATAAAGCCGTCTTTTAAAAAGGGGCGGCCTTCATGCTGTACGGCTTTCAACGAGAACCGTACATCATGATGAAAAAACAACCCCCTCAACCCTCGGCAGATGGGGCCAGCAAGTAGGGAAACAAGTGTTACCTTCTCCATTAGGTATGCGCGCGGGGGGCTTGATACCCTACTCCATCGCGCGATAACTCTTACTTGTAATAATCTGCCACCCTCAAGCCGATTAAATTTACTCCCTTAAGTTAATCGGCTTCCCTAAAAAATAAATAAAAACGGAATAAAAACAATGCACGATTTAACAGCAAAAAAATTAAAACATACGCAGGCCGTACGCAAACCTAAATACGTAGAAAGAACCCGACACCAAAATCGTAGTATCTATATATTAGCCATTGTGTGCGCGATCTTAATTATATTAATGGTATACGGAGTATAAAAAATGTCCTTAGAACAAGCTATCCAAGAAAACACCCAGGCTATAATCTCATTACGAGACTTAATCCTATCAGGAAAATTTAACGTAACTCCTGAAGCAAAATCTGAGCCTGAGCCTGAGCCTGAGCAAAAACCCCTACCAAAACCAGCTAAATTAGCGCAAGTGAAACAGATCGAAGATACGCTAAAGGAAGAGCAAAAAGCTGAACCGACGCCGGCAGCCCCCAATGTAAAATCGGCCCCTGCTGAAAAAACAGTTCCCACCGAACAAGAAACTATCAAAAGTTTTGTCGAACTGGCAAAAATGGACAGAGGTGCGGCCATTAATGTGCTGGCACAGTTTAAAGTAGCTAAAGCGGTTGATGTGACTGAAGACCAAAGGACCAACTTTCTCAAAGCGATTAACGATAGAATCGTGGAAATAGCCGGGGTGTAACATGACAGACCATGCCCTACTATCCCCCTCTGCGGCAAACATGTGGTTTGAATGCCCCGCATCTTTATGGCTAAGTAAAGATGAGCCGGATCAAAGTTCCGCATACGCTGCCGAAGGTACAACAGCTCATGCGCTAGCAGAATACTGCTTTAAGTTTGGTAAACAAGCCAGCGTATTAATTGGGATGAAAACTGCGGTAAATGACATTGATGTCGATGAAGAAATGGCAGAAGCGGTTCAAAGCTATGTTGACACCGTAAATGGTATAAAAGATTCAATGACCACCCTATATGTTTTTGATATTGAACAAAGGTTAGATTTTAGCGATTTGTTAGATTTGAGCGCCAATATCAATACCTTGAACACTAGCTACACACCAAAAAAATCTTTCGGTACCGCCGACGTTATTATATTAGGCGACGGGGAACTACAGATACATGACCTCAAATACGGTAAGGGTGTACGAGTTAGCGCTGAAAATAACAGACAGTTACTCATCTATGCTTTGGCGGCGTATTACTACTATAGCCTGGGGTGTGAAATAAACAAAATTTCAATCCACATACACCAACCCCGATTAAATCACTATTCCGAGTTTAGTGTCACTCCCGAAGAGCTAATCGCTTTCGGCAAACAGTTAAAAGAAAAAGCAGGGATCGCTTATAGCCTGTATTTAAACGGCCCGAGTAAAGCTGATGATTTTTGTGCTGGTGAATCTCAATGCCGATTTTGTAAAGCCGCGGGTAAATGTGAAACCCTAGCCAAGCATGTAGAAAACGTTATCGACGCGGATTTTACCAATTTAGATGATGAGGTAATTGAGGATGTCAACAACGATGAAGGTGAAGCGTTAGCAAAAAAATTCAAAGCTATAGCCATGATCAAGTCATGGATAAAAGCAGTCGAAACCCGAGTACAAGCTCAACTACAACAAGGAAACGCTGTACCTGGCTTCAAGCTTGTTGTCGGCCGACAAGGTAATCGCGCATGGACTAACGAAGAAGAAGCCGAAAACGCACTAAAGAGTTTCAGATTAAAACAAGACGAAATGTACAGCCGCAAGCTAATTAGCCCAACACAAGCGCTTAAAGTTCTAAAAGGTTCGGAAATACGAATCAAAAAACTGGAAGAAATCATAACACGCCCCGAAGGCAAACCAACAATAGTACCCGAATCAGATAAACGTCCAGCTATTTCACCAGCGGACGATTTTACGGACTTAACACAAGAGGAAATTTAATAATGAAAGTAAAACTACAAAACGTACGATTAGCATTCCCCCGACTATTCAAAGCAGAACAAGTAAACGGTGAAGGTGATCCGCAATTCAGCGCAACGTTTATTTTGCCTAAAAACCACCCGAATGTAAAAGATATTGAAAGCGCCATTTTACAAGTAGCCAAAGAAAAATGGGCAGATAAAGCGGATGTGGTGCTTAAAAAAATCAATGCAGAATTGAAAACATGTTTAAAAGATGGCGATTTGAAAGCTGATCTCGACGGTTTTGCGGGTAACTATTTTATTAACGCAAGTAATAAAACCCGACCTTATGTGATTAACCGCGATAAAACCCAGCTAAACCCCGACGACGGTGTCATCTATGCAGGCTGTTACGTTTACGCGGTTATTGATATATGGGCAATGGATAACAAATTCGGTAAACGTATTTGCGCATCACTATCGGGAGTCCAATTTTACAAAGACGGGGACGCATTCACAGGCGGAGGTATTGCATCGGATGATGATTTCGATGATCTGTCTGTAGACGATTCAGTGGATGATCTAGTCGGTTAGTACACAACAAAGCGCATCTGTAGGTGCGCTTGATTATGTACTAAATAAATTAAGAGGAAATTTAAAATGTCAAGCGCATCAAATTTAGATAAATACACAAGAGCTAAAAGCTCGGTTTATATGGCTGTAGTTGCTCAGCTGCAAGCAGATTATGCTAAAGAACACGAAATCTCTGAACCAGAAATTGACTTACAACGAGAAATGTCCATGAAATTGGCGGAAGTTCTTATCATGGGTGGGGGGTTAGAGGATGAACGCATCGAAACTTTAAAATGCGAAATTAAAAATATGGCACAAAAAGCAATAGATACCGTGTTTAACGGATTGTTCAACGAAAAAGGGGCAACCGATGCGACAGATTCTTTACCTCGACACTGAAACATATAACGAACACCCCATAAGTAAAGGGGTTTATGCGTATGCAGAAACGGTGGAGATCATACTATTTCAATACGCATTTAACGATAGCCCGGTTTATGTGGTCGATTTAGCAAATGGGGCAAAATTACCCCAAGAACTGATCAACCTGCTCCTAAATCCTGAAGTAATTTTATTTGCGCAGAATTCCATGTTCGATAGGACTGTACTAACACGAGGAAATATATTTAAAGATAGACCCGATATTGTAAAAGCGATTAGCGACCCTAACCGCTGGCGAGATAGTATGGTTATAGCCTACGCTCACAGCTTAAAAGGTGGGCTAGGTGATCTATGTGAAATATTCAAATTGGATAATGACCAAGCAAAGGATAAGGAAGGAAAAGCCTTAGTTCAACTCTTTTGTAAACCTCGTCCAAAAACAAGCAAAATCCGCAGAGCTACCAGCAAAACCCACCATGACGAGTGGGAAAAGTTTAAGCACTATGCTAAACAAGATATTGTATCCATGCGCGAAGTGGTCAAACGGATGCCCAATTGGAATATGCTGGAGAATGGCTTCGAGCTATCTTTATGGCATTTAGATCAGCTTATCAATGATCGTGGCGTTTGTATTGATGTCGATTTGGCCGAAAAAGCCGTTGAGTGTATCGACATCGAACAACGGCGGTTAGCTGATGAAACCCACACCATGACCGATGGCGAAGTCCAAACGGCAACACAACGTGATGCCATGCTTCGGCATATTGTAGGGGCGTACGGCATTACGTTAAATGATTTAACAGCCTCGACAATCGAACGCCGATTAAATGACCCCGATTTACCCGACGGACTAAAAGAGCTGCTCGCCGTTCGGCAGCAAGCGAGTACAACAAGTACTAGTAAATATAAAGCGCTACTTAATCGTGTTAATAGTGACGGCCGACTAAGAGGTACATTGCAATTCATGGGCGCACCGCGTACGGGTCGCTGGGCAGGTCGAGGATTCCAACCCCAAAACTTAACACGCCCTACTTTACCACAATGGCAAATTGATCTAGGTATCGAGGCTATTAAATCGGGTACCGCTGACCTGCTAACCGATAATATTATGAAACTGACCAGTAACACGCTACGGGGGTGCATTTGTGCGCCTGAGGGAAAAAAACTAGTGGTTTCTGATTTATCCAATATTGAAGGTCGAGTACTGGCGTGGCTCGCTGGTGAAAGTTGGAAGATTAAAGCATTCCAAGATTATGATAACGGTACAGGCCACGACCTATACAAATTGTCGTACTCAAAATCGTTCGGGGTCAACCCTAACTACGTAACTAAAGAGCAGCGCCAAATAGGTAAAGTCCAGGAACTTGCACTAGGTTACGAAGGCGGTGTAGGTGCATTTATCACATTCAGCACAGCATACGGTATAGATCTGGACGCCATGGCGGATATAGCTATCAAAAATGTAGATTTACGTATACTGGACGAGGCTAAAAATGCATACGAATGGGCGCTGAAAAATAAACGTACATACGGGTTGTCGGAAAAGGCGTATATAGTCTGCGATGCATTTAAAAGGTCCTGGCGCAAGGCGCACCCTAATATCGTTGAGCTATGGAAAAAACTGGATTCAGGCGTACGTTATGTGATCACAGGAGACGCTAAAACTTTACGCATTAATGAAAACCTAGTAATCGATAAAGTCGGAGCATGGCTACGCATTCAATTACCGTCGGGGCGATATCTATGTTACCCCGGTGCACGTATCGATGAAAACGGCAAAATAAGCTACATGGGATTAAATACATATTCACGTAAGTGGGAACGTATTAACACCTACGGCGGAAAAATTGCGGAAAACATTACTCAAGCCGTGGCTCGTGATGTGATGGCGTGGTCTATGCCATGTATAGATGAAATTGGTTTTAACATCGTGCTAACTGTGCACGATGAAATCATCACCGAAGCGCCAGATATTCCCGAATACTCGCATGAATACCTCAGCCAAATTCTATCAACCCCACCCGAATGGGCAAAAGGTCTACCGCTCGCTGCGGCAGGTTTCGAATCGTACAGATACAAAAAGGATTAATACAATGCAATATCCAGAACAAATACTTAAATATCGACATAAAAAAGAGGGGCAAGAAAGCGTTGATTATTTCAAATTCGATAACGGATTATGCGTACACGTTCTCACGCTTTCCGAACACCCCGCCGAAGAGCGCCCGGTTAGAGAAATTGGTATATACACAAAGGCTTTAACCGGAGAATGCCTACCGGATAATCTATTAATAGAGCCCTTAACCGACGAAGAAGTTAATAAAATTTTATGGAGGGTACACGATGAAAATTGCTGAATAATTAATAAGTGTACCCTGATATTCAAAGATTTTGAAGCCTACAGATATAAGAAGGATTAATACATATGACCAGACTAAACAAAGATATTAAAGCTAAAATTTTACAAAACGCACTAAACGCGGCACCAGTAAACAAAAGGCTAAAAGAGTTAAGCGCGATGAAACTTCAATTAGCAGTTGACATTTACGACCATGTAACTAACGGACATAATCCCGCAGACTACGCCATACAATTAAAAACGCTCGTAGATAAATCACCGTTTTATTTAGGTTTAACCGATGCAGCTACCGACGTAAGAAAAATAGATTATATTTTTTGTGCGTTTGGTGGCATGCAAGAACATTTATATTTTCCGGATGATGGTGCCGACCGATATCAAGTATTGCGCGCTCGTTTACGATTTACATCAGATCATTATTTTTCTATTCAGTTTACGAAAATAGAGCAGGAATTAAAAAAATGCGAAGAAGAAAAAGAAAATCTGGAAATTGATATACAAACAATCTTAAACAGTTGCCGCACAGCCGCACAGCTCGAAAAATTTTGGCCTGCTTCGGTTAACTTCCTGGAAGGTTGCGAAGTCTGTGCTGAAATTAAGGGCGTACCTACGGTCTTAGTTAACGATTTGAACGCTAAGTTGGGTCTATGATATGCGTGAATCCGTTATCGAAAAAAACCTCTCTCGCCGAGTAGAAGAAATAGGCGGGATAACTTATAAGCTGTCTCCTATCGGGCGGGTAAATAAGCCAGATCGCTTAGTTATGCTACCAGGGGGGAAAATTATTTTTGTTGAGTGTAAGCGCCCCGGAGAAAAGCCCCGACCGGGGCAAATAAGAGAGCACGAACGCTTACGAAAATTAGGTTTTCGTGTTGAAGTTTTGGATTCCCACGATGTGAGATTTTTATATGAATAACAAACCCTTTACCCCCCGCCCCTATCAAAGCCTAATAGTAAACCATCAACTTGATTTACCCCGTGGTAATACGTGGGCGGGCATGGGCATGGGGAAAACATCATCAACGTTATGCGCATTAGATATCGCATATATGAGCGGGCACTATACCGCCCCAACTTTAGTTATAGCTCCGTTACGTGTGGCACAATCGACATGGCCGGATGAGCTAATTAAATGGGATTTTAAAAACATCGGTATCCAACCTATCGTTGGCACACCTAAACAACGTTTGATCGCACTAAAAAACCGAAACGCAAACGTATTCACCACTAACTACGAAAACATACCATGGCTGGTTGAACAATTCGGGGATAAATGGCCGTTTCAGCAGGTAATAGCTGACGAGAGTACAAAATTAAAATCGTTCCGGTTACGTGGCGGTGGTGTTCGGGCGTCGGCGTTACGTGGTGTCGCGTTTAAACATGTGCGCTGTTGGCAAAATCTGACAGGCACACCCGCCCCTAACGGTTTACTGGATCTGTGGGGGCAAAACTGGTTTATAGATGGCGGACAACGTTTAGGGCGAACATTAGGCGCATTTACGGATAGGTGGTTTAACAAAATCCCAATCGGTGATTATTTTAAAATAACGCCAACCGAATTTGCGCAGGAACAAATACAAGAAAAGCTCAAAGATGTTTGCATTACGTTAGAAGCCAAGGATTGGTTTGACATTAACGACCCAATCGTCACGCCTATATATGTTGATCTGCCGGATAAATTACAACGCCAGTACAAACAGCTTGAACGAGAAATGTTTCTAGAAATCGGCGATAGCGAAATCGAAGCGCTAAATGCTGCATCGAAAACCATTAAATGCCTGCAGTTCGCAAACGGCGCGATTTATACCGACAGCCACAATAATTTTACTGAAGTGCATGACCTAAAAATCCAAGCATTAGAAAGCATAGTAAGTGAAGCTAACGGAATGCCGGTGCTGGTCGCGTACCATTTCGAACACGATAAAGTTAGGTTGTTAAAATCATTTAAGCAAGCCCGTTTACTTGATAACGATCCGAAAACGATAAGGGATTGGAATGCAGGCAAAATACCGATATTACTAGCCCACCCTGACAGTGCAGGGCACGGTTTGAACCTACAAGACGGCGGTAATATTCTTGTCTACTTTGCCCACTGGTGGAATCTAGAAAGCTCAGATCAGATACTTGAACGAATAGGCCCAACCCGCCAAGCCCAATCAGGCTATGACCGCCCCGTATTTGTTTATGAAATTATCACCCGCGGGACTGTCGATGAGGATGTTATCGACCGTAAAAAAACTAAACGTAGTATGCAAGAAATACTACTCGAATCAATGAAAAAGAAAGGGTATTAGTCACCTCCTCCATATTTCTAAATCAGGAAATGATTATGAAGCTAAATAAAACACATTGTCATCTAAAAGATTTATATGACAAAGAAGCGGAATATATTTGTGAAATATGTAATCAAGTTTCGTTAACGGTTGAACTGCGAACTGACCCTTACGCGCACGAACTCCACTATGACAATACCCTATATTTTATGTGTGATGACTGCGCATATAACAGCTCACAAGATATCTAATAAGGATTAAAAAATGACAAAAGTTTACTCAATTGAAGACCCACTATACAATAAGGCGCAAGTTTGTGCGTACATCAGTATAGATGATAGAACATTGGATCGGTGGGTTGCATCGGATAAATTCCCGAAACCTGATCTATATTTGGGGCGCCATCCTCGCTGGAAGCTATCCACTGTAAACACCTACCTTGAACAGAAAAAACAGGAGTTTCAGGAAAAACAGTTATGCGGTTAAACTATCAATGTAATCTGCATACCACTGCATCATCTTACGACGCCCATCCAAATATTGTGCGTGGTTATAAATACCTCGCACACCCTCCTCCTCGTGATTTAGTTGTTTCTCTATCCAATCACGATTAAAGTCATGCTCATTTAAAACACTTGAAAACTGATGCCTAAAACCGTGCCCGGTTGCGCGCTTGGCAAACCCCAACCTTTTTATCAATCCCAAAATAGCACCATTTGACATAGGTGATTGGATGTTATTTCGCCCCGGAAAAACAAAATCACAATTCCCAGTTATTGGATGTAAAAACCGTAGGATATTTATAGCCTGCTTTGATAACGGGACTATGTGCACCCTGTCTTTTTTTATTAATGTCTCTGGTAGTAAAATGTAACGTTTCTCAAAGTTGACATACTCCCATTTACACCGCAACAACTCCACAGTTCTCACCGCAGTTAATATTAATAGTTCGGTTGCGTACCGTACCAGTATATTACCCGAATAGGTTTGCAGGGATTTCATGAACTCCCGCATATCGTCCTCAATTAAAAATGCGTAATTTTTAGGTGTACGTGTCACCATCGCTGTTGCCAGTTCTCGGGCTGGGTTATTCTCTGCTCGCTCTGTAATAATTGCATATTGAAAAACTTCAGTACACCGCTGCCTCATCTTTTTAGCGATTTCTAAAGCCCCTCGATTTTCAATTTGTTTTAAACAATTTAACATTTCAATTGGTTTTATCTGCGAAATGTCCATCTCTCCAACATAAGGAAATATGTCTTTTTCAAAATAAGTAAGTATAGTTTTCCGAGTGTTTAGTGACCAACTTCGTTTTTTGTTTTCGTACCATTCCATAGCTATTTTGCTGAATGTATTACCCTGTGCCATGTTTGAGAGTAACGCTTTCTTTTTGCGTTCTACCGAAGGGTCTCGGCCGTGCGCCAATAATTGTCTAGCTAAATCTTTTTCATTGCGAGCTTCGGATAAACTGATATAAGGATATTTACCTATTGTTAGCGTTTTTCGTTTGCCATTAAACTGATAATCATACCGCCATGATTTAGTCCCCGTGGGCGTAATGTACAAATACAGGCTTTCATAATCAGGCAGTTTGTAAGGTTTGGCTTTTGGCTTTGAGGCTTCGATTGCTTTAATTGTTAGCATGATTTACGGTATTTTTCATTTCGGTATTAAAATATACCGTAAATATACCGTAGATAGCCTTGCGTTGTCAAACGTAAAAGAAAGTGTAGCTGAGTGAGAAAAACTACCAAAACCCAGTTTTATAAAGGCTTTTGGCGTAAAGGAGAGTAATAATAAGTTTAAGGGAATTTGACCCCAGCAGGAATCGAACCTGCAACTAGCCCTTAGGAGGGGCTCGTTATATCCATTTAACTATGAGGTCATCTCGGGCGGTTATTCTAATAAATTTATCAAGATATTACTATTTAAATAATGAAAAATTTTCTATTTTGAACAAACATGATACAATCTTAACATTCGTCAATTATGATTTATAACATTATGAAAAAAAGAATAATAGGTATGATGTTCTCGGTTTTAGCACTGACAAGTTGTGCCACTTATCAAGCTGAAACCAACAGTTATAGTGACCCATTATCGGGTTTTAACAAAACCATGTTTGATGTTAACTATTATGCCCTTGATCCTTATATTTTACGCCCTGCAGCTGTGGTATGGAAAGATTATGTACCAACACCTGTGCGTAAAGGCGTTGTTAATTTTTCATCTAACCTTTCTGAGCCAGCTTCAGTAGTTAATAGTGCACTACAAGGCGAAGGCCGTGAATCTGGTAAACATTTAGCTCGATTCTTTATCAATACCGTTTTTGGTGTGGCGGGTATATTTGATGTTGCTGGAATGGCGGATCCTCAATTGCAAAAAGGCTCTAAACGTAGTTTTGGTCAAACATTAGGTCACTATGATGTCCCTTATGGTCCTTATGTAGTATTACCTTTCTATGGTTCTGCTACACTTCGCCAAGAAGGTGGTGACATCGTTGACACCTTATACCCACCACTTGTTTGGTTAGATTGGGAATGGGCGTTAGTTCGTGGTGTTGTTGATGGTGTTGAAGCTCGTGCCGTGGCTATTGAGTATGAAGATCTGCTTAAAAATAGTGATGACCCTTATAACTTTATGCGTAATGCTTACTTCCAACGTAATGACTTTAATGCGTCAGGCGGTAAAGTTGATGAGAAAAAAGAGAAACAACGCCAAGAAAGTATCAACGGTATTATTAGCGATATCGACGCCCAATAGAATTTCCCTACATTAATAAAAAACGCCGGCTTGTTCGGCGTTTTTTATTTTTGCTGCATTTCAGGTAAGTGTTGCCAAAATCGTCTTGGCATATTTTGTCGTTGTAATTTTGGATTAATTCTTTCTTTTATCGTTAGTGCATTACAATAACGGTACCACATGGTCTGAAAAAGTTTTTCATCATCAGTTAAATAATCTTGGTTAATTTTGTTATTGACAATCAGATCATCGTTTAACGATATTTTCTCCAATTTTTCTAAATCATAAAAATAACCATACTGGCGTTTTTCATCATAAATAGCCCATTTTTGGTCGGCATAACGATCTTTAAAGAATCGTGTGGTTAATGGTAAGGCATTATAAATGGGACCAATAACCGCAAAATAGATCTTTTCATCACTTGTTGGATTTTTGATAGCATTAAATCGAACAAATTGTTGGATATGGTGTTTTTCTTTATTCACTTTTTTAGCGATATCATGAATGGCTAATACATCTGGATCGCCAAAATCAGTTTCAATTGAATAGTTAGATTTAAATACTTTGCAAATATAACGAAAAATGATTAAATCACTTTCAGGCAGCTCTGATAACCAAGTAAATAAGATCTGATTTAGTGCAATCTTGGATAACTTTTTTTGTAGCGCCGAGTATACCCTTTCATACTTGCTATTACGAAATTCAACATGGTGAGAATCAGATACCAAAAGCGGTACAACATCATCATCCGACAACAAGCATTCCGGCATTTTTTTAAGTTTAAACGCATCAAAAACCGCGCATAACAATCCTTCGAAAGATTTGTCATAATAAAAAGCTAGCATAACTTACCATCCCATCACAAGCTGCTGAGGAATAGGATCTTTTTTAGCTTCAAGTAATGGCGGATCTTGCAGGTTCAGTCGAATATATTCAGCAGATGACTCGAGCAATTTATAGGTACTCATTTCGTGACATACAATAAAAAATTGCGCACGTTTAAGCACAACGCCTATGCGTTTTAACGCTTCAATATTAAGTTTTCGATGTCGCCTTGCCATCACTATTAATTTTGCTGATTTAACACCAATGCCAGGAACTCGCAAAATTTTTCGATAACTATCGCGATTGATATCTACAGGAAAAAACTGCGGATTACGAATTGCCCAAGATAATTTTGGATCGACAGTTAAATCAAGATCGGGATGTTCATCATTAACAATCTCATCGACACTAAAATCATAAAAACGAAGTAACCAATCAGCTTGGTATAAACGATTTTCGCGAACTCGTGGAACTTCTTGCAACACCGGCAATCGCTTGTCATAACTATTGACTGGAATAAACCCCGAATAATAAACCCGCTTCATACTTGGGCGTTTATAAAGTTTGGCGGTGAGTTGTAATATTTGATTATCGGTTTCATCTGTCGCCCCAATAATAACCTGGGTGCTCTGCCCTGCTGGTACGAATTTTGGAGTTGACTTAATTTTTTTGCGATCTTCAATATTTTCCATCAAATTTTGTTGGATATGACGCATTGGTTGATAGATCGTTTGATGATCTTTATCCGGTGCAAGTAATTTTAAATTACGTTCAGTAGGAATCTCTAGATTGACACTCATTCTATCTACTAATAAACCGGCTTCTTTGATAAGCTCATTACTTGCGCCAGGAATAGCTTTCATATGGATATAACCATTAAAATTGTATTCTTGACGTAGAATTTTGACTACCCGAATCATTTTTTCCATTGTGTGATCAGCACTACGCATAATGCCAGAACTTAAAAAAAGTCCTTCGATATAATTGCGACGGTAAAATTCAATGGTTAAATCGGCTAACTCTTTTGGAGTAAATCCAGCTCGTGGGATATCATTACTTTGGCGATTAATACAGTAAGCACAATCAAACATGCAGTAATTGGTTAGCATAATCTTTAATAACGAGACACATCGACCATCGGCGGTAAAAGAATGACAGATACCACAACGAGAGGCACTACCAATACCTTTATTTTTATTATTGCGTGAGGTACCGCTTGATGCGCACGAAATATCATATTTTGCTGATTCTGCCAATATCTCAAGCTTTGACATCATTTTGTCTTGAATCATAATTACCACCAATGACTGTATATATTTACAGCATTATAGCTATTTTACTTGCATGTGCAAGTAAATTATCAGATCAAAAATAGGAAATATTTGCTCAATAAAACTGCATATAAACTCTACTTTATTAAGAGACTATAAATAAAATGTAAAAAGCGGGAGTATCATTGATTACTTATTCCACTAACCCTATCTTATTTAAAAATTGTGAAATAAAATCAATCATAGGGTATTGTTCAGCTTACAAGTGTACGCTATAATCACACCAATTTTTCATACGAAGCTGGTTAATTTAGGAGTAAAGCATTAGATGAAACGTGTAGTAATCACAGGATTAGGTATTCTTTCAAGTATTGGGAATAATACCAAAGAAGTTTTAGAATCATTGAAAGTGGGCCGAAGTGGTATTACTTTCTCTCAAGAAATGAAAGATAGCGGAATGCGCAGTCATGTATGTGGTAATGTAAAATTAGATACAACTGGGCTTATTGATCGCAAAGTTGTCCGTTTTATGAACGATGCATCTATTTATGGTTATCTGGCTCTACAGCAAGCAATCGAAGATGCAAAATTAACCCCAGAACAAGTATCCAATCCTCGTACAGGTCTAATCGCTGGTTATGGTGGCTCAACCAAAACTCAATATAATGTCGTTGCCGGCATGAAAGAAAAAGGTTTAAGAGGTGTTGGTCCTTACGCAGTAACTAAATCAATGTCATCTGCAATATCTGCATGTTTAGCCACACCATTTAAAATTAAAGGTGTTAGCTACTCAATGACATCTGCTTGTGCAACATCAGTTCACTGTATTGGTCACGCGGCAGAACTTATCCAACTTGGCAAACAAGACATTGTATTTGCTGGTGGTGGAGAAGAACTTTGCTGGGAAATGTCATGTGAATTTGACGCAATGGGCGCATTATCAACCAAATACAACGACACCCCAGAAAAAGCATCACGCGCTTATGATAAAAACCGTGACGGTTTCGTTATCGCTGGCGGTGCTGGAATGGTCGTTGTCGAAGAACTTGAACACGCCCTTGCACGTGGTGCACATATCTATGGTGAACTAGTTGGTTACGGTGCAACATCTGATGGTTATGACATGGTTGCACCATCTGGTGAAGGTGCAATGCGTTGTATGCAACTCGCTATTCAAGATCTTGACGCACCAGTTGATTATATCAACACACACGGAACTTCAACACCAGTTGGTGACGTTAAAGAATTATGGGCAATCAAACAAGTATTTGGAGATAACATTCCAGCTATCTCTTCGACTAAATCAATGACAGGTCACTCATTGAGTGCAACTGGTGCTCAAGAATTAATCTATTCATTACTTATGCTTGAACATGGTTTTATCACACCAAGTATCAACATCGACGAACTCGCTGATGAAGCAGTTGGAATGAACATTATTACCGAGCCAACTGAACGTGAATTAACAACAGTAATGTCAAATAGCTTTGGTTTTGGTGGCACTAACGCTTCAATTGTCATGAAAAAATATAAAGCTTAAGTCTGATAGTTAATGTTTAATAAAAAACCGCACTCATTAGTGCGGTTTTTTTATAGCTTAATCAATCAAGTAGATCAATTATAATACTTTACTTAAAAACAGCTGTGTTCTTTCATTTTGAGGATTATTAAAAATTTGCTCAGGTGAACCTTGCTCTTGAATGATGCCCTGATCGATAAAAATAACACGAGTTGACATCTCTCTAGCAAAACCCATCTCATGCGTGACAACCACCATGGTCATCCCCTCTTGAGCAAGTGCCTTCATCACCGCTAAAACTTCACCGACTAACTCAGGATCTAACGCCGAAGTAGGTTCATCAAAAAGCATAACTTTCGGGTCCATCATCAATGATCTAGCAATCGCGACACGTTGTTGTTGACCACCGGATAATTGATTTGGATAAGCATCAATCTTATCAATCAAACCAACCTTAACTAATAAACCTTCAGCCTTATTAATTGCATCATTTTTTGGCATCTTCTTGACATCCATTGGTGCCAAAATTAAATTACTTTTAGAATAAACAATTCATCAAAGAAAAAATACTCAAACCAAGTTTGAGTATTTTCCCAATATATCTCATCATATTGATTAACTAAATATTCATCTTTTTAATGAAAAAGGTCAATACCGCAGAGCTTATTAACGCGATCACCATAAATAAGAAGGCGTGGTTGTAGCCTCCGTTGGCGTTGTCGATAAGGAAGCCGATGATGAATGGTGATAATACGCCTGCAACTTGTCCACCAAAGTTGACGATACTTGAGGCTTTACCCATGATTACCGGCGGAATCATATGCATTAGCATTCCCCAAAAGATAGCAAATGCGATAAACATAAAGAGTGCTGATACGCATTGGAAGACTATAGCAGCCTCAAGATTATCGACTTGGAACATTAAGAAAAGAAATATCCCAGAGATAAAAGCGGTTAAACCATATACATATTTTAATTTTTGTTCGAACTTATCAGCAAAATAGCCACCAACTAAAGTTCCTAACGCACCAAATAAGAATGGGATTGCAGCTAAGATACCAGTTTTGGAGAGCGATAATCCTCTTGCCTCAAGTAAATAACTTGGTAACCAAGTGGTGAATCCCCAAAATGTGATATCAAATAAGAACCAAATTAGCGATAACTTCCAGAGTATTGGCATTTTCAATACATCTATTAACGAAGACGAGCTCTCTTCGACTGAGACATTATCGTTGATTATTTCTAATTCTTGCAGTTCATCAGCACCAATTAAACTATTTTCAGATGGATTATTGCGAATAAACTTATAGATAAAAAAGCCTAATATAAAACCAGGAATACTTAAGATGATAAATACATCGCGCCAACCTAACCATTCAATAATGGCAACTGCCACAATTACAGATATTGCTGGTCCTAATGTGTTGACGGAAGATTGAATTGCTGTTGCTCGTCCTCGTTCTTTGGCAGGAAAATAAGTGGCGATAGTTTTCCAAGACGAAGCTGGGAAACAACCTTCACCGGCACCAAACATGAAGCGAGTCAGTAACATTAATGGTAATACATAAATTAGACCGGTAAAAAGCGTAAACATCGACCACCAAATAATGGCAAAAGCCATCACTTTACGCGGACCAAATTTATCTGATAAATAACCACCGGGAATTTGAAACAGTGCATAACCAATAAAAAATGCACTAATAATTGAACCTTGTACAGTTTTATCGATACCAAGATCATAGCCAATAAACGGCAATGAGACATTCATTACCATACGATCAAGAAACGAAAGTAACCAACCTGACCATAATAGTAATAAAATGGTATAACGCCCTTTCCATTTTTTTTGATTATACCCAGAGGTAGGAATTTTAGTATTCAATTTATTCATAAAATTTCCTTAAATAATATCATCCCAATTAACTTAAAGTTAACATTTTTGCTACTATTTTAAATTTACTCTATTTTTAGAGTAATTTGTTGACAATTTCACCAACAAATTACTTCGTTCTAAATTAAAAGCTCAAAAATCCAATGGGTATAATTCCGCTCACTTCAGTGAACTTTTATTATTATTTTATTATTAGCTGTTATAAACGTTCCAGGCAGCTTGTAAACCAGCCCCTTGTACTGTTTTAAAACCAACTCGATTTAACACAGCTTCAAACGCGGTTAATGTTTGCATGACACAAGATTTTCTAGCATTATAGCCCATAGTACCAATACGCCATACATTACCTTTAAGCGGACCGAATGAAGCACCGATTTCAATACCAAAATCATTTAACATTAAATTGCGAACTTCAAGGTCATTAATATGTTCCGGACGAACCACACCAACGACATTATTCATTTTATGATCGAGATCGCCAAACAGCTCAAGTCCCATAGCTTGTAAACCAGCAACCATTGCAGCCCCATTAACGCGATGACGCTCAATCACGTTATCTAAACCTTCTTGTAACACAATTCGAGCACATTCGCGTGCAGCATAAAGCATTGAGGTCGCTTCAGTGTGGTGGTTGATACGTTCAGAACTCCAGTAACGGATAATCATATCGATATCAAAATAGTTAGAATAGATCATCTCATCTCGGCCACCCGCATCATTTTCAGCTCGAATACCCAGTTCAACACATTTACGAGCTTGAATAATTTCGACCATTTTTGGACTTAAAGTAAGAGGAGCAACACCTGGAGGTCCACTTAAACATTTTTGTAAACTCACTGAAACGCCATCAAGTTGCCATTTATCAACTTCAAGTGGGTTACCCACAATCGAAGCAGTTGCATCGACATAAGACAACACACCATGACGACGACAAATTTCACCAATTTTATCCAATGGTTGCAATAATGTGGTTGAAGTGTCACCTTGCACGCAAAGTAATAGTTTGGGTTTGACTTTTTTGATAGCATCTTCAATAACATTAGGATCAAAAACTTCACCCCATGGCACTTCAATAGTATGCACATCAGCACGACAACGGTGGGCAATTTCACAAAGTAATAAACCAAAACGACCAAATACGGGTACTAATACTTTGTCACCCGGTTTAATTGTTGACACAAGAACGGCTTCAATACCGGCTCTTGCAGTACCATCAATAACAAAAGTTTGTTCATTTTTGGTTTTAAAAATATCTCGATAAAGTGACATAGTCTGATTCATATAATCAGTCATAACTGGGTCAAACTGGCCAATTAAAGGTGCTGCCATCGCTCTAGTGACACGAGGATCAGCATTGATTGGACCTGGTCCCATTAATAGTCGCGTAGGCGGATTAATTTGGTCATATTTATCTAGGTCTAACATTATTTTTTCCTTTATTAATATCGAGTTAATTGTTTGAAGATTACACTAACTCATCTTCTCTTATCTATATTTTTCAAAAAATTATTGGCAATGGGATGATGAAACTTAAACAGATTAACAATTTCATTCATCACTTTGCCCATATGCGATTTTTTCCATGCTAATGACAATGGCGATGGCTTACGTTCATTAACCACTTTACAGGCAATCAATTCACCTGAATCTAAATAAGATTGGCAGATTGATTTGGGTAAAAAACCAATACCTAATCCTCTTAAATGGCAAGCCAACTTAGTGGTAATATTTGGCACAATAATCTCAGATTGACTTGGTAATAACCAAGCCACACGTTTATTCATATGCACAGAGGTATCTTCAACATTAATTGCCGGATACTTACGTAAAGTATCATTAGATAACGCCCCATCAATTTGGGTGATCGGATGATTTTTGGCTGCCACAAACACCCAACTTACTTCACCAAGAGGTAATATATTAATCATCGTATCAAGCGATTCAGTGCCTGTTGCGCCAATCGCTAAATGGCACTCACCATGCAATAACGAATCCCACACTCCCATATAAACTTGTCGATTTATATTGAAAGTAGTAAAAGGGAATTTCTCTTTTAAAAACGTCAACAAATCGGCTACCGCCTCAACATCATAGAGCAGATTATTGATGGTAATATTAATTTTTCGCTCAACACCATCACGAATCTGTTGTAACTCATCAGGCATGGTTGATAACCAAAGCAACCATTGGCTACATTGCTCATAAAGATGTTGCCCTGCCAGCGTTAGTGTCACAGTCCGTGTGGTTCGTTCAAAAAGTTGAGTATTAAGATCGGCTTCCAATGATTTAATACGATAACTAATCGCTGCTGGTGTTTTGTAAAGTAGCTTAGCCGCTTTTGAAAAGCTATTGCTCTCAACTACTTTAATAAAGGTCCGCATGGTTTCTGTATCTAGCACGATTTAATCCCTTAAAACAAAACGATCAATACCTAACCATATACCAAGTAAGAGATCGGATCCAGAGGTGTGACCATAATTCGATAAATTTTTTATTGATGAATGGTGATATTTATGTTGTGCAAATGAATTAATCACTTGTAGCACCAACAACGAAAATTTACCTTGCAGTGCATAAGTCAAAAAACTAGCACTAACAGTTGTGGTTAACAAATGTAATGACAAACGCTCAAAGGCGAATTTAAGCTGTCGAATTTGATTGTCAAAACGGCAATCGCTTGAGATAACCGCCAACATCCCCACGATAATATCATCAAAACTTGGCGTTAAACCCGGTCCTAAGCCAATAAACGGCGTAATATCATCTGCTTTACCATTCATCAAATTAGTCATGGTATTACATAATAATTCGAGTTGATATTGACCCGATAAATTGTCGCTTAATTTACCAAATAAGCCGGTAGGATTTTCTATATCTTTCAATAGATTAGCAATTTGTGATTTATTAACTAATGAATGTTTTTTTATATTTAATTGACAAACATGCGTATCAAGTGAAATTAAAAAAATCCCAACTTGCAAATCACCCATAGCCGATTGATAAATAGATAAATCACTAACTAACGACAAAACATAATCAAAATCAGACGATTTAAGTACAATGCCCATGGGCGACAAACCGCTGTTATAACGATGTATAGTAATTAATTGCTGATCATCATTGATTAAATTAATCGTTTGCTGATGAGTACTAAAGAGCGACAACTCACCCGCTTTTATTGGAACATCCGCACTAACTAAAAGTGGTTTGATAATATGAGATGCTTGCGACAAACCACGCTCTTGCAAATAATCAAAAGCGGGGATAGTAAATCGCTGATTATTTAGCGACTTATTTAAGCATTCATCATCTACATACATCAAACTCATAGCCTATATTTCTAATTTTTTTGCTAATGCCTCGAGTGCTTTTTCAAAACAAGCTAACGGTGCTCTAACTGTACCTGCACCAATTTGGCCCACTCCTGCTTGTTTATGGGCAATACCAGTATTAATTAATGGCGTGATCCCGGTTTCGACAACTAAACGAAGATCTAACCCTAAACAGCATCCTTGGAAATTCCATGTAGGAATTTGGAATAACATATTATGTTCTAAATAGATTTCACTCATCTCTTCAGATACTTCATATGCAACATCCGTGCCACCGGCACCAACAAAGCGAGTTACCCCTGGTGCTGCAACCATAGCTGCCCCACCTATACCAAAGGTTTCAGTAATAGCACTATCACCTATATCTGGGTTTGCATCTTTTTGAGAATAACCGGTAAAGAATAGACCTTGCGGAGTATTAACTGGCGCGGTGAACCACTGATCGCCAAGACCACTAACTTTAATACCAAATTCTTTACCATTACGGGTCATTGCTGTAACGATAGATCCCTCTTTGATTTGCGCTGCGCTATCCATAATTGATTTACAAAATGCCATAGCAACATTTAAGAAGAACTGATCTGTCACGCTTAAAAAGCTAAAGATTTTCTCCATTTCCGCTTTACTACGATCAAGTAAAATTAATTTTGGTGAAAGCGTTCTTAATAATAGTGCTGAAGCGGCAATATTACGTTGATGGAATTCATCACCCATTGTAATAGCTTGTGCCATCAAAGCGGTTAAATCGATACCATTATCAAACAGTTTTAATGCATCATTCAAAGCTGGCCCTAACGACTCTTTCATCCAACGATGACGGTCTAAAACCTCCTGGCCATAAGCACCAAAACGCATCACTTTACCAATACCTTCATTTAAATTGCAGTAAGCACGATTACCATGGGTAATGTTTTCAACCACAATCATTGGCATATTGGCTGACGTAATCCCCCCCATTGGACCAACTGCATTAACAGAATGACAAGGGATAAATTCAACTTGACCTGACTCTAACAAATGTAAAGCTTGCTTCTCATCTTGAGCCCATCCTTCAAACAAGCAAGCACCAATACAAGCACCTTGCATTGGTCCAGTCATATCATGCCAAACAATCGGTGGTCCAGCGTGAAGTAATTTTTTACCTTGCGCCAAGGTTGGTACAGCTTCTTTAGCGGATATAACGCCTACCCAATGAGGTCTAGCAGCTTTAATTCGTTCAATAATTTTTTGGTTTGCTTCATTTATTGCAGTACGTAACATATCAAAACCTCTTAATTTAATTTTTGCAAAATAGCCGCTAATTTTTTATTACCGCCGACTATTGGCGCCCATTGATAATGCACAACAGGAATATTCGATGATTGAAGATCTTCAGCAAAACTTCTTAAACCAGCATTAATCACACTAATATGGCTTAATAAAGGATATGGTTTAATGAAATTATTTGATTTAACCTGTGTAATCAGTTTTTTAGCTAACAAAATAGCTTCCGGTAAATTATTCATTACAACAATATTCGCTGATTCTAACGCTTCAATTTGCTTACTACGACATTGCGGATCTTGCTCTGAACCAGTCACGGTTGCGATAGCTATCAATGGATGATTATCACCTCGTTTAGCACAGGCTTTTTGATAACCTGAAATAACTGACTCTGCCGGATTGGCATTTGCGCCATAGCCAATAACCAAATCAACAAGTAATACACCTACGTCGTGATTTTCACCAAGCTGAGCGATTTTATCTTCGCGAATAGATGGATCAATCATAGGATGAGGTTTACCTACAGTGTAAAAATCATCACCTAAATCAATAATTTTATGCCCCTGTTGATCTAACATAATCCCTTTATCGTGATGATGACTGGTAGTGAGATTTAGTTCTTGAGCAAGCAACATAGCCGCTTCTGAAGCTAAGGTACCGCCAGTATATAACCCTGTAATCGTTTTATTGGCTAAATTAGGCAACTTATTCGCTATCGCTTCAACTGGACTTAATAAACAAGCTAATCGAGCTGCTTCATCTAATGTTCGTGCAAAATAGATATTATCGTCTTGAGGTTTATCGATTTTCGAGCCCAAAAATAAAGCCACCACCGGTTTAGGAATTAACTTCATGGCTGAAATCACTTTTTCCCGCACACTGTCTGCTGGCGGTTTAGAAATAAAGGTAATCACTTGTGTATCAGCATCGGCAGCAAGCATATTTAAGGCAGTAAGCGCACTAATTCCGCCAACTTCAAGCGACAAATCACGCCCACCCAAACCGATAGCTTGCGTAATACCTTGATTCAATAGAGCGATTTGTGAAACTACTTCTTGAATACCCGTACCAGACGCCCCAATTACCCCAATATTCCCTTTAGGAATAACATTAGAAAACGCTAAGGGTGCACCCGCGATAAAGGCCGTCCCACAATCGGGGCCCATCACAATTAAATCTTTTTTAGACGCTTTAGTTTTTAAACGGAGTTCATCTTCGATTGATACATTATCGGAAAAAATCATCACATTCTTATTATCATCTAAAGCTTGATCGGCTAACTCAGCGGCGTACTCCCCAGCAATCGAAATTAACACTAAATTAGCATCAGGTAATTTTTTCGTTGCGCTAGCTAAACGCCTTGCTTTAAGTAGTTTTGCACCACCTTGCTGAGCTTGAGCGATATTTTTTAGTGCATCCTCAAGTTGTTGACTAATCAACTCGACAACATCATTAGAGTCATCTTTGGTTTTAATCGCAACACAAATATCATTTGGCGTTGCATCATTAAAACTATCACTCCAAAAACCTGTTGCGGTTAATAAAGATTTATTGGCAGGAGTACCCATCATGACAGATACTTCATCAACCTCATCAAGATTACTCAGTTTTTTTGATATCAACATCAAACTAACAGAATCTTGAAAGCTTCCCTTTTTTATAAAAGATTGAATCATGAGAATAGGCCCCTCAAATAGGATAAATACTGTTAACTTTGAACCTCATTAAGCTCATTAAAAAAATCTAATAGTTAGATTATATTTATATATTACGGAAAAAATAAACAATAAGCAGGTTATACATCACAAAACATTAACGATATCAAAAATATAATATTATTTAAAATCAGTATCATAAAAGATTGTTAAAAAATTTTTTATAATAATAACTACTTAATTTAATTAAATTTCACAAATATAAAAAAGCTAGTTTGATCACATTATTATTTGATATTAATAGTATGGTAAACAAAAAAAACATTTAAAATGATCCGTAGTATCGACACGATATGTGCGGTTAACATTAAAAGCAAAATGTTAACGATGATGGAGTTTTAAATAGCAGGTAAATATTTATGAATATTTTATATGATGATGTTGCTAATGCAGTTAAATGGATATCGAGCTTTGGTGGTTTAGAACAAGGCGGAACAACTCGATTACTTTATACTGAACAATGGCTTACTGCCCAAAATGCAATTAAAGAAAAACTCTCACAAATTGGCATGAACACCTATTTTGATGATATTGGTAACTTATATGGTCGATTTGAAGGCAGTAAATATAAAGAACAAGTCATCATGTCTGGCTCGCATGTTGATACCGTTGTTAATGGTGGCAAACTTGACGGCCAGCTTGGCATCATTGCAGCTATGCTTGCCATGAAATACCTAAAAGAGAACTACGGCCAACCATTACGCACTTTAGAACTTATCTCCATGGCAGAAGAAGAAGGCAGTCGCTTTCCTTATGTCTTTTGGGGAAGCAAAAACGTATTTGCCATCGCCAACAATGATGATGTTGCCGATATCGAAGACAACAATGGCATTAAATTTGTCGATGCAATGAACAACTGCGGATTTAAATTTAACACCCAAAAAGCACGCACCGATATCAAAGCCTTTTTAGAGCTACATATTGAACAAGGAGGCGTACTTGAGCGGGAAGAAAAAAGCATAGGGATTGTAACCAGCATCGTTGGACAACGTCGTTACAATATCCGCTTAATAGGTGAAGCAAATCATGCAGGCACCACACCAATGAGTTACCGTAAAGATGCAATCTACGCTTTTAGCCGAATTTGCAACGAATCCATTAACAAAGCAATTAAAGTGGGTGATCCATTAGTATTAACCTTTGGTCATGTTGAACCCAAACCCAATGTGGTTAATGTCGTTCCGGGGGAAGTGATGTTCACAATAGACTGTCGTCACACTAACCAAGAAGAACTTAAAAGCTTTACCGAAGAGATTGAAGCTGACATGATCCGCATCGCCAAAGAACTGGGCCTTGAGATCGAAATAAATCGTTGGATGGATGAAGCCCCAATTCCAATGGATGAAAAACTCATAAAAATGCTCGAAAACATCTGCAACCAAGAAAAACTAAGTTATCGCGTAATGCATAGTGGTGCCGGTCACGACTCACAAATTTTTGCACCACGAGTACCGACCGCCATGTTATTTGTACCAAGCATCAAAGGCATCAGCCACAACCCTGCTGAAGATACTAAAACCGAAGACTTAGTTGAAGGAATAAAAGCATTAACTTATGCCCTTTACCAATTGGCTTATCAAGAATAATAAGGAATTAAAATGACAGAAAAAAAAGGTGGCATACAGTACTGGCATAAAATCGTCGCTTTATTATTCCTCGGTTGGTTAGTGATGTGGATTTATCGCCCCGTATTAGCAGCGATTTTTCCTGAAATTCAACAAACTGTAGGACCTCAATCAAATACTGAGCTGGGCTTAATTGCTAGCTGTTACTTTTTTTCCTACACCTTAATGCAAATTCCAGCTGGGATCTTAGTTGACAAATATGGTAAAAAAGCCGTGGTGATTCCTGGCTTCATACTCTTTACCATTGCCGCGATCATGATTGGTAATGCACACTCAATGATGATGATCTATATTGGTAGCTTACTGGCAGGTCTTGGTTGTGGCTCTTACTATGGTTCGGCTTGGTCACTATCAGCCGAAAATATTCCAGCTGAAAATCGTAGCTTCGCCTCTGCCATTATCAATACTGGTGCGGCGTTGGGTATGGGCGTTTGCTTATTATCCACCAGCTTCTTAGTTAAAGCGTTGGATATGCAATGGCAATATATGCTCTATATTATTGCGGCTCTAACACTCTGCTTAATTGCTGGATTTGCAATTATCATTAAAGAGCCATCGATTAAAAGCGTTATCACCCAAAAACAGAAAACGGAAATTACGCCGAAAGAAAAACATAACTTTTTTAGTAGCCCAATGGTTGCTTGTTACATTATGTACTTTGCAACATGCTATGGCTATTACATGGTGGTAAGCTGGTTACCTAACTTTCTTGAAACTGAACGAGGCTTTACTGGCGGAAGCATTGGCTCTGCATCATCTTTAGTCGCATTCGCCGCTATTCCTGGCGCACTTGTCATCAGTAAAATCTCGGATAAATTTCGTGCTAAACGACTATTTTTTATTATCGTATTAGAACTGCTTTCAGCCGGAACACTATTTATGGCAGTCCAATCATCCACCATCACCTTATTACTGATGGGATTAATCCTCTATGGATTATTTGGCAAGTTTGTTGTTGAACCGATTCTAATATCTCACGTGGCTGACATTGCCCCAAAAAGCAGTTACGGAACAGCATTTGGTGTATTTAACTTCTTTGGCATGAGTTCATCAGTAATAGCACCACCATTAACTGGATTATTAGCGGATATAACAGGAACCAAAATTACGGGGTTCTATGTGGCTATTGCAATATTAGTTATTGCAACAGCATTATTCTTTTTAATTAATTTGCGTAAACACATAACCAACTGATTCACGCAAAAGCATCGACTATTTATCGGTTTTTGATAAATAGTCGAAAAAAGTAGTACTCACGGCAAACCTTGCCTAAATCTAAAGCATATGTTCCAAGGAGATCATTATGGGATATATCAATAACAACATCGGCTATCCAAAAGACCTATTAGCGTCCCGCGCGATAATCAAACGTCATAATTTTGCCTTAATACCGCCTGATGGCTTAGTTAAAAATATCATTCCCGGTTTTGAAAATTGTGACATCACCATCTTAGCCACACCTAAACTAGGGGCATCCTTTGTCGATTACCTTGTCACCATGCACCAAGGTGGTCAAAACTTGCAAGGATTTGGGGATGATGATATTGAAGTATTTGCCTATGTGATAGAAGGTGACGTCAACGCAAAAGCCAATGACCAATCACACCGTTTACAAACTGGTGGCTACATCTACTGCCCCGCTGGGGTTAAACTCTATTTACAAAATATGACTGCTTCATCACGTTTATTTCTGTACAAACGTCGCTACAACCCTATTTCAGGTTATCAAACACGTGTGATTGCCAATCATATTCAACAACTAGAGCTCATGAATTATGAAAATATGGATAACGTATTTATTCAAGACCTTCTCCCCAAAGAACTCGGTTTTGATATGAACTTCCATATTCTTACCTTCCTACCGGGTGCAAGTCATGGCTATATCGAAACCCATGTACAAGAACACGGCGCCTACTTACTTAGTGGTGAAGGTATGTACCTACTTGATAACCAGTGGATACCGGTTAAAAAAGACGACTACATCTTTATGGGAGCCTATGCGCTACAAGCGTGTTACGCTGTTGGCCAACAACCACTGAGTTATATCTACTCAAAAGATTGTCATCGGGATGTGGACATCTAAACAAAAATAAAGGACACCGTATGGAACTAATAGTTATTGCATTAGGTGGTAATGCGATTTCAAAACGAAATGAATTACTCTCTATTGACAACCAATACCAAAACATCAACAGCACGACCCAATTTATTGCCAAATTAGCCAATAAATATCGACTTGTTATTGTTCACGGCAATGGACCACAAGTTGGATTACTTGCTCTACAAAATGCCAGCTACCCAAGCGTACCCGCCTACCCGCTTGATGTCCTTGTTGCTCAAACACAAGGCATGTTAGGGTATATGATACAGCGAAGCTTACAGCAATATGTCAACCAAGTTACCTGCGTATTAACACAAGTCGAAGTAGACAGCAACGACCCATCATTCAAAGATCCAACCAAATTTATAGGTCCGGTATATCAACCTGAAGAACAACAAAAACTACAAGCCCAATATGGTTGGCAATTTAAACAAGATGGCAAATACCTAAGACGCGTTGTTGCATCCCCAAAACCGAAAAAAATTATCGAACTTAATACCATCAAAGAGCTAATTAACCAAGATACCATCGTCATCTGCAATGGTGGGGGCGGAATTCCCGTAATAAAAGATAAATCGGGTTATAAAGGTATCGAGGCGGTTATCGACAAAGATCATAGCGCTGCCCAACTGGCAATCGAACTAAAGGCTGACCACTTAATGATATTAACCGATACTGACGCCGTATATGAAAACTGGGGCACACCTGAGCAAACCGCTCTAGGCAAGGTTGATACCAAACGAATACAACCAATGGCAATCGATGATGGTGCTATGGGACCAAAAATCAAATCCGTTATTGAATTTGTCGAACAAACTGGCAATACCGCCTATATTGGCAACTTAACAGATATCGAATCGCTATTAGCACAAACAAAAGGCACTATCATCACCAAATAGCGACTATAGATAGGAGTGATAAAATGAGACTAGACAGACAAACACTACACAACTTAATTGCCAAAAAACTACATAAAGCTGGATTAACTCAAGAGCACGCCGATATTGCTGCCGATACGCTTGCATTTGCCGATGCACGAGGCATCCACTCGCATGGCGCCGTACGAGTTGAATATTATGCTGAACGCATAGCAAAAGGAGGCATGACTCACTCCCCCAATGTCACCTATAAAGAAACCGGTCCATCATCAGCAATATTAGATTTTGATAACGGATGCGGATTAGTTGCCGCTAAAGTTGGTATGGACAAAGCCATAGAAATGGCGAAGAAAAATGGCGTTGCTGTAGTCGGAATTCGTCGAATGTCACATAGTGGCTCGCTTTGTTACTTTACCGAAATGGCAGCTAAACAAAACTTAGTCGCCATATCCATGTGCCAATCTGACCCAATGGCGGTTCCTTATGGTGGCGCAGAAGAATTTTTTGGAACCAACCCAATCGCATTTGCAGCACCAACGAACGACGAAAGGATTGTCTCATTTGACATGGCAACCACTGTCCAAGCTTGGGGAAAAGTCTTATACGCCAGATCAAAAGGCGCCTCCATTCCCCCAACATGGGCGGTTGATGAACATGGTGAACCAACAACCGATCCCCACAAAGTAAACGCTCTACTACCAATAGCCGATGCCAAAGGTTATGGACTAATGATGATGGTCGATGTACTTTCAGGCATATTACTTGGCTTACCATTTGGTAAAAACGTTTCATCAATGTATGCGGATTTATCCCAAGGGCGCAACCTTGGTCATCTGCATATTGTGATCAACCCACAATACTTTGTTGGACTCGAAATCTTTAAACAAACCATGTCAGCTATGCTTGACCAACTAAAACAAACCAAACCAGCCAAAGGCAATAGTGAAATCTTCTTTCCAGGCGAAAGAAGCAAAAAACGTGAAGCCGATTACTTAAAAAATGGCATAGAGATAGTTGATGATATCTATAATTATTTAATTAGTGATGATATTCATTACAATCGTTATGATCATAAAAATAAATTTGCCGAATAATATCAAGGTTTCAAAAACCCCGCTCCTCAACTTTTTTTGCGATAAAATCGCATCAAAAATAAACCCGCCAAGGCGGGTAACTCAAACATCGCTAAGCCACAAAATCGCTTTTTTTATGGCTAAACGACGTTGACTCTTAGCTTACTTTTAATCACCTAATACTATTTTTTATCACCCCCGCCCCCGCCCTAAGGATTAAGGACGAAGAAATAAAAACTAAGGATGGGAGCAAAGGCCGTAGTAGTTGTTGTAGGTGTGGTTCCAAATCATGTTACCGTTATAAGCGCTCACGAGAAACTGCCTAATACCATTCGGGTCACTAGTCCAGTACCAATCGAGGCTGAAGCCAACGCCTGAATAATCATACACTCGTCCCCACTCAGTGAAAAAACCAGCATCTATATGACGCATAAAATGATTACTAGGTGAGGAAGGGGTGGCGCTAGGTACGACTACATCTGTACGAACAGCGTTGGTTAAATCCCTTACGCTAGGCATTCGATAACCAAGACTATTACACCAAGATAAGGTATTAGGATAAGTGTAAGCGTTAGTACCACGGTTGACGAACCACTGCTTCAAAGTAAAACCATATTTGACGACTGGAGTACCATTAGTATCACGACCGACCAACTCGAAGGTCTGAGGCAAAGTAGGTGTAGAAATAGGACTAGGAGTGGTTGAACTATGCTGGGATGGGGTAGCGTAAGGACCAGTTAAAGTAACACCTACGCTTGTAGCAGTAGGATTAGACATAGTAGCAGTGATACCTCCATGAGAAACAGGAGACCAAGACAATGGCTGACTACTACCGGTAATGAGTAAATCAAAGTACAATCCATTAGCACCAGTTGTAGGAAAGTTTCTACCGTAAAGTGACGGGTCAGTTGACTGAGGGATAAAACCATTAGAGGGGTCCCACATCGAAGCTGGACCAGCAAAACCAGATGCACCGTAAGTCAAATTAGGTCTGGCAAAACAAACCACAGGCGAAGCCTGAGGATTGACGTAATAAGTCTCACTACGAGCACTGAAAGTACTACGATTAGGAAAACCATAACGAGTAGATAATGTACCGTCAGTACTAGATAACTTAATCCTATAAGGTGCGTTACAAATTGTTAACACGGAATTACGTGATACAGACTGATTGTTTTTATCGACGATAGATAAACTTAAAGAACCTGTAGCAGTAACGCCAGAATCTCCATCATCATCACCCCAATAATTATTAGGAGGACCGATAAGTGTACTTAAATCGACTGAATTAATATCAGTAGGGACGAACATACGAATATCAGCAAAACTCTGACCCTCAACCGGCAAGGAGATTGGTGCTGAAGAAGATGAAGTATTGGTTGAAGGCGTGTAATTAGTTCCGTTAGATAGCGTAATCCCAAGCAGACCGTTAGTATCAACTGCACGAGTACGACCACCATCGAAAGTCAAATACGGCACATTACCCTGTATCGCATTCCTAGTTGTCTGTGATGTCAATGCGTGACCCGAAAAAGGAAGAAAAAGAACCACGAAAAAAACAATCTGCCGGGATAATTTGGAAAAGCCGAAGGATCGAAAACAGGATCTGAAAGAGGATCCGGAAAACGATCGGAAAAAAGATCGAGAAGAGGATCGCGGGAGCGATCGCGCGAAATTTCGCAGAATTTCACTTGATTGCGTGGAAAAATAAGTTTTAGTGAAAAATTTAAACTGGGTGTTGGACTTAGACGAATTTAAAAGATAGGTTGGCCATGTTGCCTGTTGCCTGTTGAAAATTATAATACATTTTAGACTACCCTGTCAAGTAATTTTTTGATTAATTTACAATTTTATTCTTTTCTGTCAAATTTTAGCCTATTAGCTAAAACCGTGTAAAAAGTATAGTGATTGGAAAAACACGATGCAACACTTTTTTTCGCTCATTTACGTTAACTTTTGTAAATTTAATCTAAAAATGATCTAAGTTATAATTGGTTATCTATTGTTTTAATTAAGTATATCATCATTACAAATCTTTATAATTAGAGCGATTGATCCTGAAAATTTTATTTTAGGGCTTAAAACAAGAATTTTGATCATTTAATAATTTTTAAGTGAAATTTAGAACCTCAAAAACCCCGCTCCTCAACTTTTTTTGACGGAAAAAAGAGTTTCTAAAAAGCACCATAGTTAGAGCGGAATTACTTATCTGAGACAACATTGCAAAGCAGAATTTAGCCCCCCCAAATCCCGCTCCTCAACTTTTTTTGACGGAAAAAAAGTTTCTAAAAAGCACCATAGTTAGAGCGGAATTATTTATCTGAGGCAACATTAAAAAGCAGAATTTAGAACCCCAAAACCCCCGTTCCTCAACTTTTTCTGCGATAGAAACCTCAAAAATAAACCCGCGGGTAATTCAAACGTCGCTAAGCCGCTTAATCGCTTATTATGATTTCTTCGACTATTTAATTTTTAAATACATATCCTCTCCCTTTACGAAAGGATTTTATGCAATAACTTATTTGATCATATTTCATCCATTCGTAAGTCTGAATTTTTTCTAAATGATAGTTATGATCTTTTACTACATTTCTATTTTAATTAGTTTTTGTTCGTTTTATAATCAATCCCCTCAACTTCTTACAATCTTCGATTTTTAATAAAAACAATGTGTTAATTAAGAGTAAATTTTCAACGCAAGGGAGTATTAACATGAATGATGGGTTAAAACTAGAAAAAATAAAAGCCTTATTTGAAAAACTTGAATTACCCGATTTTAATAGCTCATCAATAATTTATGGTTCTATCCACCCAAAACTTTGGAGATTTGCACTTTTTCAGGGCGCAGCCGCTTTTGATATTAAACACTACCTTATTTATTTTAATTCCGATGAAATTATTTTAATTGGCTTAACTCTCGGTGCAGATTTAACGAATGATGTTATTCGAATCCCAATGACGTCAATTTCAAATTTCAAGTTCAAGAAAGGCTGGATTACCAGCAAATTTGAATTTACTATGGCTGGAAACAAAAGGTATCCATTTATAGTACCTAATTTTGTGTTCATCGCAAAATGGCAAAAGCCAAATTTAACCCATATTGTTTCCACCTATTTTAATCAATAATTAACTCAATTATCTTTTACCTATATGATGAAGCATAATTACCTAATATATTGTATTATTGGGTAATTTAATTTCATTTTTTACGTTTAATGTGTGATGTAGTCCTTGCCCGCATCGGGAATCTGTGAATTTAATTATAGTGCTTAGCGTTTTATAAAAAGTCCGTATATGTTCTAACTTGCATATTTCTGTTTTCTAGTTTAATTTATCGTCACTAACCCATTCACTTTTTGAGATGAGACATGACGATATCATTTAAAGAGCAGCAACAACGGATCAATTTTGTTAAACAATTTTTTGCTGAGCAATTAGCTAATAATTTATCACTAATTGAAGTTCAAGCCCCACTTTTGAGTCAAATTGGTGATGGTGTTCAGGATAATTTATCTGGGACTGAGAAGGCGGTTCAGGTTAATATTAAGAGTATTCCTGATGCGCAATTTGAAGTGGTTCATTCACTCGCTAAATGGAAACGCAAAATCTTGAGCCAACATAATTTTCCAGTTGGTGAAGGTATTTATACCAATATGAAAGCACTTCGCCCTGATGAAGATAAGCTCTCCCCTATTCATTCTGTTTATGTCGATCAATGGGATTGGGAAAAAGTGATTCGTCCTGAAGATCGCAATCTAGCTTATTTAAAACAGACGGTAGAGAAGATTTATAGTGCTATTAAGGCTACAGAAAAAGTGGTTTCAGAAAAATATCATCTTTCTTGTTTTTTACCAGAGTCGATCACTTTTATGGATAGTGAGCAGTTATTAAAACGTTATCCTAATTTGTCACCAAAAGAGCGCGAAAACGCGATTACTAAAGAGTTAGGCGCAGTATTTTTAATCGGTATTGGTGGTGATTTGTCAAATAAAGAAAAACACGATGTGCGCGCCCCTGATTATGATGATTGGAGTAGCGATAATGAGATGGGTTCTAAAGGATTAAATGGTGATATTTTAGTTTGGAATCCAGTTTTAAATAGTGGTTTTGAAATTTCGTCAATGGGTATTCGCGTCGATCCTGAGACGTTAAAGCGTCAATTAAAATTAACCAATAATGAAGATCGTCTGCAATATGCTTGGCATAAGGCATTAGCTAATGGTGATTTTTTACAGACAATTGGTGGAGGGATTGGACAATCTCGACTAACTATGTTGCTTTTACAACAACATCATATTGGGCAAGTCCAAGCAAGTGTTTGGGATGATGTAACCAAGCAAAACTATCAACAACTTTTATAATTCATGCTCAGCATGTTTTATCTAAAATGGTAAAACATGCTGTTTACTAGTCACTTTTATCCAATGCCATTTGCCAAAAATTTATTTCCAATTGCGTCGCTTGCTTAAATATTTGGCTTAATTGTTTAAATCGGTTTTCACTGATATTAAGTAATTGTCCTTCTATCCAAGCAATTTCTTTTTGTACTGCTTGTTGAAACTCCTTACTAGCATACATCTCAATCCAAGAGCGATATGGGTTGTTTTCGTCCCAACCTTGAATCCAATTGGCAATCATGCCATACCCAATTAAACAGGGCGCCATCGCTATGTGTATATCTAATATATCGCCGTGTAATCCTATATCAAGCACATAACGTGTATAATCGCTATTGGCTTTGGCTTCCTTTAATGTGCTTAGTTCATATTCAGATATCTGCCATTTTTTGCAATATTCAATATGCAGATCGAGTTCAACTTCAACAATGATTTTTAAACTCTCTAATGATTGACGAATTTGAGCAATGTCGTGACTTTTATATACTGCAAGTCCCCAAGCTCGGGAAAAGTTGATTAAAAAAAGATAATCTTGTTTCAGGTAGTATTGAAAACAGGTTAAGTCTAATGTGCCTTTTCCTAATTGTTGAACAAAATCATGTTGAATATAGTGTTTCCACTCGCTTGATTCAATCAGTGAGTTAAATGATGGCATAATGACTCCTTTTTGACAAATTCGCTATAAGGAGTTAAACAGATTTCTATAATAGACGTGTTTTAAACTCCCTTCGTCGGTATTAACCGAATCAGGTTCAACGGGTATAATCTCAGCCTATAGCACCCCGGTTAAACAAATTATAAAATTTATAAAATGGTTACTTAAATTTCCGTTTATTCTGCTTTTTGTTCAGTTTCCTGAGATTCTGTAGAAGTCGGCTCTGGAGTTTGAACTTTTTCTACTGGTGCCGAAGCTGGCGTTTGAACTGGAGCGTTACTAGGGCTGTAGCACTCGACGGGTTGTGGTGTGATTTCAACAGGTGTTTCAGGCTCATCTTTAACTGATTTTGATGATGGTGTACGAATATAAACAATGCTTTGTTTACCTCGATCACATGATCCTACGATTTTACCTTCAATATTTTGTTCATCTTGAGGAACAAGTTTTAATTGGAAGCTATTTTCATTAACACCGTTATTTTTAATTTTTTCGGCGATATTTGCACTAATTTCGTCACAATTGGACGCAGATGCAATAACTGGGAGACCTAATAATAACACTACTGCTAACTTTTTCATGATCTTTCCTTAAGATTATCGAGTAACTGATGCATTATAAAACGATTGTTTAAACTGTCCATATCGTTTTGAATAACGCTGCAAATAAATTTTATCAATAGATTTGAAAAAGCTAGCTTAGTATAGATTTTTTAGTTAATTCTGCTCTTGGTGTTGGTTTTCAAGTAATTTTAATTTATCTAGAACCCATGAGCGAATATCGGATAGTTCGGCTTCAGATAATTGATTTACAAAGTCTCTTTTTGCGTGGAGTTGTTTGCGATCTTCTTCAGTCAAAACCACACCTTTTAAATTTAATAATACCTCTTTACGGTACATTGAGTAGATAAAATCTTTTATCAAATCATCGGAAAGATTAATATCAGCCATGGTGATTTCCTTATTTTATAAAACTCATTTGTTAATCATCAAATTTAGTTAATCTTTGTATAAATAACATTCTGATAGATTTTGAAGATGAATCCAGCCTAAAAAATAGGCTGACTTTTACTATAGTCTAATCACTATTAGATAACAATAGTAAATCGATAAATTAGATTAATCGATTAAATTATTCACTTTATTATTTGATAAGTATTTAACAAACCTGTTGATAACTCCATAACAATATAATAATTAATAAGTTATATGCAAGGTTAATTTTTAATCTTCTCTGATTTCTCAATTTTTGAGTAACAATTATCTAGCCTATTTCACAAAAATTGTGATTATAAAAAAATACAGCATATATTATGCTGTATAAAGAAAATATAAGGGAGTTAAAACAAGAATTTATAAAGCAGTAATAAACGCGGTTAAACCAAATAATACTCCTGGAAAATTAGCTATTGCAATTGGCCAATCCTTTTTTTGTCGTAATAAGCCATAACAGACCCATAATGAGCAGTTAATTGCTGCCGCTAAAGGTTGAGTTGGATTAGCTTTAAATCCATGAAGATTGTCGATAATTTGTGGGATATACGATACGTACATTCCTAATGATGCAAGTGTTGCGATAACACCCAAATAGTGAAAAGCTTTTGGAGAAAGATTCAAAATCAGCCTACCTGCTTATATATGAAAGGAGCAAATAATCTAACATATATAACAAGTGAGTTAAATATTGGTGCAGCGTGGTTTCAGATAATATTTTGTAAATAAAATGATAAGATTTTTTATGTGAATCTATTTTAAGTAATCGGATATGGTTTTTAATAATAAATGTTATTGCTACGAATGCCTTATATCAAACGCAAATTGTTATATCATATAATGTAGCTAATAAGGCATAAAAACCGCGATTTTTGATAGTTTTGTGATTATTTAGCTGAGATTCAATCCAATAATGAGATTTGAAGTTTACCGATTAACCCTACCTTGTTTGTCTGGGCCGTTATGATCTATTTATTAACGCCAAATACCTGTTAGAACAATCAATAAAAACTTAGTTCGCTTTATCTCATCAAATCTTTTGCAAAATGACCATAACTTAAACGTATAGCGCCAACTCGATCCCCAAAGTCAGTGCCTTGTGAAACAATTATATGCTTTGCTAGTAATTGATTTAAAATAGCCAACTCCTGCGCCTGACTGCTAACGGGCAAATGGGCATATAGATGAAAACCGCCTGTGGGTATCTGGTAATTGATGTCACCTTTAAAATAGTCATCAAGCCAATCTATTAGTTGGTTAGCCTTCTGTTTTAATTGCTGGCGTAACCATTCTTGATGGGATTGGTAGTGATGAGTCAAATATTCTTCAGCTAAAAGTTGCGGTAATATACTTAATCCTGAGTCAATGTGATGCCTTATATTGGCTAGTTTTTCGATAATTTCTTTCGGTGCAATCATCCAACCAATACGTATGTTGCGACCAATATATTTGGATAATGATCCTAAATAGATAACTTGATTACTGGTATCATATTTTTTTATCGGGTCGATATGACTCTTTTGATCAAAAGCTAACCCACTATAAGCATCATCCTCAACAATACCAATACACTGCTTTCGACAAAATGCCAATATCTGTTTTTTTCGATGATTACTCATCACACATCCCGTTGGATTTTGAAATATTGGATTTAGAAATAACCATTTAATTTGCCGTTCTAAACTGACTTTTTGTAAACTCTCTAAGGTTATCCCTTCAGCATCACACTCAATACCATATAACCGCAAGCCTGCTGCTTGAAATAGTGGTAATGAATAGAAATATGAAGGTGATTCAATGCCTATTGCATCGCCAGGTTTTAATAATCCTTGAGTAATTAAAAAGAGGGATTGCTGCGTTCCTGAGGTTATTAAAATTTGATCGGTATCAACCATCATACCAAATTGGTTCAACATATAATTGGCGATCTGCACTTTGAGTGTAGGTAGACCCAATTGCAATATGTCGCTTTGCTTTTCATAAGCAACCATTTCATGAGAGGTGATATTGGGTAACATTAATTTGGGCATCATATGAGTTGGTAAATCACCATTAGCCAAATCACAGATGTTCGCCATTTGCTGACGAGTCTGAAATACTTTTTGTTGATATACACTTTTGCGATTTTGATAGAAATGGGCTGGCAGTCGCCAGTTAATGGTGGAGTAAGCTTGAAGCCCCCATTTTTGATCATTAATGAAGGTTCCACTACCCTGCTTACGAACCAATACATTACGTTCAGTTAAGATATCTAGCGCATGGACAATAGTTGAGCGGTTAACGTGCAGATTTTTAGCCAACTCTCGCTCTGATGGTAATCTCTCACCCGCTATTAATACCCCTTGTTCAATGTAGTTTTCAATCAACTGGATCACTTTTTTAAATAGTGCTCCGTCAAAAGCCGCTAATTTTTGTTTATTCCACATCGTCTATCAGTTTTTTGATTTATGCATAATTGGATGGGTTAATTATAGTCCAATTGGCTGTTTATTGAAGCAATTTTATTTTGAATAATACTTTATTTAATTAGGAGCAATCATGAAAACAGGTACACAAACAGTAAAACGTGGCATGGCACAGATGCAAAAAGGCGGTGTGATTATGGATGTAGTTAATGCCGAACAAGCAAAAATTGCTGAGCAAGCAGGTGCAGTGGCTGTAATGGCTTTAGAACGTGTTCCCTCTGATATACGCGCTGCTGGAGGCGTAGCACGAATGGCTGATCCAACAATCGTTGAAGAAGTGATGAAAGCAGTTACCATACCTGTTATGGCAAAAGCGCGAATCGGTCATATCGTTGAGGCACGCATTTTGGAGTCCATGGGCGTAGATTATATTGATGAAAGCGAAGTGCTGACACCAGCGGATGAACAATATCATTTATTGAAAGATGAATTTACCGTACCTTTTGTTTGTGGTTGTCGTGACTTAGGCGAAGCACTGCGTCGAATTGGTGAAGGTGCTTCGATGCTACGCACCAAAGGTGAACCAGGAACAGGTAATATTGTAGAAGCAGTAAGGCATATGCGCCGAGTAAATGAACAAATTCGTTTAGTTGTTGGTAAATCAAAAGATGAGTTGATGACATTTGCTAAAGAGATTGGTGCACCTTATGAGTTGATATTACAAATCAAACAACTGGGTAAACTACCGGTTGTTAATTTTGCTGCTGGTGGCATTGCTACGCCTGCTGATGCTGCATTGATGATGCAACTTGGTGCCGATGGTGTGTTTGTTGGTTCAGGTATTTTTAAATCGCAAAATCCGGAAAAATTCGCTAAAGCAATCGTTCAAGCAACAACTTATTTTGACGATTATCCAAGATTAGCTGAACTTTCAAAAGGATTAGGTGAAGCGATGAAAGGTATAGAAATCAGCAAATTAAGCGAATCTGAAAGAATGCAGGAGCGAGGTTGGTAATGAGCTCAAAAGCAAATAAAACCATTGGTGTGCTTAATTTACAAGGCGCAGTGACTGAACATTTAAATATGCTTGCAACTATTGATTTAGTCATCCCAATTGCAGTAAAAAAGGCCGAGGAATTGCGTCAAGTTGATGGTTTAATTATTCCGGGTGGTGAATCAACTGCAATAAGTCGTTTAATTCGGCAAAATGGCTTATTTGAACCAATCCAAGAGTTTGCCAAGCAAGGTAAAGGGATTTTTGGTACCTGCGCGGGTTTGGTGCTTTGCGGTAATGAAACAAGCCATAGCGAAGTTGAACAACTGGGTTTGATGGATATTGTGGTTGAACGTAATGGATTTGGTCGGCAAATTGCTAGCTTTGAGACGATGTTAGATATTGCACCTATTGGCCAGCAAGTTCCAGCTGTTTTTATCCGAGCGCCCTATATTGCTAGGGCGGGCAAGCAAGTCACACAACTTGCTTTTATTGATAATCATTGCGTAATGGCAGAGCAAGATAATATTTTAGTCTGCTCATTCCATGCCGAACTAACGACCGATAACCGCATAATGCGCTATTTTATTGAAAAATGCTGACTGTTTTTCTCTTATATAAAAAGATATTCGATTATAGGCACTAATTATTGGTGCTTTTTTTCCTCAAAAACCCCGCTCCTCAACTTTTTTTATCTATTTTTTAAATTACTTGTAACTTATTTTTATCTGTCTTTATAATGTGTTAACAAATGATAAATAAAAAAGGTAAATAAATTATGATGACAGGAAGTTGTTTATGTGGCGAGGTTGTCTATCAACTAAATAATGAGATTAAAACAATTGTGTATTGTCATTGCTCGCGTTGTCGCAAACAAACTGGTTCGGCTTTTAATGCTGCAACAGCCATTAACAAGGAAGATTTAACTTTTATTAAGGGCGAAGAAAAGATAAAAATTTTTTCATGCTCAGGCGTTAATCGCCATTTTTGTGGTCAATGTGGTTCACACCTTTTTTCTAGTCGTGATAATGATAATCATAGTTATCGATTACGTATTGGCCTAATTAATGAACCAATTAATGCGGAAAAACGTATTCATATTTATACCGGTTCAAAAGCGAATTGGGATATTATTTGTGATGGTTATCCTGAATTCGAAGAAGGAATCCCCCCAAAATAATTCGATGTTAATATCATTCGCTGGATGATGTTTATTTTCGAAAGCTAAGTCTGCTTTTAAAGCTATCCATTACGTTGCCAATGGGTTTTATGCGCAAAACCCATTAGGTTATTTGTCATCTTGATTTGTTGCAATTGAATAGACCAAATCGGTGCTTTCATCACTCTGGCAAAAGGAAAGGCATGATAATAAAGTTTATAAGCATGACTTGCTTGATTTTCAGCAAGCAATTGAGCATTGCCTGTAAATTGTATCCCTTGTATTTTAGCAACCGATTTTGGACTAATGCTAATCGTGCCAGCAACATTAGGATTTTTTAGCATCGCTTGTGCGTGTTGGGTTTTCAATTCTGATAAGAAATATAAACACCAATTGACTTCATCAAATACATAAAATGCATTACATGCCCATGGGCCGGCTAATATCACGCTTAGACTTAACACATGTTGCTGTTTAATAAATTGCACGATTTTATGGTCAGATGATTTCATTATTTTATTCAGATTTTTGATTAAGACTCATATCCTCACCCCAGCGCGGTAAACTAGGTACATCAATATCAAACAGATCAAGCGCTCTGGCAACACTATGAGTGATAATATCATCGACACTTTCAATATGTTGATATAACGCAGGAACAGGTGGAAAAATAATTCCCCCCATTAATGTCACCGCTTCCATATTTTTAATATGTCCTAGATGTAATGGGGCTTCTCGTGTTATTAACACTAAGCGACGACGCTCTTTTAAAACGACATCAGCAGCGCGTGTTAATAAATTATCAGATAGACCATGAGCTATTGCTGCCAGTGTTCGCATCGAGCAAGGTGCAACTAACATGCCCATTGTTTTATATGACCCACTAGCAATGGCAGCGCCAATATTGTCAACCGAATAGACCATATCGGCTAAAGATTCTAATTGTGCTAACTGGGATTTAGAATGTTCGTAATTACCGGTTATTTTGGCCGCTTTTGATATGACAAGATGGGTTTGAATGTCCATTGGTTTTAGGAGTTCTAAAGCTTTTATACCATAAGCAAAGCCTGTTGCGCCACTTATACCAACTATCATTCTTCTCATATTGATTCCTACAGTTAAATTTCTGAATTTATTTTAACTTAGATTAGTGCGTTTAGGTATGGGAATTTGTTTAATCGCGGAGTGAAAGTCACCGCTAACCTTTTTGTTAGCGGTGGAATTTGATATAACTTATTCTTTAGCCATTGGTTGTTCAACTACTTTTGTAGTTTGTTTACCTTGGATGGTTTTAATTTTGTCACCATAAGTTTTTACAGCTTCTTTATTTGATAATAAGCTATATGTTAGCTTAAAGTCAGCGCTTTTACCTGGTTCTAATTGTGGAACACGTTTTTGTTCGCGTTCAATAGTAACAGGATAGGCAAAGCTCGTACCAGGCTCAATACCAGTCACATAACCTTGTTTAAGTGTATCGGTATTTTTCCATAATGTAAGCACTGGTAACTGTTTAGTATTAAATGAAATACCAACCCCTTTATCACCTGCTTTGTTAGCCAACATTACTTGAGTTTGATTTTTTGAATCCGCATAAGGGAAGATGTTATAAACCATTTCGTCAAAGTTTTTTGTTGGTCCTAAATAGGTTTGCCAATTTTTAAGGCCGGTAGCTGCATAATCATTGAATGGTGAAACTTCTTTGACAGGTGCAACAAATTTTGCCCCTTCTTCAAGGATTGGTGTACCAAAATTGCTGTGATAGATAATTTGATAATCACGCGGGTAATCACCTTGGTTAGTCACAGTATCGTGAACAGTAAATTCTTTAGTTCCTGGTACATGAGAAATTCTAACCCAAGTTTCTAAATTGCTCTTTTTGAAAGCTTTTTCTTTGATAAGACCACTAACGGTAATGGTGTATGGTGCTTCGTCTTCAATATCAACAAACAGTTTTGAAACAGGTGTATTTTGCGCACGTCCATGAAGGGTATACATCATTCCATCAGCTTGTACTGCATGACCTGTCCATTCAAAACCACAACGAACCATCATTTCATTAAAACCATCTAACCAACCATTACCACCACGGCTTTCTAAGTTGATATTATTAGGATGAACGATTTCTTCAACCGGGGAATCCCAACCTAAGCGCACTCCATCACCTTCAACTGAAAGGATACCTAGACCACGAGTTGGGCTTAATTTAATAGTCAGTCCATCACTTATAAGAGTTAAGACTTCAACATCTTCTTGAAGCCCACCTTTAAGTACACTATTTTGCATACTAAAAGTTGGTGCACCCTTTGCATGTTCGACATTTGTTAGATACCAGCCACCTTTTCTAACTTGAATGTCGGTGTCAGTAATAATATAATGTGTAGCATTGGCAGAATAGGAGATTACTCCAAGCGCGACAGCTAACGTAAGATTTCTAATTTTCATGAGATTAATTCCTTATAATTATAATTAAAATATATATCCATCATGAGCAAGGATATGCGTTAATTGGGTCTAACCTGCCCTGCTTTCCAGTGTTTTCGACAAACTGAATGGTATTCACTATCACCAAGATGAATTGAATTACCAAATTTAACGATTTGTCCGTTTTCACCTTCTAACAGAATCATTGTCGCTTTTTTACCGCACCAGCATACGGTTTTAAGTTCTCTATAATTATCAGCAATTTCTAATAATGTTTTCGAACCTTCAAACAAATGTCCCATATAATCGGTCTTTAATCCAAAAAACATCATCGGAACACCAAACTCATCACATACGTCTGACAACTTCCATATGGTATTGGACGATAAAAATTGACTTTCATCAATCAAAATACACGCATAGTTATTTTGTTTGATCTGTTCAATAATACCATCAACAGTATTATCATCAAGTTGTAATGCTTTTTTACGTAATCCAAGTCGAGATACAATCTCAACTGCGGAGTCGCGAGTATCGACCGATGATTTAAGTAATAATGTCTGCATATTATTACTTAAATAGTTATGATCTATTTGTAGTAATTCTGTGGATTTTCCGGCGTTCATTACGCCATAAATATAGTAAATTTTAGACAAAATTTGCGTCTCAAAAAGTTAGATAGTAATTATCAGTAACACTAAAAATAAAAGGTAAGTCTCTCGACTTACCTTTTTAATGAATAAATTTATTTGGCTTTACCTTGGTTTGCTACCGCTGCTTGTTTAGCTGCGATTTCATCAGCATTACCTAAGTAGTAATGTTTAACAACTTTCATGTTGTCATCAAATTCATAAACTAATGGTACGCCAGTTGGAATGTTAACATCGATAATGTCATCATCACTGATATTGTCTAAATGCTTAACTAGAGCACGAAGAGAGTTACCGTGAGCTGCAATAATAACACGTTCACCTTTTGCAACACGTGGTGCAATAGTTGATTCCCAGTAAGGAAGTACACGTTTAATTGTTAATGCTAAGCTTTCAGTTAATGGTAATTCTGATTCTGGTAATTTGCTGTATCGTGAATCGTGACCAGGGAAGCGCTCATCTGATTTTTCAAGTGCAGGAGGAGTGATAGCAAAACCACGACGCCATAATTTAACTTGATCATCACCATATTTAGCAGCAGTTTCTGCTTTATTTAAACCTTGTAACGCACCATAATGACGTTCGTTTAATTTCCAGTTCTTTTCAACCGGTAACCATGCTTGATCAACTTCATCAAGGATGTGCCATAATGTATGAATAGCACGTTTTAAAACTGAAGTATATGCATAGTCAAATGTAAAGCCTTCTTGTTTTAGTAATTTACCTGCTTCAGCAGCTTCTTTGTTACCTTTGTCAGATAAATCAACATCAGTCCAACCACAAAAACGGTTTTCTTGATTCCAAACGCTTTCTCCGTGACGAATAAGAACTAATTTTTTTACTGCCATGAATATAACTCCTTAGTTACGTAAAATAAAATGGTTAAATGAATTGGACTTTCGTTAAAAATGCACGTTTGATTAAGTGCATTTTTAACGTTTTAATCTTTTTAAACACTTATTATTTAGATAAGTATTTTAATGGATCGACTGATTGCGCTTTATAACGAATTTCAAAGTGTAGTCGTACTGATGAAGTTCCCGTTGCGCCCATTGTCGCTATTTGTTCACCAGCTCGAACATTTTGTTGTTCTTTAACCAAAATAGTTTGGTTATGCGCATATGCCGTTAAATAGTCATCATTGTGTTTTACAATGATTAAGTTACCATAACCTGGTAATGCATTACCAGAATAAACCACTCGACCATCTGCTGCTGCAACGACTTTAGCGCCTAATGAACCAGCAATATCTATACCTTTAGTGGCATTAGAGAATTTTTCAATGATCTTACCTTGTGCTGGCCATTGCCATGTAATATTGGCAACATTCGATGTTGAGCTAGATGGCGATGGCGATGTGGTTGAAGCCGGTTCAGTTACAGTTTCAGTAGTTTCAACTGTATTGGTTGGTTTATTAGTACCAGATGTAGTAGTTGTTGTAGTAGTTACTGTTGTTACAACTGGTTTTGTTGAACTAGTCTGAGCAGGAGTATTCGTTGATGTGGTTTTTTTAGTTTCAACGATCGTTGTGCCACCGCTAACATCAAGCACTTGACCTACACTTACAGCAAAAGGTTCTTTGATATTATTTTTAGCAGCTAATGCTCGATAATCATTACCGGTTACCCAAGCGATATAAAACAGTGTATCGCCTCGTTTGACGGTGTAAGTATCACCTTGATAGCCACCTTTTGGAATATCATTATAATCACGATTATAGACAATACGTTCATTTGATGTCACAACACCTTGACTAGTTGAACCGCTAGTCGAATTACGAGATGCTGGCGCCGATGGTGTATAAGTTGATGTAGATGATGGCGCTCGATTACCTTTGGAAATAATTTCAGGCGGTTTTGTGTAAACCGAGGAGGTAGAAGATCTCGATGAATCAGATATATCTTCGATATCAGCTGGATTTGTCTGCGTACAAGCAGAAATCATCAAACTTAAACAACTTAATGTGAGAATTTTTTTCACAATAACACCTTTCATTTATATATATAGTTTTAATACGAACATTTTATCGTTTTTATAACAAAAAGCTATTATATTAATTACCAGCAAGCTAAATCAATAAAATCACAGCTAAAATAGCATTTTTATTGCTTAAAAACTGTAAATTCGGCAAATTTTACAGTTTATGTTGCTTATTGTAAGTTATTTAGGCGATTTTTAGATGAAATCTGTCACCAGTATAAAATGATTGCTAAAATTTGGTTTAATAAATGCCCTATTATCCGTCTATGTTTCATTGATTAAGACTTTTTTCGGCACTAGGAGTATGTACATTAAATTTGGTATAGTATATTTAAGACTTAAAAATTTACAGTGATCCCAAAATAATGACTTTATATATTGTAGCAACACCTATTGGTAATTTAGATGATATTACCCTTCGCGCGATTAATACACTTAAGCAAGTTGACTTAATTGCGGCTGAAGATACCCGTCATAGTGGACTGCTTTTGCAACATTTGGGGATTAAAGCCAAATTGTTCGCCTTACATGATCATAATGAGCAAGAAAAATCACAACTATTAATTGAAAAACTTAAATCAGGATTATCAATAGCGTTAATATCTGATGCAGGCACACCATTAATTAATGACCCCGGTTATCATTTAGTGAAAGCTTGCCGTGAAAATAATATTAATGTAGTACCCATCCCTGGTGCATGTGCGGCCATTGCGGCACTCTCAGTGGCTGGATTACCTTCGGATAGATTTAGTTATGAGGGATTTTTACCGGCTAAAACAAAAGCACGACAAGATTATCTTACTACGTTAATTGATGAACCACGAACTATGATTTTTTACGAATCAACCCATCGACTTTTAGATACCTTGCATGATATGCAAACCATTTGGGGAAGCGATAGACAGATTGTGTTAGCTAAAGAGCTGACCAAAACATGGGAAACCATCGTCCATTTTTCCATAAAAGATCTGATTGAATGGTTAGAAGAAGATAGTAACCGACAAAAAGGCGAATTCGTTTTAATTGCCGAAGGTGTGAGTAAAACGGATGATGTGATTGATGCGAAAGCAATTAATACACTAAAACTGTTATTAAATGAGCTACCTTTAAAAAAAGCCGCTGCGATTACTGCTGAAATTTATGGACTGAAAAAAAATCAATTATATCAGCTCGGATTAACCTTTCAAAATTAGCTAACAATCATACTGTTAATAAAACTATTTTGAGATTAAGCAGAGTATCGTTTTAAGTGTTGATTTCGATCTTCTTATATCATCAGCATTAGCACAATTAGTGCAATTTAGTATATAATCAATGTTTAAGATTTTTATAACACAAGGTAATAAACAATATGGGATTTAAATGTGGAATTGTCGGTCTACCAAATGTGGGTAAATCAACGCTTTTTAATGCACTAACTAAAGCTGGGATTGAAGCGGCTAACTTTCCGTTTTGTACTATCGAACCTAATACAGGCGTAGTGCCAATGCCCGATCCGCGTTTAGATCAATTAGCGGAAATTGTTAAGCCGCAACGAACATTACCAACGACCATGGAATTTGTTGATATCGCAGGTTTAGTAAAAGGTGCATCTAAAGGTGAAGGACTTGGTAACCAATTCTTAGCTAATATTCGTGAAACCGAAGCCATTGGCCATGTTGTTCGTTGTTTTGAAAACGAAAACATTGTTCATGTTGCAGGTAAAATCGATCCAGCTGAAGATATCGAAATTATTAACACAGAACTTGCGTTAGCCGATCTTGAAGCCTGTGAACGCGCTATTACCCGTTTACAAAAACGAGCTAAAGGTGGTGATAAAGACGCTAAATATGAACTTGAGATTCTTGAAAAGTGCCTTCCTCACCTTGAACAAGGTAAAAAATTATTACTTTTAGATTTAAGTAAAGAAGAACTAGATGCGATTAAATATCTTAGTTTCTTAACGTTAAAACCAACTATGTACATCGCGAATGTCAATGAAGATGGTTTTGAAAACAATCCGTTTTTAGATAAAGTGAAAGCCATCGCTGAACAAGAAAAAGCAGTCGTAGTACCAGTTTGTGCAGCGATTGAGGCAGAACTTGCTGAGCTTGATGATGCTGATCGTGATGAATTTATGCAAGATCTTGGTTTAACCGAACCGGGTCTAAATAGAGTTATCCGCGCGGGTTATAGTTTACTTAACTTACAAACTTATTTTACTGCTGGCGTTAAGGAAGTTCGTGCTTGGACTATCTCGGTTGGTGATACTGCACCTCAAGCTGCGGGGAAAATTCACACCGATTTTGAAAAAGGATTTATCCGTGCACAAACCATTGCCTTTGATGATTTTATAAAATATGGTGGTGAACAAGGTGCTAAAGAAGCAGGAAAAATGCGTTCAGAAGGAAAAGATTATGTCGTGCAAGATGGCGATATTATGAATTTCTTATTTAATGTATAATCAAGTTTTAATGGGTGCAGTTTAATACCGCACCCTATTTATTTCAATTTTGTAAAATTAATAACTCGCCAATATCACTCTTCCCTGAATGGATAATCAATTATAAGGAGCTTCATTTATGTTATTAACCTTTGAGCAAGCTAAAAAAAATATACTTGAAGCATCATCATTATACAATCAACTTTCAAGTGAAAAAGTTGCATTATTTGACGCCTTAGATTGTGTTACTGCCGAACCGGTTATTTCTCCAATTAATGTACCAAGTTTTAACAATTCGGCTATGGATGGTTATGCGGTAAGGTTAGCTGATATCAATCAATCGAAATTATTACCTTTAGCCGGTACTATTTTTGCTGGAGATGATATTTCAAATCTGAATTGGCCTTCAGGGAGTTGCTTACGCATTATGACTGGCGCGCCTGTTCCTGAACAAGCTGATGCTGTGGTGATGCAAGAAGAGACAGAGCAAACAGAGTCAGGTATTAATTTTTTATTCGAGATTAAATTAGGTAGCAATATTCGTTGTATCGGCGAAGATGTTAAACAAGATTCGGTGGTGGTGACTAAAGGTACACGTTTAACCATTCCAACACTATCAAGTTTAGCCACGCTTGGTATAACTGAATTAGTCGTATATAAAAAAATAAAAGTCGCTATCTTTTCAACCGGAAATGAATTAACCGATATTGGTGACCCGCTAACAAACAAAAGTGCAATTTATGATAGTAATCGATTTACGCTAAAATTATTATTATCTAAATTAAATTGCCAAATTATCGATTTAGGTATTATTGCCGATGATCCGAACCGAATTAAGCAATCACTTGAAACAGCGTCTAAACTTGCTGATTTAGTGATTACCAGCGGTGGGGTTTCTGTTGGTGATGCAGATTATACAAAAACAGCTTTAGAAGCACTGGGTAAAATTAATTTCTGGAAAATTGCTATAAAACCCGGTAAGCCGTTTGCGTTTGGAAAGATAGGTGATGCGTTGTTTTGTGGATTACCCGGCAATCCTGTTTCGACATTGGTCACTTTCTATCAGTTAGTTCAGCCTTTGATTTTAGCACTGTCAGGAGAGCATTTAACCTCTAACAATCTGTCATTTAAAGTGAAAGCAGCAACGAATCTTAAAAAAAGTGTTGGCCGATTAGATTTTCAACGCGGTGTGTTGCAAGTTAATTCTGAAGGTGAGTTAGAAGTTGCTTCAACGGGTCAACAAGGCTCACATCTAACTCAGTCGTTTAATCATGCCAACTGCTTTATCATCCTTGAGCAAGAAAGAGGCAATGTTGCTAAAGGTGAATATGTGACAGTTGAGCTGTTTAATAATTTATTAAAATAGCGCAACTAAAACAGCACCTGCAGCAATCATGGCTACACCAATGGCAGAAAGAAATGAAATTTTTTCGCCAAAGATAATAACAGCAAAAATTACGGCAAAAACAACGCTAAGTTTATCAATCGGGGCAACTTGCGAGACTTTACCTTCTTTGATTGCCATGAAGTAGAATAACCAAGATAATGCCCCAGCAACTCCACTCAATGCGATAATAAGTAATGCTTTCTTATCGTTAAAGAACGTGTTAATTAGATTTAGCTTTCCTTGCACGGCAACCACGCCAACTAAAAAAATCGCCATAACAATAGCCCGTATTGCGGTTGCAGTATTGGCATCAAGGTGTTGTAAACCAATTTTACCTAAAATTGCAACACAGGCAGCGGTAATTGCAGATAGCAAAGCATAAACAAGCCAAGCGCTCATATTAATACCTATCTATCTGGAATAAATACTGTTGATTGTTTGAATTCTTTTGGCATTGTTCTGATTTATTCATCACTCCTCGGCAATCTTCAAGCACACCGTGAGCTTTTGACCAATGGTACTGTTTGCCTTCATCATTTTTACCACCACAAGCTGTTAAACTTAAACTTAGTGTCAGGCAAGTTAGTGCGATAATTACTGGTTTCATCATATCCCCTCGCAAATATTTCGTTATCTTATAATTTATTCATTATTCTAATGCATTATTAAACTGATTGATAGCAAAGCTATCACCTATTTTTATTACGTGAAAAGCACGTCCTTTCTTCAAAGAATTTAATAAAAACGGTGGTTCATCTAACGATTCATCAGCTAATTCAAAAGCTCCCCAATGAATGGCGATCGCTGATTGGCAATTTAATTCATCATACAGTTGCAATGCTTGTTGAGGGTCGATGTGCTGTGATTGCATAAACCAACGCGGTGCATATGCGCCGATGGGGATCAAGGCTAGATCGATTTGCTTAAACCTTTCGCCAATTTTCTTTAAACTGGTTGAATAGCCGGTATCGCCCATAAAGTAGATATTTTTTGATAACGGCGAGTCATCATTCTGCATTACCCAACCACACCATAATGATTTGTTGACATCAAAAGCACCACGATTACTCCAATGCTTTGCTGGTGTCGCAGTAAACGTTATTCCACCAATATTAGAAGATTGCCACCAGTCCAACTCAATAACTTGCTTCGCTCCCCATTTTAATAGTTTGGTTTTGAGCCCTAGGGGAACTAAAATAGTCATTTGTGGAAAACGTTTTACCAGTTGCCTTATACTATTAAAATCAAGATGGTCATAATGGCTATGCGATATCAAAACCACATCAATCGTTGGTAATTTATCGATAGTAATAGCGGGTTTGGTTCGTCGTTTGGGGCCAATAAATTGGAACGGCGAGACTCGGTTGGAAAAAACCGGATCGGTTAATATCCATTTATCATTAAGTCTTATTAACGTAGTTGAATGCCCTATCCACCAGACTCTATCACCTTCTAAATTTAAATCAATTGAGCTACACCAAGTTTGGTTAAATACTTGATATCCCGCTTTTGGAGGTAAGACTTTACGTTTAAGGCGCCAACGTAGCGCGTCAGTCAATTTAATTGAAAAAGGCTCACTATTTTCAAAAGCTGTATGATGTAAATTATCACTTTCGTTTTTTTTATTCATTAATTTGTTGAGTTAATTAATACTACGTTCAATAATCACAGCAACATTGCCTGCATTAGCAATCGCATCTGGTTTTGAAACTTTGATTTTTAACCATTGAACTGAAAATTGTTCAATAACTAACTGTGCAACGCGTTCAGCTACCGTTTCAATAAGCTCAAATTTATTTGCTTCAATAAATGATGTTATTGATTGTGAAACAACGAAATAGTCTAAGCAAAATTCTACATTATCACTCTTTCCTGCTGGCTTATTATCCCAAGCCATTTCTAAATCAAGGACTAGCTTCTGTTTGATGTTTTTTTCCCAATCATAAACACCAATTGTGGTATAAACTGTTAGAGATTCAATTAATACTCTATCTTTAATCGTTAATGTCATATTCAATTCCAAGCATTGATATTGTTTAAAATAGAGATTACCGAATCTTATTAAATTACGCTATAATTTATTTCAAATAATAGTGAATAAAAGATGATATGACTCGAATTTTTCAACCCTACACCATCAACCAAAATAGCTTAATTACCTTGGACGATAATGCTTTTAATCACCTGATCCGTGTATTAAGAATGAAGCCTGGCGAATCAGTGACGTTGTTTGACGGCTCTAACCAAATTACGCCAGCAGTGATCCATGAAGTAAACAAAAAAAACGTTGTTGTAAAAACAGCAACGACTGTTTTTGATGATCGAGAATCACCTTTAAACATTCATTTAGGCCAAGTTATTTCTCGTGGTGATAAAATGGAGTTTACTATTCAAAAATCAGTTGAATTAGGCGTGAGTACCATTACCCCACTACTTTCTGAACGCTGTGGCGTAAAGCTCGATCAAGAAAGGCTTGAAAAAAAGGTTCAACAATGGCAAAAAATTGTTATTTCTGCCTGTGAACAATGTGGGCGTAACATCATTCCTACCATAAACTCGGTAATGAAATTAGAAAATTGGTGTGCAAGTTTAACTGATAGCTTAAAACTCAACTTACATCCAAAAGCAGAAAAAGGCATAAATCAACTGTCGTCTGAGGATAAAAACATTAGTTTATTAATTGGACCAGAAGGTGGGCTATCTAACGAAGAAATTCAGATGACGCATCAATATCAGTTTACAGATATTTTACTCGGTCCACGAGTTTTACGAACTGAAACAGCTGCACTAACAGCTATAACCGCCCTTCAAGTTCGTTTAGGTGATTTAGGTTAATCATCCAAAATGAATGAGTTAACAATTGATTGCTTTGCTTATTAATCGGTAACGAGTATGATAGTTCAAAACTTGATTTTTATTGCTAAAACCACGCTCGGCCTTGTTTTCTCATAAGCGATATTTAATAGGTAGAAAAGTGTGCAAGTCATCAACAGCAAATTCAATGCAATCAGATAAAATCAGTAAGGAGTCAACATGATTAAACTTGGTATTGTTATGGACCCCATCAGCCATATCAAATTAAAAAAAGATACCAGCTTTGCTATGCTGCTTGAAGCACAAAAGCGAGGTTATCAACTCTATTATATGGAGATGAATGATCTGTTTTTACGTAATGGTGAAGCAAGTGCAACCACTCGTATACTAACAGTTCATAACAATAGTGAACATTGGTTTGATTTTGGTGACGAACAAACAATAGCATTAAGTGAACTCGATGTGATACTAATGCGTAAAGATCCGCCTTTTGATACCGAATTTATCTATGCGACTTATATTTTAGAACGCGCTGAAGATAAAGGCGTATTAGTGGTTAATAAGCCACAAAGCTTACGTGATTGTAATGAAAAATTATTTACTGCTTGGTTTGCTGATTTTACGCCGGAAACTTTAGTTACTCGCCAAACATCACAAATTAAGGCTTTCCACCAACAATTCCATGACATTATTTTAAAACCACTTGATGGTATGGGCGGTTCGTCAATTTTTAGAATCAAACAAGATGATCCCAATGTGTCTGTGATAATTGAAACACTTACCGAGCATAATACTCGTTACTGTATGGCGCAAAATTTTATCCCTGCAATAAAAGATGGTGATAAACGTATTTTAGTTGTCGATGGTGTTCCGGTTCCTTATTGTTTGGCGCGGATACCTCAAAAAGGTGAAACACGTGGAAACTTAGCCGCTGGCGGACATGGTGAAGTAAGAGCTTTAAGTGATAGTGATTGGAAAATTGCCAACAGTATTGGACCAACATTAAAACAAAAAGGACTTTTATTTGTCGGACTTGATGTAATTGGGGATAAATTAACTGAAATTAACGTCACTAGTCCAACTTGTGTACGAGAAATTGAAACTGCCCATCCAGATTTATCTATCACGGGGCTTTTGATGGACGCGATTGAATCAAGATTAAATAAGAAGAGTTAAAAAAATGATTAGAGAATACCAACCAAAAGATTTAGAAGCCATTATGAAGATATGGCTACAAGGTAATGAACAAGCTCACAACTTTATTGATCTTGAATTTTTTAAACAGAACTACGATATAGTTAAAATGTTGATTCCAATGTCAACTATCTATGTCCAAGATCTTAATGGCGTAGTAGGTTTTATAGGTTTAACTGAGAATTATATTTCTGGACTCTTTGTTGAAGAAGGTTTTCGTCATCAAGGAACCGGAGCTGCGCTAGTTGAAAAAGCAAAACAGCGTCACAATGAATTATTGGTACATGTGTATAAACAAAATAGTGATGCGATTAACTTTTACTTATCGCAGGATTTTGAAATTATTGGTGAATCAATTAATGAAGAAACCAATCATCCAGAAGTATTAATGCGTTGTAATGTAGAACATAAAGTCAAAATTGGTAAATGTGCATTATAATTTAACAACAATGTGAGCGTATGAATTTAAAAAATCATTTTATTATTGCAATGCCAACACTACATGATTCAGTATTTAGTCGTTCTGTGGTGTATATCTGTGAACATAATCGTGATGGTGCAATGGGTATTATTTTGAATAAGCCTATTATAGATCTCAATGTTGAAACCGTATTGTCCCGTCTTGAAATCACTGCCTCAAAAAGTTGTGCTGAACTTGAGCATCCAGTATTTTGTGGTGGACCACTTGCCGAGGAGCAAGGTTTTATTTTACACACGCCTCATAAGGGGTTTGCATCAAGTATACAGATTTCTGATGATGTGATGATAACCACATCACTTGACGCATTGAAATCGATTGGCTCTCCAGAACAACCAAAAGATATCTTTCTAGCACTGGGTTACTCAAGTTGGCAATCATTACAACTTGAAAGTGAAGTAGCCAAAAATGACTGGTTAGTTACCGAAGCTGATCCACAAATTATTTTTGAAGTGGCTATTGAGGATCGTTGGAAAAAAGCGGCTGAATCATTGGGCATTAATATCAGTACTATTTCTCACCAAATGGGTAATGCATAGACAATGGCAACTATTATTGCATTTGATTTTGGTACTGCAAGTATTGGTGCAGCTATTGGTCAGGATATCACAAAAACAGCTAACCCACTTTGTTCATTTAAAGCTCGTGATGGCATACCTAATTGGCAAGCGATTGAAAAAGTACTTAATGAATGGAAACCCGATTATTTAGTGGTTGGACTACCACTAAATATGGATGGCACAGAACAACCTTTAACCGCTAGAGCTCGCAAATTTGCTAACCGTTTGCATGGTATGTTTGGTTATCAAGTACATCTACAAGATGAACGATTATCCACAGTTGAGGCTAAATCACACATTTTTGCTTCACGTGGTTATCGGGCGCTTGAAAAAGGTCATGTTGATGCAACTTCTGCCATTATTATTTTAGAGAGTTGGTTTGAGAACAATGAATCTCTTTAATTAATAAGTTATTTTATTAATAATTAGTCGCCAATAAATTTCATCCTTGCTAAAATATCAAACAATTTTTCTACTGTAAGGACTGCTCCCGTGTCAAATAACAAATCTCTTAGCTATAAAGATGCCGGTGTCGATATCGATGCAGGCAATGAACTGGTAAATCGCATTAAATCTGTTGTAAAAGAGACCAAACGTCCTGAAGTTATGGGTGGACTAGGTGGTTTTGGTGCATTATGTGCAATTCCGCAAAAATATAAGCAACCTATTTTAGTATCAGGTACTGATGGTGTTGGCACAAAATTACGTCTGGCAATGGATTTAAACCGCCATGAATCAATTGGTATTGATTTAGTTGCAATGTGCGTTAATGATTTGATTGTTCAAGGTGCGGAGCCGTTATTCTTCTTAGATTACTATGCAACAGGTAAACTTAATGTTGATGTTGCAGCAACAGTCGTTACAGGTATCGCTGAAGGTTGTAAACAATCAGGCTGCGCTTTAGTTGGCGGTGAAACAGCTGAAATGCCAGGAATGTATCACGGTGATGATTATGACTTAGCCGGCTTTTGTGTTGGCGTAGTTGAAAAAGCAGAAATGATTGATGGGAGTAAAGTACAAGATGGTGACGCTTTAATTGCTCTTGCATCAAGTGGCGCCCACTCTAATGGCTACTCTTTAGTTCGAAAAATAATTGAAGTGAGTGGTGTAAATCCAGCTACTGAACAATTAGATGGAAAACCATTAGCTGATCATCTACTTGCTCCAACCAAAATTTATGTCAAATCTGTTCTCGATTTGATTTCCAAAATCGAAGTTCATGCAATTGCCCATATTACTGGTGGTGGCTTTTGGGAAAACATTCCTCGTGTTTTACCGGATAACACTCAAGCGATTATTGATGAATCAAGCTGGCAATGGCCGTCAATCTTCAATTGGTTACAACAAGCAGGTAATGTCAGTCGCCATGAAATGTATCGTACTTTCAACTGTGGCGTTGGTTTAATCATCGCTTTACCAAAACAGTTAGCTGACCAAGCCATCAATTTGCTTAATGAGCATGGTGAAAAAGCCTGGCTACTAGGTGAAATAAAAACATCATCATCAACTGAGCGTGTAATTATTAAATAATACTATTCGTTTATATTATCCAACCATTTGGATAATATAAACTTTTCATCCAATCAATACTATTGATACTACTCATTGGTAAACTTTCAAAAAATCTTCAACTTAAATAACTTGTCAAGTTAGCTTAATCATCAACTTTTGCAATTCGATTTACCAATGATAATTCGCTTGGTCATGATTAAAAACAGATAGTCATAACGGAAAAATTTAACACAAAAATAACTAAAAGCTATCTTACTTTCTGGTACAATAGTCAAAAAATATAATAACTAAGTAATGTCATAAAACGATAAAATACAAGGTTTTTTAATGATCATATCAGATGCTAATAGTGCGGTGTCATCTGTCGCATATCGTGCAAACGAAGTCATTGCTATTTATCCAATTACACCGAGTTCATCAATGGCTGAGCAAGCCAGCACATGGGCAGAATTTAATAAGCCCAACGTATTTGGTGATACCCCAAAAGTAGTTGAGATGCAATCCGAAGCTGGCGCAATCTCGACCGTGCATGGCGCATTAATGACTGGCGCACTAGCAACATCATTTACCTCATCACAAGGTTTACTATTAATGATTCCTTCGCTATACAAAATAGCGGGAGAATTAACACCATTTGTTTTACACGTTGCTGCTCGTACCGTTGCAACTCATGCATTATCTATTTTTGGTGACCATTCAGATGTCATGTCAATCAGGCAAACTGGTTTCGCCATGCTTTGTTCTAGCTCAGTACAAGAAGCTCAAGATCTAGCGTTAATTTCACAAATAGCAACACTCAATAGTCGTATACCATTTGTCCACTTTTTTGATGGATTTAGAACCTCACATGAGGTCAATAAAATTTACCCAATCAGTGATGAACAAATTCGTAACTTACTACCTAATCAAGCTATTGAAGCTTTTCGTGCTCGCGCATTAACACCAGATAAGCCGGTAATACGCGGAACATCAGCTAATCCTGATACCTACTTCCAATGTCGTGAAGCCATTAATCCCTATTATGAAAATGCTTACAACCATGTTGTTGATGCGATGCAGGCATTTGAAAAAGAGACAGGTAGAAAATACCAGCCTTTCGAATATTATGGCGCAGAAGATGCGCAACGTATTATTGTTATTATGGGGTCGGGGGTCAGTACCACCAAAGAAGTGGTTGATCATCTAATCAAAAATGATGAAAAAGTTGGCGTAGTCATCGTCAGATTATTCCGCCCTTTTTCAGCAAAACATCTGCTTGATATTATTCCTCAAACCGTAAAAAAAATCGCGGTGATGGATCGCACTAAAGAACCAGGCGCTCAAGCAGAACCACTTTATTTAGATGTAATGACAGCATTTGCTGAAAGTTTTTCTCGCGGTGAACGTAGTTATTTACCACAAATTATTGGAGGTCGTTATGGTTTATCTTCGAAAGAGTTCGATCCTCGATCGGTATTAGCTATTTTTAATGAATTAGCTGTTGAGAAGCCAAAACCTCGATTTACTGTTGGTATTTACGATGACATAACTGGATTATCATTACCATTACCAGAACAATCAATACCACAAAAATCGGCACTTGAAGCATTATTTTATGGTTTGGGAAGTGATGGAACCGTATCTGCAACAAAAAATAATATTAAAATTATTGGTGATAACTCACCATTTTATGTTCAAGGCTATTTTGTTTATGACTCGAAAAAAGCAGGCGGTTTAACCACCTCTCATCTTAGAGTCAACCTTGAGCCTATTGATTCACCTTATTTAATCACCAGTGCTCATTTTATTGGTTGTCATCAAGATCAGTTTATTGACAAGTATCAGATCGTTGAAAGATTGAAAGACGATGGAATCTTTTTGCTTAATACGCCTTATAGTAAGGATGAAGTCTGGCATAGATTACCTAAAGAAGTGCAAGTTCAATTAATCAAGAAAAGAGCGCACTTTTATATTATTAACGCGGCTAAAATTGCTCGAGAATGTAATTTAGGGGCAAGAATAAACACCGTAATGCAAGCCGCTTTCTTCCATTTATCTGAAATATTTAAAAATGATTTCAGTATCACTCAACTGAAAGAAGTTATTGCCAAAAGTTATAGCAGTAAAGGGCAAGATATTGTTGAAAATAACTGGAAAGCACTTGATTTAGCCATCGCATCACTTGAACAAATTCCATTAAGTTGTGTTGATGAAAGTAGCCCATTGCGCCCATCAGTAGTACCAAGCAATGCGCCTGATTTTGTTAAAATGGTTACTGCAACAATGTTAGCCGGCTTAGGTGATACTTTACCCGTTTCGGCTTTCCCGCCCGATGGAACATGGCCAGTTGGCACCACCAAATGGGAAAAACGCAACATTGCGGAAGAAATTCCAATTTGGAAACCCGAACTTTGTACCCAATGTAACCATTGTGTAGTAGCTTGTCCTCATGCAGCTATTCGAGCCAAAGTGGTTAGTGAAATAGTTAATGCGCCAGAATCGTTAAGCTCACTAGAAGTGAAAGCGCGAGATATGAAAGGTCAACGCTACGTATTACAAGTTGCGCCTGAAGATTGTACTGGATGTAATTTGTGTGTTGAAGTTTGTCCTTCACGTGACCGCAATAACTTTGATATCAAAGCTATCAATATGCAGTCGCGCATTGATAATCTTGAAACACAGCGGACTAATTATGAGTACTTTACTGCACTACCAGATCGTGAAATAAAAACCCTCGAACGTATAGATATACGCACATCGCAACTATTAACACCATTATTTGAATATTCTGGTGCATGTGCGGGTTGTGGTGAAACACCTTACATCAAATTATTAACGCAATTATATGGTGATCATCTCGCTATTGCTAATGCCACCGGTTGTTCATCAATTTATGGGGGTAACTTACCGTCAACACCATATACCACCGATCGCAATGGCCGAGGACCCGCATGGGCAAATTCATTATTTGAAGATAATGCCGAATTCGCCCTTGGCTATCGAATTACCTATAACCAACATAAAAAACGAGCATTACGTTTGTTGGAACATGTTGCAGGCGAAATTTCACCAGAAATTGTAATCAATTTACAATCGCCAGATCTTTCAATTGATGAAAAACGTACGCAAGTCAATTTACTGCGTCAACAATTAGCTCATTTAACCTCATCGGAAGCTAAAGAGCTAATACAAGATGCTGACTACATAATTGATAAATCAGTATGGGCAATTGGTGGTGATGGTTGGGCATATGATATTGGGTTTGGTGGATTAGACCATGTAATGAGTCTCACTGAAAACGTAAATATCTTAGTTCTTGATACTCAATGCTACTCAAATACTGGTGGTCAACAATCGAAGGCTACACCAATGGGTGCTGTATCAAAATTTGCTGATTTAGGTAAAAATAAAGCCCGTAAAGATCTAGGTGTGAGTGTGATGATGTATGGTCACGTTTATGTCGCTCAAGTTGCCTTAGGCTCACAACTAAATCAAACCCTAAAAGCTTTACAAGAAGCTGAAGCCTATAACGGCCCTTCTCTCGTTATTGCTTATAGTCCTTGTGAAGAACATGGTTATGATTTATCTAAATCTCATGAACAAATGAAAGATTTAGTAAAATCAGGTTTTTGGCCACTATACCGTTATGATCCTCGTCGTATGCAAGAAGGAAAACCGGGTCTAGTGCTAGACTCAAAAGCACCAAACAGTGAATCATTAACTGATGTGTTACTCAAAGAACAACGATTCCGTCGTTTAGAAACACTTGAGCCAGTGATTGCTAATACCTTGCATGAACAATCTGCAAAAATGGTTAATTCCAAATTTAAATTCTTGCAGATGCTAGCAACCTATTCCGATATAGAAACGCCAGCCGACAGCTAAATCTAAAAACGGATTAATTGGTTAAATTAATCCGTTTAATCTCTTTAATGAAAATCCAATTTTTGGAAATAAAAAAACTCTCTAAATATAGAGAGTTTTTTATTATATTTATTAAACTTTTTTAACGACCAGTCACACGACGTGTCATCCAGTAATGTTTTTTCCAGTAATCTTCATTCAGATTTGAATAGATAACACCTTTTGAAGTTGAAGCATGTAAGAATTTACCATCTGCATAATAAATACCAACATGTAATCCGCTACGACTACGTCCAGTTTTGAAGAAGACTAAATCACCCGCTTTAGGCGTGGTAACTTTATAACCTAATTTAGCTTGTTCAGCAGCACTTCTTGGAAGGGTCTTTTGTAATCTATTTTTGTAGAAGTTCATAACTAAACCAGAACAATCACTACCAGCTAAAGTAGTACCACCATAACGGTAAGGTGTTCTCTTCCATTTTGAGTAGTGCTGTTCAATTTTGGCTAACATCACAGGATCAGATTTAACTGATACTTGGCTATGACTGCTACTACAACCAAATAATACGAATAATGATAAAATTAGTGAGCTTACTAATAATCGCTTTTTAACGCTACCGCAGCTGCTGCGCAACTTCGTTAATAATCGATTGTCTTTTCTTGTCATTTCTTCTTGTTCCTTTATTCAACGTAGACCACTGCGAATAACGTCTTGCTACCTTTAAACTTTTAGGTAAAACGCCTTTTTGCCACTTATTCTCATCAAGTTTAGACAACTTAATTGGGCTAAGGTTCGCGTGGCTGCGAAAATTTAAACTCTCTTTAAGCTGAACTAATCGTAAAGAAAGAAAACAAATGATCACATCATCAACACTTAGTTTACTAAATCCAGAAAGCTGATAGCGCATTCTCGATCCATAATGCTTAGCAGTTTGCATTAAACTACCAACGGCTGCACCTATTAACGCAGCTGAACCAAATGATAATCCACCAGTTGCTAAATCAATGCTAGCACCGATTGTAGCGCCTGACACAAAACCTTTGGTCAAGTGAACCCCCATCGTTTTTAATGCATCAAGATTAAACAAGTCTGCATTATAACGGCCTTTGATTAAAGGCAAATTCTCTTCACTCTCTTGAGTTGAATCGAATTGATAGAGCTTCAATAAATCATTAATTGCTTTCTGTTCACGTTTCCTGACTTTATTTTGCATGTCAGCGACAGCTTGCTTATCATCAGATTTTGCCATTTCATAAAAAGCAGTCACATCAACTAATGCTTCTGCAATGATTTGGTTAGCTGTACGATTACGTGATTCACGAGTTTCAGCAATATTAACTAGCCAATTATCCAATATTTTTTTTGCTGGTTCAACCAATAACGCCAAGCTATTGTACAATTTTTCTTCACCGTCTAAAGGTGGAAAAACAGCGTTGAACCCAATGATAGCATGAATCCCCATTCTTGAAAGCAATCTTTTCCATTCCTTTTCATTCTGTTCCTCAGCTGAAATGAAGTTAAGTACTGCAAGAATCGGTTTATCGCTATTGGCTAAGATAGCTAATTCATCGTGATATTTAGGTAGAACGGGCTCTCGCACGTCGATCACATAGATAGCAGCATCACAATTTAACACCTGTCGGATTACTTTTGCTTCTTGATTGAAGAGGTTTTCAGCTTCTGGACTTTGTAAAAAAATCGTTAATTTATCGACTCCATCAAGCTTACTATTTGGCGATACAAGTTGATTGATATAGTCATAAAGCGCCAAACTGTCTTCAAATCCAGGTGTATCATAAAAAGTGATGTCGGTGTTATCCGCTAGCGGAAGTTTGATTGACTCTACATGTCTAGTAGTACCTGGCTTATCAGAAACATCACCAAAATGACTATCTCTTATTAATGCACGCAAAAGTGAAGTTTTACCAAAATTTGCATGTCCAACTATCGCTAATTTCAATGAAGTTATCATATTAATTATCCTGATCTAACCAGCTAGGATTAGCTAACGGTAAAGATAACGATTGCCAATTATGTAATTGTTTACCTTGATTAATAAACCATATTCGACTTTGCTGTGATTTATTCATTAATTGTTGAACAAAATTTAATACCCCGCGATCTGGTGCTCGATCAGTATCGATTGCAATTAACACTTTATACGCGGGTTTTAATTGCAAAAGATCTAATATTGCATTTCGCTGCTCACGAGTATTTAAAAATCCGTAAAAATGCCTGTCATGCGGTGGATTCCAACTCTCATCTACATCCACAGCCACTAAATAGACACCACTTCCTTCTTCAATCTGTGAGATTGGTAGTTGCCATTTAGGTTCGCCTAACTTATCTTCATCCACCATTTGGGTTAAAAGTGGCTGTAATTGTTGGGATAGGATTTGAAAGTCAGGATCATCCAAATTTAATTTAATTTTTCGGCTACTCACAACCCAAGCGATGCCACAAAAAGTCATTAATAGAAATCGAACGGCTAATCCATAACAGATAAAAACACCTAATAGCCAAATTGCCCAAGAAGAACGAATGTCACCCTCACTTAAAGCGTGTTCACTAAGCTTAATCACATCATCATTTGGAATCGGAAAACCAAACAAAGATGGAACATAACCTAAATAATGCGTTAACTTAATAATGGTATCAGAACTTAATAAAGTAGTTTTCCACTCAAAACTGTAGTGCTGAGTTGAAAATAGCATCAATAAAACGAATAAAGCACTACATAAAATAACGACCCAAAAAAGATTCAGAACAAAACCAAGCAACCAACGGATTGAAGAACCAAATAAAGTGATAAAAGCCGGTACAAGCTGTTGCACAGTCTTTTTTTGATAAAGCTTTTGGGCTATCCACAACCAACAATGGATTAATAAACTACCACCAAAGCGAGAAAAGAAAAAAAATGAACCAATCCAAATAATGAGCGTAATAAAATGAACACCTAATAAACACAATAGCGCCCAATACAAATTGATTGGATTTTGACTCAAAGCGCTAAATGTTAATGAACCACCTAAAAAAATCGAAATTAACAGTAATAAACAGAAAGAAATTTTAATAGAACGTAAAATAACCTTTTGCGCAGAATATAAACCATTTTGTTTAGACAGTATCGTTGCGCGGGTAATAATACGGTTAACCAAAGAGGTTGGCATAGCTTTAACTTGTCGATTAATATCTTGATCAGCAAATCGACCTGATTCGGATTCTATTAAATGGATGGTTTGAGTAAGCCACAAAGATTTTAGCTGTTCGCGCATTTAAATATCATCTTCACATTAATTAGTCGTCATAAAAGAAACGCGACCTAAGTCGCGTTAAAAAAATTGAATCATTTACTGGGTTATTTCACCAATTTTGCTTAAAAGGGTTTGAATACGTTGTTGCCAAACTTGTTGATCTTGTTTTAACTTCTCATTTTCGTCACGTAATGCTTTCATCTCATCTGAACTATCATTAATTAATTGTTCAAGTTCATGATTGCCTTGCTTTAATCTCGAAATCTCTTCTTTCAAGGTATTAATAGTGTTTACAGTGTTTTGAATTTTAGTTTCTAATTGATTCAATATTTCTAATGACATATTTTTCCTCAAGCTCAATTTATTTGGTGTATAATAAGGAGTATTATAACGAATTCATTCTGAAATCAACACCTTTTTAAATCTTAAGTTGGAGAAAATTATGCGAAAACCACTCGTAATGGGTAACTGGAAACTCAATGGAAGTATCGAAATGGCTAAAGACTTAGTTGCAGGACTAAGAGCTGAGCTATCAACTGAAGCAAACTGCGATATTGCAATTGCACCACCGACTGTGTACTTAGATTTCGTTAAACATCAATTAGGTGGCTCAACTATTCTTTTAGGCGCACAAGATGTTGGTGTTCATCTTTCAGGTGCTTATACTGGTGAAGTCTCAGCCACTATGTTAAAAGAAATCGGTGTGACTCACGTGATCATTGGTCACTCTGAACGTCGTACTTATCATAAAGAATCAGATGAATTTATCGCTCAAAAATTCGGCGTATTAAAAGAAGCTGGACTTGTTCCTGTACTATGTATTGGTGAAACAGAAGCTGAAAACGAAGCAGGTCAAACTCAAGCAGTATGTGCTCGTCAAATTGATGCAGTAATTAATGCATTAGGTGTTCAAGCATTTAATGGTGCAGTAATTGCTTATGAACCAGTTTGGGCAATTGGGACTGGAAAATCTGCAACTCCAGCTCAAGCGCAAGCAGTACATAAATTTATTCGTGACCACATTGCAAAACAAGATGCCGCTGTCGCTAAACAAGTTATCATTCAATACGGTGGTTCTGTAAATGACAAAAATGCAGCAGAACTATTCACTCAACCAGATATTGATGGTGCATTAGTTGGTGGAGCTTCATTAAAAGCAGATGCTTTTGCAGCGATTGTTAGAGCAGCAGAACAAGCTAAAAAATAAGCATTAAAATAAAAAAGACGCCTATAAAAGGCGTCTTCTTTTTAACTAAATAAAATTTTGTAACTTATTTTTTAACCTTATTTTCATACCTAGATGGCCAAATTTTCTCAACAGGCACTTGCAAATATTCAGAGATAATACGTTCATATTTAGGACAATGACGATATAAAGCATTACGTAAAGTATCAGCCTGTAAACCACTTGATCGTGAAAGCGCCCTTAAATTTCCGCCTCGAATTTTAATTTCACCTACAACTCTTGATGGTGTCCAGTCTTGATCTTGTTCTCTCATTATGAGATCCTCTATTGGTTAAATTTTTTGCTATTGTAAAGATTATCGGTGTTACGATTCTAGATCGATAAAAAGTTACCGGCAAAGAATAGCACATAAAAAAACGAATTAAAACAATAAAAACAAAAAAACAGCCACGAATGGAATAAAATATAATGGAAACGAAAGAAAAAAAACCTAAAACCAAAGAAAAAACACGAACTTTTAACGATACTTGTGTTGAAACTTTTAAAAACCGATTAACGCTCCTATTAGAAGGTCGTTCAGGCAATGCATTTGCCAGAAGTGTTGGTATGTCCGAAGCGGTAATCCGTGATTACTTAAGTGGAAAAACCTATCCATCACTCAGTCGATTAGCTACTATCGCAGATAAATGCGATGTATCAATTGAATGGTTAGCAACAGGTAAAGGTGAATGTCGCTTACTACCTGAAACGCTAAGCCGAGGTACAGTGAATGTTCCGTTTCTTAATAAGAACGAAACTATTAACGCATTCACAATTTTAGATACGATCCCATTTGATCTCACCTTAACTAAACATCAAGGTTGTGAAGCAGATGATCTTGCTGCGGTTTGGGCTAAAGGTGATTGTATGGAACCAACTATATCCAACCATGATATAGTCATTATTAATACAGCAAATAATAAACCAGTTGATGGTTTCCTTTATACTGTACAATATGATGATCAAATTACTATCAAACGAATTCAAAATCAAGGTTCAAATCTGTTATTGATTTCAGACAACCCAAAATACCCGACTATTACGAAAGCTAAAAATGAGCAAAAAGATTTTAAAATAATTGGTCATGTAATCTATTTATTGAAAAATCTCAATTAATATTGCCATTGTGCTTTTTTTATTTTTACTCCATTGATGCAAATCAATGGAGTTTTTTATCACTTGATATTGCATTTTTTTCTGCGAACAACTTTGTAATAAAAATGTCATTAACAAAATTAAGCAATCTAATCACATTCCATACAGCATAACCTTATACATTTAGCCTTAATTATGCTAAAATCACCACAAAATTTTTGCCCATTAATTTAGTTATTATGCCAAATGTAAACACTCGAAAAAAAGTCGTTGTCGGCATGTCTGGCGGCGTAGATTCTTCCGTTTCTGCTTATTTATTACAACAACAAGGCTATGATGTTGTTGGTCTATTTATGAAAAATTGGGAAGAAGATGACACAGAAGAATATTGCTCTGCAGCTATCGACCTCGCTGATGCACAAGCAGTCTGTGACAAATTAAATATCAAACTCCATACCATCAACTTTGCTGCAGAATATTGGGACAATGTCTTTGAACATTTTTTATCTGAATACAAAGCAGGCCGAACGCCGAATCCAGATATTTTATGTAACAAAGAGATCAAATTTAAAGCATTTCTCGAATATGCAGCAGAAGATTTAAATGCCGATTATATTGCAACAGGTCATTATGTCCGTAAACGCGAAAATGGTGACAAGGTTGAATTACTCCGAGGAATCGACAACAACAAAGATCAGAGTTATTTTTTATATACGCTTAGTGAAGACCAAATTCGTCAAAGTTTATTTCCTGTTGGCGAACTTGAAAAACCACAAGTAAGAAAGATAGCAGAGCAACTTGGCTTAGCAACCGCAGCCAAAAAAGACTCAACAGGTATCTGTTTTATCGGAGAACGAAAATTCAGTGACTTCTTAGCGCGTTATTTACCTGCACAATCAGGCGTTATTCGAACCGTAAATGGTGAAGTTATTGGTCAACACCAAGGATTAATGTACCACACATTAGGTCAACGCAAAGGGCTTGGCATTGGTGGTCTAAAACAAGCCGACGACACTCCATGGTACGTAGTTGATAAAGATATTAAAAATAACGAATTAATTGTTGCTCAAGGTCATGACCATCCAGCACTATTTTCAAATGGTTTAATTGCCCAACAACTGCACTGGGTTGATCGTAAAATTGTTACCCAACCATTTCATTGCACAGTTAAAACGCGCTATCGTCAACAAGATATCTCTTGTTGTGTTACACCACTAGGTGAAGATAAAATTGAAGTCATGTTTGACAAACCTGTTGCAGCTGTCACACCAGGACAATCAGCAGTGTTTTATCAAAATGAAGTTTGCCTTGGCGGTGGAATTATCGAGGAACGAATTATAAGCAGTAAGGAGCATTAAAGTGAACAATAAATATCATCATATTGCAATAGCTCTTGCCGGCGCGACACAAAGCGCAACACTTATCCCCCAGCTTGCTAATACTGGGGTTTGTAATACGACAATTTATCAAGTATCGATAAAAAGCATATTCAACACATCACCAAAAACCACTGATGATGTTTATGATGGTATAAACAATATCAAAACAGGGTTAGAAACACTGATTACCCTACTCTCCTCTAACCAAAAACAACATGTTGAACTGATTCGTTACCTTTTTGGCACCTTAAGTATTACCAGCAAACTATTAAAAAATAATGAAGCGTTAGATAAAATAGATCAACGTTTACAACGAATATCAGGCCTATATCCTGAAATGAATAATGAAACAATCGACAATCATATTGACGACCTATCTTATTCATTAGCTGGAATCTATTCTGATATCATCAGCCCGTTAGCAACAAAAATCAAAGTGGTAGGTAAAGCTGAATATCTACAAAATTCATTAGTTCAAGCCAAAGTCAGATCTTCACTATTGAGTTGTGTTCGCTCGGCCATTTTATGGTATCAAGTTGGAGGAAGTCGCTTCCAATTCCTATTAAGTCGCAAACGAATAGCTAATGCAGCGCAAGAGTTATTAAAAGAAATTAATCAACAAAGTTATTAAATTAAAAAATAGCAACGGAGTAAAACCGATGGAATTATCTGCTCTAACCGCCCTATCACCAATTGATGGTCGTTATGGTGACAAAACAACAGAATTACGCACAATTTTTAGTGAATATGGTTTATTAAAATATCGCGTTCAAGTTGAAGTACGTTGGCTACAAAAATTAGCTAGCCAAGCAGATATTCTGGAGGTTCCAGCTTTAAGTGAGCTTGCCACTAAACACCTTAACCAAATTGTAGAAAACTTTGATGAACAAGATGCATTACGCATTAAAACCATCGAAAAAACCACAAACCATGATGTTAAAGCGGTTGAATATTTCCTAAAAGAGAAAGTAAACAGTAACGAAGAGCTACAAGCTATTAACGAATTTATTCACTTTGCCTGTACCTCAGAAGATATTAACAATCTATCTTACGCATTAATGCTAAAAACAGCGCGAGATACAGTAATCGTTCCTTATTGGAATAAATTGATTGATATTATCACCGCTCAAGCTAAAGCTTATCGTGACCTGCCATTGCTATCAAGAACGCACGGACAACCCGCTACACCATCTACCATTGGTAAAGAGTTTGCTAATGTAGCCTACCGTTTAAAAAGACAACTTAAACAACTACAGTCAATTGAAATACTAGGTAAAATCAATGGGGCGACAGGTAACTATAATGCACACATGGTGGCTTACCCACAAATCAATTGGCACAAATTTAGTGAAGAATTTGTCACATCATTGGGATTACAATGGAATCCATACACCACGCAAATTGAACCACATGATTATATTGCCGAATATTTTGATTGTGTTGCACGTTTCAATACCATCATGATCGACTTTGATCGTGATGTTTGGGGTTATATTGCACTAAATCATTTCAAACAAAAAACCATCGCTGGTGAGATCGGCTCTTCCACCATGCCACACAAAGTTAACCCAATTGATTTTGAAAACTCTGAAGGTAACTTAGGTATAGCTAACGCTATTATAAGTCACTTGGGTAGCAAACTACCTATTTCTCGTTGGCAACGAGATTTAACTGACTCAACAGTATTACGTAACCTCGGTGTAGGTATTGGTTATGCGATCATCGCTTATCAATCGACCCTAAAAGGCTTAAATAAGCTTGAAGTCAATCAAGAATATCTACTTGAAGAGCTTAACCGTAATTGGGAAGTGCTAGCCGAACCAATTCAAACCGTAATGCGCCGTTATGGTATCGAAAAACCATACGAAAAATTAAAAGAACTCACTCGCGGTAAACGTGTTGATGCACAAGGAATGCAACAATTCATTGACTCGTTAGCTTTACCTGAACATGAAAAAGCAAGATTAAAACAATTAACTCCGGCAAATTATATTGGTTATGCAATTCGTTTTGTCGATGAACTTTAAGCGGCACATTTAAACCGTAAAAAAATAAAAATGTCTTCATGCCTAAAGCGCTCAAAACTTTAGGCAAATCGACTCAAGAGTTAAAGAAAAGATAAACAAAGATTTGAAAGGAATGGAAACACCATTGAAAATTCGCATCGCCACACGTAAAAGCCCCTTAGCACTTTGGCAGGCTAACTATGTAAAAGAACAACTGACAGCTATCCATAGCGATCTGACCGTGGAACTGCTTCCTATGGTAACCAAAGGTGATGTGCTTTTAGATAGTCCACTGTCAAAAATTGGTGGAAAAGGATTATTTGTAAAGCAACTAGAGCAAGCCATATTAAACAACGAAGCTGATATTGCTGTTCACTCAATAAAAGATATTCCCGCCCAATTCCCAGAAGGACTAACCCTATCAACCATCTGCCAACGCGATGACGTACGTGATGCACTCATATCAAACCAATATCAAAGCTTGGACGATTTACCGCAAGGTGCCATTGTTGGCACTTCAAGTCTAAGACGCCAATGTCAATTGCGAGCAAAATATCCACATCTCATCATAAAAGATTTACGTGGAAATGTAGGCTCTCGTCTAGCGAAATTAGACGATCAACAATACGATGCAATCATCCTCGCCGCTGTCGGTTTAAAGCGATTAGGATTACAAGAACGAATCAAACAATATATAACAACAGATTTAATCTTACCGGCGGTTGGGCAAGGTGCGGTTGGCATTGAAACCCGATCAAATGATGACACGATTCTTAAATTACTTGCACCTCTAGACGATAAAAACAGCCGAATTTGTATCCAAGCAGAAAGAGCAATGAATCAAGCCTTACAAGGTGGTTGCCAAGTGCCAATCGCCTGCTATAGTCAATTAACGAATGATTTATTAACTTTAACCGGGTTAGTTGGTAGTATTGATGGGAGCAAAATCATTAAAGCGACGCTAACCAAATCAGCAACCGAGCCTGAAACCTTAGGTCAACAACTGGCATCAGAATTGTTAGCCAAAGGAGCTGATAAAATTTTAGCGGAAATAATTGATTGATGATTTATATTACTCGCCCTTCCCCCGAAGGGGATAAGCTAACCCAGCAATTAAATCAAGCAAATATTCCGGCAACCCATCTCCCATTATTCAAAATCTTAGCAGGTCACGGACTAAATAGCCTTCAACAACAGCTCAACCAACTTGCGCCATCAGATATCGTAATTGTGGTATCGCCACAAGTCAGCTATATGATAAAAGAACATCAACCTAATCTAAGCTTTCCTAAACATCTACGCTATTTTGCCATTGGCAAAAAGTCAGCTCAATTGTTTAGTCAACAAGCTGACGTTCACGTTGATTATCCAAGTGAGGAACATAGTGAGGGATTATTACCACTATTGACTGACTTGCAAGGCCGTTCCGTTTTAATTTTGTGTGGAAACAATGGACGGCAATTGCTCTCTCAAGAGTTGCAACAAAAAGCAAACGTGACTTTAATACAATGTTATTTTCGTCAACCAATTCAATATCCAGCCAACATACTAACTGATGATATTGCTCAACAAATCCTACTCGTAACAAGTGTCGATCACCTACTCCAACTCGACACATATTGCCAAAATAAACATAAATATGAAGCACAATTGGTGGTAACTAGCCCACGGATATTCGAAAAAGCCAAGCAACTAAATTGGCATAACGTTTTACAAATTGTTAGCGCAAATAATGAATTTTTATTTAAAACAATGATAACTCTATGTCATAATGCGGAAAATATTTCTCAAAAATCTAAATGAGGTAATTTATGCCATCTAGATATTATGGTGCCAATGCAACACTATCAAACATCAGCACCACTTCATTTAGCCAAATAAAAAAGACAGAAGCGAATAATATGATGAATATAAATAAAAAAGAGCCAAAACCTTCTAGTCCTCAACCTGAGCCATCAGTCAAAACACTAAAAGCGCCAGTATCAAAACTCTCAATACTCGCCATCGGATTAACAGTTTGCTTAGGTGGATTGATCTATTTTCAAGGTTATAGACAGCTCCAAAACCAAACACATGAAATCTCAACGCTACAAGCTGAAATTGCCAATTTAAAACAAAATACCAAAGCAAGTATCATTAAAGATCTTCAAAGTAATATTGATGATGCCATAAATAAACAAAACCAACAGTTTTCATTATTAACACAACGCGTTGACCGTCAATTAAGCGACAACCAAAAAGCTCAACAGCAACTTACTGAACAAGTTAATGATACCAATAAATTAAACGAGCAAAACCTAAATAGCCTAAACGAACGTTTAGCAGCCTTATCGACTCTGGATAATAACGTTTGGCTCATCTCGCAAGCAAACTACCTAGTGCATTTAGCGGGAAGAAAAATCTGGAGCGATCAAGACTACACCAGTGCCCGTTTATTACTCAAAAGTGCAGATGAAAGCTTAGCGAAAACAAATGATCCAAGCTTACTCCCTGCTCGACAAGCCATCACCAAAGATATTAACTCACTATCTCAAGTCACTTTTGTTGACGCTGATGGCATAATCCTAAAATTACTTGGTTTGACTGAATCAATAACAGAATTACCATTAGTTGGAAACTATAAAGATATCGATCTGGGCATGAATCAATATGACGATACTCTTGCTAACAACGCCAATACTTCAGCAGATAATGTCACCCATTCAACAGATGATTGGTCAGATAATTTACTTGCTAATGCTTCAACATTTATGGATAAATTCATCAAAATTGAAAAATTAGATGTAAAAGATAACCATTTTTCTGAGTGCCTAGACAAAGCAGGAAGTGACGAAAAGCAAATTGTTAAATGCCAGATCCTAAAAACACCACTTAGTGCAGAACAATCACTTTACCTGCGCGAAAACATCCGTTTCCGTTTATTGATTGCTGCTCAAGCAGTACCAAGACATCAAGAACTCATTTATCAACAAGCACTAAATGATACCGCAATTTGGGTCAATGCTTATTTTGATGGCAATGCCCCTAGCGTAAAAGCTTTCATAGATGAGCTTGAAAACTTACAAAACCAACCAATCAGTAACCAAAATATACCTGATAAACTCGACAGCATTACTGAACTTGAAAAATTAATGCAAACCCGCGTTAAATCGATATTAGGTAAATAGGAGAATAATAATGTTCAAAATACTCATTATATTCCTAGTATTAGTTGGTGGATTTTTCCTTGGGCCATTGTTTGAAGGCCACCAAGGTTCTGCGGTATTCGAAGTTGCCAAATATCGTATCAGCATGTCATTTAACTCATTTATGATATTGCAAATCATTGGCTTGCTCTGCCTATACCTAATCTATAAATTATTCTCTAAAATCTTCAATACCAAATTGGGTAATTGGTTTAGATTACGATCGCCAAAAAAATCAATTAAACGTATTGAACAAGCGCAATTTTATTTATTAGAAGGTGATTACCGACAAGCAGCAAAACTATTTATGAAAAGTGCCAAAGGAGCAAAAAGTTCAACACTATCTTACTTACTCGCTGCTCAAGCACAAATTGATGATGACCAACTTATTGCCGCTAATCAATCTTTAGAGCAAGCAGCTAAAAGTTGTCAACCAAATGAATTATTTGCTTTTCAGCTTGTACAAATTCGGTTACAAATCAAAAATCATGAATATAGCTCAGCTAAAATCACAATCGAAAAACTGCTAAACGAAAAACCGCGTAACATTGAGCTCCTAAAATTAGCAGACCAGCTATATTATGAATCACAAGATTATCAAGCGGTGATAGAACTGTTACCGATCTTATACAAAACCAAAGCTTACCCTGATTCGCAACTCGATCAGTTCAAACAAGCGGCTTATATTGGTCGTATAAAACAGTTATCTACGGATATTGATCCTTTAGCTTTAATAAAATGGTGGAAAAAACAACCAAAATCTATCATTAACAATCTTGCCAATCAAAAAGCAATGGCCAACTACCTAACTCAATTAGGTCAAACCGCCGAAGCTGAAAGACTAAAAAGAAACATCATGCGATTAGAGCAAAAAGAACAATGTTGACATAAAAAAACAGGGCAATCGCCCTGTTTTTTTATTTATCGCTAGAGAATAAAATACCGAATCAAAGCCATACAACTCATACCCGTAATCACCACCCACATCAGGTTTCGTGTCAATACTGCCACGATAATAGTTGGCACAGCGGCTAAACAATATTCCAAATTAAAAGAAGGAAACTCACCTTGCTTAACAATAAACAAATTTTGCACAAATAGCGCAGTTAAAATACAGATAGGCACATAAGATAGAAAACGAATCACGATTTCAGGCAATTGCAATTTTCTAACTAATAAAAATGGAATAACTCGCGGTAACCAAGTCACCACACCACTCCCCAAAATAATCAACAAACTATACAAACTCATGCTTTACGCTCCACAATAATACCCATAAAGCAGCCAGCAAAAGTACTAAATAATATTGCCATTTCTGACGATACAAATCGCAATAAAAAGACCAGCACCAGCGTTACAGTTAACATTGCAATAATCAGATTTCTAATGGTTTTTGTTTTATCACCAGTTAACTGCAAATATAATAAACCAATAAACATCGCAACTAATGCATAATCTAAACCAAACTGAGCAGGATTTGGCAACCACTCGCCAATCAATGCACCGACTAAACAGGACAAAATCCACGCCAAATAAGCAGTAACATTCAGCCCATGCATCCAAGGTGGATTAATCGGCGTTTTATTGGCAATAGCATTCATCGCAACCGCAAAACTCTCATCGGTTAATAAGCTACCAATCCCAATATTATTTAAAAGCGAAAAACGCCGAAAAGCAGGTGCAGTAGCCATACTCATCAAAAAATGGCGTGAATTAACCAAAAAAACAGTAAATATCACAGCCGAAATCGGAGTTGCTACAATCATTAAACCCGTGATGATAAATTGCGATGCACCCGCATAAATGATAGCAGCCATCAAGGTGATTTCTAACACTGACAAATTAGAGGCTTTACCCACTACACCCGCAGCGATACCAATTCCAATATACCCCAATAAGGTGGGAATACAGGCGCGCACACCATCTTCAAACGTTAATGACATCTTTCATTCCTTACAAACTGATATCTTGAATAATTATAATGATAAAGATTAGATTGCAGACAATTAATTAGACTAAAAACAATAAGCCGCATTTTATAATCAAACTTTGCTATAATAGAGTATAACAACGCTCTATTAAAACTATTTATTATATTACGGTAAAATTATTTATGTATACAGGCACTTTATTTATCATTTCAGCACCAAGTGGTGCAGGCAAATCAAGCCTGATTCGCGCCTATTTAGCACAAACTAATCACCATCCGGCTAAAGTTTCAATCTCTCATACAACCAGAAACCCAAGACCGGATGAAAAACAAGGTGAACACTACTATTTTGTAGACAATCAAGAATTTGAATCACTTATAAAACAAAATGCCTTTGTTGAATATGCTCACGTCTTTGACCACTACTATGGCACATCCAAAGCTGAAATCGAACAATCATTACAGCAAGGAATAAATGTCTTTCTTGATATCGATTGGCAAGGTGCACAGCAAGTAAGACAGCAAATGCCTGAATCAAAAAGCATCTTCATTTTACCGCCATCACTAAAAGAGCTTGAAAATAGACTGATTAAACGAGGCCAAGACGACGCGAATATCATCAGCAAAAGAATGCACAAAGCCCAATCTGAAATATCGCATTATAACGAATATGACTACATCATAATAAATGATGATTTTGATGAATCATTAACAGCACTTAATGCCATTATGACAACAGCGAGTCTTGAGCAAGCAAAACAAACCATCACACACCAACAACTTATTGATGACCTGCTTGCACCAAAATATTAATAGATTTGAAAAAAATATCGCCGAAAAATCGGCGATATAACGTATTAATTACCTAACGCTTCAGACGCTTGGCTATTTTGAATTAACTCAAGTTTATAACCATCGGGATCTTCAACAAAAGCAATAATCGTCTTACCACCTTTAACCGGCCCCGCCTCACGAGTCACACGACCACCCGCTTGACGAACGTCTTCGCACATCTTAGCCACATCATCAACCCCGATAGCAATATGACCAAACGCCGTACCATGATCATATTTATCCGTCCCCCAATTATAGGTCAACTCAATCACCGAACTGTCAGACTCATCACTATAACCAACAAAAGCAAGCGAGTATTGATATTCAGGATTCTCACTTGTTCTAAGCAACTTCATTCCCATTATACGAGTATAAAAATCAATTGAACGTTTTAGATCGCCGACGCGGATCATAGTATGTAAAATACGCATTGCAGTACTGTTCCTTATTACAATTAAACATCTAACTTGAGTTTATCTATTTGCACCAAACCAAGCAAATTTTTATGCTGACAAAATAATCAATTAAGAGAATTTAAAAATAGGTAAAATGGGAAAAAAGGAAAAAAGGGAAGAAAAAAAATGCCTTCACGAATCATACAATAAGTGAAGGCGAACAAATCAGTAAGATTTGAAAAGGAACCTTTAATATCTTGAATTATATTTTGGTGCTGCACTAATACGTTTACCGTTAGAGATCAGTTTCACTTTTTGACCAGGGTAAAACTGCTTAGCATCACCTTTTTGAACAATAACAATCGTTGAACCTTTATCTTGTTTGATTTCTAATTCAACCGCTGCAGCTTGGCTTGCTTTGTTTTCGATAGCATCACCTAAAATTGCACCACCTACAGCACCGGTAGCTGCAGCTAAAATTCGCCCAGTACCATTACCAATTGTATTACCTAATACTCCCCCGATGACTGCGCCGCCTAAAGGACCCGCAACATTGCCACCATTTTTGCCATCAGAGTTAGCTTGAATCTTCACAGCTCTTACAGCAACAACTGTACCATAACTTACTTGTTGAACTTGCTTAGCTTGATCGGTTGTATAAACATCGCCAGAATAAATATCACTATTACTGCACCCAGATAAAATTGCTGCTAGTATAGTTAATGTGACGATTTTTTTCATAATTTATTCCTCATATATTGAGTATAAAATTTTATACCTCTAATAGCATAATATTCTTTTGCAAAAACGACAACATCATTTTCACAATTTTATCATTTGATAATACAATTTATAATCAACTTAGGTTATACTCAGCTCAATAGTTAATCTACCATACAATAAGTACATGAAACGGTTATTTTTTCCTTTAATATTATCAGTTATGATAACTGCCTGTCATGATGAAAATCAAAAAGCAACGACGAAAAATGAAACCGTCACTCATCAATCTAAGCTTGATTGTATGAATGACAAACCGAATTTAAATCTTGACGCCATCGCAGCTGATGGATGTCCAGTAAAATAATTTTATAGGCAAAATAACAGCATGAAAACTATCGAAATCGACGAAGAACTTTATAACTTTATCGCAGGCCAAACTAAATATATCGGTGAAGATGCCTCAAGTATTTTAAGACGATTATTAAAGTTTAACCAATTGTCAGCAATCGAAATTGCCCCATCAGAACTCATTGAAAACAATTATTCAGTTATTGAAAACCTGATTAAAAGTGAAAGATTTACTAAAGAAAGATCCACTATCAGTCGATTTTTAATGGTATTAAACGCGCTATACAACTACAACTCTGCACTATTCTCCATTGCAGCGACCTCACTCCATGGTAGAAAGCGTCAATACCTAGCAAAAGACCCAACAGCACTCGAAACCTCAGGTAAAAACACCAAACCACGAGAAATCATTGGAACCCCATATTGGGTAATTAGCAACACCAATACTGCTCGTAAAATACTCATTATAGAATCGATTATGAGTGACATGGGAATATCAGAAAGCATGATAAACCAAGTGACTCATGCATTCTCACCATCAAGTAAATAAAAATTCACTCAATGAACACAAAAGTGAATAAAACGAATTGTGAAAGAGGAGTAAAAAATGGATAAGCCAAGTCGTGCGGGATTGTTAGCGCAACCGACAGACCTAATAAATGTCGAAACATTAAAAAACAATTACTACCAAATCAAACCAGATACAGACAATATCAGCCAACTGGTCATCTTTGGTACATCGGGTCACCGTGGTAGCTCAAACAAAGGCACCTTTAACGAAGCTCATATTCTAGCCATTGCACAAGCGGTGGCGGAATACCGCAAAGCTAACAACATCACTGGCCCTTGCTTTATTGGCCAAGATTCCCACGCCTTATCCGAACTTGCGCTAAAATCCGTATTAGAAGTCTTTATTGCTAACGAACAAACCGTAGTCATCGCTCAAAACTGGGGTTACACACCAACGCCGGTAATATCGCACGCCATCTTAACTTACAATAAACAATCACAATTAGCTGACGGCATCGTTATCACGCCATCACACAACCCACCTGAAGATGGAGGAATCAAATACAATCCAACTAACGGCGGGCCTGCTGATACTGACATCACCAAACAGATCGAAAATCGCGCTAACGAACTACTCAAAGCCAACCTAAATGGTGTCAAACGCGTCACGATCGAAAAAGCGATAAAATCTGACTACCTTCATACTAAAGAATATGAAACCGATTATGTTAATGACCTACAAAACATCATCGATCTATCGCTTATCAAATCATCATCACTCAAAATTGGGGTTGACCCGCTGGGTGGCGCTTGTATTACCTATTGGCCACGCATTGCTGAAAAATATGGCCTAAACCTTGAAATCGTTAACAACAAAATCGACCCAACATTTAGCTTTATGCATCTTGACCATGATGAAATTATCCGCATGGATTGCTCAAGCCGTTGGGCAATGGCAGGATTACTAAATCTAAAAGACAAATTCGATCTAGCCTTTGGCAACGACACCGATGCTGACCGCCACGGTATCGTCACCCCAAAAGGACTAATGAACCCAAATGCCTACTTATCAACCTGTGTAAACTACCTATTCCAAAACCGCCCACAATGGCACAAAGATATCGCAATCGGTAAAACACTTGTAACTAGCTCAATGATCGACCGCGTAGCTAACAGCTTAAACAAAAAATACCTTGAATATCCGGTTGGTTTTAAATGGTATGCTGATGGACTCTATCACGGCAAACTCGGATTTGCTGGTGAAGAAAGCGCTGGCGGATCATTTTTAAGAACCAACGGCAAAGTCTGGACAACTGATAAAGATGGCATCATCTTATGTCTGCTTGCTGCAGAAATGACGGCCAAAATTGGCAAAAACCCACAAGAACAATACCAAGAGCTTGAAGATAAATTTGGTGTCTCATACTATGGACGCATTCAAGCTTCGGCTACATTTGCTGAAAAACAAAAACTGGCCAAACTTGATGCAAGCCAATTAACTACAGACAATCTAGCCGGTGAAGAAATAACCCAATGCCTCACTACCGCGCCAGCAAATAATGCGCCAATTGGTGGATTAAAAGTGATCACCGAAAACGGCTGGTTTGCAGCTCGCCCATCGGGAACAGAAGACGCATATAAAATCTATGCCGAAAGCTTTATCAGCAACGAACACCTTGCCACCTTACAGCAAGAAGCACAACAAATAGTGGCAAAAGCAATAAAATAAAAAGCAGATAAGTTAACGGATAAACGGGGTAATAAAGCTAAATATAATTATTTATTAGCGCCAAAAACCCCGTTCCTCAATTTTTTTTTCGATAAAAAACTTAAAAAACCACCCTAGTTGAGGTGGATGATTTACCTTTAACATCAAGCTCTGCGTAAAAAATACAGACCTTATTTATAGCCTTTTTTCTATCAGCGGATTTGATAAATCCTATCCGATAGCGCCATCAGGCACAGTGTGCTCTGCTATTAATGCAATTCACTAAAATAATTCTTCAACGCCTGTATAAACGCACTATCTACCATAGCAGGATATTTATTTGCCTGCCATGATTGTAAAAATAATAGATGCTGAACCGTTAAGGGTTTATTCATATCGTGGAATTCGTTTAACTGTTCGTTTATCTCTTGGGATGTTGTGAGAAGGGATTGTGGTGTTTTTTGCTTCGGTATTTGGCAATGCTTTTGGTACCATAGCTCATAGCCACTTAAATCATAATCACCCAATAACTCATAACCCGTAAAATTAGGGCTGGCATTGGGGTAGCGTTTAGTAATAGAACTGGTAGGAAATCCACCGCAAATAATAATTTCATCAATTTTTTTTATATACTTTGCCGTTACCTTTAAGCTAAAACCCAATAATTGCTCAACCACATATAATGATTGATTATAAAGCTTTAAAAAATTACCTTCGGCAATAAACTGAACCGGACTTTTACTTAACGCTATTTTGTCTTCAATATTCATTTTATATTACTCCTTTAATATCAATATTTTTAACCACCACCTAGGTGCCCAGCATTTTTGCCGCTTAGCCGCAAAATCGCTTTTTTTATGGCTAAACGACGTTGACTCCTTGAGTCAGCTTGCTTTTAATGACTCAACACTATTTTTTATCACCCCCACCCCCGCCCTAAGGATTAAGGACGAAGAAATAAAAACTAAGGATGGGAGCAAAGTCCGGAGTAGGCGTAGTAGGTGTAGTTCCAATTCACGTAACCGTAGTGTGTGCCCACGAAAAACTGGTTACTACCATCCGGGTCACTAGTCCAGTACCAATCGTAGTCGAAGCCAACGCCTGAATAATCATACATTCGTCCCCACTCCGTGAAAAAACCTGAACCAATTCTACGTTGGTAATAATTACCAGATGAGGAAGGGGTGGCGCCAGAGATAGGAGAAGAGCCTGTACGAACCGCGTTGGTTAAATCCCTTACGCGAGGCATTCGATAACCAATACTATTACACCAAGATAATGTATTAGGATAAGTGTCAGACTTAGTACCTCGGTTGACGAACCACTGCTTCAAAGTAAAACCATATTTGACGACTGGAGCACCATTACTATCACGACCGACCAACTCGAAGGTCTGAGGCAAAGTAGGTTTAGAAATAGGACCAGGATTTCTAGAATTATGCTGGGATTCGGTAGCGTAAGGACCAGTTAAAGTAACACGAACGCTTGTAGCAGTAGAATTAGACATTGTAGCTGTGATACCACTCCGAGAAACTGGAGACCAAGACAATGGCTGACTACTACCGGTAATGAGTAAATCAAAGTACAGTTTGTTAGCACCAGTAGTAGGAAAGTTTCTACCGTAAAGTGACGGGGAAGTTGACTGAGGGATAAAACCATTAGCAGGGTCCCACATTGAAGATGGACCGCGGAAATCGTGAGAAATACCATTCTCATTAAGCTTACCATACTTTAAATTAGGCCGAGCAAAACAAACCACAGGCGAAGCCTTAGGATTGACGTAATAAGTAACATTACTTGCACTGAAAGTACTACGATTAGGAAATCCGTAACGAGTAGATAATGTACCGTTAGTACTAGATAACGTAACCCTATAAGGTGCCTTACAAATTGTTAGCACGGAATTACGTGATACAGACTGACCTCTTTTATCGACGATAGATAAACTTAAAGAACCTGTAGCACTAACGCCAGAATCTCCATCATCATCACCCCAATAATTATTAGGAGGACCGATAAGTGAACTCAAAGCGACTGAATTAGTATCAGTAGGAACGAACATACGAATATCAGCAAAACTCTGACCCTCAACGGGCAAGGTGATTGGGGTTGTAGATGATGAATTGTTAGAAGGCGTGTAATTAGCTCCGTTAGATAGCGTAATCCCAAGCAGACCGTTAGCATCAACTGCACGAGTA